>JADFZW010000018.1 GCA_015232355.1 Oligoflexia bacterium
CCATAAAATCCCCCCCACTTCAAAGGAATTTTATGAAAAATTTATCAATAAATATATCTACTACTGGTCAATAAATTACTATTTATTCTCAATTAAATAACTGACAATTAAGATGCGATCGCCCTTTCCCAGGTACTTTCACTAGTAGGGGTGGAATTTCCATTGTTAGTATTTATATTTTTTAATATTCTACTAACTTTATTATAGTAGTTCCATACTAAGCGATTTTGAGCACTATCTTCAAATTTATTATTTGAATCAGTTCTAATTGTTCCTATATATCTTTTGCTATTATCGGAAGTATTAACATAGACACCATCTTTTCTAGTGATCGGATTTGGAACTGGGCGAGTGGTATCGTCAGTCCAGGCCAGCAAACTCAATGTGAGTGTTCCTGCATTTGAATAAACAAAAACATCGTACGGTTTCGATGCGTCCAATCCAGAGTTAGATATAGATAGCGAAGTAGCAACAGTATACATTTTCCAGTTTGTTCCATCATAGAGTGCAATTTTATCTGATTTATAGGGGTGCCAATAGAGAGTAGTTTTTTCAGAAAGATTATCTGTCGAAATTGGATCAGTTGTATGCAAGGATAATCTACAACAAGAGTCACCAATTGCAATATTCATTAATTGAGAACCATCCACTGCTGGTAGTTTGGCGTTGGCATCAAGCTGAACAATATTGTTTGCAGCAGTTCCCACATTGAGGGTGGATGCAGTTCCTAATCCTGTAAAACTAATAGTAAAAGCTTCCTCTCCAAGTGCCGTATCTAGAATGAGACTAGTTATTTTTGTTTTATCAATAATGGTATTAGCGAGTGCTTGTAATTTTACAAAAATACTTGAGTTTACATTTGCAGCTGCTGTAGAAACCCCTAAAGCATACGTGTTGCTTTCAACCTTAATCTTTCCACTCTTAATTTTATCCAAATTTACCCCAGAAACATCCACTCCACTACTACTGATTGCAATTGAAGAGATACTTACATTGTTAACAGTAGACCAACTAAACAAATTTCCTTGGCAAGTTAAAAGTTTTTTAGCGTTCGATAAAGAAACTGTAATCCCAATCTCTACATCTCTCACTATGTCTGCTGTAGTTCCCCCGATAATATATGGTGGGGATAGATTTGATAGCTCCGTTGATGAAAGAGCTTTTATATCATTGGGGCACACACTACCGGCGGGAACGGAAAAACCTATTACTTGAAAATTTCGTGCAGTTCCTACTGGCACATTCATCATCAATGATCCTCCGGCGGCAACAGCAGCACTAACCAACATTGGATAAACTTTTACATTTCCGGTATCATCAATACAAGAGCTCGAATTATTGTTACCACTATAAGAGACCATCACGGCATAACAATTGAACTCATTAATACTAGTTGGGGTTAAATTTTTCCAACCACCAAATTGTAAGGTTGCAGTTGAATTTGCTTTAGCACTTAATTGAGATTTTGATTTGGTGGCATTGTTTTGAGATTTGGTATTTGATGATGATGATGATGATATGGAAAATTCATTGTCCTTTATTTTAGATTTAGGAAATGAGAATTTAACTTTTACAGTATTCTCAGGTTGCTTAGAGCATGAAAGGCAACTACAAATTAGAATTATAGTGAGATTAAGACTGAGAATAGTATGCAATTGGAATAAAGACTGGAAATGAATTTTTATCTTTTTTTTCACATCTACTCCTAGTACTACAGTGTTACCATACAAATCGAACTTACTAAAAAGATCCCACTTAATTTAATCAGTGTCAACCTGCTCCTAATGTTTTTCGAAATGGACAGATGATGATTTACGTTTAATCGACTTATAAATAATCGACTTATAAACTAATTGTGATAAATGTGAGATTTATTTTTAATTGTTGACTGCAATACTGTAGAAACGCTGCCAGCATTTGATATTCTGATAAGGATAGTACTGGATCTTTTTCAATTTTTAATTCACTCTTTATTCCATCTTTAAGACTCCTCAACTGATTAAATAGTCCTCTAGTAATCTTGGGTGCAGTTGTTGCCAAATCATTAATCATATTTGGTTTATTTAAAATTTTTTCAATCAATGGATAGTAGGTAGTGATTTTATTTTTTATAATCAATTCTAGGGTATTTGCAATTATTTCTAGCATTACAAAATTTCTTGGTTGAATCATAGACATTGCTTCCAACCATTGAAGATTTAAATTAGAGATGGCCGATGTGGGAACAGATAAATTCTTATCAGCATAACCGTTTACACACGTCTCTTTCTCAACATATTTCTCGATATATTTTTTTGTATTCAACAACACATCTTTTTGTAGATAATCACTAAACTCACTAAAATTTGCAAACATAACTTCACCTAATTCGGAAACATCTCCAGCAGCTAGATCATTCATGAAATTTATTTTATCAATTCTAGAAATGGTGGAAACTTCATTTCTCAGAAATGGATAGAGCTCCTTTTTTTTACTAGTAACAATATTGCTCAGAAGATGTCCTTGATTATATGACTTCAATTTTGCAAACCTCTGATGAGTAAAGAGGTGAAGATATTTTTTATATTGGGGACTGTCGTCGAGTTTGCTAATGCTTAGTAAAAATCTTTCTTGGTCGTCTACTTTGAGTTTTTCAAATCTGTCATCGCTAACTACAAAATAGAGTTGTTCTATCTTATCAGTGATAATTTGATCCATAATTTGGAACATGCTAAATGAATCAAGTCTTTCAAGTAGATCTTGACCTAGATCCTTATTAAATAAAGAGTAAAATTTTTCATTTTTACTCTTTATTATCTCTATCAAAAGATAAGAAAGAGATGAGTCGGTCAATTTAGCAAGTGAATCAGTTGTAAGCAAGTGATAAAAATTTTCATTTTTACTCTGGACGATTGTTCCATATATACCTGATCTATCTTCAACCATATATTTATCAAAATCAATCAGATGATATAATTTTTCGTTTTTCTCCTCTATGATCGCAATCATAACTTTTTCAAGGTAAATAGAACTCATTTTTTTTAAGCGGTCAGCAGAGAGTAGTTCATATAGCTTTTCATTTTTATGTGTAACAATTGAAGTTAAAATTTTTGTTAACTCTTCTTCACTAAATTGTTTCAACCTCTCTTCTGAAAAAAGATTATTAAATTGATCAAAATCAGTGGACGCTATCAGTGCTAAAATTTCTGCATCAACTCTTTCATCAGAGTCTTTAGTGCCTAATAATGAAATTAGTATTTTCAATTCCCTCTGCAAAACAGGGTGTAGCTCTTTGTCTTTAGAAGAAATAATTGAACGTAAAGTGTATATAGGATTAAACATAGAATCTTTAGATATTTCTTCAAATAACTTTCGGGACAAAAGAGGATATAGTTCGCTATTTTTGCTCTCAATAATCGCATACATAAAAGAATGTACATTGATATGATCATGATCATGATCATGATCCGGATTAATTATTGTCTGTTCATTAATCAGTTTAGATAGTTCCTTGTTTTTAGATTTAATAATATTTCGAATAAGAGCATTGCTAGCAGTTAAATGAGAGGGAAGCTTTTTTATTAAATCTGTATCCAGTGTGAAATATAACTTTTCAATTTTGTTGTTTATAATTAGGTCTAAAGTATCTGGCAATGAACGCGCATCAGTGTTTTGAACCCATTCTTTTATCTTTGGAGCAAGAGTGGCCAATTCAGATTCTATAATTTTTTCTTTTTTATTTAAAATCAAACTAAATGCTAATCTTACTTGAAAGTCAGTAGGCATACTCCTAAATAGCGTAAGAAGAATTTTATTTATTTGAGGATCAAGTGGTTTTTGATGTGTAGAATTTTGAGAACGATACACAAAAAATTTAATAAGATTAAATTTTATTTCATTATCTTGTAGATTGTTTAAAAAAATCAAATCCTTTATCATTAGAGTGGAAAAAGTTTTATCTGCATCTTCTAATAGACTGAGTATCTGTCTTTCATTTAAGGGAAGCATGGATATATAATCAAAAAAATGCGAAGACTTGTTATCAGTAAAACCATACTGCCAAAATAACTGATAGAGGTACTCTTTTTTTTCTGTTCCATTATTGATTAGGTTATTATCAACAGAGATAATAAAATGGTTATCTTGAAAATCCCATTTATAAGAAGAATCATTGATTTTAAAATGTACGATTCCAAAATTACCACTTTTTAAATTTGTTATATCATTAGTATCAAAGGATATTTGATTGCTGTTATCTTTTTTATCTTTTTTATCTTTTTTATCATTAATATGAAATAATTTATCCTCCAACTCTTTCCACCCCTTTAATCCCGTAAGCTTACTTAAAACTCTTAACATATTATTGGCGCCAACATCAATCTCACATCTTGCTTTACTCTTCTTATCTTTAGATGCTCTACTATAGGTAACTCCCTTTAAATTTGATACCAATTCTGCCCAATCGTTTCTGGCGTTCTGACTTCTCTGTTCATCAATAGTCGAATATTTTTTATAGTAATTCTTAAGCGATGGACTTAATTTATCTCCAAGATGTTCCAATCTTTCAATCTCAAATTTTTTATTTTTATTGTTAAATAAAAGGAGATTAAAAAAATTGCGTACAGAGGTTTCCCCACAATCAGAAAAGGAGTCACATGATGTTTGGGCCTCAGCTGTGCCAAATATTGGTGTCTCCGTCTTTTGTTTAATCAAATCAAGATTAAAAAGCATTTTATCGTAATCGTTGGTGTTTAATTTTGTTGGATCTTTTACAATATCTTGTGGGCCAAATTCAGATTCAAACCACTTTATAGTTACAGTTGAATCACGATCACGATCAGTCATTAAAAAATTTTCACCCAAACCTTTAAAATATTTTATAAAATCATCAGTACTTTGGGCCTTCTTCCATAGAAAATGATTTAAAATCTTAAAGACCATGTTTGGTTGATACTTTTGTAATTTCCCCTCAAATCCCTCCAAAAGTGTTTTTAACAATAGTTCTGCTAGAGATCTGCTTTCCCTTGCAAGCATCTCCTCTCGAGGTTTTATTTTATTGATATCATTTTCTTTTAACTTAAGAAGTGCTTCTTTTTTCTCCTTAGTTAAATCCGTATTTTTTTCAATCTCAATCTTGTCTGCTTGTAATCTTAGAACCTCTGCCTCACATTTTTTGATGGAAGAGATATAATCTTCATCTTTGATTATAAGTGGCAACAACTCTTTATCTATACACACTTTCATGTTTTTTGAACATCTCAAGAATAATTCTTTATTGTCCAAGATCTCCTGTAATTTTGCCTCTATCTTGCCTACTAATTTTGCACTAATATGCATACCAGGTTTGCCTCCCAATTGAGTAGGAGCAAGAGTTACTGGATCAATGAAGAAAAATAAATTTTTTATTAATTTCACTGCTGATTCTTTTTCATCGCCATAAAGGTAGTAGTTTTTTATTCTGTTTTCAACTGCTATACCCTCACTAGGTGCCAAATGTGAAAACTCTTTCTTTAAAATTCCCCCCATTCCTTTAATGTTTTTAATTGAAACGGCCAATACCTCACCAGTATTAGTGAAAAATAGTAATGTCAGTGATAGAGTTAGAGTTAGAGTTAGAGTTATTAGTAATGAAATTAAAGCGCTCATAATCATTATACCTTATTGTAGGATCTTATTGCAGGTCATGTTCACCGTCTGCAAAAATTAAATAAATAAATTTCTATGATTTTTAAATTATCTTCCAACTGTGATTGGCCATGCTATCTTTATTGAAAATATTTTTATACTTTATAGTTGTTTTAAATAGTTGCTCTCTTGTAAAAAAAAATTATTTTCTTGTTTATATGGCCTAAAAGGTTGCCATCAAAGGATTGAATTAAAGGATTGAATGATTAAATGAGGGCCGCAAATAGGTAGTGTTGTAAAATAAGGAGGTAGGAGGTGATAGTTTTTTTTGAATTTATTTTTTTGGAACTGCTATTCTTAATTTCTTTTCCAATATCTCCATCTTAAGATCAGTTGTTCCATAAACTTCTCCATCAAATTCTACAGCTATTAGATCTTCGGATTTTATCTCCACCTTTTTGGCCTTAAATTTTAAAATCCCCTCTACTTTGCTGTAGGTTCCACGATAGAGCTTACCTAAATTATAACACATCTTAAGTGGATTCATCGCTAAGAATAGAGTCACTTCAAAATAACCACTATCTAAAGTTACATTCTGAGCGAATTGCATTCCTCCGCCTGCAAATTGTCCTTTAGAAATAGTCATCGTCTTTATATTGAAATCAGCATTTAACGGTTGTTCCGCTCTTTCGCCAGTTACATCATCAATTAAATCTAATTCTAGATTGATCTTTTTAGAGCGATAAGTGGCAATAGTCTTTACAGTAGGCCAAAGATATTGAACTTGAGATGGTAACCAAGTTGGCAAATTTTCACGTTCTTTAACTACTTTTGCAATCATCGCCACACTGGCCATATTTACAAAATATTGATCTGAAAATTCTTTGTTTTGAAAACTTATTTTTCCAACATCAACATTTACAATCTGATAATCTGATACTAATTCTCTCCAATCACCAGCACCATAAAACTTTTTAATACTCTTAAAATAATCCTCACCGGTTCCTGCTAAACCAATAGTTAAAAACGCATCTTTAGAAACCAATTTTCCATTCTCAAAAAAGCCATTAACTACTGAGTTTACAGTTCCATCTCCACCTACGCTGACTATTTGTTTATGGCCCTCTTTAAGTAATCGTCTGGTCGTTTTTATTGCCTCTTCTCTATCTTTAGTAAAAATATAATCAAAATTACCTAATCTAACCAAAAAATAACTTTCAAGACTATGCAACTCTCGATTGCGAGGAGCACGACCGGCCACCGGATTTAGAATAAAAAATGGTCTCTTGATGTCTTTATTAATATCTTCATTAAAATCTTCATTCATATTTTCATTCTTATTTTCATTTATATCTACAAAATTATTCTCTTGATTTGTTAGATTATTTATATTTGTTAGATTTGTTAGATTTGTTTTATCTAAATTATCAACATTCAACATCATCGTCATAGTCATACTCTAATTTACCTCCCAATCAAACCTTCTTCTCATCTCTACATCCATCTCCTCTTCGCTTATATAATGCGCTAACATCATCTTGTGTAGAATGCGATTTGTAGTTTTATTTGCATACATGGTTAATCTTTTTCTTCTAAAAGATTCTGCATATCTTTTAGGATTTGGTAACAGCATCGCTATGAACGCTGCTTCTCTTGGAGTAATTTCGCTTGGATGTTTATTAAAGTAAATTCTCGTTGCGTTAGAAATACCATACAAATTTGGTCCATATTCAATTATA
The DNA here is from genome assembly GCA_015232355.1 of Oligoflexia bacterium. Classification (GTDB taxonomy): domain Bacteria; phylum Bdellovibrionota; class Bacteriovoracia; order Bacteriovoracales; family Bacteriovoracaceae; genus JADFZW01. Next base: position 7,344 of record JADFZW010000018.1, read on the forward strand.
TTTAAATAAATTTCAAAAATTTTATTCTTCTTTAAAAGTTCATCGGCATGAATTGCAAGAATAAGTTCTTTGATTTTTCTTAGAATATTTTTATCACGATTTAAAAAGAGATTTTTAACCATCTGTTGAGTTATAGTACTGGCCCCTCGCCAACGTCCTCTCTCTATCCCTCTAGAAACAGCATCTTTAATCTGTTCAACATCAAAACCATCATGCCTATAAAAAAATCCATCCTCACTGATGATTATTGCCTTTATTGATTTTAAATTTATCTCTCGGATTGAAACCCATGAACTTGGTTTGTTTTTTGTTAGCGAATAATTTGCAAATCCAGTCTTGTAATCGACTTGAACTTTAACATAGTGATTGTTTAATTTTTTTATCTCTATAATGGTTGGTAGCAACTGAATATAAAAAATTATTGTGATCGTTATAAGAGATAAGAAGAGAAATATAATAATTTTAACGAATGTAATTCGGCGGATAAATTTAATAAAATAATTGTCAGATTCCATCAGCTGTCCTATTCTGAATAAACTTTTTACACCTAACGGTATAACGAAACGATATAACAATATGAGTAGAAGGGCCAGATATGACAAGTAAAAAATTAATTCCACAAAACTATTATCGACTTCCATGGTCTCTAACAGACAATGGAATCTCTTGGCTTGAAATAACCGATGCATGTAATCTTGCTTGTGAAGGTTGTTATAGGCCACACATAAATAAACACAAAACACTTCAAGAGATACACGAAGATTTAATGGTCTTTAAAGCAAAGAGAAAGAGCGATTGTATAAGCATCGCTGGTGGTGATCCACTCATGCATCCACAAATTGTTGAAGTAGTAAAGATGATTGCTTCTATGGGATGGAAACCAATTTTAAATACTAATGGCGTGGCCTTAACAGCAAAACTTCTAAAGCAATTAAAAGCTGCAGGAGTAGCAGGATTTACTTTTCACATTGATACAACTCAAGTGCGTGCAGACTCACCGGCCTCAACAGAAAAAGAGCATAATCATTTACGTCTAAAATTAGCAAAAATGTTGGCAGCAGAGGGAGGAATAAGTTGCTCCTTCAATCAAACAGTGAGTATCGATACTTTAAATCAAATTCCAGATGTAGTTGAATGGGCCAAAAAATTTCCAGACATCGTTCACACAATAGTATTTATTTTATTTCGAAGTCCAAAACTAACTGGTGAGTTTGATTTTTGGGCCAATGGAAAAAAGATTAATTTAGGTGATACTTACGAAAAAACTAGTTGGGGTGGAAAACGACTTTTAACTGCTCAAGATGTGGCCGATAAAATAAGAGAAGTAGAACCACTCTATGAACCTAATGGTTATTTAAATGGTTCTTGTGATGCTGACAGCTTTAAGTGGTTACTCTCTACTCGAGTTTGCTCTAAGAAAGAGACCTTTGGTTATGCAGGACCTAGATTTATGGAGCTTGTACAACATATTCATCATCTTCTATACGGACGTTGGATTAGCTATTCATCACCATCATATTTAAGCACAGGTCGCTCTTCTACTCTGCTCTTTTCACTCTTTGATAGTAAAATGAGAGTTGCCTTAAAACGCATGGTAAGTAGTTTCTTGAAAAATCCTTTAAATATCTTTCGAACATCATACTTACAAACCTTCACCATCATTCAGCCAGTGGATATGATGAGCGATGGTCGAATGAATATGTGTGATAGTTGCCCTGATCTGACAGTTCATAAAGGTGAGCTTTACTGGAGTTGTAGATTAGAGGAGATTAAAGAGTTTGGTTGTTTTGTTAATGCTGTTCCTAAATCAAGCGTGCGCGACCAAGAATACAAAGAAGACCAAGAAAAATTAATAAAAAATCCTACTATCATCGAAGATAAAGTTGAACAAAATATCTTGATCTTATAAAAATAAAAAATTATCTATGAAATTAAAAATAATCGGTTGTGGAGAAGCATTCGACAAACAATTTGGAAATAACTCTTCACTACTCTTAGGTCCAACTCAAAACATCCTCTTCGATTGTGGTTATCAAATTCCCGAGCGCATTTGGAGAGATGAATCTTTTTCAGATAGCAATTTTATCGACGCAATTTTTTTAAGTCACGCTCATGCTGATCACACCTTTGGTATGCCAGCACTTCTTCACAGTATGAAAGATAATAAAAGAAAAAAAGAGTTGGTAATTTTTGGAAATAGAGGAATAAAAAAATACCTTGTTAAAATTTGCGCTCTCGCTTACCCTAAATTCAACATTTGCTCCTTACCATTTAAGATTAGTTTTAAAGAATTAAAAGGTGGTGATACTTTTAAGTGGAGAGGTTTGAAATTTAGTTGTATTAAAATTGCTCATGCAGTTCCTAATCTGATGGTAAGAATAGATTTACAATCAAAATCAAAATCAAAATCAAAATCAAAGTCAAAGTCTCTAGCAATCAGTGGTGATGGAAAATTAACCAAAAAAAGTTTTGCAAAGATTTGTGATGTTGATTTCTTATTGCAAGAGGTATTCACCTTCGATGTTAATCTACCATTTCATACCAATCTTCTTGAACTTCTTGAGCTTTTTGAACTTTTCAAACTTAGTAAAATTAAACTAACTGGGATTACCCATATAAATCAACTTCATCGAAAAAAAGTTGAAGAGTATATATGCAACGACAATTCATATATCAGTGTAAGACCAGGAGATATAATTTCAATATGAAAGATGAAATAAAGAAAATTAAAAATTATCTACTTTCAGGCGTCTCTTATGCTATTCCCTTTGTTGCTTCAGGAGGGATTTTAATCGCTTTAGCAATCAGTTTTGCTCCCATGACTGCCTCTGGCCCAGACTTTTCCAATGCACCTACATTAAAATTAATTTTAGATATTGGTGTTACTGCATTTAAATTGTTAGTCCCAGTTTTGGCCGGTTATATTGCTTATGGAATGGTAAATCGCCCAGGACTAGTTCCTGGTTTTGTGGGTGGGTTTATTGCCAATGAAATTGGTGCTGGCTTTCTCGGTGGTATCGTTGCTGGAATCATTGCTGGTTATACTGTAATGTTGATCAAAAAAATAAAGACTCCCAACTTTATCAAACCTGTAATGCCTATTCTTATTATACCTGCAACTTCATCACTCATTGTTGGTATTATCATGTTTAAGCTCTTAGGAGTTCCTATTAAAAATCTTATGGGATTTCTTTCTACATGGCTTTCCACCATGGGAACTGGTGATTCACTGGTGCTGGCAATAATACTAGGAATGATGATCGCATTTGATATGGGCGGGCCAATAAATAAGACTGCTTTCTTCTTTGGAGCAGCGATGATTAAGGAAGGAAATTTTGCAGTGATGGGTGCTTGTGCTACCGCCATATGTATCCCTCCTCTGGGAATGGGACTGGCAACACTTCTATCGCGAAAACTTTGGAGTGAACAAGAGCGTGATGCTGGTATGGCCGCTCTAGGAATGGGAATGATTGGAATTACAGAGGGAGCAATTCCATTTGCAGCTGCAGATCCAATAAGAGTTATTCCCACTATAATGTTTAGCTCTGCTGTCGGCTCAGTCATAGCAATGCTTGGTGGAGTTGGCAATCATGCTCCTCATGGTGGCCCAATTGTTATTCCAGTTATTGATAATAAAACAATTTATGTAATAGCAATAGTTGTTGGTTCACTGGTGTGTGCACTACTTATCAATGGATTAAAAAAATGGAGGAGAGATAAAGTATGAATATGAATATGAATATGAATACAAATATGAATATAAAAGAATCAATGAAAGTTGTAGCGGTAACTGCATGTCCTACTGGCATTGCTCATACATATATGGCCGCTGAATCCCTTACTTTGGCCGCCAAAGAATTAGGCCATCAAATAAAAGTGGAGACTCAAGGGGCGATGGGAGTAGAAAATGAGATTACAGATGAAGATTTAAAAGCAGCTGATCTTATAATCTTTGCTTCCGATATCGCTATAGATGAGAGAGAACGTTTTGAAATCCAAAGACGTGAACGTGGAATTAAAATAATTGAAACGTCAGTAAAAAAAGCAATTACTAATCCGCAAGAACTCTTTATAAAATGAATCACCTCAAATGAATCACCATAGCTTTACATTTTCTTTTTCCTTTTCTTTCTCTTTCCCTATTAAAAATGGTTTGCACGCTAGGCCTGCATCTCTTCTTAGAGAGTGGAGTTTGAAATCAAACACTAGCTTTATCTTTAAAAATTATCGAACAAATAAAGAGGCACCTTCTCTAAGTATTCTACAAATGATCTCCACCGATACTGAATTCAATGATTCTTGTGCTGTAATCTTTGACAGATCTAATGTCACCGCCGAAAAAAATCTAGAACTCTTTAAAGTTTTTTTTGATACTGAATTTGTAAGTTTAAATAAGCAGGAGATGCAGTTTCAAGAACAGCATTCCTGCACATCAAACACATCAAACACATCAAATGCATGGATCGATCATTTAGTTAAAAACATAAAAGTTCCTAGGGAAAGTGTATTAAATGGAAATACTTTAGTCACAGGTCTGGCCATTGCAAAACCTATTTTGAATCTTAAAAAACGAGATATTCATCAGATAGATTTTAAAAATTTCTTTAACGATGAATATGAATATAAGTATGATGGTGATAATAACTTAGAAATTTTATTTACTATTATTGACGAGCTTAAAGTTGACCTCACAAGCAAAATTAAATCAAACAATCATACCACAGATAATATTTTAAAAAACCATTTAAATATCTTAGATGATCCTGACTTTCTTGACTGTATAAAGAATAAAACTAAAGGAAAAATTTGGGAGATTTTAATCGCTGTTCACTGGCACTATCATCATATATTTGCCAAAAATAGAAGCAGCTATTTAAGAGAGAGATTTTTGGATGTGGAAGATATCTGCTTCCAACTACAAGAACGACTTTACTACAAATTAACTAAATCAAATCACCCATCTCCATCTCTATCTCCATCTCTATCTCCATCTCTATCTCCATCTCACCCATATATTCTGATTACTCCAGAAATTACTCCGAGCGAATTTCTATCTCTCAATTTGGAATTACTCAAAGGATTAGTGTTAACTAAAACTACGGCCACATCTCATACAATTATTTTAGCTAAATCATTTAATATTCCCACTCTGTGTATTCCTGACATCTTTGATCTTGATGGCCCTCAAATTATTCAAATTATTCTTGATTGCAATCGAGAGATTTTGATTAAAAATCCTAATCCATCTCAAATTGATTATTACAATATTGAATATAATTTCCATAAAGAACAAGAGCAAATCAAAGAACAAACATTGATTGCCAACAATAGCAAAGTAACTAAGACAAAAGATAACCACACTATATCTCTTATGGTAAACTCCTCTACCCCACAAGAGATTCCTTGTATTGCAAAGATGAATGTTGATGGAGTGGGAGTATTACGAACTGAATTTTTATTTATGGAGAGAACTTCTCCACCCACTTTTGAAGAGCAACGAGATATTTATCTCTCATATATTAATGGTCTTCCTAATAAGACCATTATCATCCGAACACTTGATGTCGGAGGTGACAAAGAGATTTCTTATTTAAATCTTCCTAAAGAAGAAAATCCTTTTCTTGGCCAAAGAGGATTTCGTCTCTATAAAGATCATAAAGAGATTATTCTTACTCAGCTTATGGCGATAATTGCAGCTGCAACCGCAGCTGCAGCTGAAACCACTGCTGAGAGTACTGTACGAATTCTTTTCCCTATGATCTCTAACTTTGAAGAGACATTATACATAAAAGAACTTATTTCCATAGCAAAGCAAAGGCAAAGACAAAGGCAAGGATTAAATAATAACTTAAAAATAAAAATTGGAGTGATGATTGAAGTTCCTTCTCTTGCATTTGCCATGAAAGATCTATGTTCAGAAGATGCGGCCATTGATTTTTTCAGTGTCGGCAGTAACGATCTAACTCAATATTTTTTTGCCGTAGATCGCAACAACTCTAATCCAGAATTAAATACCCTCTACTCTCCATACAACCCTGCTCTACTTCGTTTTTTAAAGTTTATTGTTGATAGTGTTCATCTTTACGGGAAGGAAATTAGTATTTGCGGTGAACTTGCTCAGCTTACATCACTTACTCCTATACTCTTAGGGATGGGATTTGATAAACTCAGTATGTCTCTTAATCATATTGCTAATGTAAAAGAAAAAATCTCTCAATTAACAATTGATAAATGTCAAACTTTGCTTTCACAAGCTTTAAATATACAAACAGCGGCCGAAGTAAAATCTTTACTTGATATTGATATTAATCTCGATCTTAAACCAAGTCTCAATCGCGACCTCGATCTCAACCTCAATAATGATTTATTTACTGCAGATTTAATTGACTTAAATTGTTCTTATCAAAACAGGGCGGAAATCATAAAAGCACTTGTCTTGCTTGCATATAAAAATAATCGAATTGAGTTTAAAGATATCGATAAGCTAGAAACAGCAATATGGGAGAGAGAAAATATATCTTCAACCTCACTTGGATTTAATGTGGCCATTCCTCACTGTCGTTCTCACTATATAAAAAGCAGTTTTATGTGTTTTCTACGAACCACAAATCCTATTGTTTGGAACGATAATCCAGAAGTTAATATGGTTTTTTTGCTAGCATTTTCAGACTCCCCTGATTTAACTACCTCCAACTCTAATCAACACTTGAAAGTATTATCTCAATTATCCAGAAAAATTATTCATGCAGATTTTAGAAACAAATTATTGATCCTCCAAGATAAACAACAGTGCCATGCTCTTTTTGTTTCGCAATTGCAGAACCAAAGGAGCATGGCACTTCCATGCTTCCATTAGAAATGGGCATGCCTCAATTAAAAATATACACAACAAATATTTTTTACAACTAGATAATATATTAAAATAACAATCAATTTATCTTTATCATAAAAAAATATCATCAATACACTCATTCTTTAAGCAATAATATAATAAACAGTAAATAATAATCAATAAACACAAATCAACGAGATTAGTTTATGTCTAAGAACAAATTTAAATATTTTTTTATAGCTATATTTATATTCACTCATATATTTTTATCCTCCTCTTTTTCTTCTGATTCAAATGATCAGAAAAAAACTGATAAGAAAAAAATTTTAGCAACAGAAGAGGGACTTAAAAATTTGTCCATTGAAATGCGAAAAAAGTATAGTGAAATGGATGGATATATAGATGTTTTATTACTGGCCATATTAAGCAAACAACATGTTTTAAGTTTAGGTGGCCCTGGAGGATCAAAGACTCAAACTGCTGACGATGTACTAAAAACACTTAAAGGAAAATTATTTAATCTACAATTTTCAGCAAATACTAAACAGGAAAAAATAATTGGAGCAATAATTGGAAAGGAGTTTTTAAGTAGTGGAAAAATTAACTATCAAACAGAGCAAAGTTTGCTAATGCATGATTATGCAATCTTAGATGAGATCGACAAAGCAAATACAGAAGTTCTTGCATCAGCTCTTTCGGTGCTACTTGAACGCAAGGGAATGTTAGGAGATAAGGAGATTATTGGTAAGCTTAAGAGTGCACTAATTACTTCTAATATGACTATATATGAATTTTTGGAAAAATTTAAAAACAGCAATGATCTTTCCACGGGCATGGCCTTACTCGATAGAATTTTATTTAAGGTTTTAGTAGTTAATCGATTATCATCAGCAGAAGCACTATTTAAAGTTATGAGTAATTGTAAAAACAAAAAACAATGTTTTTTTATTAATAATCTCGATTTAAATTTACTTCAGGAACAGATAAATATGATTAAGGTTCCGGATGAAATTATTAAATTAAGTGCACATCTATGGATGCAACTTGCACAAAGATTGGAGAAAAAACAAAAAGAAGATGAAGAAACATGCAAAGAGGATCCTAAGAGCATGCTCTATCCTTATACTATGACTAATCAATTCACCAACAGAGGGGCCATAAGCAATTTAATTGATACTTTAAAGACAGCAAAGTATTTACAGTTGTTACAAAGTAAGAAAGAGGAGAGTAATCGGAGGGAACTTCTTAATCTAGAAAATGTTTGTCTTACGCCTGAAGATCTTTTGCTTACACAGTATCAGATGATCATTCAAGGTCCTGATAAATTGGCCCCTGGTACTCCTGAAAATCCTAATAATTGTCCCTCTGGAAAATTACTGGCGCAAATAAAAAATCAATATAAACATAATCCGCGCACTCTTAAAATGATAAATGATCTAATATTTGAAAGGGATTCATTTGCAAAAGTGTATTTAGAAATTTTAAAGATCTATCAAAATGAATTAAAAATTTTTGATTTACAAACTCTTCTATCACAAGACCATGATTTGAGTAACTTAAATGAAGATGATAAGAAGATGATCTATTATAAAATAGCTAAGATGAAAGATTTAATTAATAAAAGAAGATTAGAAGAATTTCCCAATGGAGAAACAGCAGAAGGTGTAAGCGAAGTGGCCAGAGAAAAGGTGTTACAAGAATTAACCAAGTTGGAAAATAGCTTAGAACAAAATAGTAGTAGTAAAGAAAAAGAAATTATAGAAAACGTTCAGAAAAAAATATCAGAAGAGAAAATAAAAGAACAAGAAAATGAAAATAAAAAAAGAAAAGAGTTAGAAGAGAGAATTAGTAAAATAAAGAAAGAAAATCCAGCAATAATCAAAGGTGAATTAATATATACTATTGCTGAAGATACTAGTATTAGTTCAATTAAATTTAATCCTACTTCTGATAAAGAATTTGTAACCATACCTGATGCTACAAATCCTACAGTATGGCGTTTTAATTCAATTCAAAATAAATGGATATCTACAAAACTTTTAGGTCATCAAGATGGTCGTATCTTAGATGTTAATTACAGTCCAGATGGAACACAAATTGTGACTGCTTCTAATGATGGTAGTGCCATGGTTTGGAACAACTTAAACACTAACACTCAATCATCGTCATCATCAGCAGCAGCATCAACTCTCGCTGATCATAAGGCAATAGTTGTTACTGCTGAATTTAGTCCTGACTCTAAACAAATTGTGACTAGTTCATATGATAATACTGCTAGGGTATGGACTTTTAATCAGAATACAAAAAAATGGGAGAGTGTTGTTTTAGATCAACACACTGACTGGGTTGTGGCCGCAACTTTTAATCCCACTAACCCCAATCAAATTCTAACAGCTTCTACTGATAAGAGTGCAATCATTTGGGAACTAGATACAAATACTAATCAATGGAAAAATATTATTCAACTTAAAGGTCATAACAATGAAATTATTATGGCCAAATTTAGTCCAGATGGAAAGCATATTGTTACTATCTCCAAAATTGATAATCTTATAAAGATTTGGAGTAAAGATTCTCTTACAAAGAAGTGGCCATTAATTAGCACCACATTTAATGGGCCCAAACAAACTATTACTTCTGTTAACTTTAGTGCAGATTCCACTAAATTAGTAGTCAGCTCCAATGATCGCACGGCCATCACTTACAATTTAAATTCAGTAACAAACAAATGGTTTGCTCATAAAGAACTTATTGGACACAAACAATGGGTTAAAGATGCAAGATTTTCTTCAAATGGAAACCAGGTTATTAGTGCTTCTCTAGATGGCCAAGCTCGCGTTTGGAATCTTCACTCAGAAATAGACAATTTAAAATCTATAGTAATTGATCCTCATCAACGTTCACTTAAACATGCTAGCTTTAATTTTGATAATACCCAAATTTTTACTTCTGGAGTTGATCACTCTATTCAAATATGGAAAGTTATTTACGATTAGTCTTTCATTCCACTTACAAAATTATTTTCAATCTCTGGTGATGGTTTTTCATCCAATAACGATACAATGACAATCGCTAGGGAACTTAAAATAAAAGCAGGAAGTAGTTCATAGATTGTAAAAAATCCACCCAGTGGCGCCAACATATTTTTCCAAATAAAAATAGTAACTCCTCCAACTATCATTCCCACCAAAGCTCCATTTCTAGTCATTCTCTTCCAGTAGAGTGAAAATAAAATCATAGGTCCTAGACTGGCACCAAGTCCACCCCAAGCATAAGAGACAATTTTTAAAACACTACTCTGTGGATTATTAGAGATAATAGCAGAAATCAACATAATAAAAATTAGAGCAAAACGATTAATCCACACCAATGATTTATCTTTATTATCTTTATTTTTTAATCCCTTAAAAAATAGACGAAAAAAATCTTCAACCAGCGAAGAGGAGGCCACTAATAATTGCGAGGATGCTGTACTCTGAGCAGCGGCCAAAATTGCCGCCAACATAAAACCACCAATCAAAGGGTGCATAGTTTTACTTATTAATAAAATAAAAATCCTCTCGGATTCAAAACCAGGATAAGCTCCAAATGCTTTAACAAATGGGATTCCAACTAAACCAACAACGATGGCCATTAACATACTAATAACTGTCCAGGTAGTAGCGATAGTAGCGGCCTTCATTAATTTATTAGAGCTCTCAATTCCCATAAAACGAACTAAGATGTGTGGTTGTCCCATATAACCTAATCCCCAGGCCATCGATGATAAAATCAGGAGTAGAGTTATGGGTGTTCCTTTCGAATCAGAAAAGATACTTAACATATTACTTGCAATAGTACCTGTTGCACCAATCGCACCGGTCACACCAGTTGCACCTATTGAGACAGCGGAGGTAGCATCAATTGTAAAAAGACCATGAATTGCTACTAAAGGTACTATGATCAAAGCAACCAACATTAATAATCCTTGAAAAAAATCAGTCCAACATACGGCCAAAAAACCACCAAGAAAAATATAGGTGGTAATTGTTCCAACCATTACTAGTAAACCGATTTGATAGTTAAGACCTAAAACACTTTCAAATAATTTTGCACCAGCTACGAATTGAGCAGAAGTGTATATAGTAAAATAAAATATAATAAAAAAAGAAGATATAGTTCGTAAAAGTTTAGAGTGATCTAAAAATCTTTTTTCAAAATAATCAGAGAGTGTAAGTGAGTCTCCTATGTTTTCAGTATATCTTCGAAGTCGTCTGGCCACTAACATCCAATTTATAAATGATCCAATTACTAATCCTAGCATACACCAAAAGGGTTCCATCAAACCAGTGGCATAGGCCAATCCAGGTAATCCCATAAGTAACCAGCCACTCATATCAGAAGCAAATGCACTCATCGCTGTTACCCAAGCACCTAAGCGTCTTCCTCCTAAAACAAAATCATGCATGGTTTTAGTATAAAAATAAAAGTAGATTCCTATTCCAAGCATTGCTCCCAAATAGATAAAAAAGCTTACATAGCTCCAATTGCTTACATTTAACATCTTAGTTTCCTATTTTGATTTTCCTGACAACTTTAATTCTTCTCTTGTCTCATCCATCTTCTTTAACTCTTCATCCATTTTATGAACTTCATCTACTGGTGGTTTTATCTTTTCTACTGCCTTAAAAAGTGTCTCTGCTTGAAATGGTTTAACAACATAATTTGTTACCCCACAATTAATTGCTTCTTTTATTTCATTTTGCTTTCTCTCTCCAGTTACTAAAATAAATGGTAAATTTTTATACTCATCTTTAGCACGTACTTTTTTTAATAAATCTAGACCGCTAATATTTGGCATATGCCAATCAGCTATGATTAATCCATATTGTGGATTACTTCCTAAAATTTTTGTCCAGGCCATCTCTCCATCAGTTGCCTCGTCGACTAAGTTATAACCGATCTCTGACAGATATTTTTTTACAATCTTTCTACTAGTAGGCATATCATCTACGACTAAAATTCTTGTCTTTCTATCTAACATAAATTATCTCCATTTTTTGTTAAAATAAACTCTATATATATATAACCATCGCTTACCTCTTCCATCGAGAAAGTGATCAAAGGATTAAATCGATCATTATCAATATCAATATTCTTCATTAGCAACTTAGGTAACGATACCAAAAAATCATATCCTCGTTCTCTAAGATTAGGATCTATAATTTGAAAGATAATATTAGCAAGTTCCAACGCTAAATCTTGATTCTCAATTCCTATTTCACTATGTTTTTCTTCAAACATATTTTCATAACACTTTAAAAAAGCACTCTTAGTAAATGAGAGTTGCATAACTCCAGATTGTTCGTTCCCCTTCATCTCTATTAGTGCAGTAATATCTTTACTGGCATTAGTATTTTTGGCCACTTTTAAATTACTCTTGGTATGCACACTTATTGCCTCTAATACCGCCTCTTTTATAATTTCTATCAGCTGACTATTATTTTTTATCTCTGTAAAAAAATTATTACAAATTTTATTTTGATTATTTGTCATAATCTTATTTATTAACCTCTTTGTTACATATTTTTTTTATACTATTAAGTAAATCCTCTTTCTTAATCGGTTTAGATAAATGATAATCACAACCAGCATCGTAACAATTTTGTTTTTCATTCGACAAAGCAAATGCTGTAAGTGCTACTATGGGAGTTCTTTTTAATTTGTTATTTATCTCATATTCTCTTATCATTTTGGTTGCAGTATAACCATCCATTACGGGCATAGAAATATCCATTAAAACTATATCATATTTTCTTTTTTTAAACTCTTCCAATGCTTTTTCACCATTATCTACAATTTCAAGCTTACAAGGAGTATTTTTAAAATACATCTCAAATAGCATTTGATTATCTTCCGAATCATCTGCTAATAAAATATTTAATTCAAACATCTCCTGATGCTTTCTTAATGCCTCCAATGTTTGAGTATTACATTGCGATTGATATTTGGTTGTTTTTAAATGCTCATCAACTTTTAAAGGTATTTTTACATAAAACGTTGTACCAACATCTACTTTGCTCTCAACCCAAATTTCACCATTCATTAATTTAGTAAGCTCTCTACTAATATTTAACCCTAGTCCTGTTCCTCCATATTTTCTTGTAGTGGAACTATCTACTTGTTGAAATCTTTTAAAGAGTAAATGTAAGCGATCTTCTGCTATTCCAATACCACTATCTTTAATTATAAAAAGTATAAAATCTTTAGATCCATCAGATGATTCTCCATTATCTTTATCAATATCCTCACTATCTTCAATATCCTCAACTTTAAGAACAATCTCTCCCTTAGATGTAAATTTAATTGCATTTTGAACTAGATTAATTAATATTTGCTTAATTCTAAGAGGATCACCTACTCTATTAACTTTTAAATTTGAACTTAATTCTAATTTTAATAATATGCCCTTCTCTTGTGCTTTAAATGTCATTATATCAACAACTGTATCTAACAACTCTTTTATGTCAAAGGAAACTGATTCTAAATTCAAACTACCTGACTCAATTTTGGATATATCTAAAACGTTGTTTATTAAACTAAGTAGAGTATCCCCTGCTTTATTAATTGAAGAAACATACTTTGTTTGATCCTCAGTTAGTGTTGTTTCATTTAAAAGAGATGACATCCCAATAATTGAATTAAGTGGGGTTCTTATTTCATGTCCCATATTAGAAAAGAAAATACTCTTTGCTTTATTGGCCCAATTAGCAACATTCATTGCATGTTTTAATTCTTCCAATGTAGTTTTTAAATTATTTTCACTAATCTTTAATTCATGGGCCATTTGCATTCGTTCAATATTTTTCCATACAATATCTAAAATTAAAGTCAATTGAAAAAGTTCATTTTCACTATATTTAGTATCTTTACTCCCTACTATTATTATAAAAAATTTTTCACTATTGGTTGTTGGATTATTGACAATCTTAAATGGATAGGAAATAAAATTTAATTTCAGAAGATAATCAAGCAAATCTTGACCTTCACTCTCGCAAATATTTATTTTAAGGTTATCATTTTGAATAAAATTATTATTTATCTGTCCCTTTTGTTCTAACATCATCTTTTTTAAAACATCTTTTTTTCCATTAAAAAAATCAATTGCTCCTTTTGGCCTACTCTTTAGCTCCTCTTCCAAATTTTTTGAGCAACAAAAGAGTGTTGCTACTTCAGAATTATCTAGATAGGTATATATCAAACCATATTCACTACGTGTTAGCTCCATTACTTCATATAATGTTTGTAACAAACAATCCTTAATATCATCGTTGTTATTTATCTCTTTTTGATTTAAACGCCAAATTGCTTTTAATCCAGGATTACTGTTACTTAATTCATCATCATTCATATATTATTCTCATTTTTTTATTTATCTTATTTTATTTTATTTTATTTTTCTTTTAAAATGCTTTGTAAATATAATAAAAGTCCTTCCAATGGTTTTTGATAATTACCTTTACTATATCTAGTTTTGAAATATTTTATTAATTCACTTAGATCCTCTTTTTTTTGCTTCCCTATAGGTGAAAAATAAATTTTACTGACAAAATCCTCAGTCAAAATAAGTAGTGCAGACAAGCTTGAAATCTCCAATGAAGAAATACCTCCAGGAAAACCATTCCCCTCAGGATTTTCATGATGTTCTAAAATTAATTTATAGACATCAGAGGCATAATTTTTCATGCAATGAATTTTTTCGGCGGTACAAAGTGTATGCTTATGAATAATATCTCTATCTTCACTATCAATAATATTATCTATCTTTTGTTTTTCACAATCATGGATGATTGCCAATACTGGATTTGTAATTTCTAAATCATGTAGCATTCCCGCCAATGCTAACTTCTTTAATGTCAGATTACTACTCCAACCCATCTTTAAAGCTATAGCACATGAAAGGTAGACCAAAATCATACTATGTTCAACTAAATAATCTTTGGCATTAATCATTGATGAAAGTAGATCAAATAATCCTTCATCTTTTTTTACTATATCTATTGATGAACTTACTACTTTATCAATCATCTCGATAACACTTTTATCTATCCCAATATTGCTAATATGTTCAGTTACCAGCTCATGAATGGAGTTTAGAAGTTCAATTTTTTCCTGATTACAAATACAATCCGAATATAATGCTAGATGAGCATTAGAATAATAGTTTTCTGAAAATTTTATATACTCATCTTTATTAACATAAAAATATTCCACTCCTTTTGACATATATTTTACAATAATTGAAGAATCATATAATGAATTTGCTCTGATTATGGCCACATATTTATCTTCAGATAGTTTTATAAAAATATCGCAATTAACTTCATTAAAGGATAAAATTCTTCTAGCCTTGACTTTGCGATATATATCGTTTTTCACAAAAAAAATCCTATTAATATTAAAATATTAATATTCAATTAAATTTAAATACTCTTCAATTTCATCAAGATATTTTTGAATATTTGCTAATTCTTTATCGTGTGATTCCAACTCCATTCGCTTTGCAATCTCTCCTAAATGATCAAGTCCATAACTTCCAGCGTTTCCTGCAATTTTATGAGCGGTCTTTTCGATTGTTATTGCATCTAAATCTGCCAGTGCTTTTTTAAAAATATTTAAATCATTTTTTCTATTGTTTAAATATTTAGGTAAAAGTTCTTTTATCTCTTGTTCAACATTAATTTTTATTTTATCTTTCATTTTCTTGTGACTTCCTTTTTAAATAAATCCAGTTCCTAATATTATCGGTCAATTCACTACTAACTAAATCAAATTCTAGATATGCTCCAAAATCAGTACTTCCGATTACTACCCAATTGGAAGTTACTGTACAAAAAATCTCTTGTTTTTTTAATATTTCCTCAACTAGTGAAGATCTTATCCAAATAGCAGTTCCCTTTTGAATAAGAAAATTACTCCTAACTTTAAAACCATGTTCATCAATTCCTTCAATATAAACTTTAGATGACAATTTTATGTCACTAAATTGAGTTGGTACAAAACGATATTGGCCCTCAGGTAATGAAATCGATGATGAGAAAGAAGAAGATGATGATGATGACATTTCTAGAAGTTGTTGACACTTTTGAGTAAGTATTGCTCTAGAAGTTGGTTTAATAATATAGTCATTTGCTCCAATTTCAATAGCGTGTGCAATATTTTTCATATCCGATAGTGACGATAGACAAATAATCGGAAGATTATCTCCAAATTTTTTTCTTATCTCTGTGATAACTTCAAAACCAATGCCTAAAGTTTTTATATTAATATCAACAATACATAAATGACATTTCTCTTTTCCTAAAGCTTGGAAAAATTCCCGAATATCATTAAAAAAACATGCACGATGTTTTTCCATCGTCAACCATCTTTGCAGTATGGTTGTAATTTCGATATCATCATCTACGCCTAAAATTAATTTTTGATTTTCCATTTGACAATTTTCTTTGTAATCATATTTTGTTCTGATTCTGAAAGACCCATCAAGCTGGCCCTATAAACATATCTACCAGATATATTTTTAAGTTCACTCTTATTAACACTTTTTACTATATTATTTTTTAATTGAAGATAATCTATTATTGGACCATCAATTTCTGCGATACAATTAATATTTTGACAAACAGGTGATTCAATTATCAATTCATTACTATTGGCCGAATTAACAGAGGCATTAATCGTAATTGTCGCTTCCACTGGTGATGGTAAATAAAATATATTTTGATCTCCTCCATTTTCTAGTAAAGCTTTTCTAATTTTTTGTATAAGAGTTGTTGACTTAAACGGTTTAACTATATAATTAGCAGCTCCCAACGCCAGAGCAGTTTTTACATTCGACATATCACTACTTGCACTTAACATTATAACTGGAATAGAAGAGAGTGAAGTTAATGTTCTTTGCTTTTTAAGAAAGCTGAAACCATTTTGATCTGGTAAAGAAATGTCTAGTAGTACTAAATTGGGTGGTGACTTTTGAAATAAGTCTAATCCCTGGATTACTGTACTCGCATCCTTTACATCCATTCCTACATTTTGTAGTATTTTACTAACGAGCAAAATAATATCAGGATCATCATCTATAATTAAAACTGATTTATTTTTTACTCCCATATTTTTTAATCTTTGTTTAATCTTGTTTAGATTTTATTTTATTTTATTTTATTTTTTTAGTCTACATCTATTATATATGGAGATAGTTAAATGATTCTTCGTCTACCTCATGCTTTTTTTGTAGTCTTTTATTTAAATTTCTCAGTCTTTGCCTTTGAAATGCTACTTCCTAGAATAATTGCTCCTTTTTGGGGAAGCAGTTACTGGATTTGGGCGGCGACAATTATTCTTGTAATGTTAGGTATGTCTATTGGTTATTTTATTGGTGGAAAAAAACGATTGCTCTTAAGTTTTGAAAAAAATAGCATGTACTATTTTGCTTTTCTTGGAATTTTATCATTTTTATTTCCAACTATTAGCTCATGGTCTATTCAACATAGTTCGCAATTTCTCTTTTCAGGAGCTATTATTAATGGAATTTTCATTTTAATTCCTTTCATTATTTTAGTTATCATTTCTGCTGCTACAATGGTGTGTTTTTCGCCATTTATCTATCAAAGATTTATTAAAAATATTTCTCACCTCTTTTTACTTGGGACAACTGGAAGTCTAGTGGGAATTATTGTTCAAACATTTATTTTCATTCCTCTCTTTGGAACTATTAAGAGTTTTTGCTTTATAGGATTCATTTGGATTTTATTTGCGATTGCCGAAATACTACTTAAAAAAAAAATTATTCCCGCAATCATTACTCTATTAATTCTATCTGCTTTTTGCTTTGTTAATATCTCCGATAACAGACTAAAACTTCCTACCTTTTTTGAGAGCGAAAAACAATTATCCCCTTTTGGAAATATCGAGCACCGTTTGCTATACTCCACTGAATCTCCATATCAATGGATAAGAATCTATGAAAATACTAAGCAAAATATTATTGAACTAACACTTAATGAATCATTTGTTATTCATTCTAATTATTACAATATAAATCCATTTGAAATTAGATTAAATGATTATCTTTTTGTTGGTGCAGGTCTTACCTTTTTAAATAGTGTTCCCTCCGATGGCCAAATCTTGATACTAGGGGCCTCTGGTGGAACTATGATTCAAATTATCAATCATTACTTTCCTAATATGAAAATTGATGCTGTTGAAATTGATGGTCTTATCTATAAGGTGGCCCAAAAATATTTACATCTAGATAGAGAGATGAAAAATCCAAATATAAATTTTATAGTAGAAGATGCGCGAATGTTTTTAAATAAAAAAAATTTAAACAAAAATAGTTTAAGCAAAAAATATGATTTAATTTTAATGGATGCTTATAGTGGAGGAATTATTCCACCTCATTTAGCAACTACAGAATTTTTTTCTCTCTTACGCCAAAATCTTAAAGAAGGTGGTCTATTTGGTATGAACGTTCCAGTATTTACTTTGAATGATCCTTTGCTTTCTGCGATTATCAATACCACTAGCAATCACTTTAAGCATTTATTTATTACTAATTACGATATCTCCCGTTTGTTGATTTTATCTAACAATCCCACACTTGGTGAACTTAAAACATTTTCTAATTCTCAAACAGAGCATCTAGCGGCCCATGATACATACAAATTATTATTTGAAGAGAAGATAGAAAAAATCAATCTAACTAACTACAATAATTCCAACAATAATAAATCTGAATTTCAAGCTGGGTTCACTGACGATTTAGCAGCGGTGGAATGGATTGCCTTTAAAAGTTATAGTAATTTATTAAGGTAAGAAGGAGGCCAACAATTTTGAGTAACAATAAAATATTTTTATACTTTGTCATTATTATAATTATCATTTTAAATATTGTATATAGAGCAAATAATATTGATCTCTATGCAAGCGCCGATCCTCCTGATTCTTTAAACAATACTTTCTTCGAAAAATCACCATATTCAAAATCTCCAATTAGGAAAGGAAAAGATTGTACTGTAGTTCCCGAAAGTGAGATAAAAATACGTAATATGCCTAAGACTGAAAATCAGGGTGAAAGTGCAACCTGTTTTGCTCACGCATCGACAACCTTGCTTAAACATCTTTATCGTGATCATATAAAAAAAACACAACAAACCAATCCAACAACGAATTTGAATTCAACTTCACAGATAACTAAAGAAGATAAAGAAGATGATATTTCTGTACTTGATTTTCTGGCCGCCATTAATCCTGATAAAATTGAAAATAATGGAGGAATTACTGCAATTGAATTATACAAAGTTGGTCTTAAAGGGAAGTTGGAAACAAAACATAGAGATAAATTTGAAGAACTTATGTATAAAAATGAATTTTTTGAAAATTTAAGTTTTGATCCGAATCAAACAAAAAATATGAAGGATCTGTTGTGCCAGCTAGCTAAAATAGACAATCCATTTGCAAAATCACTAACACCTGCAATGTTAAGGGAAATACTTATTGCTAGTGATGATTATGAAAAAGGTCTCAAAAGAGTAATAAGAAAAAAGAATAGTTCATTGCCTGAGGTATATAATTTACCAAAATTTAACACACATGTTTTAGATTATAAAAATATACCTCAAAAAGGAATTTTATTAAAGACAGTAAATGATTTAATAAAGAGAAATATTCCAGTTAATATAAATTTCTGCGCAAGTGAAAAAAGAAAACTTGATAATTCATTGACCGATGAGTGTGAAGGTCATGCTACTGTAATAAGTGGAACTCGCAAAGTATGCTGCTTAAAAAACAAAACCAATATATGTCATACAGAATTTATGATTCAAAATAGCTATGGTGAGGCATCTGAAAAGTATAATGGTTGGTTCAAGTCCGATCCATTTTTATTATTAAAACCACGAGTAACAGGAATAACATGGATTGAAGAATGTGGTGAAAAACCTAAACCCGAATGTTTAAAGTATATTAACTCCATAGATAAAGAGGAATCTGTATATTTATCTTTCAAAACTGCTGATAGAACGACCATAAAAAGTGTGCTTCAAGATAAATATAATATTAACATTGATGATCCAAAAAAAATTTCAATTACAGAAAAAGAAATTTTAAAAAAATTACTCAATGAAGTTGTTACCGATACAAAAAGAGTAAGCACGCTATTTAATAATGCAATCGCGAATGGAGCAGATAATATTTTAACTAAAGAATTGATTGCTCTAGGAGCGAATGTAAATGCTCAAAAGAAAAATAATTCAAATAACTATGATGATCCTCCACTTTATTACGCTATAATGTTTTCACAACGAACCGATATAGTTCAAACTTTAATTGATAACAAAGTCGATCCTTGCTCCGATATTGATGGTAGTAATATTTTAGTAAAAATTTTTAATAATTTAAAAAATGGCAGGCATCCCAATAGACCGACAATGATTGATAATTTAATCACTCTAATTAAAGCGAGATGGGATTCAAAAACAAAAGAGAATCCTTCTTCAGAAGCTCGTCTCAAGGAATGCAAACTTTTTGATGATTACTTTTTAAACAATGATTTTCTTTTACAAACCTTGACCAAAGCAATAGAATTCAATAAAGAAAATACTTATCTGGATTTTATTTTTGAAACTATGTCTAATAGATATGATAAGGAGTTTGCAGAAAAAAAGATTCATTCTCTTCTTATTCAAACGATTACAAGTAAAAATAAAAAAATTCTTAATCCGTTAATTGATCTACTAATAAATAAAAATATTTTATTAAATATTCTTAATTTAAAAAATAACGATGAATTACACTTTTCTACCATGAATTGGACTCCATTAATGTTTGCTATCAAAAAAGAAAGTAGAAATCTAAGTATTATAAAAACTCTTCTTAATGCAGGGGCAGATCCAAACATAGGAAGTGCAACATCAACCCCTCTATTAATGGCCATTAAGGATAATGATTTAGAGACAGTTAAAATACTTTTAGAAAAGAATGCCAGACAATCAAAAGTCAAAAGCAAAAGCAATACCATATATGGAGATACTGAAGAGATAGCTATTGCCAATAAATTAGGATTTACAGAAATCACTAATATTTTGAAAGAAAATTATAACCAAAGCAAGTAATTTATCTGTTAAATAAAAAGCGTCTACTACTCAGTAGAGAGTTCGATGAACGCCGGGACAATGTGATGATTCTAGTCTGTGTGATTCTAGTCTGCCCAATTCAATAGGCAAATAAATCTACTCTAGAGTAAATAAAATTCAAATGCTGAGACAATACTTATAATCATTTGCAATTATACAACAGATAAATTTTAAATTTTTCAAAAAAATATTTATAATAAAAAGATATCGTTAAGAAAACTGATCTGAAAATGTAGAACAGATATTTAGAGTTTTTTTATTTATAACGGGAGGAGTTTATGAAGATTATTAAGAGTTATCACAAATTAATTTTGCCATTGATAACAGTATCTTTTTTGGGTCTATCACTATACAGTGCCAACGTCAGTGCTACAAACGAAGCGAAAGATGAAAAAGTATGTAAGGAAATCAAAAATCAACTACCACCTACATTTAAAAATGTTAATGAGGTCGTCTACTTAAAAAATAGTGTAGAAAAACATATTCCTGCTAAAAGCACTCTTTTCGATGCTGATGGGAAACCAGAAAAATATTGTTCTCAAGTAGGTGAGCTATTAATTAGCAGAGATCCAAAAAAACAAGTTGATCTAGGAAACGAGATGACCAATGAATTGGCCCGTTATAATATGGGATTTTTACAAAAAGATGAAGAGACTCACTTATATGACAAAGCATTTGATGTAAAAGTAAATAGTATTCCTTTAGTTATAAAACAAGGTGACTTTGATTCATTGGTAAGATCAACTGGTCCAGTTCTTAGAGCATACAGAACTGTTGATCAAATTTTTTACTCTGGAGATAAGAATAAATTAACTCCAAAATCATTTATTGAAAAAATGGGTCTTAATACAAAAGATTTAGCTTGTAGTGAAAATTATATTCAAAATATGATTAACTCCCTTCAAAAAACAATTTATGATATTCCTCAATTACATAATTCCTCTATGGCCGATTATCCATTTATGGCGGTTGCAGGGGTTGATACTTTGATGGATAATCCACAAAATATGAATTTTACATTTGCAGAATTTAACTTAGGTACACCCAGTGGAATTTCTAATATCCGTTATTGTACAAAAATTTGGGCCAAAAAAGATAAAGAGATGGCCTCTAAATTATTACCCTTCATGATCATGGATAAAACTTATCAAACTTTAAAAAGCACTATCAGTGAAAATGCTAAAGCATGGACTGGAAGTAAAGATGGTATAACTGTAATGGTAGGTCCAGGGCCTGGAAATGGTGCTCATCCAGATGTCTCTTCTATTTCATTTTTTTCTGGTATGCCTCTAGTTACTAAGAGTGATCTTTATGTTGATAAAAGTGGTAATGTTCGTTTGAATACTGGTAGAGGTAAAAATCATCCAAGAGTAACTGGAATTTATAGTCGTCAAGAAGAATCATTTTTATTAAATGATAAAGAGATTCCTCTAATCACACCAGACTATGATGTAGAAAAACTGACTTCAAAATTTAAAACTACTTTTACAAATGACATAAGATATGCACAACTCAAATTAAAAGAGGGTGTTTGGTATGATTGGGAAAAAGATAAAGAAGGTAATATTATTGGAGTAAAATTTGATGAAAGTGGAAATCCTAAAATGTTAGCAGATAGTGATAACTTAGGTGTTGATCCAACAAATCCTAATGCCGTTCCTGGTAGTTTAGCAAATGCAATTACCTCAAAAAAATTATATACCAACGTTGTTGGTGGTCGAGTAATGGACGATAAAAAAGTCTTTGAAATTGTTTCTCGCTGTTTTGCTCCTCTAGAAAAATATTCTCAAGGAGATCCAGTAGCTCATCCTCCACGCTCATATCGAAGTGATGAGTTTCTTAGCATAATCGAAAAGGCAGAAAAAGAAGGCCCAGAAGCAGTTAAAAAAGTATTACAAAAATTTGTTATTAAAGAACCAGATGGTTCAGGTGGATCTGGAATTCACATTCTAGTAAACGATACTCCAGAAAAAAGATTAGAGGTTTTAAAAGAGTATAAAAAGCATGCTGATAATTGGGTAGTTCAAGAGTTCGTTTCTGTTGCAGCACTACTCATTCCTATTACAAATAAAAAAGGAGAAGCATCCATTCGTACAACAGGTTGGGATTTAAGAGTATTTTCAATGATGGGACCAGATCAAGTAGTTAAAGCTTTCCCTCACTCTACTCTGCTACGAACTGCTAAACCAACTATTTTAGAAGATGGAATCGGCGGTGATGCTCGTTCAAATACATCAGCAGGTGGTGGTTATGGAACATTGGCAGTAATCTCTGGTGATGGTACAAAACCAAGCGAAGCACTTGATTTAAAGAAGATGATGGAGGGACCAGCACAAGATTATATAGCGGCCAGCAGAGAAAAAGATCTTCAAAGATATCTTATCACTCTAAAAAGAATTGAAGCTTTAATAGATAATAACTATGAAGTATTTGATATTAACATGAGAGTTCTAGCACAGAAGGGTCGTGCAGTTATGGATTTAATGGGACCAAAATTTAATAAATTTTTATATATCATTCGCAAATACTTAGAAACAAAGAGTGATACAGAAAACGCTCAGAAAGAGAAATTGAAAAATTTCGGTGAAGAATTAAAGAAATTTATTGCTAAAATTTCTAGTTATGATCAATACCCAATCGCTAATATGAAAAACTTGGTTAATAAATATTTAAAGCAAGGTGAATTTACTTACAAGCAAAGCTTTACTGGTGATCAAATAAGCAGTAAAAATCAATTAAAAAAGAATGTAACAATACAGAAAATATCTGAAAAAGATCAAAAGGTCATGGGTGATGTAGAATCCAATGGTATAAAATATCAAACTAAGCAAGTTGCTATTTATACTGATTCTAAAGATAAATTTGTTCAGAAAGTAATTTTCGATTTAAATAAAGCAGGTGGAAAGTTATATCGAACACTAGATATTCCAGTAGTATCCTCTGAGGAAAAAAATGCACCAAGAATAAAAGCAAAATCTCACGCTTTCTTTATGGTTGATGAAAATGGAGTACCACAAATTAATATTGATTTACTTGGAACTGGAGCATTTAATCTTTCCTCACTAGCGCACGAACATGGACACTTTAAACACTTCATTGAAGTTCGCGAGCAAGTTATTAACGAACATAAAGAGAAAAAAATTGAGATCTCTTTAAAAGATGCATCTTTATTAGCACAAAAAAGAATTCTTCATCCAATTAAGCGTATTGAAGATGAAGCACGTGCTGTAAAAATAGAAAGGTTTATGGACACTCAAAGACATGCATCCATTTACAATCGCGGCCGTGTTGAAAAAATTTGGAGCACTAATAATATTCACTCTATCTATCGTAATCTTTATCCTCAAATTGAAGGTTTACGAGCGATGCTTTTTGCTAAGAAAAATGATCAAAAAGATTACATTGTAAGCAACGAAGAGATGACAAAGACGATGAAATCAGTTATCGAATCAGCATTGAATATTCGTAAAGAGAGTTATCAATATAATAGTGAGTTAATTAATAATAAAAATGCAAAGACTAGGAAAGGTAAATCTAAAGAAGCTAAAAGAGAGCAGCAAAAAAACCAACAAGAATATCTTAATTACATTACAGAGAGCAATCTCTTCGCTCTAATCTTTGATAAAGATATCGGAAACTTTCTTAGCAATCAAACCAATAAGGATTTGATCAATTTATATAAAAATACCTTGAAAAATATTGACATGGAAAAATTTAAGGTTAGCAAAAATGATTATATAAATGCTGAGGTTGATGAAGATTTCTCTCTGATGATGGATATGTCCAGTGATCAACAGCAACAGTAACAGTAACAGTAACAGTAACAGTAACAGCAAGAGTAACTAAAAGCTAAGCTCTCACTCTTCAACAAATAAAATCTTACACTAATAATCTTTGAGTTTTAATTCCTAATTATTTTTGTTAGAGTAATTCAAATCAATTTAAAATAATTTAAAGTAATTTCAAAACAATTAAAACCTCAGAAAGGAAAATCATGAAAAAGATTTTTTTTATTTTGTTATTTTGCATTTGTTTTAATGCTCATTTTAATGCTCATGCAGGTTTTCGTGCACTACCTTCTACTTACAATGAACTTATTGATTACATTATTCCCTCTCCTGATCAGAAAAAATCTGGCAGTTGTTTATATATGGCCTCCACGGGTGCAGTAGAGATAGCAGTCAATAAATTTTATAACTTAAAAAATCCTGAAATTGATGGACCATATGATCTAGCAGAAGTCTATGCTCTCAGAGGAGATTTAGTGGTTAGTTCTAAATCTTGGTATGAGAACCCAACACTTGTCTTTAACAGTGGCAGCGTTTTATCTCGAGATTTCCCCTATAATCCAGAGACCTTTTGGAATGATTATCCACCGACAAATCATCTTATCGATCTTCCTCCAATTGATACTCTAACACTTTTTAAAAGTGTAGGCATTCAAGAACACTCTCGTCTGAGTTTTGGAGTATTAAATGAAAATCATATTCTGCAAATAAAAAACTATCTTGTACAATATCGTTCGCCCCTTGTAGTTATTTATCGAGATGCTGGATTTGAACCACAATATGGTCATTGGGATACATGGCATACGGTAGTTATAGTTGGATATGATGACAATTCTACTGAGCCACCTCTTCCGGCCACTTCCTTTACTTCACCTCTGAGTGAAGATGAATCAGCAGATGCGCTGAGATGTCCAACTGTATATCGCACATTTAGTGGTTTTGGAGAGGAAGATGCTGCCAAATTAAGAACTGTCATTAAATCAGGTGGTGGTTGTCGTGAGAAGGGAGTGTTTTTAATTCGTGATTCAGAGGAACCTGAAACACCAGAAAATCCACGTGTACCAAAATACACTAGTCGTTCTTATGATTGGCTTAAATATATGGGGAACCATGGTTTTGTTGTATACGTAAAAAAATAATCTTACCCCATATCCTTAGCATTTTTCATTAATCTCTCCTGCTCCTCTGGAGTCATCTTCTGATATAATTCTTCCATCGCCCTTATCTCTTCTGGACTCATGCTCTTTAAAATCTCTTGAGCATTCTTTATGATATCTTTTTTATCCATGCCTTTTAAGCGATCATATATCTTTTGATAAGTTTCAATATTCTCGCTATTCTCACTATCACCCTTCATCTCCATCTCACTCTCTGAATAAAACAAAATCTTATCAGTTAATTTTTGATGTTTTATTCCTTCCACCTCTTCAAGTTCACTTAATATCATATTAAAATTTAATCCCTTTGAATCAGCAATTTCATACATCTTTTCTAGAGGAAGTGTGACTTTGTTTTTAGGAAATCCATTATTTTGTAAATTCTTTTTTATCGCTTCAATAAAATTTTTCTTCACTTGATTCTCCTAAATTAAGACAAGACTTCTAATTTTTATATTATAAATTTACAGAAAATTCAAAACCCACTAGATGTTTATTGTATTGATAAGCGACTTTCGACTTAGAGATATTTTTTGTATAATCATATTTAAAACCCACCTCAAAACAATTAGCAAATGTTCTAGAAAATCCCATTGATGGATTTATTGTCTGCTCATATCCTCTGCTTTCTCTTTGTCTCATAGTATCCGTCAAAGTTAAACTTAGTCCAAATGAAAGCTGATAGTTCGTAAGAAAGTCAGGAATAATATAATCTCCTCTTAAGTTATAAACATTTTGTGAGTTATCAATATTTCTCGGTGTTCTAGTTAAATCCGCATTGGTTAACAATAAAAAAAGTGACTTGTTTTGAAAAGCAAAATTTTGAGTAAATGAAAATGATGTTGTATCTGACTTAGAATCAAATGTATTTCCCATATAATCTTTGCGCTTCACCTTTAAAGTAGTATCGCCTATATTCCAAATTGAGAGTTTTTCAGAGACTCCATATGTAAGCGTTCTGCTATAAAAACGAATTGTTCCTTCTTTGTTTACATCCTTGGCCATATAGTTATAATCAAAATCTGCAATTAAAGTGGCCATCTTGCTTCCGATCTTGTGTTCTATTTGCCAATCTAAAAATGGATTTATTGTATAAGAATCATTTTTTCTAATATCAGGACTGCTCCTATGAGAAGCATTGTAGGTATGAGTTAGTCGCATCGTTGGATTAGTTACATATCTTCTTGCAAAAATAAATCTCTTTTTCGCATTCAAATCAGACTTTAAATAGAGTGTATCTTTGAATATCGCTTTTTGAGTTGGTTGTTCCGCCTCTGAAATAACGTTAGAATCATACATGGTGGATTCCTTAAAACTCAAAGTATAACTTTTGGTTGATAGTGTTCTTCCATTAAGCATCTTATTCTCATGCAAATCATGTTTATCCTTAATCTCATTTATACGCTTACTGATCTCTGCCGCCACAGCAGATTTAGTATCAATATTCCTGGCCATTTCAAATTGAGGAATAACTTCTTCCTTGATTCGATCCTTGATTTGATCCTTTATTTGCTCTGTCTGAAGTAGCATTATCTCTGCTATTTGAAAATTTGATGCCTGATAAATATCCTTGGCCATCTTATCATCAACTTTTTGATAGTATCTTAAGGCCAAACTATACTGCTCTAGCGTTTGTGAAATATATCCTAGATAATAGAGAGAAGATTCCATCATATAATTACCTCTAGCTGAGGCCCTAAAAGATTTCCGCGCCTTCTCCATATCTTGAGAAGCATAGTATGCTTGTCCTAATTCATAGTGAATATCTTTGGAAACATTTCCTAATTTCAAAGCAGCTTTAAAATCTAAAATTGCCTTATCAAAATCTTGTGATTTGCTATAGCAAAGACCTCTGATATAAAATGAAGTTGCAAAAAATTCTTTTTCTACTTTATCATGAATTTTAATATTTGCTTTCGATTGACCCTTTCCCAAAATCTCATCTAACTCATTCACTGCTGTAGCATAGGTTCCCTTCTTATAGAGCTCTAGTACTTTGGTAATGTCTCGAGAAGGAGCACCCGAAGCACCCGGAGCACCCAATGATGAAGATAAATTTAATAAGAAGAAAAACAAAGAGAGCAAAAAAGGTAAATTTATTTTTTTCATATAGTTATTTATCGTTGTTATTGTACATTAATAATAAAAGTAACATTAGCAGAAGTAACTGTAGTAGCTGTCTCTATTTTAGCTTGTTGTTGATCTGCAAATGTTTGATTACGAGTCTGCTCTAATTTATTTACTAGATCCTGTAGGTTCATCATGGCCGCAGGATCTATCATTCCAGGAACAGGTCCTCCTGGTAAAGGTTGTCCAGGCATCATTGCACTTCCTGGATACATTACATTTGGATTATTATAACTAACAACTACTGTATCAGGAGAAATATAATTCATTCCTGTGCTACTAGGAATTAAAACTGCTGTCATCGGAGGAGGAGGTGGTGGTGGTAACATTCCTCCTGCTGCTCCTGCGGCCCCTGCTGCTCCAGCGGCCGCTACTCCACCAGTTGCACCAGCAGGTCCAGCTGCTCCAGCAACACTGGCCGGTCCTCTATCTACTACAACTTCTGCTTTTACAAATTGTCCACTGGCCTCCAACTTAAATCCTTGTGGTGGGATGTATTGTCCTGTCTTCATATCTATTCCACCTACATTAGGAGGAGGAATAAACACACCTGTATTTGAATCAAATGTACTTCCTGGTGGTGGTGGAATATAAAAACCCGTCTTCAAATCCACAAAACCACCTGGAGGTGGAGCATTCGCTTCTTTAGTTGTTGATGTTGATGCTGATTTTGAATCAGCAACTTTTGTATCCGCAGATTTACTATCAGATTTACTATCAGTCGATGATGATTGAGATTGAGATTGAGATTGAGATTCAGATTGAGATTGAGATTGAGAAGCAGTAACCACCTTTACTTGAGCATCCAACATAGCAACGTTATTTACATTGGCAACTGATTTAGCAGAGACACCTGGAGGTACTGGTGAAGCAAAACTCTTTTTAGATTCTGTTTGTGCTTCCTTCATATCGGAATTATTTTTTAAACTTTCAAATTGAGAAGGGGAAATCTTCGCTGGTGGCGTAGAATTACCGTCTTTAACCATTGAAACTTGTCCTTCACTAACTGTCTTTGCTTGCGGAGAATTTACTCTTGCTTCCATCCTTTGATAATCAACAGATTTACTCTCACCTGGAGCAATTGGTCCCATCTTTACCTCTCCACTAAAAGTTAGAAGCGATGTTAAATTTGTTTCATTATTATATATAACCTGAAAATCAGTTCCTCGAATACCCAGTGCTGCTGATTGAGTTTTAATAAACAACTTACTATTTTCTCCTCCCTCTGCTTGCCCTTGTTTTAAATAATCTTTGGTAACCGTACTTCTGATTTGTCCTTTAATAAGAGAAATAAGCCCAGGAGAATTTTTTTGATATTTACTAATCTCCATTTGGCTTTTGGGTCCCACATTCACCTGTGATTGATCAATGAAAACTAATTTCACAAAACTTTTGTCTTTAGTTTCGATGACACTTCCTTCAGTGACCCAATCATCTTTATTAAGCATTTTAAGATTGCCATTTTTTTCCTTAACCGCAACTTCTCCTCTCAAAACCACTGCTTTGGCAACATTGCCGGCAACATTGGTATTAGCATCCCCTGCAAATGCACTAGAATAACTCAGCAAAATTCCAATTGCCACAATCACCATAAAAGATAACAAATTGAAAAAATGTTTTAAATTTTTCATTCTCTTCATCTTCCTTCCTATTAAATTACAACACCTTTAAACCAACCAAAAATATAAGTGTATGTTCCTTAATATTACTCTTATCTTGATCCACATATATAGTTTTTACTTCTTTCTTTGTTCCACCCACTATTGTCATTTTATTGCTTTCAATAAATTTATACAATAGTTCCACGTACAATTCATGTCCATATATGGCCGGGGAATCTAGTCCAATACCTACTACATAACCAATCCCCTCATAAGTTAGTTTTTGATAAATATAAAAACTATCACCTGTAATCACACCTCTTTCAAAATACATTGATTGGATCGAGACCATAGGTCCAAGCAACAGGAATGGATATAGTTCGCTTACACTGTTTATATATTTTTTTAATTTTACAGGTATTAAATTAAAATCAGTAAAGTAGTATGTTAACTTAGGTCCAATAGTAAGACTCATCAAAACACCATAATCACTATCTATAGTTGAGTTTCCTACTCTTATATACACTGGTGGTAACTTTGTAAGTGTGGCATAGGATCCAATTGCAAAATCAAAATCACTATATCGATATCCAATTGAAGAGGCAAAATCAAATCCTGTGTGCCACTTTTTAGGAGTTCTACCGTGAGTACGCATATGTGTTGCTGATCCACCTATGGCCGCTTTAAGATTCCATCCTTGAGATAGTGAATGATTCTCTTTTTGATTCTTATGTTTTGAAGTTTCAGCTGAGATATCAGTTGAAGAGGAAATTACTTCACCCATCCAAAATACAAAGGAAATAAAAAGAATAGTTAGTATGATTACAATATTTCTAATTTTCAATCTACCTCTCATTTCATCATTTCAATCATTTCAATTAAATCTAAAATTCAACCATTAAAGAAATGGCCGGTAATAATTTAGCATTTGAAACATTTGCTGAAGGATATACAACCACCTTCCCCTCATAAAACCAAAATAGTGTCATTGGATTTAAAATATGTCCTACAATCTTCAATGCTGAATTATTGCTATTAAGAAAAAACAGACTAACATTTTCCAAGAACACTCCTAAAATACTACCCAAAACTGGTGTTTGATATAAATCCTGAACACTAGCTGGTTCAGTATAAATCTCTATTGTCGTTTCAAAGAGTGCACTCTGAAGTGCACTAAAAGCAAAGGATTGCACTCTTGAATATCCACTGGCCCTAAAATATAAGTATAATTGTGATCCTGAGATCGGATGAATAGTCCAATTCCAATAAGGTTCATCCTTGTCGAATACAAATCTTCCAAAATTATGACGATAATTACTAAGCGATCCTTCGTGAGTAAAAGTTTCCGGCTGAGACAAATAGTATGCCCCCCAATTAACCACATATAACAATCCAACTCTTGTAAAATTTTCTTTTCTACTATGTTCACGATCAACATAGGTATATTGATATTTTACTTCTTTTTTTTCTGCATCTACTATTGCAGATGCAGCTACAGCTACAACTTCATCTACAAATACAAACAACACTGCTAAAATTAATAATATTTTTATTGGCATTATTATTATTACTCTTTTTTATCTCATTTATTAAAAAGCAATTCTAGCTCCAACGTTTAATCCCCATAGATCCTCTCCAATAGCATGATTTAGTTGTGTATAAACTTTCACAACCCATAAATTAAATTGTGTGCCCACAAAATATCTTGCAAAATAGGAATTTGGTTTCCCATCATTTCCTAAATTAAGAGAGGCATCAGCGCTGATTCCATTAATAGTGTTCGTTTCATCTCTTGCAGTGATTGGACCAACAAGAGAGGCAGCTATCTTAGAGCTACCAGTATTAAAATCCATTCCCAAACCACCAAAGAGAGTTAGCACATATAAAAATTGAGCATTAGTAGATATTTCAAGAGGAATAGTTGTGACAGAAACATCCGATTCTACCACTGCCTTTCCAGTAAAATTAGCAACCACAGTTCGTAGTATTGAAGAACTATCAGCAACATCTTTATTTTTAGTTATCGCATAATCTTGAGACATAGAAATTTTTGTTGATCCATGATCAAATCCAGTGGTTATATCCAATCCACCCCATTTAAAGAAAACAGGTACGCTAAAACCATCATAAATCTTATACTGAACATGCATACCAAAGGAACTTAATTTCCCAGTAAGATTTTTTATTGATGGTAAATTATAGCTCATATAATTCACAAACAAACTCATTTTCTTAAAATCAATAAGATCAAAGAGCACTGGCATATCATCAAAAAATTTTAAATTCATTCCGGCCATTATTGATACTTGCAAACCTACACCTTTAAATTTTTGTAGATCTACACTACCTGACATCAAATCTCCTAGTTTATATGGCCCTGTATCTGCTCCTAATCCCACACCTGCACCAACAATAAATATATCCGGATTTGTAGCATAATCTGTCCCCAATCCTTTCAAAGCAATTGCTTGTGAGTTTGCCATCGCTGAAGGATAAGTCGAAGTATCCGCACTTGGTAACTTTGCATTTACATCATCTTCGATCGCTGTAAACATCCCGAGTATATCAGCCTGACCACCTGTAGGAACATTACCAGTATTAATATTAGTTATTCTAAAAGGTTTATTGGCAGCATAAGAATCAATAGAATAAAACAAAAAATTACTAATTACACTAACTGAAATAAGTAATGAAATAATTAAAAAAACAAGTATAGTAGTAAGAGGAATACGCATAGTGATCCTTACTCATCATAATATGATAATAGATGTAATAGATATAAACTATAGCTATAGAGTAAGGGAAAAATTTAAAGAAGAAAATAAAAATACTTACAATGAATTATATTGTTGATGGTTTTACTTTAGTTTATTACTTATTGTTGATTGATAACCAATCAAGCAAATCTGAACCAAGTAAAGTAAAGACATCCCAGACTGAAGCTGAGACTTCCTGGCAATTTTCTGGACTTGCCGAAGCAATGGCAATTATTCTCCACTCTCCAGAGGGTAATTTATAAAACAGTGGCGCGCCACTGTCTCCACTACATGTTCCTTTATTCTCATCACCTATATATAATTTGGATGTTTTATAATTATAACCTCTAGTAATACTTCCTACTTTCTTCTTGCTACTTACTTTCTCGCTTCCGATTCCAAATCCTACAATTCTTACTCTTAGTTTTGGATTCTTCCGCTTATTACTTTTACTTCCATTTTTATTATTGTTATTGTTATTGTTTGAAAAAATACTCTCAATCTCTTCTTTAGTTGAAATTTTTACTAACTCAGAATCTGCAATGTTTGCCTCTTTTGCTAAGATAATATAACCAATATCACGCTGAGGTCCATCGAACCAATTTACATCATTTTTTAATTTTTCCTCGGTAAAATCTCCAAAGGAATCATGCTTTCTAACACTCTTAATTTTCAGCCAGTTATTTTCATCATTAAAACTACTCTCATTCCCATCTCCAACATATACTTTTGTGTTTATGATAAAATCTTTCAGGTCACTATCGCTGCTCCCATATAAACAATGTGCTGCTGTTAAAATCATTTTTTTATTTACTAGCACTCCAGTGCACAGTTTGTTTTGATGATTTTTTATGGCCACAACATTTCGCCAATTCATCTCCTGAGGATAACATGGATCATAGCTTTCAAGAGAATTTCCTCCAACAATACAACCAGGAATAACATCTACATCAGCATCTTCCGCTTTATTATCATCTCCACTAGCATTTATATTACCATCATTTTTATATACGTTACAACCAACTAACAACATCAACAATATCATCATCATCATTATCAAAATACGTTTCATTAAATTAAACTCCTATTAATCGAATATTCGATTTGAATAACATATATTATATTCCTTCCATTTTCTCAAAGCTTTTACTTGATTTTTTTTTGTTTTATATGCTAATGCTCAAGTAATGTATTTGCCTATACTTTTTACACTCTAGAAAAAGGATTAAGTAAACAATGCAACAAAAAAAGATTTATAAATTATTTTTTCTTTTCGCTCTATTCTCATTTTCAGCACTGGCCTTAGCGAAATCTACTACAACTGAAATCAGTAGAGCAAAAATCGAACAACCAATGATCTCTGGAAGTTGTAAATTACTAGGTAAAAATAAAGTTCTAATCTCCAAAGATAGAGATTCATTTTCAATTCAATTCGATAATTTTGGTTTTGATAACAGTAACAGCAACAGTAATACTTCCAACAAATCAAAACGTATCAACTGTACTGTAGCTATGCCCGTTGTGGTTTCTAAAAATATTAATGTCTCACTACCATCTCAAATAAGTTGGCACTTTGATTCGAATTTAGGTTCAAATGATGAAATTATTTTTAAAAGTGAATACTTCTTCGCTGGCGAAACAGCAACTAACGAAACAATAGTGGAAAAACTACTTTCCAATGAAAGTGGAAAAATAACTCTTACCAACAACTTATCCGCTAACGTAAAAACTAAGGCAAAAACTAAAATTGAACATAATATTAATGATTGTGGAAAATCAAAAATTTTTAGAATTAATTTAAGTCTTATGCTAAAAAAATTAGAAACAAAGCATGGGTTTATTAAACTAAAGATGGCAACTGCTAAAACAAAAGATGCCATCAAATTTATCTCTCATCATTGCAATCAATAGTTGCAATCAATAACCAAAAAAGTATGTAAAATACTTACCCTTGTTTTTAAATCTTACACAAGCAAGATTGTTACCTGTTGCTGTGTAAAATAGCATGCAGTCTCGATATGCTTCCGGATAGGTTGTAGTTGTACCATTATAATTATATGCAGTGACCTCTCCATCATAGGGAGCATTTTTTATGAAGATAATTCCAGACATCACACTATTTGTAAAATTCGGACGATTGATTGCCAGTTGAACTGTATAAATTTTGTCTGCCTCTATTGGAGCAGGTATGCACTTCGCATCTCCAATCATTACTGAAGACATTGAATTGCCATTAATAGGAAACATACACAAAGGATAATCTATAATTGACGACTTAACTTGAAATAAAATCTTAGTGGAGTTGCTTTCATTGCTTAAACAAACATTATATTCTCCAACCAAAGAAGCATTGTTATTATATTTTGGTGGATTCATATTACAATGAGCAAATTCGGCCGGTAGATTAAGCGAACCGGAGTTAGTAGAAATATTAGTAGTTGTAGAGGGAGTACCTGAAGTTCCTCCACTATTTATAGTGCTTGTATTGCTATTATTTGAATTATTAGAATTATTAGAAGTACCACTAGTACCGCTCATCCCAGTACCAGTACCAGTACCATTGCTATCTTTGCTATAATCACCAATACTAACTATTCTTCTTCTCTCCGTTGGTTGATCACAAGAAACAAAGATACTCACAATAAAAATATGTATAAACATGAAAATGAATATGAATTTAATATTTTTCATTAAAAATCCGAGTAATAAGTTCATCTACTCCTCCCAATTAGCAATACCTCTTCTAGTATTGACTTATAACCTAACAATCATATCGGAAAGAATAAAAAAACCTTTATAGTCTTTTATCGTCTTCCGGTTGCCTCAAATATCTATCACTATTTCTTGCGGCCATTATTTTTTTCTCTCCCCCCTTACTCAACAGATCCTATTGAAATAATTATAAAATCAATAATTATTACAAATTAAATAGTCAAATAGTCGTAGTAAAATCCTTAACTATTATAAACTTAAAATCATGATAAGCATTTCTTGCTTAAATTTTATAAATAAAATTTATTTTAATTTTTTTAGCTTTAAATTATGAATATAGAAAAAAAAGAAGACGAAAAAGAAGAAAAGAAACCATCCTTTTTCAGAGAAGAGGTAATTCAAAACCAAAGCGAAATTTGGGGAGGAATTATTGTCAATCATCCACCGAGATATGCTTTATACACAGGGGTATCTTTCTTCACCATTTTAGGAATTATTCTTTTTATTGTTTTAGGCGAATACTCTCGCAAAGAACAAGCTATAGGTTATCTAGTTCCCGATAAAGGACTTGTCCGTGTTTACTCATCTCAAAGTGGAGTGCTTACTAAAATTAGTATAAAAGAGGGTGATATCGTTAAAAAAAATGCTCCCATTGCAAGCGTAGTGATGGAACAAGCAAACTCAACTGGACATCAAGTAGGCAAATTAATGTTATCAGAAGTTACAAGAGAGATTGAATTTTTAGAAGATCGAATTGATAGTGCCAAGAAAAATTTGCAGACAACTCTTGAACAAACCAATGAGAAGATAACTGGTCTTACTCGTGAAATTGAAAATCTCAATCAACAACAAAAACTAGTAAAAAACCAAGTGGTGATTGCTGAAAATGGTGTAAAAAAAATTAAACCTTTTCTTGGTACTTCCGTTTCCAAAGTTACTTTTGAAGAAAAAACTAATATTTATCTGGCCACAAAAGTGCAACTTTCAAATATCGAATATCAAATTATCTCTAAACAAAATGAATTAAAGCAAACCATCGCCAGTAAGAATTTAACTCTTACTGAAGGCAATAGTCGAATATTAGAATTACAATCTAGTTTATCTAATTTAAAACAAAAACACTTAACCTCTGAGGGAAATTATACCACTACTGTTATAGCTCCTATCGATGGAAAAATTTCTGCAATTCAAATTAAAGAGGGACAATATGTAAATACTAATGCTCCACTATTTACTATCATCCCTATCGATGCAAAATTGCAAGCAGAATTATTTGTACCTACACGAGCGATTGGACTTGTAGAAGTTGGTCAAGAGGTAAAAATTAAATACGATGCCTTTCCTTATCAAAAATATGGTATCTACTCTGGAATAATTTCTGAATTAACCAAAACAGTACTACTACCAGGAGAATTAAATTTTCCTCCCAATACCACTGAACCAGTCTATCGTCTTATTGTTAAACTTAAAGATAGTACTGTTTCTGCCTATGGAAAAAAGATCCCTCTACAAGTAGGCATGTCTCTTCATGCAATTATCCTTTTTGATAAAAGATCAATATTTGAATGGGTCATGGATCCTATCTACTCGATGAGAGGAACACTATGAAAGGAACGCTATGAAAGGTATTAATTACGAAGAATTTCTTAGTACTTTTTCTTTAGATAAAAAACTACCAATGATTTTTCAATCAGAAGTAGCAGAGTGTGGCTTTGCCTGTCTTGCAATGTTGGCCCATTATTATGGCCACAAGATATCGCTAGCAGAGATGAGATATAAATATGAAATATCTCTCAAAGGTTCCAACTTAAAAGATCTCTTACAAGTAGCAGATAAATTAAATTTAAGTGGTCGCGCCCTACGAGTGGAAACTCATCAATTAAAAGATGTCTCCTGGCCGGCCATTCTCCACTGGGATTTGAATCACTTTGTAGTCTTACAAAAAATAAAAGGAAATAATGTTACCATTCACGATCCAGCAATTGGTCGTCGTACACTAACTTTGGAAGAATTTAATAAACACTTTACAGGAATTGTTCTAGAACTTGCACCAACTGCAAGTTTTGTTAAAAAGAAAGCAGCAGATAAGTTACAACTAAAAGAACTCTTAACTCATTTTTCAGGAATAAAAACTGTAATCCTAGAAATTTTATTACTCTCTGGAATTTTGCAACTTATTGCACTTATCTCTCCATTCTATATGCAATTGGTGTTAGATGAGGGTGTGGCCCTCCAAGATAGAAATATTTTGTTATTTTTGGCGATATGTTTTTTATTTATAATGTTTTTAGAAGTGGCCATCGAAACTATCAGGTCACTAATTACCATTCATATTGGAAATAAGCTTAGCTTTCAAATGTCGGTTCATCTCTTTCGTCACTTAAGTAGACTTCCATTAGAATTTTTTCATCGACGACACATTGGAGATATTAATACCAGGTTTGCAGCTTTAGGTACCATTCGCGAGATTGTTTTAAGTGGACTTGTTACTATTATTATTGATGGTGGTATGGCCATAACTACACTTATCTTAATGTTTGTTTATTCTCCACTTATGGCGATAATTTCTATTGTAGCGGTTTTACTCTATACTCTACTACGATTTGTCTCCTATGAGTATTTTCGGCAATTAGGAGAGCAATCACTAATTAACGATAGTAAAGTGCAGTCATCTTTTTTAGAAACCATTCGAGGAATTCAAAGTATTAGAATGGGAGGAAGAGAAAATGATCGAATTTCCGTATGGCAAGAAAAACTGGCCACCAGTATTAGCACTTCTGTTAAATCAAATAAGTTAGGTCTTTTTTTTCATACGGCAAATGATACTATCTTAGCAGTCCTAAATATTTTAGTGGTATATATTGGAGCAAAATTAATATTAGATAATAATTTATCGGTGGGTATGTTGATGGCCTTTATGGGTTATAAATCACAATTTATCTCTAGGATCACAGGCCTTGTTGAACAAAGCTTTCAATTTAGAATGCTCGATTTGCATCTTAGTCGTTTATCTGATATCGCCTTGGCCACTCAAGAAAAAAATCAAATTGGAACTGGCGGAAAAAAGAATATCCCCAATGGGGCCATAAAATTATTAAACGTTAGTTTTCAATATGCAAGCACTGAACGTATGCTAGTCAAAAACTTGAACGTGGATTTCAAGGCCGGTGAGTGTGTAGCAATTATCGGTAAATCTGGTTGTGGAAAGACTACTCTACTTAAATTAATGGCCGGATTATTAGAACCAAAAGAAGGAGAGATTCAAGTTGATGGTTTTAATATTAGAGATATTGGACTTATTGATTATCGAAAAAATATTGGATCAGTCTTACAAGACGATCTCTTATTTTCTGGTTCTATTAATGAAAATATAAGTTTTTTTGATTCTAATTTAGATTATGAGAGAGTAAAAGAGTGTGCCCAAATTGCAGGCATTGCTAACGACATTGAAGAAATGCCCATGGGATACAATTCGCTCATTGGAGATTTGGGAAATTTTCTCTCTGGGGGACAAAAGCAACGAATTTTACTTGCACGAGCAATGTATAGAAATCCTAAAATATTATTTTTAGACGAGGCCACCAGCAGTCTTGATGAACGACTTGAATCCTTCGTCTCGGCAGAGATAAAAAAACTAGGGGCCACTCGTATTATTGTTGCTCACAGAAGAGAGACTATTTTATCCGCAGATCGAATTTTACGTCTTGATAATGGCGTTTTAAGCGAGATTTCTAAAGAGGAAGTTTAAAAACCTTATCTAAACTGTGAGTACTTGAGGCATATTGTAACCACTCTACTAACAAATTAGTTTGTGCATCGATAAGATCTATCTCTGCTGATTCAACAAGAGCATCAACAGTTTGAATATCAAAAATTGTATTAAGACCACCTTTATACTTTTTTTTCTCGAATTCCAGAGTGTCTTTGGCAATTTTTAATAGCTCTTTTCGCATTTTAATGGTTTTTTCCGCCAATTTTATTCGCCCTCTGAATCCATTTATCATTCGCAAAAAATCCTGTTCTTTTTCAAAGAGTGCTCGTTCACTTTGTTGAAGTTCCATTTGAGCTAATTTTTGAGAATAACGTTCAATAGAAGTAGTAAATGGTAGAGACATGGTCAGCAAATAAACAGTGGAAGTATTTTGTTCTATTAACTCCTTATTTTTTGTTATCGAAGCAGTAAGATTTGGAAGAGAGTTGCGAGTTGAACTAAGCACATTTGCTTTGGAGACCTCTACTAGTGATTTTGCCTCTGCAATCTCTATATTATTTTGAGGATTAACATAATTTTCTAATCGCTCGATAATATCAAGAGGCCACTCCTCTTTTATTGCAATAAAATCATTTTCTTTAAATCCCAATATTACTGCCAATTCTTGTCTCTTTTCCTCTCTTATTTGAATTTGTTGTTCAAAATTAAGAGATAATTTTACAAGTTTTGTCTTAACTACTAAAGCATCACTTGCAGATCTAAGTCCACTCTTAATTAATTCATTTGTTAAAACTAACTCCTCTTTTGTATTTTCAAGTTGCAATTTAAATGCTTCCTCTTTGTATAGTGCATTTTGAAAATTTAAGTATGCTCGCAATGTTTGAAAAAATTTAGTGGTAAATTCTATTTCCGCATTTAATATTGATCTTTTTTTAGTGGCCTCTGCTTGATTAGAGAGTGTATTACCCCACCACGGCCCATCTTTTAAAAGTTCCTGACTTAAAGTGAAAGAAAGATTTTTTTGATTATTAATATAATCTCTGGATAATTTAATGTTTGCTTCTGTTCCCCACGGAGATTTTTGAGCAAGCTGTCCTTCAACCATTTGCAATTCATGAAAATTATTTAAGTATCCTGTTCTGCCACTTAAGACAGGATCCCAATGAAACATGTTAGTAAGCTCAACTAAATTAGCTTTTTTCTCTGATAATCCAGAAGCGGAAATATTTTTATAGTACTCAAGAAAATTTGTTCCCAAGCTCTCCCATTTGATTTCGATTTTATCACTATTTTTGCCACTATTATTGTTATTATTATAGTGTTTAGCAAATGATGTTGGAGTTAATAGAGTAAAAATTGTTAAACCAGATAGAAAAAACAAAAAAGACAAAACTATTCTATTCATTTATAAATATCTCTTGAAAAAAATAAATATTTCTTATCACTTATTATTATACTATAGCTATGCTATAGGAAAAGTCATTTTTAAAATAGTTCCCACATCTCCATCACTCTCAAGATTAATAGTTCCAGCAAAAGAATTAACAATGGCATGACAAATTGAAAGTCCTAATCCCGTTCCTTGTCCTATTGGTTTTGTCGTAAAAAAAGGATCAAATATTTTTGATATGATTTGCTTAGGTATGCCTATTCCATTATCTTTAATCTCTATGATTAAATTATGATCCTTATTGTATGTAACAACTTTTATACACTTCTCAGAGGGAGATTTCTTAATTATCAAAGCATCTCTAGCATTTGATACAACATTTAAAACAACTTGTTCAAGTTTTCCCGCATTTGCCTTAATAAATGAATCTTTTGCTGATAAATTATACTCTAGTTTTATATTTTCTTTTTTATAAATCTCCTCAACAATATGTAATGTTCTATTTATACATTGATGAACCTCTATATTACTAATCTGTTCTGTATCTGCGCGAACATAATTTCTAAGTCCGTTTACAATATCTACTATTCTTTTTGTGGCATTTTTAATCTTTTCCATCATCATAATCTGACAATTATCTAACATGCTCTTGCAATCATCTTCAATTAACTCTATATTTCCCATGATAATTGCTAAAGGATTATTAATCTCATGGGCCACACCTGATGCTAAAGTTCCAATGGATACCAATCTTTCAGTAAACATAAGCTGAGATTGCATATTCACTTCTTCTGTAACATCTCGATTTATTCCAATCATTCTAACTGCTTTTCCTTCGAAATTTCTAACAACCTTTCCCTCTGCCTTTATATGTCTTACTGTTCCTTCGGGACGTAGAATTCTAAATGTTATATCCCAATTTTTATCTTCTATCAAAGAATCGTGAGATGCTTTTATCACCATCTCACGATCAGCGGGATGTAAACATTTTTGCCAAAATTCAATTCCTCCATGAAAATTTTCCCTTGTAAATCCATAAATCTCCAACATTCGATCATCCCAGATCAAAATATTGTTAACAAGATCCAAATCCCAAACCCCAAGTTTGGCAGCATTGGTGGCCAATTTTAGACGTTGAGTAAGTATAATGAAATCTTCTTCTGCTTTTTTTCGTTCGCTGATATCAACAACAATACCAAATATTTTTTTTGGCAAACCTTTTATATCCATTTGTACTTTAGCAGTAAGAGAGACCCAACCCTTCGTCCCATCTTTTTTTATTCCCTC
Organism: Oligoflexia bacterium; assembly: GCA_015232355.1. Taxonomy (GTDB): domain Bacteria; phylum Bdellovibrionota; class Bacteriovoracia; order Bacteriovoracales; family Bacteriovoracaceae; genus JADFZW01. The sequence goes on from JADFZW010000018.1 coordinate 48,877, forward strand.
GAAAACTATATCTTTTACCTCTCCCTTATCCTTTAGCTCTTTTGCTACTCTTATACGCTCAACTGGATTAGCATATAAAGATTCAACTGACATTGATAGTAATTCATCAGTGCTTTTACATCCTACCATTTTAACAAGTTCATTGTTTACATATAGAAATTTTCCAGCAACTGTTGATTGAAAAATCCCAGCATTATTATTTTCAACCAACATACGATAATTTTCTTGATCATTTTTAACTTCTTCCTCAAAATTATTAGATTCTTCCATAAAACACCCACTCATTTCATTTTTATTTTTTTTATTTAATATCAACAAATTGGGCCATGTAATTAAAGAACATACCAAGGTTTGGACAAACATCAAGTGAGACATCTTTAGAGTGAACTAAATTTAAAGTCTTATTATATGTGAAAATAGCATAAGAATTATCAAGTACCATTTTATCAATCTCTTCTACTAATTTCTTATGTTGAACGGGATCATGATTAGTCATTGCTTCTAAGTATTTTTTATCAAATTCCTTATCTTCAATTAGTGCGTATGGACTCTTGGAGAAAAATTGCCATCCAGCTGTAAATCCATAGTGATCTATAGGTGAATTAGTATAGTGGATATAGGCATCGAATTCTGGATTAGGTTTTCCATTGGCAGTCTTAAATCCAACTATCTTCTTAGCTTGTTCCTCTATAGAAATAACATTTGATTGCAAATCAATATTTAATTTACTCTTTAACTGAAACTTAAGATAATTAAATATTGGAACTGCTTCTTCATTTAAAATAAATTTCATGGTAAAACCTTTGGCCACATCTACTCCTGCCTCTTTTAACAGTGATTTTGCTTTTTCTAAATTATATGGATATGGTTTTAACTTTTCATTATGACCAAATTCCCCTCTAAAAGATGTGGTCGCTAAGATATCTCCTACTCCATTTTCCAAATATTTTAACATATGCTCATCATCGATAGCATAGTTTATCGCCTGACGAACACGTTTATCTTTTAATGGACCATTCTCAGATAATATTAACCAAAAAGCATTGCGAGCATTTTTGCATGTTTTTTGTTTCAAATCTCCAGAGTTTATTGATTTTTTTAATCCAAAATCAATTTGTTTTCCATCTAATACTGTTATTAAATTTATCTCTCCACTTTTTATAGCATCAATCCACTTAGAAGAATCCATTATTTTAAAAACTAATTTATCAATTTTAGGAAATCCTTTTTTCCAATAATTGGGATTCTTTTTTAAAACAATCTCTTTTCCTTTTTCATATTTTTCGAAGATAAATGGTCCAGTCCCAACTGGATTAAAAACATACTTATCTAATCCCATCTCTTCAACTGCTTTGGGTGCATTGATCGCAGAAAAAAGTAAAAATCTATTTAAAAACATTCCATCAGGATATTTTAAAACAAATTTTATAGTGTAATCGTCAACTTTTTCTACCTTTTCTATTCCTGAAAAGACAAAAAATACTCCTGACTCTTTATTCGTTCCAATAGTTTTGGGATCAAGAATGCGTTTAAAATTATAAACAACAGCATCAGCATTAAAATCCTCTCCATTATGAAACTTCACACCTTTTTGTAATTTAAATTGCCACTCCTTTGGATTAAGCATTTTCCACTCTATAGCTAAATTAGGAACAATTTTTTTTTCTTCATCAGAGTAATTAAGTAGAGTTTCTGTCACATTAGTTAACACAGAAAAGCTAAAGGGATTAAAGGCATTTCCTAGATTAGAAAGCCCTGGAAGATCGCTAGCAAAATTTACCACATTAATAGTCTTTTCAGCGGCCATCACTTTAAATGTTGTAAATGAAACGATAATAAAAATAGCAGTAAATAAAAAAATAAAAGCACAAACTTTTCTCATTTGTTTCCTCCATAAACGATCTTTTCTAAGACCCTCATTGAACTATAAATATTATTATTTAGATAACTCAAATTTTTTGATAATCCATAAATTGTTGTTGAATAATTTTCTACTACCTTACCATCATTTCCTAACTCACCTAATGATATCGATGTCATCTTTACTCCCTTAAGACCCTCTTCTCCCGCCAATACAATTGCCATTGCCTTTTCATTTATCTCTCTTATTTGTTTTGATATTTCAGCAAAAATATCAATTCCATCTCCTATGTTTTTCTTGGCCTCAACCATGGAGTTGGCCATTCCCTTAACAATTAATTCCACATCCTTTTTACTATTATCCAATAATTCTTGAACACTTTGGGCCGCCTTACCACTAGAACCGGCCAACAAATTAATCTCTTCCGCTACCACTCCAAATCCTCTACCATGTATTCCTGCACGAGATGCCTCAATGGCCGCATTAAATGAAAGTATTTTAGTATTAAATACTATTTGATTTATTACATCTGTTTTTTTGTATACTTCATTCATTATCTGAGAAATTTTAATTAAATGCTTATTACTCTCCTCTATTAATTGTACCGAGCTGACCATTCTATCCATTACCTCATCACCTTTAACTGAATTTTTTTCTACATTTTCTGCCGCTTTCTTTGATACATGAGCTTTTTCATTAGCATTGTCTAAAATTTTTTCTATTTCCATCATTGCTGAAGAACACTCTTGAGTTGCCTGAGCACTCTTGGTTGTGGAAATAGAGAGTCCTTGACAAATATTATTCATATTTTTGGTCATCTCTTTTAACTCTTGTCCTCTTCGTTCAAGTAATTGGCATACTTCTTTAATTGGAACAGTAATATTTTTGTTAACTAATAAGTAGATTACAAAGGAGATTGCAATTGCAAGTGCAATCATTATTATATAAAAAATTATATACTTATTATTTTTTTCCACTGCCAGCTTATTGATCAATACCACCCTTTCCACATTCTCACTTCTTTGCTCCTTAAGTATATTTTCCAAATTATTTAACAAAGGCATGATATCGTTTTTATGAAATTGAACTGCATCTAAAAATTCTCCCTTATCTAATTTTTGATAGAGAATTTTAGTCTTGTTTTCAATTTCTAATATTTTCTCATCACTGTTTGTGAGCTTTATCATTTTTGCGATTATTTCTCGACATTTCTCTATGGAATCAACAGTGTTTGGCAGTCCCAAAACCGCATCTAAATTTCGATTAAGTTGAGTATTTTTTAATTCGTTATTAAGATCAATTAATTTTGATGTCACGTCCATACTGGAGTTAGCATTTTTTAAGAGATTACTTATTTCCTTCAATCCATAGACTGAAAAAAGAGCAATAAATACAATCACTATCATATATATGATATTTATCACTCCAATTTTAAGAGACAAAGATGTTGATTTATTTAAGTCAATACTTGCCTTATTTGCCATATTTTAATTCTACTCCATTCTTACTTGCTTAATTGCTATCATTTATTTGCTATCATCTATAAATGTTAACATGGGTATAACTATAATTTAAATTCTCGGAATATTATTCCAATCCCAATGCAGACCACAAATACAATTTTCCTACTTAAAATTTACAGACAAATTACAAAACATCTGCAATATTAAAATATTAACCTTTAAAAATCATGGAGATCTTTATGCAATTAAACAACACAGAATCTAATGCCAATGCGAATGCCAATGATTTATCACAACCTGAGATTATGAATGAAATTCAAATTGAAAATCAAATCGAAAATCAATCTGAAATGAATGCACTTGATGAAGCTGATTTTGAAGATAAGGATTCAAAAAAAATCAAAATGAAACCTAAAAAAGATAAAGAAAAAGATAAAGATCAAGAAAAGCAGACAACCAAAAAACAATATTTTTTAGGTTTTAATTTAACTAATGATCCAGATGTTTATATGGCATTTGAAAATGTTTATAAGAATGTAAACAACAAAAGTGTTGGTCGAGCAATCTCCAAAGAAGATATCTTAAAAAAACTTGTTAATTTAATCGACGATAATTTTGTTTTAAAATTACAAAAAGAGTCCCTCTCTGAGGATGAATTAAATCAAATTCTACGTACGCACCTTACTGCCAATAATCAATAATCAATAATCAATAAGCAATAAGAAATATATGAACACTAACAACATCGGATATGTTTATGCAATCCTGGCGGCCCTTCTCTTCGGTGCCAGCACACCTTTAGCAAAAATAACTTTAAACAATGTTGACCCATGGATGTTAGCAGGAATTCTTTATTTTGGTTCAGGAATAACTATTCTCTTGATTCGTTCTCTTAATACTTATTTTTCTAAAAACACACTTATTGCATCTGAAGCATCTCTTACAAAAAGTGATTGGCCATGGGCCGCAGGTGCTACACTCTTTGGTGGTATTTTAGGTCCTGGACTTTTAATGTCAGGTCTCTCTCTCACTACTGCTTCTCATGCATCTCTTTTTTTAAATTTCGAGGGAGTTTTTACATCCCTTCTTGCTTGGTTTGTATTTAAAGAGCACTTTGATCGAAGAATTGCTTTAGGAATGCTTTTTATTATTTTCGGAGGCATTACACTCTCTTGGCCTGCAAACTCACTTATCACTTTAAATAATATCGAGGGCCCACTACTCATTTCTCTCGCATCCCTCTCTTGGGCCATAGACAACAATCTCACTCGTAAAATATCCGCATGCGATCCACTTCAAATTACAATATTAAAATCTTTAGTGGCCGGAAGTTGCAATATAATCATCAGTTATTTTTTCTACCATTCACCATTGCCGGGAATCTCTTCTCTTGCTATGGCCACAATTATCGGTGCCGCTGGATATGGTCTTAGCTTAATCTGTTTCATTCTGGCGCTAAGACACATTGGAACCTCTCGCACTGGTGCTTACTTTTCCATGGCACCATTTATTGGAGTTGTTCTTTCAATTATCATTTTATCTGATTCTATTTCTCTGCAATTTCTTATTGCTACAGCATTGATGTTAGTAGGTGTAGGAATACATTTAAGTGAAAGACATGTTCACTCTCACGTCCATGAAGAAATTGAACATGATCATAATCATGATCACCTAGATCCTCATCATTCGCACTCACACTCGAACTCATCAGTAAAAGCTCCACCAGAGGAATCTCACTCTCATTTTCATCGTCATCAACCACTCGCTCACTCTCATCCTCATTATCCAGACATACATCACCGCCACAAACACTAGAGGTGCCACTTTCCATTTGGTAGCTATGTAGCAGCTAACATATTGTTGCTACCATTCGGAGTGTGACACTTCGACCGAGCATCAAATCCTTAACGTCTTAACCTAAATGGATTTTGATCCGCTATGAGAGGATGAAGGGAAATCTCTATAATCATCTCTGCAAATGCACGAGCGGCCGCCTCCACCGAATGAACTGCACCTGTAAGATATGCTCCACCAAAATTGGTTTCAGTAGGAGGAGCAAAATATTTAACTAATTTTACATCTGCAGTTTTAAGAGCGTGATCAACAGCAATTAACGATTCCGTAGGAGGAGCGATAAGATAGGCCATAGGAGTTCCTACACTAAGACCTGAAATGCTCGCAAGATAACTACCTATACTAGGAACTACATGAGGGAAAAAAGTTACACCTTTATATTGATCATGATCATGATCATGACCATGACCATGACCATGACCAATTCCATAAAAAGAAATCTCATCCTCAAGAGATTGTCTTAAGGCCAACAAACCTTCTTTAATATGATCAGGATTTGTAGCGGCCAAAACCCCCATAATCTCCCCTGAAATTGGGCCAGAGGAGTGAGCTGATCCTGCATAAAATGATTTTGCATAAACCACATCCACGTCCGCAAACTTAGTAGCATGATCTAAGGCCACATACATAGAATCATCTTGATCACAAGTGACTATTCCGACTGAGTTATGTTTTTCACTACATCCAAGAGATTTCGCTAAACATTTATCAATCGATGGAATTATTCTACAAGATAATAATTTTGGTCTAATGGGAAATATATTCATATGATTCATAAACTTACTCCTCCTCTTCCCTTTTGAAATGCCTTTCTTAAAATTCTAACAGTTTCTTTGGAAGCTTCCTCTGGCGATAGACCAAGTGATCTAACATTTGAGATGCAATTTTTTTCTGCATTGTCTTGATCAAGCTTAGGATTATAAGCAATGTATATTGAGAGTGAATCACCAGTTCCCAGGCCTGGACGTTCACCCACTAAGATTAGAGTGGACTTTGCATTTAATAATGTTCCAATGTGATCTTGAACTCCCACTCTTGCAAATCGAACAAAAATTCCAAAAGCTCCAAGCAAAAAACCTGCTGCCTGAATGTTCTGCTCTAAACAAGGAAGTAACTGAGGTAAATTTTCATTAATCGCCCAAGCAGATAATCCATCACCTACAATAATTTGTACGTCTGGTGAATTTGAATGTTGTGATTGATGTTGATGTTGATGTTGATGTTGGTTCAATAAATTTATTGAATCTGGATGTAAGCGACGACCACGTCCTGGAAAGAGTAAATAATCCTCGCGATCAGTACAGTTTGTTTTCAGAGGTAATAAATTAAATTTAATAGGTAAATCTTCACTAACCTCACTATAAACTGCATCTTTGGCAACAGCATGATCAGCACGCATTTTGAGATATGTCTCCGTCTTGTAGCGAGTACCACTGCGACCAACGGCAATTCGCGAAGGAGTGGAGTTTACAAGTCGATCTAATAAATTAGAATTAGAATTAGAATTAGAATTAGAATTAGACCTATTTAAGGAATTGGCCGATGGCGAAGAATAAGAAGAGTGATAGCTAGAATCATCCAGCCATCTAGCAATTTTATTTTCCATAGATTAAAATCCTTGAGCATCAAATATAGTTGGATCTCCTGCTCTCTCAGTTAAAGCGCCATTTCTCCATAATCCCATTCGTTCAAGCCAACTCTCAAATTCAGGAGTAGGACGAAGTCCAAGGAGTGATCGAAGAGAGGCATTGTTATGAAATGAAGTGGTCTGATAATTTAACATCACATCATCACCCATAGGAATTCCCATTAAATAATTTACTCCGGCAGTGGCCAACAAGATCTCTAAATTCTCTTGATCATTTTGATCAGCAACAGCATGGTTGGTATAACAAGCATCACACCCCATAGAAATTCCCGAGAGCTTACCCATAAAATGATCTTCAAGTCCTGCTCTAGTAATTTGTTTTCCATCATACAAATACTCGGGGCCAATAAAGCCCACCACACTGTTAACTAAAAATGGTTTGTATCTGCGAGCAAGGCCGTACGCTCTCGCCTCCATGGTAACTTGATCTGTATCATAGTGTGCATCTGCCGAGAGTGCTGTCCCCTGGCCAGTCTCAAAATACATAACATTAGGCCCAGTGGCAGTTCCTAAACGTGAAACCATATCATATGCTTCATCTAAAAGTTTTATGGAGATACCAAAGTTACGATTTGCTTTTTCACTTCCAGCAATACTTTGAAAAATTAAATCAATGGGCACACCTCGCTTAAGGGCCGCCATTTGAGTGGTAATGTGAGCGAGAACACAATTTTGAGTGGGAATACGATATCTACGCATGAAATTTTTTACTGCTTCTAAAATCTCGCAAGTGGCATTGAGCGATTCAGTAGATGGATTAACTCCAATTACTGCGTCTCCATTTCCATACGAAAGACCTTCTCGTACTGATGCCAATACTCCCGCAACCTCATCTCGCGGATGATTGGGTTGCAAACGAGAAGAGATTCTACCAGGCAGTCCTAGAGTAGAATTACACTTAACTACCACTCTAATTTTTTTAGCGGCCACAACTAAATCCATATTAGACATAAGTTTAGTAACCGCCGCCACCATCTCTGGAGTCAAACCATTAGATATGGATAAAATATCTTCTCCGCTGGTTTTATTATTTAAAATCCACTCTCTAAATTGCCCCACTGACATGTTGGCCACTCGAGAGAACGCTCGTTCATTTTGAGCAAGCGATAGCGACTCTTCAAATAAACGACTAAGTTCACACTCTTCATAGGGAACGGAAGGAAATTTACGAATCTCGCCTAAGGGAAATTCACTTAAAAGCATTTTGGCCGCCACTCGTTCTCTCATATCTTGGGCCGCTACCGCCGCCTGAATATCTCCACTACGAAGCTCATTTGCCTTCGCCAACATCTCTTTTACAGAGTGAAATGTATAGTGAGTTGAAAAAAGTTTTATAGAAAGTTTATTTTTGCTTGTTAAATTCACTTATAAAACTCCAAATTCCTCTGCAAATGGACGAATATTTTTACGACCAAAAAATAAGTACCAAAGGATCGCCATTACGTAGAGTAGCGAAGACCACAACACCGCCTGCTTATAATCAGCTTGTAATAAAACACTATAGAGACAAAAGATACATAAGATCATTGCTATTCCACCTAGAACAAATCCACCCTTAACTTTAAATGGTCGCTTAAGCTCTGGTTCACTTAAACGTAATTTAAAAAATGCCAGCAAAGAAAAAAAGTAGAGTGCAACTGAACCAATAACCGAAATACAAATCACCACTGCCGTTAAACCAGTAGTGGCCGCAAGCAAACAGACAATCCCTGAAGTAATTAAGCTCCAATGTGGAGTATGAAATCTCTTATTTACTTGTGATAAAAATTTAGGCAGATATCCAGAGCGAGACATTGCAAACAACTGACGAGATGAACCAACAATAATTCCATGAAGAGAGGCAATCAAACCAAAAAGCCCAATGAAATTTATAAGCAAAGTTACAGTGCCCTTTTCTCCAAATACTTTCGATAGAGCGATTGGCAGAGGGAAATCCACTGCTTTAACTAAATTATAATCAGCAATTCCTGCAGTAAGAATACAAGTCAAAGACATCATAATAAAAAGAGTTAGCATTCCAGTTAAAAAACCTTTGGGAATATCTTTTTGAGGATCAACCATCTCCTCAGCGGCCATAGCTCCTCCCTCTAGTGCTAAATAAAACCAAATCGCAAATGGTACTGAACTCATTATTCCTGAAAAACCATTAGGAATTAGAGAGAGTATTCCATTTGCTCCGTTCACGGATGCAGATGCTGATGTGGATAGCGGACGTAACCATGAAGAGATTTCAAAGTGTGGAATGGCAGCAACCCAGAATATACATAGACCAATCAAGGCCACAATCGTAACTATTAATTCAAAGACTGCAGATGTATGCATTCCAATCATATTTACACCCACAAAAATAGTAATGGCAAAGATTGTTGCAACCATCGCAGGAATTGCTGGGGCCATAAAATGAATATATTGTCCAACAGCTATAGCAATTGCAGGTGGAGCAAATAAAAATTCCACTAAACAAGAAAACCCGGCCAGATAACCCATAAATGGTCCGAATGCTCTTCGAGCATAAGCAGAGGGGCCACCAGCATGAGGAATGGCAGTTGCTAATTCAGAGTAACAGAGAATAAAAGTAGTATAAAAAATCGTAACAGGAATACACGCGATTAAAAGTCCAATTGGACCTCCTGTCCCGTAACCATAGCTCCATCCAAAATAATTTCCTGATATAACTAAACCAACTGCCAGCGCCCACAAATGTATTGGACGTAGTGATCGTTTTAACTCCATTTCCTCTCCGAAAAATAATTTTTTTTATGTAAAGTTACGATCGCAGAAGAAGAATAAAGAGTCAATAACTTCCAATGAAACACAAGTTTTTATAAAGATTATAAAGATTATAAAGATTATAAAATTAAAATCATTAAAATATTTTTATTTATGAGTACAAACAAAATGTGAGATAAATTAACTTGATTTTTATTGATTTTTACGACAATCTTTATGTAGCGGTTATCATATGTTTGCTATGCAGGGTTTTTTTAGCTAATTTTTATGAATACACCACACATTTATATCTAGAATAATTTGCCATTGCCGATACATTAGTTAGATAAAGTATAACAAATATCGCTCTTGTATTTGCCATAAATACTTAAATGAATAATAACAAACAAATCAAACTAGAGCAGACAATCAACAATGGATGAAAATAATGGACGATAACAAACAGGAAAAGAAAAAGTACTCTCATTACAACAACAACAGCAACAATAACAACAACAGCAATAACACTTTCAGAGGCAATGGAGGTTATTGGGACAAAGAACGTCAAGGTGGTGGAGGCGGCAGAGGACGCGATCGAGATCGAGACGGTGGTGGTGCTGGTGGTGGGCGCGAGAGAAGACCTCACTATAACAACAATAACAGAAAATATAATGATTATAATGGCAATGGAGGCGGAGGTGGTGCTGGCGGTTCTGGCGGCGGCAGCGATAACAATGCTAACAATAAACATCTAGCTCCTAGTAATCCGAATCTAGTTGGTCACATCGGTGCTTGGGCCGGAAACTATGTGGAAGTTGATACTGATATTATGGAAAGAATTCGTCGTGAAGCACGCAATCGCTATATGGAACCAAGTTATCTGGTAAATACAATTTTAAAAGAATTCTTTTTTAATAGAAAAAATATTAACAGTGTCGGTAGAGATGGTAGAGATAGCAGAGATCAACAACAACAAAATCGATTTAGTACATGCCCTAAGTGTGGTGTAAATTTAAACGACTTCAGAAGAGATAATAGAAATACAAAAAGTACTCCTGCTAACAATAGTAATACTACTGCTACTTCTACTACTGTTACTACTACTAGCAATAGCAGTAAAAAAATAAAAATAAGAGAACGTATCATTGGATTCTTCAAAGAATTTAAAAAAAAATTTAATCTTATTAAAATAACTAATAACAAGTCAAAAAAGTAGATATTTTTTATGAAAACTATTAATGATTTTAAGATTACAAAATTATTTTCCCTCTATATTTCATTTTCTCTATCACTGTGCTTATTCTTAAGCTTATTATGTTCAATATGCTTACCTATTAATAACAGTGAAGCAAAAGATAAGATCAAGTGGGTGATTATGGATTTCCCACCAGCTTACTTTATTAGTGGCCCATTAAAAGGAAAGGGTTTTGCACAAGTAGCGCTTGAAATATTTGTTAAAAATCTTCCAGAATATGAACATGAATTCGTTGAACTATCTGGTGTGGCGGCCAATGCTCTTCTTCTTAAACACAGTGATAAAAATATTTTATTAGCAGCACCCATGCACGGGATGACTGTACAAAAAGCTAAGGCAGATGGTTACAACATTATTCTCTCTAATCCAACACTATACGTTCCTCCTATTGGAATTGCAGTAAGAAAAGAGGATCTTAACAAATTTTCCAATGGTGATCCTGTCTCTTTGGAAAAGTTGTTACAAAATAACAAACTATCCTTAGGAGTTCCAAATTACAAATCTGGTGGAATATCTAAAGAAGTAACCGACTTAATAGAAAAATACAAGGACAAGGTTACAGTCAACAATGATAATACTGCTAAACCATCTGTTCTTATTAAACAGCTATTAAATAAACGCTTCGATTATGCCATAAACTGGGCATTTGCCATTCACAATGCAATTGTAGAATTACAGGTTAAAGATCAAGTTGTTTTTATTCCCATAACCGAAGTTCCCTTTGATTCAGGACCATCTCACGCTCTATTTTCCAACACCGCTAATGCCAAAGTATTAGTAGAAAAAATAAATAAAATTATTATTACAGATGAATACAAAAAAGCTGTAATCGCCTCTTTAACTCAATTTATTCCTGATAACATTATAAAACAGTATTCTGATTTAAATAATGAGAAGTTAGGAAATTAGAAGTAGAAGTAAAAGTAAAAGTAAAAGTAAAAGTAAAAGTAAAAGTAAAAGTAAAAGTAAAAATATATTACCGTAATAATTCAAGAAACATTGCAATTGCTGGAAGTAGAATTGATCCCACGATTGCTTCTCCTGCTACAAGCCCTGAAGCAATAGGTACTGCAAACATTTCGTAACTACCCTCTTTTAGTGTAGATAATTTGCGCCAAACTGCTGAGATCACACTTCCTATGGCCATAGCAATATTTAAGCTTGCAGGAAGAATAAGTGCAAATCCTAAAGCAGCAGGAATTGGAACCCACCAAAAACGACTTACTTCATTTCCATGTGAATCACGTTTTTTAACTGCTAATAAAAGTTCAAATAAAATTCCAATCACGATTGCAATTATAGATGCTGTTAAAGCTCCACGAGGAAGATATCCCAACCCTTGTTCCATTACAATTGCAAGAGTGGCGATTTTAAGACCTGTAGGGGCCGATAATTGGCCAGGATTCAAACCAATACCATAAGTGTGTTGGAGCATAGAAAATACAAGCGGAGTAAGAAAAGCGCCAATTGGAATCACAATAAGCTGGGCCAAAATAAGTGTTTTAAATTTTCCTCCCAACCTTTGAGCAACCCAAAATGATGGAACAACATTTTCAGAGGCAGCTTGAGGACTTGCACTTATGTAAGCAGCACTTAAATTAGAGCGAATTTGAGCAGGCCAAATTAATCCAAATAAAAACTGAGTGGCATTGGCCATAAGTGAGACTGGACCTGAACCAGTAATACCAAGTACACGAAGGCCCGCCACAATCAAAACAGGTTGTATGGCCACTGCTAAAAGTACCTCTGGCCAAGGCATTGCAAACCAAGAACTAGTTAACCACACAAGTAGAATCACACTGACTGTAATACCAGTCAGTGTCCACCACAAAGGAATATATTCATCTGCAAGAGATGGTTGCTCCTCTGGTAATTTGATATTATTTTTCTTATTCTTTCTACTCTCTAACATGTTTTGAACAACTGGGATAATTACACTGGTTAAAGCAGCTGCAATCATCATGGCAGTCGCCGGCCACATCATCCACTGTACAACATATTTAAAGTGAGAACTGGCCTGTACATACTCGGCAGCATGACCACAATTGGTAGTTAAAAAATTAAGTACATTTGTTTTTTCCAATCCATCTAAACCAGCTGTAAACTTATCAACATATGCACTACAAGTATCAAAATTTTGTGTAGTCACACCTGAAAGCGATGATAATTTCGCCGCCTTCTCTCCAAAAGCAGCTACCATCCAAGCTCCTAAGAGACCAGAGAGTCCAACTGATAATGGCACTAACATTCCAATTCCTATAGCTGCCATCTCAAGACCCATTGAAATATTTAGAGCTGCATTTCCTACAATCGGAGTAATCACTCCAAGTCCATCTCGTAAGAAAGTTAAAAATCCTGCACTAAGTGTACTAATTGTTAAAACATCTCTTCTTGTTTTTGTTATAGCACTTGCCTTTGGATCAGTCAGCGTTTGCGCCACTCCCAAAGTTGCTTTACTACCAGGCCAAGGAATAGATTTATCTTTTAAGATTGCATTTCTAGGAAGAATCCCCATGAAAATACCGAGATTCGCAGAGACCAATAACCAAATAAACATTTGCATACTTGTAGGATTAAAACCAATATCTCGTTTGAAAACATTTTGAATGTAAAAAAATGCAGCAAGAATTACCACCATGAAAGCAATACCAGAGACAATTCCAATCATGGTTTGAATGATATTGAGTTGAATCGCAAGCTCTTTACCATTCATTCTCTTACCAAGAAAATAGGCGGCCAAAAACATTCCACCCATTGTAAGATCCACACTCTGACCTAATTTTAAAGTAACATATGGGGTTGCTGCTGCAGCAACTGCACACAACATTATACCTAAAAACATTAATCTCCAATTCAATTCCTTCACCTAAACACTCCTTTAAAAAAATTAAAATAATGTAACGATAGATTTTTTTAAAAGATATTATAATCTCAACCTAATCACAACTTATTTATTAAGCAAATTTTATGTATCCAAACGACAAGTAAGTCGTAAGCGTAAGTAATATTGTTTCACAGACAATCAATAAAGTTTTTTTTATTTCTTCCGATATGTCATTCATATTCATATGTAAACAATATACAAGACAAGTAAACAAGTAACAGGAGATTTAAAATGAATCGTAAAATCTTTAATTATTATTACGATCAAAAATTTCCATTCTTTTTTTCATTCTTTTTTCCATTCTTTTTATTGACGATCATATTGTCTTATTTTTCTTTCACCTCAAACACTAGTGCCACCCAAGAAAATTTTGTAGAAATAAATGATCAATGTAAAAGTACAAACAATTATCTCAATCAAAACAAACAAATCGTCTCTGATGACACTGCCAATGATATCATGAAAACGCTTGATAAAATTATGCCTGTAAATTGCAAGAAGATATTATATCAATTATCAAAAGAACTAATCGAAGCAGAAAAAAAACATACTCCACATGATGAAATAACTGGTGGTAACGTTTCCAACGTCTCTCGTCTCTTTAGTAAAGAAAATCATGTAAAGAAAATATATGCAGAAATATTAACTACAGAAAAAGCATATAACGATCAATTATCAAAGCTTGTAAAAGTTTTCATTGATAACAAAAAGAGCATTAATAAAAATATTTATTATACAACTTCTGACTTGCAGACAATCACAAACATTACAAATGCTATAATCAAAATCTACGATATAAGTTCAAATTTCATCCTTTACATCGAATCCTTTATCCACAATCCAACTTCCATACAAAATACAACATTTTTTGAAACAAAAAACATAGATGATATAGTTAACAATTATTCAACATATATAATAAATAATCCTGATCTAACAGAAAAAATAAGTGAGAAAAAATATTTAAAATATATCAAAAGCAATTTAAAGTTTTCAGATTTTACATCTCTTGAGATCAACCCCGTCCAACGAATGCCTAGATACATTCTTCTTTACAAAGAACTTTTAAAAAATATTACTCAAAGAGATTGCCCACAAATCTATGAAACAACCGTTAGTATTCATAAAACATTTTCCGAGATCACTGATTCTATTAATAAAAAATCTGCCAAAGCAGCAGTAGAAAGATTAAGTACTGATTTAAATAAATTTGATCCTCTGGAGCTTACTTACTTTAAGAAGTGGGGAAAAATTAAAAAGGTTTATCACGCTATTGACAATGAAAAAGATAAATCATTAGCAGCAAATAATCTTTATTTATTACTTAAAGAACATACGGACAATGGGGATCCAGTCACTGGAAAAACATTACGCAAAAGTTTCACAAAAGAAGAGATGAAAATAATATTACTCTCAACAGACGTTAAAAGCACATACAACTATTACCTTATCAATGGTGAAAAAAATAAAAATAAAAATAAAACCAAAAGCGATGCAAATCCCAGACCCAAGGAAGATAAAAATATAAAATTGCTTTTGGACTTCAATTTTTAATCTCTTTACTCATTACTCATTTCTATTTTTTATTTTCATATTGAGGCAAATCAACTGAAGTGTAATGTTTGTTCACTACTTTTTTTAATTCCTTGGATAATTTTGAAGCAGCACCATCAACAGGGAATGTTTCTTTGGGCATTTTTCTTTTGATACTATAATCATATATTTTTTCAGCAGAAAAAACCGCATTCAAAGGACCCAATGCCAACAAACCAAACGGAAGACTCAAAGGTAGTGTTGCTAGACCAATAATTCTTTTTGCTTTTTCAGAATTAGTCATCTGATCATATGAAGGAAGAGAAGACGATATTGGCCTACCTATAGGAAGAGTATCTATTAATAAAGGATTTGATAATACGACACCTCTAAAATATCTGGCCATTAAATTAGATTTAATCTCACCGGCCCCTACACTAGTTCTCATCAATACATTCCAGTATTGTTTTTCAAAAAAATTTAATTTATTCAAACCTTTTCCATAAAAAAGAATATCACGTGCACGATCACACCGCAATTCAAAATCCTTCTTTATTTCCACTAATTTTTCTGATCTTATTTTTTCTAATTCTTTACTATCAAGATCCACATTAGCAATAGCATTTAAATTTTTAAGAATATAAGGGCACTCTCCTCTATCTTTCTTTGAACCAACACCATTTTTTCCCATATAGCACATCTTAACCACAGTCTCATTAAACAATGATGTCGCCACTTTTGACAATTCTTTAATTTTTGCACCTGGTATCTCATAAATGTTTTGATTGTCAGAATAACATTTTTGTGGATTACTTGAAAGATCTTTAACTTTCATTTTAAATTCCTTTATCTCCTTTATTGGAATAAATGATTCTTCTGAAGCATATGCTTCTTCTGAAGCATATGAAGTGCAGGATGTGTAGAAAGTGTATATAGTGGAGGATATAAAACAAACAACCGATAACATGCAATAGGTACTGATAGCAATAAAACAATTGTTTGTTATTTTTAATAATTTTAAATTCACAAAGACTCCTTTGATAATTTTAATTACTATTAATGTTAGTGTATCTTTGTTTATCTATTTCAATTATCGCTCAAACAACATCTCTCCTGATATTGAAATAATTTATTTCTTTGTTAGCATGTGATTACAAACAGATATTATATAGCATAAAAAAAAATTATTTTGTATTGTCTGTCCACAAACAATGGCAACATTATTTTATTTACATTATTTTATTTACATTATTTTATTTACATTATTTTATTTACTGTATTTGTTTATTTTTTAGTTAGAAAATTATTACATAAAAGTATCAGTGCCACACCATCTATAGGGGATACTCAACAACTTAGGGTAAATAAAAATTTTTCAGTAATCAGGTAACAGGATCAGCAAACAGGAGCAGTTAACAGTAATGGTTCTCCCCAAAATTTTCATTCGGAGGGAACGGTAAAACTTCTTCCTGCTAACCGCAACTGTTTGCTGATCCTGTTACCTGCTTGCTGAATTTTTTTTATTTACCCTAACTTATTGAGTATGCCCATCTATAGGACTAATTGAGTTAGCATAATAAGTGCCATAAATATAATAATAATCTATCAGCAGAGACAATCCAAACTCCATCTCTTTTTTTTAAAACATTAGAAGTTTGAACTGCCTGTATTAGTAGAGTGCAATTTAATTCTCGGCCAAAAGATAAAATGCTTTTAGAGGGATTTTCATCAGAAACTTTAATCTCGATCATGAGATAGGGTTTTTTATTTATTGTGATTAAAAAATCAACTTCACTCTTTTGTTTATTTCGTAAATAGAATAGCTCAGCATTAGCAACTCCAGAATCTTTTAAGATTTGAACGTAAGCATAGAGTTGTATGGCCATAAAATTTTCAAACCGTGCACCTCCTTCATTTGGACATCTGCTCCAGTCGAGAAAATACAATTTGCGTTCTTTGGAAATGCTATATTTGATTGATTTAAACCAGGGACGAATACATATGATTACAAAAAGTTTTTCAAGAGCATTTATCGTAGTTTTAACCGACTGATAAGAGCACTTCAAATCCTCAGTAAGTCCATTTAAGGAAAGAGTTGAACTTACAGTTGGAACAAGTAATTCCATTGCTTCTTCTACTCTGATAACATCCATTATTCTTGTTAAATCTCTTAGATCCTCTCTCAAAATTCTGGATGTATACTCTCTGGACCACAAATTGTAACTTCTCTGTGTGGCCTTGAGAAATGGTTCAGGAAAACCACTGAATTTAAGTAGAGATTCAACTGCATCTTTAGAAGAACGATCACAAAATGCTTTGTCTGCTAATTGATCCAGATTTAGTTTTGTATTAAAATCAAATGCAAATTTAAAAGATTTTATCTTATTTAAAACTTCGGGCAAGATTAAAGGAAACATGTGTAGAAGATGATATCTACCAACTAAACTATCACCAGATTTCTGAAAAAAATCCAGACGAGCACTTCCTGTTACCAAAAAATCAACGTGCTCACGAAATTCATCGTAACATCCTTTAAGATAATTTTTCCATTTAACCATCTTGTGAATTTCATCAAAGACTAGTTTACTTTTTTTATTTTTTGTTCTTACTTCTGATTCAAAAAAAAGTGGATCTTGTCGAAATAATTTTTTTACAGTTTGTGTATCCCAGTTATAGTAGTGTTCCTGACAAGTATGTTTGTTTAACCAATTTTTAGCAATTGTTGTTTTTCCGCACTGTCTTGATCCTGCAATAAAGACCATCTTGTCTTTAATCTCTGTTTCTTCCAACAATTCTTCGATATATCTATGTATGGTTGCTGTAGTCATATGTATTAATTTACCATATGTAGTAAAAAAGTAAAGATATTTTTACTATATGTAGTAAAAAAGTAAAGGTGTTTAGGAATGTCTGGCCATCCATTATCCATGAATTGTATGATTTTTGTCTTCTATTTTTATCTTACAATAATTTACAATTGATTTAGGGATTGTCGAATTCTCCTCCCAATAGGCATGAATGTAGGAAGCAAGCACATTCATTTTAGCAGAACCATATCCCTCATAAAACACTTCCTTGTTTCTCACCTTGGTGGCCTCAAAAATAAAATGTTCATTATTATTTATTAAATCCGAATAACGAAATTGGTGACCTCTAAAGATAGTTCCTTCTGGTCCAAGAATGGATGGTTTTTGAGTTACCACTTGCACATAACCTAATGCTTTTAATTTTTTACTCATCTGTGCAATCCCTTCAATCACACCTATCATCGGAAAGATATCATTATCACCACCACCACCACTATTATCAACTGTTATAATCCCTTCTGATAAATACATCAGTCCACCACACTCAGCATAGATTGGCGCTCCCTTTTGAGCTAATTCTAGAATAGATTTTTTAAGTGAAATATTATCCGCCAAATCTTTTGCATACAATTCAGGATAACCACCTCCTATAATTAATCCATCCACATTGAGAGGTAATGTGCTATCTTTTAGAGGAGAAAAATAGACAATCTCCGCGCCCTCTCTTCTTAAAAGTTCTAAATTCTCCTCATAATAGAAGTGAAAGGCATCATCGTAGGCAACTGCAATTCGACATTTGCTTGTAACTGTCGAAATCGAAACAGGATAAATTTTCTGAGCATCTATCTGAGCATCTAGAGGAGGAGCACTTTGAGCAATTGATAATATATTATCTAAATCACAAAACTCTTCAATACTATTACCTAAAGAAACAAAATCTTCGGCCACAAGTCCACTACTAAAAGCAGTTGTTAAACCTAGATGGCGTTCAGGAAAAACTTTAGTATCTTTTAATAATCCTCCAATCAATGAAGGTGAAGGTGAATTCGTTGTACTCAAAATATCTTTTAACATTAACAGATGAGCATTACTTCCCACTCTATTGGCCAGCACTCCTTTGAAGTTTTTTGTAAGTTCACAATCAAAATTTACAAAACCATTTACTACCGCGGCCAAAGAAGTAGACATTCCTGAAGCATCTACCACTAAAAGAATTGGTGTCTCCGTCCACTTGGCCACTAAAGCTGATGATCCTTTCGGATCTCGAGAGAAAGCACTATCAAAGAGTCCCATTGCTCCCTCTATAATCACTAAATCATATCCCACGGATTTATGGGCCAATAATTTTGTTAATGCATTTTGATCTAGTATCCAACTGTCCAAGTTGTATGTTTTTTCTTGAGTCACCATTTGATGATAAGTTGGATCTAGATAATCTGGGCCACACTTAAAGCATAAAACTTTTAAGTTTCTCTTCTTAAATGCTTGCGCCAATCCAACTACAAATGTAGTTTTGCCCACACCACTGGAAGTACCTGATACTAATATTCGAGGAACGTTGAATGTATGCTTAATAGTCCACTCCTTTTTTGGCCTTAATTCCTAAGTCGAATGGGTGTTTCTTTTTATCTATTTCAGAAATCAAATCTGCGATATCTTTTATCTCTTGCGGGCAATCTCTGCCGGTAATTATTATATCTTTTCCTGCTGAAGCAGAGGCGTTTGCATTTTTTATATCCTTGATCACTTCATCCTTGGACAAAAAATTAAAATTTAAAGCATAAGTTAATTCATCTAAGATCACTAAATCATATTGAGAATCAAACAACATCTCCTTTGCTTGCACCCACAACTGTTGAGCCTTCTTTGCATCCTCTTGTAGTGATATTTGATCTTTTTTCCATGTAAAACCACTATTCATAGTAATCCACTCTACTCTCGGATCTCCTTTAAAGTAAAGCATCTCTCCTGTAATCCATTTGCCTTTAATAAACTGAACAACCGCACATCTCTTATCATTTTCATTACGTCCTTTATTTTTATGCCCTAACCTTCGCACTAATGTTCCCAGTGCTGCTGAAGTTTTCCCTTTTCCATCACCTGTAAAGACAATTATAAGACCATTATCACTGCCACTACTATCTCCATCACTACAACAAACACTACCAGTACGCTCATTCTTAATTTCATTTTTCTCACTCTTCCATGAATAATGAGGATAGAGTTTCAAAACATCTCCTACTGCAATTAGCGCTGGTGAATTGAACACATTATTATCTTTATTATCTTTATTATCTTTATTATCTTTATTACAATTACAAGAAAAACTCTCCAATGTACCAATAGTTATTTTTTCATTAGCTAAAGAAACATTTTCTATTAATCCCACCGGTGTCTCTTTATTTCTTCCTAAATCAATTAATCGTTTGCAATTTTCCTTTACTCTATTTCCTCCCATATAAATAACAATTGATCCATTTCCCTTGGCAATTTGCTCCCAACTCTTCTTATTTTTCTTTTCATTATCATGATCACGATCATGATCACAATGATGGCCACAATCATGACCACTAATAAAAGTAACTTCTGAAGTAAAATCCCTATGAGTAAGAGGAATTCCTAGAGTAGAAGCAAAAGCAAATCCAGAGCTAATTCCTGGAATAATTTCAAATGAAATATTATTTTTTATTAGATCATCCATCTCCTGAGCAGCTCGAGCAAACATCATGGGATCACCTTGCTTTAAACGAGCAACACTTTTTCCCTCGAGAGCAAACTTAATCACATCAGGATGCATCCCCTGTGATCGATCCTCTCCATGACGATATCCAACTGCCAACAAAGTAGCATGGCCGCAAATTCGCTCTAAAATGGCCGCTGAAATTAAAGCATCATGGGCCACAACATCTACACTATTTAAAACTTCCAGCGCTCTCAAAGTAAGCATCTGAGGATCACCAGGACCTGCTCCTACTAAATATACTTTCCCTTTCGTCATAATTTTCCCATTCGCCATATTTTTCATATTCGTCATATTCACCATATTCACAATATCACCTCTTTCATTTCGGAATTTCTAGTTTCCGCCATTCTAAAAAGATGAGAAAATTGAGATGAGTATAACTTAGAATTTTCAAAATCATTTGCTCCTAAAACATCACCCACAACAATTATGCTTTGAGAGCTGATACCGGCCAATAACATTTCACTCTCTAAATTTATTAAATCGCTTTTAATTATTTTTTGATCTGGCCAAGAAGCACGATATACCACCCAAGCAGGACAGTTATGGCCATAATAAGGAATTAATTCATCAACAAGTTTTTTAAGTAAATTTTTTTGGGAGCTTAAAAAAAATACCATGGTTGCTCTAGTCTGCGCCAGCAACGCCAAATCCTCTTTCGCCGGCACGGCAGTTCGCCCCTCCACTCTTGTTAAAATTATTGTTTGAGATAGCTCAGGCAGAGTCAGTTCCTGGCCTAAAGTTGCGGCCGCAGCTTGAAATGATGAAACTCCTGGAATCACCTCCCAACAAATTTGCAATTTATTTAACTCTCTTATCTGCTCAGAGATAGAACTATAAATTGATGGATCTCCAGTGTGTACACGTGCTACATCTAGACCTGCAGATGAAGCATTAACCATAACTTCCAAAACGTCCTCTAAGGTCATCGATGCTGAATTATATACTTTCGTATCTATATTTATATTTATGTCTCTACAAACATATTTTTTTATAATCTCTTCCGATACTAACGACCCGGCATAGATTACAACTGGACATTTAGCGATAGTCTTTGCTGCTTTAATAGTTATTAGCTCGGGATCTCCTGGCCCTGCACCTACAAAAAATACTTTGCCTTTACAATTATCCTTCATGCTCTATTATCCTTTCTCTATATCCTCTAGGAGTAACAATTATTTTATTTTTATTTACATTATTTACATTATTTACATTATTTACGTTATTTACAAATGAAGATGCATTTCCAATCAAAATAGTAGTGAACATATCAAATCTATCTTCCTCCAATAGCATTTCACCTAAAGTTGTAATCCAACTCTCCTCTCCCTCTCTGTAAGCATTTTTTACTATTCCCACTGGTGTTTCTTGATCTCGATGTTGTAATAAAATTTGCTGAGCTAATCTGATTTGATTTTTTCTCTTTGTTGATGATGTATTATAGAATACAATTGTAAAATCCCCTTTCGCTGCCGATTCAATTGCATTAGCAATTCTCTCCCACGGAGTTAGTAAATCAGAAAGAGAGATGGTACAAAAATTATCTGTTAATGGCGCTCCCAAAATAGATGAAACACTTTGAGCAGCAGTAACTCCTGCTACTACTTCAAAACGAAATGTTTTATTTTCCGTTTCATTTTTATTTTCATTTTCATTTTTTTCAAGCAACTCACATACCAGTGCGCTCATACCATAAATAGTGGCATCACCAGATGATACAAGAACTACTCTTTTGCCTTTTCTGGCAAAATCAATCGCTTGCCTTGCACGTTCTACTTCACGTTTCATTCCCGATACAATCACTTCTTGATGTGTAAGCATATTTTCAATCAAGTTGATGTAAGTTTTATGTCCGATAACTACTTCCGCATCTTTAATTGCTCGATACGCTCTTAAAGTCATCTGTTCAATATTACCTGGACCAATTCCCACAACAATCAATTCACCAAAATAAACTTTCCTCGCTTCCTCTCTTTTTGCATTTAACCAGCGCTTACAAATCGCAACTGTAATATTTTTTCCACTCTTTTTATCATGATATTTTTGTTTAGGTACTATCAGGCCCGCATCTACTTCCACTGCCGCCGCATCTTCTGCTGCCGCAAATGCGGCAGCAGAAGATGCGGCGGCAGATGCGGATGCTTCCGCGACTGAAACACAACCAACCAAAGATTTCACTCTCTCCGATGGATTTTGTACTAATATTTCTTGCAATTGATCTTTATTGAAAAATTTAATATCAACATTTAATTTTCTAGCATACTCTAACAAACCAAGCTCATCTTGCTTTAGATCTATGCTAGCAAGAGAACAAATTGAATTGATACTAAAATTAAATTGTTCAAAAACACTCTCCACAGCATCTTTGATTGCTTCTGCTGGAGTATTGCGATCACAACCAATTCCAACTATTAAACTCTTAGGCCGATAGATAACAGTTGTGTCCATAGAATCCACCGAATTTATGTATTCTATGGATTCTATTTTTTTTCTATCAGAAATTACCAACGTAGCATCACTTTTTTCTAGTGATTTCACTTGTGAATATTGTGAATATATTGTAATATTATTCAGAAGTGAGCTCTCACATCCCCACCACTCCTCTACTCTCTCTCCAGCATCTTGAATAACATTTATTTTCTTACCATTAACAATCGCACTACTAACATTTTTTAAATTTTTTTTGCTACTCTCCTCAATAATCCAAGGAGCATCCAATGATTTCCCTAAAATATCAGCACTGATAGTTTTTTGTACATCTGAGGAAGTTGTAATAACTGGTATTGATCCTAAAGAACGTGCAAGCATCTGGCAAAAAACATTTGCTCCACCGATATGGCCACTAAGAACACTTATTACATGTTGAGCATGTTCATCCACACACACAACTGCTGGATCACTTCGCTTATTGCTTTCTTTTGAACTCACTAAGGGCGCAAGCAAACGAACAACAATTCCTAAACTAAAGATACAAACGATATAATCATACTCATTAAAAATAGTAGTCATCGATGAATTAGATATCCCTCGATATAAATCTCCTCCATTAATCTTTTTAGCAACTGCCAGGCCCTTTTCTGTCAAAGCAATAATGGCAATCTTTTTACTATTTATATTATTTATATTATTTATATTTTCTTTACTCACGTTCTCCACTTAAAATTCCTTTTCTTTTTCTTACAAAGATTATAACCATCGAGAAATAATTTTTTTTCTCCTCTTCAAAATTTAGTTCTCGCAAATCCCTACAAATTTTTTCACCATCCATTGTTGCCTTAAGCACGTAGACTGCCTTATCTAACATTTTCTGTTTTTCTAAAGAAGCACACAATTCTCCTAGCACTTTAAATACTTTGGTTAATACAATAGTGTCGAAATTCTCTAGTAAGCTAGGTAAAACTTCTACTCCATAGTGAGCAGGCAAAACACAAAGTCGCTCCTCTCCCTCTATCAAAGTCTGATTTAAAATCGCACTGGCCGCCAAAAATGATGTCACTGCTGGAACAATTTCTACCCTCTGATTCGGCATGCGCTTTTTTACTCTATCTAAAATATAACTGAAGGTACTATAAATAGAAGGATCACCCTCCGTAATAAAAGCAACATTTAATCCATTGTCTAATCTAGACTTAATTTTTTCAAAAGCATCATCCCATGCCTGATTTAAAAGTTCATGTTGCTGCTCTTTCATTGGAAAGACTAATTCCAATATCTCCACTTCAAGCGCTCGTACTTTTGATTGCATTTGCAATTGCGATTGCGCTTTTTTTAAAATATTTAATACCAATGAACTATTATTTTTTTCAGTTCTAGGTGCTACAATTACATCTACTTCCTCTTGTAATATTTTCATCGCACGAAGAGTAATCAGATCAGCAGCACCTGGACCTAATCCAATTCCATATAATACACTTTGTTCATTCATGATTTTTCAACCTCTTCTCTTTATATTTTATATTTTATATTTTTTTTACTTTAAACAAATGAATTGGATTTAGCGGATTGTAACGATTATAATTACTACCATTACTCTCATTACCACAAATTGATGTTCTTGAAATATTAATAAGTGTTACCTCTGGTGCTTTACTACCACTGTATCCAAGCAAAGCAAGAGTTTGTAGTGCAATTGAAACACTCTCTAAAGTAACTGCATTTATCACCAACCGTCCTCCCACCCTCAAACGTTTATGTGCAGAAATAATTATCTCTGCTAATTTACCTTTGTGTCCTCCAATAAATACTCCATCAGGCGAATCAACACCTGCAACACCATCAACAATGATATTATCAAAAACAGATGGCGCCTCTCCTTCAAACAATTGCACATTATCAGTGGCGAATTTATAAATATTAGATCTACAAATTGCTATCTGTTGTAAATTCATCTCTACTGCATATACTTTTCCATTGTAAGCAAGTTCTGCTGCCTCAATAGCAATCGAACCAGAACCTGCACCCACATCCCAAATAATATCATTTGCAGATATCTCTAAAGCATCTAACGACATCAAGCGAATCTCTTTTTTAGTGCATAAAGTACTGTCACTTCCTTCTGTATATTCCTTCTCACTTCGACAATTAATTATTCTTTCCTTTTGTTTCTCTCTGTTTTTCAACAAAATCAAAATACACAAAGAAGAAAAATCTCTCTCTTCTCTTGCCAACTGTTGAAGAGAATAATAAGTAATCTTCTCATCCACACTCTCTAAATTTTCGGCAACCACTGCTTGCGCCAACTGCCACTCATCACTTAAGAAAGGATGAAAATCTAAAAGATATTTTGCAATCTGTACAGGAGTGAATTTATAATCACTCAATATTGCCACTTTATGTTTATTTTTTATTTTATTAGCAAGACCCAGTATTAATCCGTCAGTATAACGAAGATCAACTTTACCATGAAGAGATATCCAACAAGCATCCTCCCAACTAACTCCAATTCTAGCAAAAGCAATTTGCATCGATGATGGATGAGGAATTATTTCTAAAAAATTACTCTCTACTAAGTTCAATTCAAGTAAAGTTTTTGCTACTCCAAAAAACAAAGGATCACCAGAAGAGAGTATCACTACATTTTGTTCATAACTTCTCTCGACTACACTCCTTAACTGTTGCTCCAAAGAAACATAGCTCTGACTGCTCTTGATAGAAATCTTTTCCCCTTTAAATTGTGGAAAAAAATCTAGCAGTCTTTCGGCCGCAAACAAAACCTCTGCCTCCATAACTTTTCCGAATGCCTCTGGAGTTATTCCTGAACATCCATTAGTTCCAACTCCAATCACAGTAACTGCTTTACATTTTTTAAGCTTTTCACACTTCTTATTATTTTTGCTCTCGATATTACTTTTAGAAACACTCTCACTTGCTAAACTCATCAATGCATGAATGATCGCCACAGCAACTGTACTTCCGCCCTTTCTTCCTCTTACAGTAATAAAAGGAACATCTTCCATTTTAATATCATCATCATCAACTAGCATCTCCTTTGATTCAAGAGCAGAAACAAACCCTACTGGGACTCCAATCACTAATGCTGGTCTTATTTTTTTTTCTTTTATTAATTCTACAATTCTAATTAGCGATGTAGGGGTATTTCCAATGGCGATAATTGCTCCATCCAATAATCCCTTCTCATATGCCTTATTAACTGCTTCGTGTGCTCTGGTAGTTTGATTAAATCTGGCCCTTTCTAAAACATCCTCATCTGCAATAAATGAATGAACACTAATTGCAAAATATTGACTTCGTTTACGATTAATTCCCGCTGCTATCATCTCCACATCAACAAATACTTTGCATGAATTACATAATGCCCTTACTCCCGCCATCACTGCATTTTGATGGAAATGCAAATCTCTCTTGTAATCAAAATCACCAGTGGTATGAATAACTCTTCTAATAATCTCCCACTCTGGAGCTGTAAAATCATATTCGAATTCTAACTTTTTTATTTCATTCTCAATAATTTGAAAGCTGGCACTCTCAATATCTCTTCCTGCTTTACTTAGTTGCTCTAGTTTCATTTGCTAACCCTTTTCATTATTCTTTTTCTTCTTCTTTTCTTGGATATGTGGCCAATAAATCTCCCTGAAAATCTAATAGATAAACCTTAACCTGAACATGATTTCGAACATGTGATTGAGTCTTTGTCTTAACCCGAGCAACCAATGCCTGATGTGCTCTCTGGGCCACAATAGCAGGTAATTCATTAATCCCATTTCTCTGACATAATTCCAAAACATCTCTGGCAGTATTGGCACTCTCAATCTCCTTTAATAAATCATTACTCACTCTCGCACCTGCATCTAACGATTTAATTAACTCTGCTAAAAAAGTACTGTCCACTTGAGACTGACTAACATGAGTTAGTAATTGATTATTAGGATTAGCAATCTTCGACATCTTTCCCATCATTCCCACAAAGTGAATCACTTTAATCTCACTACCCTCATTACTTCCACTACACACACAATCTATAGCGAATTGTAAAAAATCTGCAACTTGAATAAAAAGCTCTTCATATCCAATCAGGTGTGCAAGCGCTTTTAATTTTTTTGCATAAATCTCCGTTCTACCACCAGTTGTAAAAACTAATTCTCCAAAAGCATTTTTATTTTGATTTTTATTTTGATATACAACTTGTAAAGCATTAGTGATTGTTTCCTTATATGCTTCCACTGAATATGGTAACACCAATCCCGTAACACCTAATATGGAAATTCCTCCCACTAAACCAAGACGATGATTAATAGTTTGTTTTGCTAATTCAATTCCTGCAGGCACACTGATAATTACTTTAACACCCACATTAGCTAAATTATCAACATTATCAACATTCACAACATCACAGCTACCACCTATTCTTTCTCTCAACTCTCCTCTAAGTAGATCTTCAATATGCTTACGAGGAACTGGATTTATCGCCCAAGAACCAATCTCTAAACCAAGTCCACTCTTGGTAACTTTTGCAACACCAACTCCACCCTCAATAACTATCGAATTAATATTATCACCACCATCACCACCACCATCAATTAGCATGACCTCCGCAAAAATCTCTGCTCCAATCGTGCAATCATGATCGCTATTATATGGTTTAATTACACTCGCCTTCCCTGCAAATATTTTATTAATTTTAAAGGTCCAATCCTTCCCACATGGCAAAGGAATTGTTATTTCATTTAATAATTCTTTTGTTAATAGAGATCTTAGCGCCGCAGTTGCAGCTGCGGCCGCACAAGCACCAGTAGTAGGGCCATAAGTTATCATATTTTCTTTGCATCCATTAAATGTTTCATCCACACTCCAACTATATCTTTATCCTCTGCCAATCCTCTTAAAATTGGTATTGATTCAATATTTTCTCTCTCCAAAATAGATTTCAAAGATTCATCATCCTCTCCGGCCATATCGTTTATAATATGATCTCCCACAACTGACATATATGGCACTAGGTACGCACGTCTCACACCTCTTCTCTTACAATCCCGAAGAATATTAAAATAGTTTTCTTTATCTTCTCCCTCTACGGTCGCCACAAAAGCACATTCATCCAACTTAGAGAGTTGATTTTGAATAGCAGTATAGGCAAGTCCTCCGTAGTGATCTGTTCCATGAGCAAAAAAAATAACAGCATCATCTCTTCTTCTCTCCTCCTTTAAAGATGCCAACAAGTATTTATTAACTAAATCAATATCACTTATTGATGAGATCAAAGGTAATCCCAATGATAATTCATTAAAGTATTTACTATTTTTTAAAATCATATCTCTTAGAGCATTGAATTCATGTCCAGCTATAACATGTAACGATTGAACTGTTATCTCATCAAATTTTTCATCAATAAATTTTTTCAATGCCTCCTCTGGCGAATCAATCCTTCTTCTTGTAGTTTTATTTATTTTCTCTCTTAAGATTTTTGAACTATACGCCCATCGCACCTCACACTCTTTAGAATTATCTTTAAGATATTTTTTTGTTTCACTCTCTATTAAATCATACGCTCTCTGCGTTTGCGGATAACTACTGCCAAACGTCACTAGCAAAATTCCTCTCATACTCATATTGCTCACTCAATTAATTGATATATTAAAATCATTAAAATCCTATACCGCCAGAATAATGATAGTGCTAGCAAATTATTCTTTCTACTTACGAATGCAAATGATATTATTTATCAAATGATGCGAGAACAATACACAACTTTAAAAAATGGAGAAATCTAAATGACAAAAAAATTAAAAAAATTGACAAATTTTTTCCTAGTGCTACTTGGATTTTTTTTCATTTGCACTATTAATCTATCCTACGCCCAAGGAATAAAATGCATCACTCATGGCCAATGTCAAAATATGATTAGCGTAACCAAAGGAACAAGATGTTTTATTGTAAAGACAGGCGTAGATGCACATAGTGAAGTAACCTGCGCTCTTCGATGTTATGCTGTTGATATCGGTTCCTATTGTAATAGAGAAATTACTGAATATAAGTTTGGTTACTGTGAAAAAGAAAAAAATTTTGTTGCCCCTCCATTTGATCCAGAAAATCCTGATTGCTCAAATGCCATTGATCCCAACTCAATTCCAAAATAAATATTCCTAAATTCATTGTAATTATCCGGCTCCCTCTCTTCGCATTTCTCACTCTTAATCGATAAACACACTGAAACTGAACTTGACAACATCATTCTCTGACTGTTACTTTTTCTTTATCAACATTCACGAAAAAGCTTTCACTGTTTAAAAATCATATGGGGGTGTACTGGTTTCGACAGGGATATTGAAAATATGTGGGCGTGTCTAGGTTGGTCTCCAACGGGCCTAGTAAAAAGGAGACTAAATTTTAAATGCCGACACAAACGTCGAACATGCATACGCTATGGCCGCTTAATTGCTTCATAGTTTGCTGAGGGGTCAGCTCCCAATAACAACAAGCTGACACAAAAGTTCAGAGAGAACTTTTTAATCATCTCTCCTCTGAATTGCCGGGAACACAGAGTGAAATAACCATTGGTTGTTTTGAAATCACCGGGGTTTTGTTGATTTTATAAAATCAACTGGCCAGTTTAAGGGCGACATCACTTAAAATACACACGTAGTCCGCTTATTAGATTTATCTTTGGACGCGGGTTCGATTCCCGCCACCTCCACCATGTCATGCGTTAGTCGTTAAAATCATTCACTTTTTCCCTCTGAAAATTCAACTGCACATTCACTGCACATTTGACGAAACGCTATGATCTTTTTTTGTGATTTATTTTGATGGAAGTAAAATTGGAAAATCTGAAATTATTTCTTAGTAATTTTGTTTTCTAGACCAAACATATACTCTTCTAGTTTTTTTGAGGCATCGGATTGAACTTTCTTTACATCTAAGGCCGCATACTGCTGAAGAACCTTTAAATCTTTATGACCACTGATTGCTGCTGCATAATCAATATTATCGAAAAGGCCTCTAGTTATTGTGGCCGTACTATGCCTTATAAAATGAGTTGATCTATAACCTTGCTTGTAGAGTCCTGCTCTTCTTAATCCCTTATTATAGTGGCATTGACACTGTCTATAGGTACCTGAAATGCCGAGATTTTATTACCAGGTTCCAAGGGTAATTTTATTTTAAATGCTTTAAAAATATCTTTTTGAGTCTTTGTTATTTCGGTCACGTACTTATCGCCATTCAACATACTTACACATCTGATTTTTTTTAGTTCGTTAAGGATCTCTTCTACAGTAGATGATTTTATTTCTTCGTTCTTTCTCATTACCTCAAGACAATATGATTGTACAATCAAAGCAATAAAATTAAAAAACATTCTGCCCAACAATGAATATTTATTATGTGCTCGTAATTCTTTCTCGTTTAATTCATTTTTGAGATCATCAAATGCTTTCTCAATAATATCTCGTCGAAAATATTTATTGATAAGCTCAGTACTGCAAATATTTTTATCCTTTGTTAATAATATTGTTTTGCCCATACGATCGACTAAATTTTGAATATTGTGATCATCGTTTTTGACCAAATAATATTTTCTTCCTTTTTTAACAATTTTAAAATACTCCATGTATTCTTTTTGTTTTTTTGTATCGAAAAATAATTTCGCATCTTTAATTTTTGTTATCAAGGAATTATTAAAATTTTTTTCAAGTTCATGTATTGTTTGAAAAAGATTATTCATGGTTTTAATTTTTTTCTCATTATCAACAAAAATATGAGCATAAAATATTTTATTGTTAATTTTAAATGTTTTTTTCTCGCAAAAAACGGTTCGATCTCCTTCAAGATGAACTACTTTTGAAATCAATGGAGATTCCAGAATAGATGATGTAGATTTTAGTAATTTTTTGGAGATATCATTCGTAAATGGCATTGGAATAATAAAATCACATACTTTATAAATTTCTAAAATATTGCGTTCACTATAAAAGCCTCGATCTAAAACAAGCGTGAAATTTTTCAATTTATAGGCATGTAACCGTTTTAAAATATTTACGATAGTAACCACATCTGTAATGCTTCCAGGATAAACTTCATAAAACAATGGCATACAACTTGGATGAGCAATTAGTACTCCGAGATTTATTTGCGGTAGTGATTCCTTATCGCGATTATGGCCCCACTCAAATAGATCAATCATTTCAGAAAAAGTTGAAAATGAAGTTATGTCATAAAATAAATTATTATTTTTTGAATTGATGGCGATCCAGTTTCTTAAAAAATGTTCTCTGGCTACTTCATCTTTACCTAAAGAAATCATAATGTCACTTATGCGCGCCGATGACAATTTATCGCAACCATTTATTTCAGCGTTATCAACCCATGTTTCGAACAGATACAATGGCTTTCGTTCAGACAATTTAAAGGTGAGGAGATCTATTAGCGAATCGTGTATATCTGGATAGATTTTTTTTATTATATCAGCAATGCCTATTTTTTTTACAAGTTCATTAAAAAAATATAAACATCCAAAATCTTTTGCAAGTTTCGGCGTAGATTTCAATTTCTTGTAAGTTTTTCCAGTTGATTTATCTTTTTTACCAATATAGACTTTGTTTTGCCTGGTTTTCTTAAGTTTTTTATCCCAGTAACTTTGTACTTCATATACATATGTGTTTTTACCAATTTTTTGTTCAATTTTGTATGACATGGTAATAATTATTACCATGTCAATTGGAATCGTCAATACAATATTGTTCTGAAAATCATGATAAAAAATAAGAAAGATGTATATCTTACGAGGTAAAAACTGGACTAATCCACTTTTTTTAAGAATTAACGATATAAAAATACGAAAACCTGGTAATAAAATCTCGGCATTTCAGGTTAATACGAATAAAGCAATCTCAGTGCCAATTTGATTCTATTTTAAAAATTATTTTTTAGATATATTTTTGATAGGTTAAGATATTTTGTTTTATTAAATTAAACTTTTGTAATGATTTTCAATTCTCAACTGAAAGGAATATTGTTTCGGATGAAAGTTTTGGGATGATTATTGTTTAGCTAATTGTAAAGTTTAAAATAATGGTCTAGGAGAATGTTGCTTTAATTTTTTAGACTTTTGTTCTCGCTGTTGTATTGTGATAGTGAATTATGTAATTTATAAAACATGCAATTACATACTGAACCAAAAGACACAGTAATTGATATTGCCAGTTCTTCCTTAAGACCAAAATAGTGGAGTATTAAAGTTTTTTTATTTTGTTTCCGTATAGCTTTTATGGAAACAAATATAAAAGAACTCGATGATTTATTTTACGAATTTATTAGAACAAAAGGGCAAAGTACATCTCAGATGTATGTAAGAGATGTAGAAAGATTTATCTCATTCTTAGAAGTAAATCAAAATATGTCTTTAGTGTGCATTAATTCATTTAAAGAAATAAAAAGAATACATATCCTAAAATATTTAGATTATCTTGAAAATAATCCCAATTTGCTCAAAAGAAATTATGCCAACAATTCTATAAACAGAAAAATTTCTGCCATATCATCTTTTTTCCATTTCTTATGCCAAAAAGAAATTTTAGAAAGTAATCCAGCACAATTAGTCTCTAGAAAAAAATCTATATTGATTAGAGAAACCCAAGCATTAACAGATAAAGAAGTAAAATATTTGTTTGATCTAGTTTTAGAGAAAGGTACTATTTTACATAAGGCAATTATTTTTACCCTTTTTACTACTGGAATAAGACAAGCTGAATTACGTAATATTGAAATCAGCGATATAAAATCAATTGATGGAATTAGTATTTTAAGTATTATCGCCAAAGGACAAAGTCAGCACCAAATACCATTGCATCCGACAACAGCTTATTATTTACGAACGCTACTAGAATCATATGAGGATACTGATAATAAAAACAGTGATTGGGTATTTAGGGCCAGTATAGGAAGAAAAATTTCAAAAAATAAATTATCTTCTACGGCAGTCAATTATATTGTAAAAAAATATGCACGGGTGATTTCTCCTAAAAAGAATATCACTCCTCATAGTGCTCGTGCCACCCTGATAAGCTCTCTTCTTGATAACGGCACTGATATATTTAAAGTATCTCAAATAGTTAATCATAAAGATGTAAGAACAACCCAAAATTACAACAAACGAAGAATAAATATAAAAAACAACCCAATATTTACATTAAACTTTTTTTGAGGAGTACTGATATATGAATATGGATGAAATCAAAATTGAAAATATTCAATCCAAGGAAATCATTCATATATATTATCTCTATCTTAACGGATCATGTTCTAATGATTTTTAAATTCATCAAAATGTATTATTGAAAACACAAGGAATATTTAAATGAAAGACTTAGAGAAAATTATTAATTTTTTTACATGGATATTAACTATTATTTTGATAGTTTTTTCTATGCTACTCTACAGGATGGACTTTCCGAAAGAAGCAACCATAATCTTTATCGGTTCCATTTTAATTTGTCCTATCATAGAAGTATTTATCACTAAAAAAATCAGCCATAAGATGAGCAAATTTTTAAAGTTTATTTGGAGACCATTTTGGATTATACTTGTATGCTTTTTAGTAGGAACTAATTTTTTACAAGATTTTTTGTATACGGCATTTAATACAATTGATTACAAGATAACCGAAGAAAGAATAATATCTCTATCAAAATTTTGTGATAAGGGGGCAATGTGGGCATGTTGTGGGTTTGCTAGTTATAAACGCTTCTACGATAATAAAACATTCCTATTAGAAGAGTGCAATAAGGGGAAACAGTGGGCATGTAAAAGCCTTAGTTCGAAACTACATGATCAGGATTTATCCGAAATAAAAAGACTCTACACTAAAGCATGTGTTGGTGGAATTGAGCATGCGTGCATTCTGCTTGCAAAAGAATTAGACTCTAAATCAGTGAATATATTTCCACCAATAGGGAAAAAAATTTTAGCCGAATCCTGCGATAAGCATAACTTAACTGCATGTTTTAGTTTGGCCTCGTTAGAGGCGAATTCAGGTGATCTTTCAAAGGCCAAAGAATTTTCCATAAAAGTATGTAATAGCGGATCGTACGATGGATGCGCTTTGTTAGCTTATTTAGAAATAAAAACAGGCAACTTATCCGCAGGCAAGAAATTATACTCAAATATTTGCAGCAATGGGAAACAAGATACATGTGCGCATCTAGCATATTTGGAATTAGAAGAGGGGAATATACTCAAGGCCAGAAATTTGTATACAAAAGCCTGCAATATGGGTGCACTTAAATGCACTGAAATTGACGTCCTTGATTTTGGTAATGTTGATAAGTTGAGACCCAAAAATCTTTTAACAGCAGATTGTAATCAAGGAAAAATCTCAACATGTGATACAGCTGCGTCTCTAGAGGAAAGGGCAGGAAATATTTCTGTTGCAAAAAATCTTTTTTTAAAAGCATGTGAATCTGGTCGAATGTTATCTTGCGCTAATTTAGGCAGATTAAATCATAAGGATGGAAACATATTAGAGGCAAAAAAACTTTATTTAACATCTTGTAATGGTGGATTCCAATGGGCATGCGAAGAAATTCTTCGTTTAGAACGGTTTAAATATAAAAATATATCAGAGGTGAAGATGATTTGCTCAAAAGCATGCGATAAAGGATCGAGATTGTGCTGCGATCAACTTGTTTCCATAACAAAGAAGTCAAAAAATATAGTCGAAACCAAAAAGCTCTTAAAATCATTTTGTGATAAAAAAGATGAAAATGGGAGAGAATGTGAAGAGCTTGCTGATATAGAAATAAATGAAGGTAATCTCACAGAGGCAAAAAAACTTTATATCAAAGCATGTGAAAAAGATCGCAAACGATATGCATGTGACAAGCTAGCAAATATAGAGCTTAAAGAAGGTAATTTTCTGAAAGCAAAAAATCTACATTTAACCTCATGTGAATATGGAAGATTAGAATCCTGTGAGAAGTTTTTCAGAATGAATTCTGAAACCAATAAAAGATTTTAGTGGAGAAAGTTATGAAGTTACTAGGGTATATTTGGTAATTTGTATTAATTATTACCGTATAAAATTACTCATCTGTAGTATTCACCGTTAGTCTTGTTAGTTACAGTTATTGCATATTAAATTCAGTTTAATGAAAATTGAATTTTATATCACGTATCTTCACTATTTCTTCCAATGATTATACTTGTGAAAGTGTCTATAAGATTTTCTAGTTTGTCAAAATAATCGTTGTGAGTTTCATCGAATTCTTTGTAATGTTTTAAAATTAAATTTTCGCAATATTTATCGTAATCAAATAAAAGGATATGAATCATTTCATGCACAAGAGTGAATTCCTCATCTTTTTTCGATGGATGCTTCTATTGAGTGTTTTATTCTTATACAATAATCACCAATCCTTGCAGTTATTTTGTAAGCGATGCCAGTTCTTGCATAAGAATTAAATAATATGATTATGCAAGTTAATTAACTGCTAACATTGGGTACGCTGTTCTTTTTAATCATTGAAAAAAGTTTCCCACGCATTGGAAAAAGAGTAGAATACGGATAAACTAATTCTAGTTCTCCACTTACACTATTGAATGTAACGATATATTTTTTTATATGTGCTAACTCTTCCGGAGGAACAACACCTATAAATTCAGAAAGTATTTCTAACCTTATATGTTGAGCATCTATTTTTTCTATAAATGCCCATGCCTCATTTATATCAGAAATAATTAAATCAGTTATTTCTTTTATTAATTCTAACTCGATCGAAGTGTATTCCATATTTGAATAATCATATTTACCTTGAAGATCATTACCACCACACATAATATCTATTATTCCCATTACAAGTGATTTTGAAAGCTTTATAACTGCAACACTCTCTAATAGATTCAATCGAATTATAGCATACACATGTTTAATATCTTGTGAATTTGCCCAATCTTTGAATTTTGCAATATAAGATTGGTCATTTTCTAAATTAACTAATGTTCTAATTGAATTAGAAATCGATACTCTGAAAGATCGTAAAAATCTTTCTTCAATTATACTTAAAACAGGCAATTTGTTGTTAGAATTACAGAAATTATAAAAATCACATTCTAAATTTATATCAGGATTATTTTTAAATTCCTTTTTTTTCATTTTACCTCTCCTTGTTTCATCATAGCTATTTCAATCTTTTTTACTAAGTCACTACCTCCAAAACAAGATTCTTTGTATGAAGTAAATGCCTCTAATTCTCTTTTTAATGTCTTATCAATGATTTTTATATATTTGCTTTGAACAGGTGACATGCTTTTCATTCTCTCGAGAATATGTCTAGCTACAGAATCATTGAAACTTCGTAAAATTGATGCTGTTTTTTCTACTTCAAGATGAGAAAGAATTAGAGCAATTATCTGAGGATGTTCGTTATGTAGAAATTCAGCAATATGCCCATCTAGTTTTTCAACTGTTTTAGCAATATCAAAAAAATCGTTGTTAGCATTTTGATCTTCTTGAATATTCCATTCTTGCAGATATTTTGAAATTGTAGATAAACTACCTGTACCTAGTATTTCTCTAATCGATTTTGTTGTTGGGATTCCTCCTTCATATGTAATTTTTTTCGCAGCTTTAAAAACATCTTCTTTGGTAAGACCTTTATTGACCATGATAACCTCCATCTTCTACTGTACAACTGTAATCGTGTACATTGATATTATTATATCGCTACAGTAGTATCGGTAATAGAAGGAAATATTTTAATACAATTTTAAATTTACAAACAGGTAATAATTTATTGAATTTCTAAGATATATCTGCTCTCGCAAAGTTGTGTAATTAACACTTGATAAAAACGATTTGTTAAAAGTATCATCGGTCATATATAAATAATAATAAAAACAGTTGAGTACTATGCAGTTAAAATCAATCCCAAAGCAATTAATAGGTTTTGATTGTGAAGCGAGGTTGATATTTTTTATCAAATATTAGTGTAATTATCCCTACTGTATATGTTTCTCGAAACATACTATGGAAAACTTTGCTCATTTTGAGATCTTTGCAGTAAAATGTGATTTTGAATAGTTATGTGTAAACTAACAATTTAGAGAGTCACGGTCACAGGTAACGTCCTCTCCTCCAGTAAAAAATGAAAAAAATAAAAACAAAGTGCTTTACCTTTACATTATGTCAGGCCCGATACTTTAATTAATATGAGAAAGCATTTAAGGCACGATATAAGGGAGGATGTAATGTATAAAATTAAAGAATTTTCAGAAATAACAGGTTTTAGTTCAAGAATGCTTAGACATCTTGAAGATTTTGGCCTGTTATCGCCTAATAGAAATGAAAAGAACTATAGAAGTTATTCATATGACCATATTCCTGTAGCAATTAAAATCAAATC
Source organism: Oligoflexia bacterium (assembly GCA_015232355.1). Lineage (GTDB taxonomy): Bacteria > Bdellovibrionota > Bacteriovoracia > Bacteriovoracales > Bacteriovoracaceae > JADFZW01. Next base: position 86,487 of record JADFZW010000018.1, read on the forward strand.
ATTTCAAAAAATGGGATTTTCCTTGAGAGAAATTAAATCAATTATTTCTATGGATCTAAAACAGCTTGAAGGAAATTTAACAGAACTGTTTAAAAAGAAAGAAGGAGAAAACAAAAAAATCGAATCACAATTAAGAAAGATACAATTAGTTCAAAAATCTATAAAAAGCGGAGAATCAGATTTTGACTTCATCGAACAGTTAGATGAAATTGATGCCAATGATAGAGCTCAAATTCTCTTAGGATTTCAAGATTTAGTTAATCGAGTTGTAAAAGGAAGAATGCCCAGAGTTGAGATAATTACAGATGAAATGCTAACGAAGATAAGTGATAAAAGAGGTAAATATGATTTTGATTCTGTTGATTTAATAAAATTTGGAGAATGGTTGAAATTAAATTCAAGTTCTTTTTATGCTATCTATGAAGTTGAAGAATTATTGTGTTATTTCTTAGTGATTATTTCAGAGGATGAGTTGTTAAAAAACATGGATTTATTTAACATTAAAAATATAAATCTTATGGATGATGGCCTTACTTCAAGTATAAAAAGTTACACTCTAAAAGTAATAGAGAATTTCAGAGAATCTTGGAAAAAATATTTTATTCCATTAACTTTCAATTACAAGGGAATTACGGATGATAAATGCAAAGTAGCTACCTTGCTATCTAGTAATGAAGTTCTTTTAAGCATGCGATTTAAAAAAATATTTAATAATGAAATAATTTTTAAGTTTGCACTAGGATTACCAATTAATGTTATTAAAGCAATTGATAGTGCTACTCCATATAGGAAAGATGAATTAGCTATCTAATGATAGCTGATAAGAAGAATAAAAATGTTAAAGACAATAATAATCCGCTTGCCTTTTAATATTATTCAATCAATTTGGTCTTATGTAAAAAAATCACCGTTAACGGAAACAAACGGAATATAAAATGGAAATAAAATTGATAAAAATTCTAGCAGATGTATAAAGCGATGTAGGATCACCAAGGCCTCAGATCGATTAAGTTCAAAGGCAGCAGACAATTTAAATTTGGATCACCAAACGATGAAACTATTAAATGGCATCCTTATGCTAAATACGGACTAAAGGCATATTCAATTTATCAAGTTGATAACTCTGATTGGATTAATTTTTTAGAAAATCAAAACTCAGTACACTGCCATCACGACAAGAATAAATTTGATAATTTGAAACACTATATTTTCTTCTTCCATGACTCATGCTTTGAAATCGTGTGTGATAGTTATGATCATGAAATTGTTTCAAATAATAATCAAAGTGATGTTCTTAATGCTATTATTAGTGGTGAATATAACGTTAATAATTAGGCATAAAATGTAAAAAATAATTTCATTATTTCTGTATATTTGACTTTATTGATTTTTAAATATAATCACCGATATAAGTGTCTTCATTAAAAGGTAAGAATGCTATGGTCGATGAAAATAAAAAGAAAGATGAGATTAAATCATTCTAAGGAATGCCCATGAGATGGGAAATAAAATCAGCTTTTAAAATCTTTGGAATAAAAATGACAATAGAGTTTTTCCACCAAAGTATTTTGGAATTGGATGTTTTGGAATTGGATGGGGATTAAAAAGTCTGCTTGTTCCGTGAAATTCAAGAAATGTGCTGACACAAATGAGCTTCAAATGAACTTGCAAGTTTGAATGGATCGTCAGAGCAAATTATAGCATCTGAAATGTCAGCTCTTATATTAAGAAAGAAGATCGAAGAGTCAGAAAAGGTTTTCTTTAATATTGATCGTTGATTCCATATAAATATAAGTTAAAGAGTTTTATTAATCATGATTATACTTATCAATGAGTATAATTCATTTGAATTTTATTAAGTAATAACATTAACACAGGATCACTATGTTGTTTATAATCATTTATCGAGGGAATGATTTCTAAATCAACATCTGTACTATTTCCCTCTATAAGTTCTCCATTTTTTTTCCACACCAATGCTGTAGGATAATCTACAGTGAAATTACTATAAGGAGAAGTCCATTTATTTGGATCACCGGCCCCTCCGTGAGTTCTTTCGCCAACAACCAAACCAGCATTTGCACTTTTTAACGAGGATACGACAACATCACAAGTTGAAAAACAGTTATTGTTAGTAAGGATAAATAATTTTGAATTAATAAATTTTTTTCGATATTCCTTATTTACTGAAACAAAAACTGTAAGAGGTTTTTGCCATTCACCATCAAAAAGACTCCATAGTTTTAAATACCAAGGACTTCCTGTAAGTAGATGTGAAATTTTAATCCAAAATTCTTTGTCATCTATAAAAAGACCTGCAAGGTTTCTCCCCTCTTCATCTCCACCACCGCCATTATCTCGCAAATCAAGAATAATATTTTTGGGATTTTCAATCTTTTTTATCTCTGAATTAAATTGATCTTTAAAATTTTGAACAGTTTTTGGTTCAGAATCATCTGAGCTAAAAGCACACCAAAAGGTAGATACTTTTAGCTGATAGATTCCATTTTTAAGATCAGTTACTACTACACATTTTCTATTTTTCTGTGTCCATCCAGTCCCATTTTTTGAACATTGATTTACATTTGTATCTTGGACCTTTTTTGATGAATGTAATTCATTTGCAAAATTAGTAATCTTCCATTTGATTTCTTTTGTGAATTCATCGTTTGATGAATTATTAAATTTGCTATCTGATTTAAGAGATTTTGTAAAAGATCGCAAGGTGATAGTTTTTGCTGGAATGTAATAAGGTAATCTAACGTGGGAATATAATCTTTCTAGTGATTGAGAAATTCTTCCATAAAGAGTTGAACCATACTGGTATTTAGAATCTTCTAACAACCAAGTATCAATCTCAGTATCATCGATTTTGATTACTTCTAATGGTAATGATGTCTTGGAGTTCATGGAATCAATAGAATTAATAGAATCAATTGAAGCAATATTTAGATCTTTGCAGTTATTCTCATAATCACAAGCTACAAGTGCATATCCTTCCTTAACTCTAGCTATTTTCATTCCCGAGTATCTGGATATCTCTTGTACATCATCAGGTGGAGTTAAGCGAAGGTGTCCATCATGAAGTCCTCTAATAATTTTATCAATATGAGAAACATATTGGGTTTTATTTAAAACATTTAAATCCTCACCTTTTAATTGCTTAAACAAATTATCAATGTATTTATTGTTTTTTACAAATTCAACATCCCTATTGGCCCATTTATTATGGAGTAATTTATTTAGTTCTTCAATTTCGTTCTTACGTTCTTCTGATTCAGATAATTTTGTTTTTTGGCAAGATGAAATTGCTATTGCTAAAAATAAAGTTGTTAGTAAAATGAGTAATTTAATTTGAGATTGCTTTTTCATTCTATAATTCCCTACTGTTCAAACTAATATCAGTACTAACATCAATATAGTATAGTAAACATTTAAAAATTTCCAATCTTAGCAAGTTCTTGTATTTGTTCTTTGGACCATCCCTTAGAAGTTAAAAAGGACTTTAAAAATTGTTCAGCATCAGAACCCATCTTCTCCTTAATTAATTTTAGAAAATCTTCCGTTGTCGCTGTTTTATTATTTTTAAATTTATCAAACATGGAAGATAATACTGAATGAAATTTTTCGGTTCCATACTTAATTTCGAAAACGTGAAATAGCAAAGCTGATTTTTCATACCAGTTAACATAACGGTCAGGAGATTCCCTATCAGTTTCTATAATAGCTTCATTTTTTTTTGCTTTCTTAATATCGGAAAGATACATCTCAATATATTTTTTCCTAAAATCCTCTCCATATTGAGAAACACCAAATGAAAAAGCAGAATATTCAGCAAAACCTTCATTTATCCAATCATAGTTTGTTTGTGTATCAGCAACTCCCCACCAAAAATGCGCCAATTCGTGAACCATGCCGACTACTTGAACTTCTTCCCTAAATGGAATTGGCAATCTTGAAAAATATGGAGTTGCTTTTCCTGGAATGATGAACAACGGTAGTCTGGAATATCCCCAACCTTTTCTAGGACTATAAATAAAACGTACCAGGTTATTATTTTTACTTAAAGTAGATCCATGTTTTCCAAATCTTTTTACAAATAAATTATAAGCATCCTTCATTTCAATTATTGCCTTGTTGGCCGCATAATCAATGTCACCAGGAGCATAACTCATTTCTAGCTTTAAATTGTCTAATTCTAATATTTCAGTCTTAAGAGATGGAGATGCAACAATTGGAATATCGTTGTTATTTTTATATTCACTTATTGATTCAAATATAAATGTGTTCTTGTTAATATTACTTTGTTTATCGATATTGTGTTCAATTAAAGATCCATTAGTAATTGCATGGAACTCGCTATCGCTGGATATTGTTAGTTCTAATCTATAATTAAAATCAGGAAATTCACTTTTATTGAATGGATAAAAACCAGAGTAGCTGGCCAATTCAATTAGATCAGGAGTAATCATATTTATATCCGCAATTGTTTCTTTTATATATCCTTGATATGTAATATCGATTGATTCAATATCATCTGTTAGTTCTTTAATGATAATAGGTTTTGCATTTTCAGTGTATGCAGCAGTTTCACCCTCAAAATTAAAGATAAAGTTAGCTTTTTTTCCATTAATTTTAATTTCATCTATATTGAAATTTTTATTAAGAAAAATAGCAAAGTTTTTCTTAGATTTTATTTTTATATCTATGTTTTTAATTAAGGCACTTGCTTGAAGATATCTTTGTTGAGGATCGATATTCAATTTCAATGTCATAAATGGTCTAAATATCAGGTTGGAATCATTTAACGAGATAAGCTTATTTTGTTTTTCAATAATGGTATTTATAAAAGAAGAAAGATCTTTATTCTTAGAAATCATTAAATATGTTTTTTTATCAACATCTTTAATAATTAAATAATAAATATCAACCATCTCATTCATTTCTGTTAATGCGGCCATTGTATCATCGATATCTTTTTTTTCAGATAAGAGTTTGTTCTTGTCATCTCTTATATGTAGTTCAAAATTAGCCTGTTGCAAATAAGCATTCCATTCGTCTAATAATTGAAATAAATCGTTATTTTTATATGTTTTAAATCTTTGTAGTTTGTTTAGTCTCTTTGTAAATTCACTTAATTTATTTTTACTTTCTTTCTTTAAAATTGATTGAAGTGATGGTGTCGTCACATATTTTATTTTTATTGTACGTAAATTTTTATCATCAACAAAAATGTAATGATAGAATCCATCATTTTTTGCAAGTTTTTCTCTACTAATATTTTTTAGAACAGACTTTCCTATTTGACCTGCAAAATGAATCGTTTCATGGAGAATTATCGGCAGTAGATTATTATCATTATTTTTTATGTTTGTTGCGTTTGTTTGACATAAAGATACAAATAATTTTTCCTCATCTTTTAAGGGATATTTTATTAATTCATCAATTAATAATTGATATCCTTCGCCTTTTTGAGATAATAAAGACATTCTACGCTCGAAACAGATTATATTTGAATCTTTAGTTATATTATAGAGTGTAGGTTTTATGGAAATATTTTTACTACAATTAACAGACAAAAATTCTTTTGATTTATATAAACCTAATTTGATCGCTCTTTTTTTATTACACTCATTATACATAAAAGTGTAAGCTTTTGCACCCTCCTTAAATATATTATATATGCCTATTCTATCTATCTTCAGAGGGTTTTTTAAGGTATTACAATCTTTAAGGCCATCAAATGCTAGATGATCTTCATTTGTATAAAAACTAATTTGATTATTACAATCATTGGCCATTAACTTTTTAAAGGCACTAACACCAAAACTTGTATTTTGTTCTAGGTTGTAATTTGATGGTTTAACAATATTAACTTTAAGTCCAGCGAGAGTGAGTAATGTTGAAAGTGATTTTGCAAAGTTTGGGTTAGGTACAGATATCAAATTCCTTAGACCAGTAACTAATTTTTTATTCTTAGTTAACTCCAACAATAATGAGTAGTACATCTCTTGGGTATATAAATTGTTATTTGTTGATGCTTTTTTAAAAAGAAGCTTCCAAAAATCCAAAATCCCATTTGATTTTGGATTGGCCTTTTTTACTGCACTATCTGTAATAAGACCTATAATTGCTCCGCAAGTATAATAATTTTCAAAACGTCTTTTTTTAGAAGAATCATTTAATGAAAAATCTTTTGATGATTCCATTCCCAAAATACATTTGTTTAACTTTTCTGTCAGAGAATTATAGAATTCATCATCACTAATGAGAGCAAAATCTCTTAATACAGTATAAGCGAATATCTCAGCACCACCTTCATGCATCCAAGAGGTATTATCTTCATATTTAAAAAGATGTCCATTCCATAGATGTGAGACCTCATGCCCTAAAAATTTTAATAGCATTTTTTGTGCTTCATTCGATGTGTTTTCCCATTTGAGGCCACTAATCTCTAATTGTATTAATCCTGGCAATACATTCCCACTATAATCTAATCCAGTAGTATTTTCAGATTGACCATGACTAAAGAAAATAATTTCCTTGTTCTTAGGTTTAAATTCTAGGTTTGTTTCATAGTAATTGAATAATTTAGGAATTAAGTCGCTGAATTTTTCTTTGGCCCAAACAGGTAATTTATTATCAAATAAACCAATCATAATATCGGTTTCTACTGGTTTTGTATCTCCAAAAAAGACATAAGTGCCATCCTCAACATTTTTATCCCAAATTACAGGAGATGTATCGTATAGTTTGCCTAAGATATATATTTTTTCACTAGTATCGGGTATAAATGTAAATGCAGTTTTAAGCTTGGAATTTGGATCTGGTAAATTTTTACTATCTAAAATTGTAGATATGTTAAAATGTCCAGTATATAGAAGAATTGATCCATCCTGGTATTGAAAAAATAGTTCATAATCTTTTTGTAAATTAAAAATTTCAGTTTTAAAAGATAATTCAAATTCACTTAATAATTTGTCCTCTTTTGAATAAATTATCTCTCCTTTTTCTGTTTTTTTAATCTCAACATTTTTATCTAGAGGATGCCATCTTTCACTTCTAAATAAATTTCCACCTCTTTGAAAGAAAAGACCATGTACAGGTTTTGATAGAATATATTTCACTGTCCACGATTTACTTTCTTTTTGATGAGTAATTTTAATTTCAACAGAAATATCCTTTGCATTTATTATACTTTTGTTTGGATTATTGATCTTAGTATCTATGCTATCTTTATTACTATTAATACTTTCAGCTGATGAGTAATCACTTGATATAATTTCAAGGAAACAAAAAAAGATAGTAAATATTAAAATAGGGAAAAAGAAATTATTATTACTTAAAACCATAATAGATCCTTGCAAGTTAATTTATACTTATAAAATAATATCGATTAAATTTAATTAGTGTTAGTTGGCAGAATATACGCTCGCATGAAAGTTATGGCCAGTATTTTTAATGTCATGAATAAAAAAATCAACTCAATTATCTTTTTATATTTTCAAATAGTTCGTTTAGTGATCATAAATAATTAACAAGCACCACTCTTATAAATTACACCAAATACAAAAAATAATTCCCCTTTTTTCTTAGCTTATTCCCTTGGTCAACATGTTTTAAAAAGGGGAATTCTTTTGAAAGAAAGGTATTACTATGCAAATGTAAAAAAAATATCTTAAAAAAACAACCTAATGATATTTATGTGATAAATTTGGTTTTTATAATAATTCTAATTACAACAAACATTAGGAGGTATTCATGAAAAAAGTATCCATTGATCCTACTACTATTCTACATCCCCATCCAGTATTAATCATTGGTACTTATGGTTCAGATGGGACGGCGGCCGCTACTGCCGATAGCAGACCAAATATTATGAATGCAGCATGGGGAGGCATTTGTTGTAGCAATCCTCCTTGCGTGGCCATTTCTCTCAGAGAGGCCACTCTCACCTATCACAATATCTTACATAACAAAGCATTTACAGTTAATATCCCTTCAAAAAAATATGTAGAAATCGCTGACTATGTTGGAATCGTTTCTGGCCGTGATCGTGATAAATTTAAAGATACTGGTTTAACACCTATAAAAAGTGAAAAAGTTAATGCTCCTTTGGTGGCCGAATTCCCATTTTCTCTAGAATGCAAACTTTTCCAGCATCATAATTTAGGATTACATACGATTTTCATAGGAGAAATAGTTGGCATAAAAGCTGACGAGAGTGTTCTTGGCCCTAAAGGACTGCCAGATATTGAAAAAACAGAGGCAATTTTATGGGGTGGTATGGGTAGTAATCATTACTATGCAATTGGAGAAAAACTTGTTAAGGCATTTTCAGCAGGGAAAAATATTAAACTCCACGGGAACTAATTGATCAGTTGATTGGTTGATTGATCGAGTGATTGATAAATTAAAACGATAAGTAAGATAGATAGAAGGAATTTTTAAAATGAAAAACATTGAGATCAAAGCTAAATATCCAAATATTACTGTAGGAAAAGAATTAGCAGCGGCCAGGAATGCAAATTATCTTGGATGTGATCTTCAAATAGATACATATTTTAAAACCCATGAAGAAAAAGTAGGTCGATTCAAATTGAGAGAATCATCTATTTCAGGTGCTTATTTAGTACCATATATTAGAAGTAATCAAGAGCAACCCAAAGCTAGCTTATACACTATCATTCCAGTACCAAAAGCAGAGGAAACTAAATATCTTCTATCTCAAATTTTAGGAGTTGATATTGTTGTAAAAAAAAGACGAGATATTTATTTAATTGACAATATTCGGGTTCATTTGGATGATGTTGAAGGATTAGGATATTTTTTTGAACTTGAGGCCGTTTGTTCTGAAACATCTAATATCGAAGACGAAGAAAATAAGGTAAAGAATTTACTTTTATATTTTAGAGTAAATACAGAAGATCTTCTTGCTGCTTCTTACCTTGAGATGCTTAAAGACAAGCTCTCTTCTGTAAATTTACTTACTACTATGTCCTCTTCTGAAACGAAACCGGAGAATGATAACCATAGAGTTGATTTAGATATAAATGAATTGGTTTCAAAGTATGCTTTATTGGCCTTAAATAATACTTCTACAATAATTAGAAATGACGATTCTTTTGATTCAATAGACATTGGATGTGGTGATGGTGAAAATACTATTTGGTTAAATAGGAATGGTTTCCAATGTCTTGGTATTGATAAGGCATTAAATATTTCAGACGATAAAGCAAAGATTGGTAATTTTAGTAAATCTTGTATAATGGATTTTCAATTTCCAATAAAAAAATATAAATTGGTTTTGGCCATTAACATGTTACAATTTTTGTCAAACGATCAAAAAGAGATTATTCTTGATCGCATGATTTCTTCACTTGTAGCTGGTGGAATTTTAATTATTGAAAGTTTTACTATAAAAGATGCCGGATATGAAAGCTGCGTAAGGCAAGGATATAAGGAAATCCAAAAAAATTGCTTTTTTGATGATAAGAATAAAAACTATCGTAGTTTCTTTACTACTAATGAACTATGCGAATGGGGCAAATCTAGATCCTTAAATATAATTCATTACGAGGAAAAAATCGTAGAAGATGATCATGCCCCACTTGGAAGACATTCCCACGGACTTATTCAGCTTGTGGCCCAAGTAAGTGGAAATTTAAATAAAGAAATGCAAACAAGAGAATATTTAAATCGTGCCTTTGAAAAAGAAGAGCAGGAGAAATTCAGCGAAGCGCTGGATTTATTTGATCAAGCACTAAAGATTGATCCTAATAATGTCAATGCACTCATGTGTAAGGGTGGATCGCTCTTGGAAAATTTTCAAAAAGCTCAAGATGCCCTAAAAATTTTTAATAAAGTTATCGAATTAAATCCACCATTCATATTAGATGCGTATGTCTTTAAAGGGATTGCTTTGAAGAAGCTTGAAAATGAAGCCGAATCCAAATTTGCATTGGAAATGGCCATTTCATTTAATCCAAAAGAAGATGATGCTAGAGGTTTTTATCATAAGGCCAGGGCCTTATGCTTATTAAATAAAAATATCGAAGCGATAGAAATGTTAAAAAAGGCATTCAGCTTAAACCAAAAGCATTATCAAAAGGAAGATGCTTTAAAAGAAGAAATTTTTAATTGCTTGGATATGTGAAATATTAAATTTAGAAAAGCTATTGTATTTTGGATGATAAAGAGGTTTGTGAGTTGTCAGAAAAAGATAAATAAAAATTAAATACATACTTTTAATTTGCTATTTCTAATAAGAAAAATGGAGAATCTTATGAAAAAATGGAAATTCCCATCCTTAAATATTTTTATATTTGTTTTTATTCTACTGCTGACATTAAATTTAGTATGTCTGGTTTGTGTAAATGGAAATGAAATATTTTCATATAATAAAAGATATCAAAACAACACTCAATTTCATTATTACGATAAAAACGGTAATGTATTACTTCAATATGATTTTATTTTTAAAAGATTGATTGAAGAGTATGGCGATTATACTCCTTCAAAAATAACCATTTTGAAAGTGAACAGTACTTTTGGTGAATCAAGATTTAATCCACAAGATGCTTCCGTTATTATTAGTAATCATCTTAGTTCAACTGATTTAACAAGAACAATTGCTCATGAATCGGCCCATTTATGCAATTATAACCTATCAAATGGTGCTAATATTTTAACTCAATTCAGATTTATTGATGAAGGGTATGCCAATATTATTGGAAACCTTGTTGTTGATTCAGAAAAAGAATATTACAAATCTGCTATGGGAATTGCCACTGTTCAGAAAAGAAATAATAATATTAGCTTAGATAAAGTGCAGGCATGGAATAGCTATGGTGGAGGTCTTGAAAATAGAAAGTTTTACGCCTATCCTGTTGGCTCAAGCTTTGATTATTTTATTATCAACAAATATTCAAAAGAAAAATTTTATTTGTTTTTTAAAGATTTAGGTGTTTCTAAAAATTTAGAAATAAGTATACAGAATGTTTTTTCAAAATCTATCAAGATAATAGAGAGTGAGTGGTTAGAAAGCTTAAACGTTGTAGATATTTTTGCACCGAAAGTTATAGAAATGTTTCCATTAAATAATTTATTAAATGTTGATCCAAACATCAAAGAAATTTTTGTAAAATTTAATGTTGATATGAATAGCTCGATTTGTGTTGGCACTAATTGTGAGGAAGGAATTTGTTACAAAAATGCTTATTGGAAGAGCAAAAAAATATTAGCTATTAGGATAGATTCAATTTTGCTACCAAATCATAGTTACAAACTTTCATTAGGGTATAAGGATAAGTGTAGACTGATTTCAAATTATGGAGAGGAATTACCTTTAATGAATTGGGAGTTTCAAACCAAATAAAGCTAAATTATCAATGTTTGCCTTTGATATGGACTACAATATGATTTTTGATAATTTCAACTTCCCACTAAGATATGAAGAACCAATATTTCGACCTCCAAGTGAAGGGAATAGTATTCTATTACAACTGACAATCGGCTGTAGTCACAATCTATGCACATATTGTGAGATGTATAGAACTAAAGTTTATCGAGTAAGATCGCAAAGTGAGATAGAAAAAGATCTATTTCGAATAAAAAAATATTATGAGAAGAATTCGGGAAGTGTTTTTTCAAAGGAGCAACCAAGAAAAATCTTTTTATGTGATGGTGATGCTTTAGGTGCTCCCGATTCAGTCCTAGATTTTTGTTTAGAAAGAATAAAATTTTATCTACCATGGATCGCAAGAGTTGGAACTTATGCCACGGCCACAAATATTTTAGAAAAAAGTGAAGAGGTGCTTAAACGATTAAAGGTAAATGGATTAGAAATTGTTTATCTGGGATTAGAAACTGGTTCTGATAATCTATTAAAGAAAGTTGTTAAAGATGTTGGAGCACAAGATATGCTTAATGCCTCTTTAAGAATAAAGAATACGGGAATTAAATTATCAACAATTATAATGATCGGACTTGGTGGTGTTGATTTTTTAGAAGAGCATGCTCTAGCAACAGCAGAGCTTATTTCAAAAACAAAACCAGAATTTCTTTCATTTCTTGTAACAAGACCAATTTCAGGATCGCCATATTATAAGATGATGGAAAAGGGATTGATAAAACAAGTTAGTGAATTTCAGTGTTTTGATCAAATGGAACTCATAATTAAAAATATAAATCTTCCACATGAAAATAAAATCATTTTCAGGGCCAATCATGTATCAAATTTTCTTCCAATAGGAGGAATTTTAGGTAAAGAGAAAAGTTCTATTTTGGAAGTTATTCAAACAGCAAAAAGAAATGCAACCCAATCTCCGTTGTCTTTAAATTTTAATGGTCCAATGTAGCTTTATAGTATTTAAAATATTTGAAAAATCATTTTTATTATTATATAAGGACTGAGCTGAAATCATCCCTTTGAATAGTGAAATTAAGAAAACCTAAAGTCTTTGTAAAAATAAAAATTTGGAGAATACTATGAATTACAAGAATTACTTTTCAATTAGCATCTTTATCTCTTTATTCCTGTTTCAATTTTTTTCGATATCGGTATTTGCAGAATATAATCCTAGCTGCCTTCATGGTAATGGAGGAGTAATATCTACTACAATTCCAAATGAAATTATGGAATATCATTTTGGATATGGTTATCAAATAGTTATAAAAGGACAAAAAAAAGTCTATGTAACTTTTCCATTTCAATTGCCTACAGTCTCAAAGATAAAAGAAGTTAATTTCTTTTTTAAGAAACTTGACCCCAAAATACATATTGGACAAATCGTTTTGTATGCAGGTCCAAACCCTGTGCATGTGATAACGAAAGATACAGATACAGGTTCGGTTAATGAGTTAATTCAAAAAAAGTTTTCAATTGATCCAGAAAAATTTTATTTTTCAAATATGGCCTTAACAATTGAAATTTTTACAAATACTGGTTCTGCCGATGAAATGCACACATTTCTTTTTACTCAAGCATGTATGTGGGTAGGAAATATTCGTGATTAGAGATATGTGGGAAGTATTAAGTTTTTTTAAAAAAGCAATTTAAATGCTTTTTAGCAATTATCAAAATATACAACAATTGTTTAACTTGTATATTGCAAATAAAACAGTGAGGTTTAAATATGAGTTTAATTAACACATTCAAGACTAAAAAATCTATTAAGAATATTATCTCCCCATTTTTGATTCTTTGTACTTTTTTTGTTGTGCTCTTGAAATCATCAATCATCTATGCAACAACAACTATATCTTCATCATCGCCATCTACTTCTTCTTTGGAGACAGCTAATGTTTATTTTCAAAACAGTGCAAGCTTTCTTTGTTCGGTTATTAGTGAAGAATCTAATTTTGAATATAAAAAATATTTCACCCCTGATTTCATTAATAGTGTTCCATACGAAGATTTAATTGTTATTTTTCACAATCTAGCAAAAAAATACGGTCGTTGTAAGCAAATAAAAATATCTACTCCTGATGGTATTCATGGCACTTTTATGGCCATAACAGATAAAGAATTTTCTCTGAAATTTTCAATGGCATTGCAAATAAATGAGACTGCATCTCAATTTCTTATCTCTGGACTTTTCTTTAAGGGTAATTTAACACCCTCAATTCATTTTAATGACCTGACAGATTTAAAAAAATCTTTAGAAAAGCTTGCTGGAAATGTTTCTGCAAAAATTAAAATTTTAAATCAAGATGATAAAAGCAAACTGGCCAATGATTTATTCTCATATAATTCTGATGTTAAAATGGCATTAGGATCAACATTTAAATTATATGTGTTAGGTAGTTTGGCCGATAAAATAAAAAACAGTGAATTAAAGTGGAATCAAGAATTTCCAATTAAAGAGGAATTAAAATCGCTTCCTTCAGGCGTATTACAAAATCAAGAAAATGGTAAAATGTTATCTTTGCTAGCATACGCCAGGTATATGATCTCTATTAGTGATAACACCGCCACTGACCACTTGATCAACATCATTGGAAAAGAGTATATTGAAAACAATTTAACTAGCAAAATAGATGAAAGTAGTAACATTAACAGTTTTGTAACAAGTAACATTCCATTTCTAACAACTTTAGAAATGTTTAAGTTCCGGGCCCTATATAATAATGAACAGGCACAAAAATATTCTACATCCACTAGTCTTGAACGAAAAATGTTGTTATCTGAAATCAATAGTAATCCTCTCAACAAACAAGAATTATATAAACTATTACAAGACTGGAATACACCTAAACAACACAACTTCATAGAATGGTTCTCTTCTACAAATGATATGTGCAATACCATGGATTGGTTGCTTAAAAAGGAAGACAACACATTACTTGCAATTCTTTCTTTAAATACTCCATTCATTGATCTTGAATATAACTCCAATTTTGAATATGCAGGATATAAAGGTGGATCAGAACCAGGAGTAATCAATATGACTTATCTTTTAAAAACAAAAAATAATAAATGGATCTCGTTTTCAATCGGACAAAATAATTTATCAGAAAACATCAATGATGATGCTTTCTCTGAAATTGTTCATGCAACTTTAGAGTTGATTGGTAAATTAGTTACATCAACCAATTAAATAAGTTATTAAAAAAGGACTATTACTATGTTGGATGATAAAGGTTTTGATGAGTGGTCAAAAAAGTATGATGAGCAAGTGTCTGAAGATAAATTTCCATTTTTAGGGTACAAAAAAGTGTTAACTACTCTATTGGAATTATCAGAAGCAAAAAAAGATCAAAAAATATTAGATATTGGTATAGGTACTGGTATGCTTGCTAATAATCTAAGCAAAAGTGGATCTATTATCTACGGAATAGATTTTTCAAAACAGATGCTAGATATTGCAAAAACCAGAATACCAAACGGAATTTTTGAAAATGTTGATGTTGTAAATAATTATTTAGGATCTTTTTCAAATATTAAATTTGATAGAATTATCTCTAGTTATTTTTTTCATCATTTAAATGAAAAACAAAAAATTGAATTTATAAAAAGAGTTATAAAAAATAATTTATTAGCAAATGGTATGATTGTTTTTGCTGATGTTGGTTTCAAGACCAGTGAAGATTATAAGAATGGACATAAGAATTATCAAAAATTATGGGACGAAGAAGAGTATTATTTATGTGGTGATGAATTAGTCGGCAAACTAAATGAAGAAGGAATTGATATTAAATATCAGCAAATATCTGAATGTGCTGGAATTCTTATTTATAAAGATAACAGTATTATTTGTGGAGAGAAAATTTATTTAAGAAAACCGCTAAAAGAAGAATTATCTTTTATAAAGTGGTTATGGTCTGATGAAGAATCAATGAAGGAAGTTGGTGGCACTATTATAATGACTGATGAAGAGCTATTAAAATGGTATCAGAGAAGAGTTTTTCCAGGTAGCAAAACAGATTATTACACCATAATATTTGATAGGAATAATATTCCGGTTGGTGAAGTTAGTTGTCATAGAATGGACTTAGTAAGTGGACAGGCCAACTTTAATATTAAAATTGCAGCTAAGTATAGAGGCAATGGTTATGCTAAAGAAGCAATGGTAATATTTTTAAGGAATTTTTTTAATAATCTTGGCGGTAAATGCATGATTGATGATATAGCTTCAACCAATAATGTTTCTAAAGAAATATTTTTAAAGTTCGGTTTTGAATTAATTAGCGAAACAGGTGAAGTAACTAAAGTTCAAATAACCAAAGAGAGATTTTTGAAGTTATACAGATTTTAAAAGAAGGACTTCGATCATGCGAAAAATGATATTTTTTATATCAGTGATATTTTTAATTATTTTATTGGCAATTCGATATAGGAATGTTGAATTTCACCAATTTGAATCTCGCAAATTAACTTTGTCACGACAGCAAATAATTGAAGAATTATCTTTGCGCTATCCGGAAAGTGCCAAATATGTTCAATGCAAGAGGAATGCTTTAGTTCATGCAGAATCAAAATTGAAAAAAATATCTCCAGTAACTTTTTCGTCACTAGTTGCTTTTACTGAACTTAGTGAATTGAATGCTTCATCAACCTTTATGCAAGAGAAAATTCCATACTTTATATTTCGAAATTCTCTTTTACCGGAAATCTTTGTTTTTCTTTACCATGACCTTTGCGAAATTGGATTGGTATTTGATCGAATGAATTATTTTGTAGAAACATCTCAAAAAAAGATATCTTCAATGGATGATTTTGAGATTACAATCCTTGCAGGATATATTGGAGGGGCCTACGATTTTCGATTATCGGATGTAGCTCAATTTTTTAATGAAGTCAGAAGAGAAAAGATATCCTTAAATCCTTTTGAAGAGCGTTTGCTTTCTGACCTTTTACAACTACAGCTGTTTAAAATTGGTAATGATCAATTTATACCGACTATTTCTGGTGCAGTCTTGGGTATTATGAAGTCAAGTCCGCTGGCCGAACATGAGTTCAATCATGCTATCTATTTTGTTAATGCCGATTATCGTAAGTCTATAAATGATTTTTTTAGGAATCTTCCTGATAAAGAAAAGAAAATTGTTTTAAGGATGCTAAACCACCTAACAAAAGGTTTCGCCTACAATTTTGAGCACGATTCAGATCTCTTGGTTCGCGAATTTGCAGCATACTTCCGGTCACCAGACATCTTTGCTAAATATTTTCTATGTTCAACCTCTTTTGTTCTAGATGAAGATTCTATTCAGATGATGAACAAAATAGCTAAGCAAATTCGTTTATTAGAATCAAATATTCCTTATTACCGTGAATTTAAAACGTTGTTAACTTTGACAAATGGTTGTGCAGAAAAAAAGTAGATAAAAAATTGATAAATTTTGCAATTACTGTAACAGTTTTTAAAATTCAGCTGATAAAATCACTAAACATACATTTTACTTGATCAATTAAAGTTTTTATTTAGTTTTAAATTTCTCTAAATTTTGGCAATCACTTTCAAAAGTATAAAAACCATTTGTCACTATAACATTTTTTAATCCAAACTCTTTTTTCATACTACGGGAGATAAGGATATCATTAGTGCTTGGAGAAGTTACTCCCCCTACATCAAGAGCATCACTCGGATTCAAGTAGAAGGGATGGTTATGAATATGAGATTCTAGACTCCATCCTCCTTTTATATTTGATTTCACCAATGAAGTATCAACTTTAAATCGTGTTCCGTCAGATAGAAATAATATGATCATATATTTATTTTTTGTCGTTTTTTTATCAGGTAGTATAATACTTTTTTTAAAAACATAGGCCATAAATTCTGCTGGTATTTCCAGATTTGGAAAGTTTTTTATTTGTTGATTATACAAAAATGCTTCTAAACAATTTGTACTCCTAATATTACTTGTAAGTTTTGCTATAATCATCTTGATGTTTTCTACATCAATATCCATAGATTTATTTTTCTTTAAAGGAAATGACTGACAGGCCATTTCAAGTGGAAGGAGAGAAGTCAATTTTGATTTAGAAAAAAGATTTTTTATTTTTTCTAAATATTTACCAAAATCGGCATTACATTTGGTAGACAATAATGTCTCAAATGCATCTTCATCAACTTCAAACATAAAAATCGGATTTCGCTTATCCAAAGAAATTTCTTTCAGTTTTGGAAATAATTCACTCTGATCACTAGCTATTAAGATATGAATATTAAGTGAAAGTAAAAAAATTATGACAAAGCAGATGGACCAATTTATAATTTTCATATTTGTTACCTGAATTTGTTTTAGATTAAAAATTAATACTTCAAGTATTTCATCTAATTTTATTAGAGTCAAGCTCCTGATAATCAAAGAATGAAGTGTATTTAATTTTCACTGGTTGGATTTAAATATTTATAACATGATTTCAATGCTTCTTTATTTCCATCCCACTTTAGCATATTAAGACCTACTTCTAAAGATACCCATTTCATCTCATCATGTTCTTTAGATACAATTATTCTATCAACATCAATAATGTGTGCTAAAAATACGTGTTCCCAAATTTCTACAACATCAGATCGATAAAATTTATCCCACTCTGGCCTCATAGGAAAAGAATATCTATAACTCATTTCCTTTATCCAATCTGCGATTAAGTTTGTCTCTTCATGTAATTCTCTTTTGGCCGCATCCAATAGATCTTCACTCTGAAAAGGAGCACCTGTAATTCCTTGCCAAAAACGTCCATACTCTGGAGTTCGGTTGAGAAGCAAAAATAGAATATTATTTTCTACTTTTCTGAAGCAATAGACACTTACTTGAATTGGGACTCTTTCTCCATTCTTTTCTTTTTGCTCTTCGATTTCTTTATTAAATTTTTTCATTTTTAGTAATTTATAATAAGTTAAATATTTTTAATTAGGAATTTAAAAATCTAATCATTCCAGGTTCATTTATATTTCTTCTAATTTAGGAGGGTCTTTTTCAAAAATAACTATTTTAGCAGACATATTAATTATTCCAATTGGTTTTATTTTTTTTCTTACTAAATTGCATGAGTTCTACAGGTGCTTCATTTATCAGAATAAAAGCTACAATTAATCCTTCCATAGGACTATTGGGTTCAATAATAACCTTTTTACCTTTTATGGCCTCATAAATATCATCTACTTCAAAGGCCACATGAGGTAATTTTTGTACAATCTCAGGCAATTTACATTTTTCTCCATAGCGCATCCATTCGATGTTAAAATCGTTTTCTTCATATCCTGAATGATAAATATCATATTCGGCCAGATACTCTTCATTGCTCATCTTTTTTGTTGTTGGAATACCTATGTGATTATAGCGATACTTTTTGTTATCCATAATTGTTTTTGTCCATTTGCTATTAAAATAAAACTTCAAATTATTCTGATTTTTGGTATAGGTAAAGTGCTTTTTCATATCCAGGATATACACAATAAGGTCTTAATTTTCTCATCTTTTTTAAAGCATCTTCAGGTGACATATTCATGTATTTTGTTAAATAAGCGGCCACAACAAACCCAGTACGATCTCTGCCAGCATGACAGTGAACAAGAACAACATTATTTGAAGATAGTTCTTGGTGAATTATATCAATGGCGTCTTGAACTTTATCTATAAATGCATTTATTAAATGATCATTGGTTAATTCAATATCCTCTGTATAAAACTTGTAATGCTTTATTTTTGCGTTTTTAATATCAGTTTCTTCTCCTTCATTAGAAAGAGAGATAA
The DNA here is from genome assembly GCA_015232355.1 of Oligoflexia bacterium. Lineage (GTDB taxonomy): Bacteria > Bdellovibrionota > Bacteriovoracia > Bacteriovoracales > Bacteriovoracaceae > JADFZW01. The sequence goes on from JADFZW010000018.1 coordinate 105,690, forward strand.
TAACATTTATTCCTTGGTTTTTGATTTCAGAAATATTCCAAGGATATTCCTGTGGTCCAGGTCGAGTCGCTAGTTTATTTTCTATAATCCATGTTATTTTATACATTTTTTAATTTTTCCTCTTTGAAGTTTCGAAGTCCCATTTATTACTGGCCTCAAGCCAAATTTCATTTGGAATATAATCGTTATCATATTTATTTGTTCCACTTTCTTTTTCAGCTCGAATGGTTTTGACAAAATCTAAAAACATTGGATATGAATCAACTCCTTGGATCATACCTTGTAATGCCAATGTAGCACTTATATTACAATCATTAATTATTCCACTTGAATTAAAACTTGCAATTAGTTTGTTCTTACAAAAGGAAACTTTTCGATTATTAATAATCCACTGATTATTTTTTATTTCCATCAATGCATATTCAGGTAGTGGGCGATTGTTATTGGTCTACAATTTTTATTTATTTTCTCAGAATCAAACAAAATTAATATATAAAATTTAAATTTTTTCTTCAGATTTAATTACTAATTTTACTTTGCTTCCTTTTTTTTATTAAATTTTCCGATGAACAACTGATGCTAAAAAATATTTTAGTGAGGTATTTTATGTTAGTTAGACATCTCTGTCCAGAATGCTTTACTGCAAATTATATAAATAATGGAAAATCTAAAAATGACAAGCAAAACAATTTGTGCAAAAATTGTGGAAGGGCATTTGTTTCGGTTTTAGATAAGGAATTGGCCAACTCCAAGATTCCTGTTGTTAATGAATTACTTCTTGAAAAAATATCATTGAGAGGCATTTGCAGATCCATGGATGTTACAAAAAAATGGTTGCTCAAACATATCAAAAAACTATTTAAAATACAACCTGATGATTTAAATGTTAATATTTATCGAGGAAGAATTTATAAGGAAATAAAATCAAAATTAATTATTAGTAGTAGAAATAGGATTGAGGCAGATGAGATGTGGAGCTTTGTTCAAAATAAAAAAAATGAGCAATGGATATGGGTTGCATTTGATCCTGATACTAATCAAGTAGTATCCTTTCATGTTGGCAATCGAGATATGGAAGCTGGAAAAAGATTATGGGATAAAATTCCAGAAGTTTATAAGTCTAATACGCTTTACTTTACCGACAAATGTAGCTCCTATAATTTTATACCAGAAGATATGCACATTATTGTAAAGGAAGGTAACAGAGTAACCAATCACGTAGAGAGATTTTTCTGTACATTAAGACAGAGAGTTTCAAGACTTGTTAGATCGACTCTTGCATTTTCTAAAAAAAATGAAAATCATATAGGTGCAATAAAATATTTCATTTGTTATTATAATTTACGCTATAGCTTGATTTAGATCAGGCAAGAATGATCATAAAACATTTTCGAGGTGATATCTTAATTTCTATTAAAGAATAGCGTCGGATCTCGTTAGCAAAAATCAAAAATATATCTAAATAGGATATTTTCTTCAAAATTTTTTTCCCTACAAAAATAAAAATGGATTCCCTATATAATTATTATTGATTTTAAAAACAATATATGTTTGATTTTTTTATTGAATTAATGTGCTACCAATAACAAGCGCCCACTACCGAACCAATCATAAAATCCTCCTCCTGATTAATTTTAATAATTGGTAGAATATCAATAAAATTTTTTGTCAAAAAATTTTATTGAACCTTATTTTTATTTTTGCCACTATTTCATTTAGTTACATGATCTATAATTTTTGTGTATGCCACTTCCTAGAATTAAATACGCAAACAAATTTGGGCATACTCAATAAGTACATACTCAATAAGTACTCAATAAGTTAGGTCAATAAGTTAGGGTAAATAAAAAAAATTCAGCAAGCAGGTAACAGGATCAGCAAACAGTTGCGGTTAGCAGGAAGAAGTTTTACCGTTCCCTCCGAATGAAAATTTTGGGGAGAACCATTACTGTTAACTGCTCCTGTTTGCTGATCCTGTTACCTGATTACTGAAAAATTTTTATTTACCCTAAGTTATTGAGTATCCCCGGAGATAAAGGATGAATATTTTCAAGCAAAAGAAGTCGCACTATCTTCGCAAGGGTATTCTTAAGTTAGATTGGACTGGTATGAAAATAGGAACTGATGATTATAATGTTTTGGCCATATCAAATAAGCTTATTACTTGTTATGAATTAAGTAAAAGTAAAAGCAGATATGATGTGTTGAGGAATTTAATTGGGAATGAAAAAACTTATTGAGTAAAACTTATTGAGTAAAACTTATTGAGTATGCCCACTTTTGTTGTCACTTTATAAATATCACTTTTATTTATGACCATATAAGTGACTAAAATTACATCCCCCTAAAATATTTTTTATTTATATTTTGATCTTCTGCCAACCTAAATTATCATTATCCCTAATTTTTAAAATGCTATTTTAATAATTAACATTTAATAACGTAACCACTAAACATAATAACGAACGACTAATGATAAAATTAACTCTATTATTTACAAAAACAGCAACAATAATAATTCTTACAATTTGGATGCTTGTTTTTCCACTAAAATCTCATTCAACTACATCAATATCTTCATCATCTTCCATTGAAATAATCTCTACTCTAGTTAAAGATCAATGTGAAAGATTAAATAATCAAGAAGATAAATTAAAAACTTTACATAGCATCTTTATTGATGATTACAGATTAAGATTATTAAATAATCTTTACTCAAAAACATCAGATTTAAAATCATTCGCTAAACAAATTGAGAATATAAATATAACCTTAAAAAGTTGTGACATGGGTACAATAGTTATACCTAATACATCTAAAAATTCTATTGAAATCACCTATATCCCATCTGCAAAGGAATTATTTTTGCTAGACAAAGAAAAGGCATTAGATGAAATTAATACTTTATTTTCAAAATTAAAGTATTTAAAAATCACAAGTGACAGCAGAAGAAACACGGTGGAACTTGAGTTAAATGAATGTATTGATAAGATCAATAAAAATATTGCCAAATATGATTTACTCGAACTTATTAAAAAAAACAATGATCCAACATTAAATGAAATAAATCAGTTGGCACCATTAAAACTTAATATTAAATCTCTTCAATTAAAAGAAGGAGAGCTGAGTGTTAATAAACTTAAAAATTCTCAATCATTAGAATTAATAAAAGAGGAAATAATTAGTTTTTTTGACCAATTAATTGATTTCAAACAATCACCTTCATACAAATTATCGCTCTCATTACAAACTAAATTTGAATCCTTCAAAAAACATTATCCTGAATATTTTGATACTCTTCTCTTTTTTCTTGGGTCATCACAATTAATAAATGTAGTAAATGAGGTTAATGAAGTTAATGAAGTTAACGAAGAAATAAAATTAGTTGATTTAAATAATATCAATAGTAATAAAATATTTTTAAAAAATTCTCTAGAGAGATTAGATACACTCTTCAGAGAATCTGAAAAATTGCTTACAAAATATTTAAAAAATAATCCAAGCAGCACACGCCAAGAATTTATCTTTGATCGTTTTATGAATCAATTAGATAGTAATAAAGGTTCATCCTCTTTAACAAAAGAAGAATCTTCCGCTATATCACTCTTTGTTTTAGACGAAGGTTGTAAAACTATCAATTTACAATTACAAATAAACCCTCTCCCTGTTGAATCAATAAAAAATTTCCAAGGTATATCTAAATTACTTTTAGACAAATTTTTCTCTTCTAAAGGAAAACCTACGCTCTCTAAAACATTAGAGCAAGTTGAAACAGATGCCAACCATTCAAAGAAAGTTTTTAGCAAATTAATTCATGCTGACGATAAAGTAAATTACAATGTAAAAGATATCGCCAATCACTTTGTTTCCGCAGTAAATAAAATTAAAAAGAGTGAGGATATCTTCTATCATGGAGTTCCTGATACTTCTATCTTTAATAAAAAACTACATGTTGGACAAGTAATAGCAACAAACAATTACTTATCTACTTCCTATGAACCAGGTATTGCGCTTGGTTTTGCAAGAGAGAGCAAAAAGGTTTTACGAATAAAGGCCAAAAGTGCAAAAAATATTAGCAACTTTTCAGATACTAACGAAGAAGAGCGTTTACTGACACCAAAAACAAAAATAAAAATTACAAAAATAATTACCACTACTAGAAATATGTTTATCCCTGGATCTTCTAAGCTCTCTGGCTCTAGTGCTGATATTAAAGATGATGATGTTGATAATGTCTGGGGACCATTAACAATTATATTTGCTGAGGAAGTTTGATATGTTTAAATTAAAATTATTAATTATAATATTAACACTAGCAATAACTACTTCTGCCAATATTAGTTTTGGATGTACTAAGGAATTATCGCAATTTCCATTTGAGTGTGAGATTCAAGATCGCTATAAAGCATTAACCGATAATTTTAAAAAGAATTGGAATGTTAATATCAATGATATCTATATTTATAAAACTGCCAGATTCATTGACCAAAATTCTTTGGCGAAAGCAATTAAAAATAAGACTGCTCCTGAAAATATTTATAAACCAGCACCAACCACATGGGACTATTGGATAAAGGGAGAAAAGACTAGCGAAGAAATTCTAAAGGATACTTATATTAATAACTCCAGTGAGGATAAGAAAGCAATGGTCTCTTGTCGATTAACATTAAACCATCTTAAAAAATTACATCTCTCTACCATCACTAATGAGTTAATTGGTCCATTCACATCACTAATGTCAAACATTATACCTATTGAAAATACTATTCTACTAGGACCTGGGAATATTCGTCATTCTACTTTTAATTTTAGGCCATTTTTTACATTCTCTTGTAGTGAAAAAGTTAGTAAAAAAATTATTCCCTACTTTGATATCAAAGATAAAAATGGTGAATTGATTGCAGAACTAACATATAAAAAATGTGCTGATGGTGAAAGCATCGAAGGATCCGTATACTATTCTAAAAGCGTAAAAGTTCCAGAAAGGATTAATGAATTTATAGAAAGCTTTAATAACAAAATACCATCCTATTTTGCAAAAGAGTGTACTAATATTTCACCCTATGAATTCGCTGCTAATATTCAAAGATGGTATGTTTCAATTCATCCTTTTAGAGAGGGGAATGGACGCTTATCTAGATTTATGCAAGATATGATTTCAAGAGTATTTAATCTTCCATTTGTTCCCGCAGGATATTTACAAAATGATCTATTAATTTCAAATAGTGAATATCAAGCAAAGACTAAAGAGACAGTTACCATGATGATTGAAAAATTAGAGAGTTGTTATAATAACTATCAAAAAAATAATGGTGATAAAAAATCAATTGATTTTGAATGTCGTATTATTGAATAACTTTTTAAAATAATTGAATCTATCAGATACACTTTAATAGGAGGTAGAGTGTAAGAAGAATAAAGCATGATTTCGATTAATTCAGCAAGTACTACTTAGAGATAAAAACTACGCAAACTTCCTATAATGATTATTGTACTAATCGCCTTCGGCGAGGATCCACTCCGTAAATTTATATAAATAAAGATTTTAAATAATTTTATTGAAATACTTTACTTATCAACAAACACAATAATGGGAAATTTAATTCACTTCTACTGTTTCATTGCAACTCATGATCAAATAAAAGAATGATTCTATATACTCAAGTAATATTGTTATCTAAGGTAAATCAGTATGGGGATATTTGGTGATAAATTTGTAGTAGAACTTGAATTAAAAGGTTTTAGTAATTGTACAAAAGTTGCTTATATTAGTGCGATGAAAGGGTTTGTAAAGTTTCATAATAAATCACCAAATAAATTGGGAATTGATGAGATTAAAAAATATCAGCACTTTTTAATTAAAACAAAAAAATTCAGTCCTAAAACAGTCAATCAACATACATCTGCAATTCTGTTTTTTTATCGTAGTGTAATGAAAAGGTATTTTCCTGTAGGAATGATTCCAAGAATGAAATGTCAAAAAAAAATTCCAATAGTGCCAACTGCAGATGACATCGAAAAAATGTTGAATGTATGGATGAAAATAAAGTATAGAGCAATTTTTATGACATTGTATTCTACTGGAATGAGAGTCAGTGAGGTTACTAATTTAAAACCATCCGATATTGATAGTAAAAGAATGATCATAAGTGTGAGAAATGGCAAAGGAGGAAAAGATCGGCAAACGATTCTTTCACCATTTTTATTAGAACTACTAAGAAAATATTGGGTTTCTAATAAAGAGGATAAGTCTATTTGGTTATTTCCCAACAAAAAAAATAAAAACAAAAAAATAAGTACCAGGGCCGTATATAACTTAATAAAAAAAATTGCAAGGTTGGCCAAAATAAATAAAGACATTTCTCCACATTCGCTTCGACATGGATTCGCAGTTCATTTATTGGAGGGTGGAACAAATATTAGATATATTCAATCACTTTTAGGGCATAAAGAAATAAAATCCACTACTATTTACACATACATTGCTAATGTAGGTGCGATGAAAGTAAAAAGTCCCATTGATGTTATTTTAGAAAAAACTGCTTAAATAAAAACATATTTATCAAAATCATGATATTGCAAAAAACAATAATCACAGAGGAGAATTTGGTAAATAATGTATAGTTTTCTATTTGGTAGTGCCGCCACCAAAAATTATTGATTGCCATACTTTCTTACATCGGCACTACTGAATAGAAAACTTTT
>JADFZW010000019.1 GCA_015232355.1 Oligoflexia bacterium
TATAGTTTGAAATAGTTATTTAGAGACCTTAATGAGAGGTTTTATTAAATAGTTGAATAAACACTTTCACTGTTTATGGATCGCTTATCTTATGTTGATACTGCTTATATTAGATGCGATTGCCCTTGGCGTGGCACTTGAATTTAACACCTTCACTGATGAAGAGAGCATCTCTGTCCACAAATCAATATATTGATCTATGAATGGTTTAAACGATCTATCAATTTGCATATTACTAAAATCAAGTGGCTCCATCGTTCGAGATAAAAAAATATGATCATAAAATTTTCCATCTCGCTCTTGAAATGCTGTACAGATTGCTGAAGGTAAAAATTGATTTTGCAAAAGATACTCAATAGTACCATCGCAATCAAGACTAATCAAAGTCTCTACATAAGAGACTCCATGATCCTTCATTTGAAAAATAAGTTGCTTTAAGTGTGGGCCGAAGTATTCCAACTTTTTATTACAAGAAACCAATACACAGTAATGATCTTTGGGACTAAAATAAGCAAATAATTCCAAATCAATTTGCGGGGCCACAATAAGTAAATTAGGAGTCTCAAATGGACTGACAATTCTACCACTACTCCTGCTGACTACACTACTTCCACAACAATATTTGTCTTTATTTTGTTGATAAAATTTCTTTACAAAATTTGGTGCAAAAATAAATTCAAACATTCCCTCTTTCGAAAATTCTTTGAGGTCCGCCTGCTCCATTGGTACAGGCACCTTTTTAAGAGGAGAAACACTCTTTTTACCAAAGATCTTATTAGATATTTTTAAAATTGGCTTTAATTTATCTGAAGCAACTTGCACATACTCTCTCTTCTCCAACACATCACTTCGAAAACTTCCCATAAAAGTTAAGGTTTCAAATTGCTTTATCTTATGAGCATTAGGAAAAATTCCCAATGGATAATACCCATTGGATAAAAACATCAATTGGCTTGCGGCCGATAAGGTTCTGGTTGTAGTGTAGAGAGCATGAATATTTTTTCTTTGCTCGAAAATTATTTTAGTTCCCTCAGTTATTAATCTAGTTGAAATATGATTTCCTCGATACTCTGGCAAAACTGCTACTGCAATAACTTTTCCTACTCCATAGCTATTGTAAAGTTGAAAGACAGTTGAACCAACCACTTTTTCGCTGCTATTAACCCCATCTCTTGATTGTGTTTGTGCTAGTGCCACCATCCAAAGATACTCCTCTGGATGAGTTATTGCATACTCCATAACTTTAAAATCATAACCTATACTGATTGGATAATCTGAACCATAAACTGCATAATAGAGATTAAGTAACTCTGGGATATGAGATTTATTTGCAACTATATTTTTAAATCCATAAGATACAGACATTTTTCCTCCCCTTCTCTTTTATTCTCTTTTACAAAATTTGTTACAAAATTTGTATAACGAATATTACGAGGAAGCGAGGTAAGTTGAAAAGATATTTAATATATTTATTTGCTGATTTTTTACTTTATTTAGTAACTTTTTTGATTGGAATTTTAATTAAAAATTTTTTATGATCATTTTCATTTTGCAAGTTGATAAATCCACCATGATCCTTCAAAATATTTTTTGCAATAGATAATCCAAGTCCTTTACCCTTTCCAACATCCTTGGTAGTAAAGAATGGATCGAAAATTCGCTCTCGGTCCTTTTCCTCTATTTTTTTACCATTATCCTCAACCCACACATTAATCCAATCACCCTCTTGCATTAATGTTACAGAGATTTTTTTAGTTTTTGAACTATTTCCCTCGAGAGCGTCACGAGCATTAAAGAATAGATGTAAGAAAACCTCTTTTAACTGCACTAGATTTCCTTCTACCATCAATTCATGCTCATTAAATATTTTTACTATCTCAATATCTTTATTGATAGTCTTCTCATTAAATATTGAAATAGTACTATCAATTAATTCACAAATATTTAAAGCACTATAATCATTTTTAGCACTGGTGTTTAAAAATGTTAACAAATCCTTTATTATGTAAATCATTCGCTCTAATGCCTGTTTCATTCCGCCAATACTCTTTTGAATAGAATCATTTTCTATTGCTAATTTTTTAAAACCCTTCTCCACTTCCATTGCATGCCCAAAAGCAATGGTAATAGGATTATTTAATTCGTGGGCCATACCAGCGGCCAACGTTCCAATGGATGCTGCCTTCGACGACATAAAGAGTTCTTTTTGTATCTTTTCAATCTCTGCTGCCCGCCCTTTTATCTCTTTTTCCATCTCACCAATTTTCATTCTTGCTTTTTGAATTAAAAACCACTTTTCACAAAGTGACTTGGCCATCAAAATAATTTCTACTTTGTCAAAGGGCTTCTTAATAATCAAAACTCTATCAGTAATACCAATTCTCTTCTCAATATCCTCTACAGAATAATCAGAGTAAGCAGTACAAATCACTATTTGAATATCACTGTCTATCTCCATAATCTTTTCAATAGTCTCCAATCCATCCCAACCTGGAGGCATTCGCATATCTACAAATGCTAAATTATAGGGATTACCCTCTTGTTGTGCCTGCAAAACCTTATTATACCCATCTTCTCCCTGATAAGCGGAATCAACTATAAACTTAAAGTGATTGGTAATCTCTTTATTATAATTTCCAAAGATCTCTTTCTCTAACTCCTTCATTCGCGAAGGTATATCTGTATTATTATCTTCAAAGATACTCTTGAAATCATCATGAATACTTTTCAAATCATCAATAATAATAATTTTCTTCAACTTATCATCATCTCTATCTTTTCTATCTTTTCTATCTTTCATAATATATTCCTATTTATTTTTTATATAAATCACTTGCAGTAATTGGAATTATCAGCGTAAACAATGCTCCAGTATCTTTTCCATCACTATGAACCTGTAATTTTCCTCCCATCTCTTTGGCAGTATTGGCCGAAGAATGCAATCCAAAACCATGACCTTCCTTTTTAGTAGAAAATCCATGTGTAAATATCTGTGATAATTGTTCATGCTCCACTCCCACTCCATTATCACTCACCTCAATTTGAATATCAAAATGAGAAGAGCACTCCACCTTGCCTGCAACTTTTTTCACTCTAATACTAATACTCTTTTCTTTATTTAATTTTGAATTGTTGTAGATAGCATGTCTGGCATTACTAAGCAGATTAACTAAAATTTGTAAGATCTTATTTTTATCAATCATAAGAGCAGGAATATTGTTATCTATATCAAGATTTAACTTAATTTCTTCTCTCTCAAAAGCATCCTGATGAATCGAAATAGCATCACTTACTATCTCTGCAAACTTTGCTTTCTCTCTGTATCCTTTTATCTGCGCATATGTCTGGTGCATACATACTAAGTTAATTGTATGATCGATATATTTGGTTAACTTCTCCTGCTTACTTAAGAGATTCTTCCTCTCCTCTATTAACTCCTGCTGCAATCTCTCGATATACTCCGGGATTAATTTCCCTTTTGGATCGGACTTAAAAAACTCTGCTAAAGTACTTTCGCCTAAATGATTTTTTTGCTCCAATAACAAATTAAATAACTTTTGAACTTTATTAAAACTAGAATTTGAGTTTGAATTAGAATTAGAATTAGAATTAGAATTAGAATTAGAATTTAAAATCATATCTTTTATACTAGACGAAGTTACACTTATACTATTCATAACATTTCCAATATTGTGTAACACTCCCACTGCAATCTCTGTCATACCTGCAAGCCTAGCACTCTCTACAAGTTTTTTATTTATCTCCTCTCTCTCAAAAATCAATCCTTGAGTCCTATTAATGGCATTAGCAAGATCCCCAATCTCATCTCGATTTACAATCCCCTCTACCTTAACAAATTTTCCTGTCGACAGTGCTAGTGCTGAATTGGTAATTTTCTTAATGGGAATAATAATAATCTCTTGAAGTGCCAGATGCAAAATCAAACTTAAAACCAGTACAATCACGACAATTAAAATTATTACCATAGCTATTTGTTGATATATCTCACTTTTCATAACTGCCGTAGATATACCAATTTTCACCTCTGCAATTACCCTTCCTGCGTACAAAATATCTCTGCTATACCACCTATCTACATTAATATTTTTATCAATTCTTTTTTCTATTATCTTTTGATTTCCTGGTTTCTCTACAAAAGAAATAAAGACAACATTTCTCTCCTTTTTGTCATTTTTGTCACTTATCTCTTCATTTACTAGCTTCTCTAAAGCATTGTTATTTACCTCCCAAATATAGCTGCTCGTAGTCTTTGATAGCATGTCAGCTAATAACTCTCCTCTGCTATCAATGTTTTTATTTCCTTCAATAAAATTTTTTCTAATGAAGAAAAACGCCAACACACTCATTAAAAGCACAATGATAGTAGTGGACAAAATAAATACTTTCTTCTCTAATGAAAAACGCATAACATACTTATCGGCACCCATCTTGAAAATATTTAGATATAAATTGAATTGAATTGACGAAAAAGCTGATATAAAAATAGTTATAAAAAATATTACAAATGTAAAAACCGTAACCGTAGGAGATGAACATGGGTAGTAGAAAAACCTCTTGGGCCGAGCCCTTTAAAATAAAAATGGTAGAGCCAATTAAAATGACAACTAGAGAACAACGTGAAAGGTGTATTAAAGAGGCAGGGTATAATACATTTCTTCTTAAGAGTGAAGATGTCTATATCGATCTCTTAACTGATAGTGGAACGGCGGCCATGAGTGATCGTCAGTGGGCCGCGATGATGCTTGGAGATGAGGCGTATGCTGGAAGTAGAAACTTTTACAGTTTAGAAGAAGTAGTTAGAGAGTATTACGGTTATAAGCACCTAATCCCAACTCATCAAGGTAGAGGTGCTGAAAATATTCTCTCTCAATGTATGATTAAAAAGGGTGATTTCGTTCCAGGTAATATGTATTTTACAACAACACGAATTCATCAAGAGATTGCAGGAGGAGAATTCATCGACGTAATTATCGATGAAGCACACGATCCATCTCACGAACATCCATTCAAAGGAAATGTTGATCTACAAAAAATGGAAGATTTAATTAAAAAAGTTGGTGCCAGTCGCATTCCTTATGTAAGTTTAGAGACAAATGTTAATATGGCCGGAGGACAACCGGTCTCTATGCAAAATATAAAGGATCTCTATCACCTCTGTAAAAAGCACAATATCCCTGTGATGTTGGATGCAACTAGGGCCGCTGAAAATGCATTCTTCATTAAAGAGAGGGAAAAAGGATATGAGAACAAATCAGTAAAAGAGATTTTAAGAGAGATCTGCTCCTACACTGATGGTTGTACTATGTCTGGTAAAAAAGATTGCTTAGTAAATATTGGTGGATTCTTAGCAGTTAATGATGATCAACTCTGTTTGAAAGCACAAAATTTAGTTGTGGTGTACGAAGGTTTACACACCTACGGTGGTATGGCCGGAAGAGATATGGAGGCCATGGCCCAAGGTATTCGTGAATCAGTTGAAGATGACCATCAAGCTGCACGAATTGGACAAGTTCGCTATCTAGGTCAAAAGATCAAAGATGCAGGCGTACCAATTGTTCTACCAATTGGTTCACATGCAGTCTTCCTCGATGCTAAGAAATTCTTACCTCATCTCGATCAAGATGAATTTCCAGCACAAGCATTGGCCGCAGAATTATATGTTGACTCTGGAGTGAGAGCAATGGAGAGAGGAAACGTCTCTGCAGGTCGCGATCCTAAAACTGGAAAAAATCGTCGTCCTAAATTAGAATTAGTGCGCTTAACTCTTCCAAGGCGAGTATACACTCAAGCACACATGGATGTAGTAAGCGAATCAGTAATTGAATTATATGAGCATAGAAAAGATATTAGGGGATTGGCATTTGATTACGAACCAGAGAACCTAAGATTCTTCCAAGCTCGTTTCAAGAAAAAGTAAACAGTCAAAAAGTAAACAATCAATAAAGTAAAAAAAATTTGAAAAAAAACACAAATCTAAAATTCTTCTTAATCGGTTTAGTCCTCTTAGGCATCAATCAAGGTATTTTAAATTCTACATTTAACAATTACCTGTATGACATCTTTAAAATATCTGCTGATGCCAGAGGATTTATCGAATTTCCTCGAGAGCTACCAGGGGCCCTTTCCATTCTAGTAACTGGTCTACTCACCTTTTGGAGTATTCGTAGATGGGCAATCTTAGTTGGATGCTTATCCGCAATTGGAGTCTTAGGCCTTGGATTTTTATCTACAAATTTTATCATCATGACCTGTTGGATGTTTATTTGGAGTATGGCCGATCATCTCTTTATGTCAGTCGAAGCAATGATTGGTCTTAAGCTCGCTCCTAAAAATGAAGAGGGGCGAGTATTAGGCCAAATCAGTGGCATGAGAAATCTCTCAGCAATCATTGGTAGCTTTTTAGTCTTTTTATTAATGGGTAAATTAAATTTCACTTATCCAAATCTCTACTTGGTAGCAGTCATCGCGGCCATCCTCTCAGCATTTGCATTTTATATTATGCGCTTTAAAAATGAAGAGATCCGACCCAAAAAATTTGTGATTAAAAAAGAGTACTCTCTCTTTTACATTTTGAACGTCCTCTTTGGTGCTCGCAAACAAATTTTTTTAACCTTCGCCCCTTGGGTTCTAGTTAGTGTTTATAAAACTGATGCCAGCACGATGGCCATACTCTTTACCATTACTTCTGCCATCGGTTTTGTCTTCAGACAATATGTGGGTATTTTAGTTGATCGCTACGGAGAGCGGCCGATGTTGATTGCCGATTCGATTGTACTTTTTTGTATCTGTATCTCTTTTGCCTTTATAAAAAACGTTTATTTTCTTTATGCATTTTTTATTATTGATGGATTGATGTTTGCAACTAGAATTGCTCGCATAATTTATCTTAAAAAAATTGCAACAGATACAAGAGATTTACAACCAACAATTTCTTTAGGGGTTTCTATAGATCATGTTATATCAATGATGATTCCAATTTTAGGTGGATTTTTATGGCATTTATATGGATATCAAGTAGTTTTTATCTTGGCATCGCTAATTAGTTTTTTAAATCTCTTTAGCGCAATGAAGATTCCTACAACTACAACGTCAACTTAAACCTCTAATTCTACTTCAACTTCTTAACAAAATTTCTGAAATTCTCTACGTATCTTATTTGATCTGAAGTCTCATCATTAAACGCCATACTTTTAATTTTACCTTTTGTCATAAAGTTCCATAGTACTCCAAGATCAGTTGCTCCTACCTTATAAGTAACTACCAATGTTTTATTTCCTACACGATAAAATTTCAACATCTGTGTTCCACCTACGAAGCGAGAATCAGTAGAGTTAGTTGTCTTCATTACAAAAACATGCTCAGGTTTTCTTCCCATCTTTTCATCATCAAATTTTGCCAATTGCTCGATCAGTTTATTATTAACATCACTATTATCACCAATCTTATGCATATGTTTCGACGTCACATCCATTTGCACAGTGATCCCCATCTTAGAAACAACTTTATCGGAAACAAATTCATTTTTGCTATTACCTTTTCTTTCAACACCTCTTAAATCTCTACCATAATATGCTTTTACAAATTTAGGATCATCGATAATCTCTTTGGTAATTTTACTTGGATCTATATCTAAAACATATGCAACCTTCGAACCAATCAACTGAACAGCAGCATCGCTAGTGTATATTTTATCCACATCCAATTTTTTCATATCATAAAGAACACCATCTACATCATCCTCATTATCAGCTGCTGTAAGCTCATCCTTGTCATCTGTCATATAAAATGACATTTGAATATTTCCCTTTGCTAACACCTTTGGGTTTAATTCAAAATTCACTTTACCAGATATTGCCAACGGTTCATCTTGATTCATGTTCTTAGTTACATCAGAAACATTCACCAGCAAATTATCTAAACTGGCAGCATGTCCTTTTACATTTCCACTCTGACATTCATCTTGAGCAAAGCTGGCAGAAATAGCAAATAACATAAGCATTTGCACTGTCATCGCCCATACAATCCTCATAACTGTTGTAGCATTTTTTTTTGTTTTTCTTGTTTTCAAAGTTAACTCCTTCTATTTTTTTTAAATAATCGTCTCTCTGGTTTAAAAAATTCAATTTAAAATATTCACAATAAATTCATACAAAAAATCATACAAACAATTTTACGTTCCTATTGGAGTTAAAACAAAGCTACTTCTTGAAAAAAAGATGTAAATATAATCTATTTAGTAAGTTAACAAAATTTATTTATAGTATGCTCCAAAATTACCTCACCCATAACTGCCAACAAAAATGGGCATACTCAATAAGTTCACACATACTCAATAAGTTACTCAATAAGTTAGGGTAAATAAAAAAAATTAAAAATTTCTTTTGTAGTTGCCGAATAGATAATAATAGTAATTATAGTCTTTATCTTATACAACATACCTCAAAGAAATATTAAATGAAAAATGTAATGAAACATGTAATTCAAATGATTAGTTGCTTTTATCTTAGTCTTTTACTTTTATTACTTTTATTACTTTTTTCTAACAAAGGATTTTCTTTTACCTGCAACGACAAAATGAGTGATTATGATCTGAATGATGTTTTTCAAAAAGTTACCTCAAAACCATACAAATCTAAGTGCTACAAAAAAAATCCCAAAGTTGAAGATTTAATGGACGAACTAAATGATGAGATCATCGAAGAAATTTTGAGTAGCAAAGAATGGGATAAAGAAATAATAGAAGATTCATGCAAAGAAGAAACTCAAAAAATTTTAAGTCAATTCAGCATAGACATAAATAACATTAAATGCAGTGACTATACTCCTCTTCCATGTAAATGCATTAACATAAAATGTAGTAATAAAAAAAAATTTAATATCTGCTTTGATCTCCATGGAAATTATCTTCAAGGATCAATATCATCTAAAATTAACCCCACTACATATCCAGAACTTTCTTGCTTTATTCATCAGACAGATTCTTTCACTTTCAATAATATTATAAAACAAGGTACTCTAAATTCATCTTACCGAGCTTCTAGAGTACAAACAAAAAATAACGATCTTGAAAAAAGTGATGTTTTAGGCGTCCACACACAAGCTGTAGGCATCAATAATAAAAAATTAAAAGCTACTCTTAGTAGCAAATCAGATGATGTTCAAGTAATTTTGGCCCCAGAATTCATTCGAAGTATTAAACACCAATGGAGAATATTAGAAAAGTCTAAAGACCCTAAAGAAAGCTGGAAAAATCAGAATGAAAATGAAAGAAACAATCTAATGAATAATCTTTTAAAAAAAAATACAAGCAGCAATATTCAATCACACTGGGGAACAATTCCATTAAAAAATACCGTTCATGCTCTCATCTGTTCAACTCCAACTTGTTACAAGAATATCACAAATAAAGATCCGCTAAAAAATATAAAGACTCTTGAATGTAAAAATATTGAAAATCAGTGCATTCCAGTTATTTATGCCCCATATGAAAATTTAAAATTTCTCATCCCAATTTTACAAAAATACAATATTGCTGATCAACATGGTTGTCTTCGTGGTAAACCATCCTTCAACAATCTTCATGCCCCTAAACATAAATCTATCTTTAGCAAAATTAAAAAAAATTTCAACAAAAATAACAAAAATAACAATAATAACAATAGATCTTCAGATATCAACATTAAAATTACCCCCAATCTACAGCAACTGGAACTGATTAAAAAATTTAAAGATAAGAAATAAAAAGACAACACAAACACAACACATACTCAAAAACATATAAATTAAAGAGAAGTGCTGGCATTATCTAAGGCAAAATATTATTATGGCCCAATATTTATATTTAAGATTAACAAGGATCTATAATGGCACAAATAGTAATTATTGAAGATGAACCCTCTGTTGCAGCAAGTGTTCGATTTGCACTTGATAGAGAGGGATTATCTACTATCTGGGCCTCCTCTGGAAGAGAAGGACTAAATCACATTTCGGAAAATACATCTTTAATTATTCTGGATATAGGACTTCCTGATGAAACTGGGTTTGAGATCTGTACGAAAATTAGAGACAGATGGTCCATTCCCATAATCTATCTTACTGCAAGAATTGAGGATAGAGATATGATCAAAGCATTCGATCTTGGTGGTGACGATTATGTTACTAAACCTTTCAAATTAGAGGTGCTTGTTGCTAGAATAAAAGCACACCTTAGAAGAAATTTTCGAGATGAGGAGGTCAGCTCACATACAAACACCTCAAAAATGCCTTTTCAAATCGATGAGGGAAAAAAGATCATTTCATATTTTGAGCAAAAGCTTGATCTAACGAAATCTGAATTTCAACTGCTTAAATGTCTTATTCAAAAACCAGGATGGGTTTACTCTCGCAATCAATTATTAGAATCAATCTGGGATGAAAATAATAATTCCACAAATCGAGCGATAGACACTCATATTAAATTGCTTAGGCAAAAATTATTAAAAGTAAATAATCATATTCAAAGTATAATAACCCATCGTGGGCATGGGTATTCCATAAATGACAAATGGTAAAACTTAGATATAAACTATTCTTAATAGTATTTGGATTTTCAATAGTTGTCTACGCAATACTTGGAAGTTCATTCTATCTTGGGTTATTCAACCATTTTCAACAACAAGAGGAAATTTATCTTTTAAAAATTGGAGAGTTGTGTGCAAATTCCATTGTCAATAATTCAATTAAGACTCTTGATCAAAGTAATATTCAAAAAATAATCCAATCTTGTCAAACCACCAAACAAAATATTGAATTGTTTTTTAGATTACAAGATCAAAATAATAGAATAATCTTCAACTCCTTCTCGCAAATGTATGAACCATTTCTCTTGGAATCTCTTTACCAAAATAATATTAATAAATATCGTACCCTACAACTAACTCCCTTTTTTGTTATTCAACTATTGAGTCTTCCAATTGAAAAAAAAGATGGTTTCACTGGCACTTTGTATATTGGAAAAAGAAAAACCACCTGGTTGATGCTTTTATCTGAGGCCAGAGTATTAGTATTAACCAATGGTTTAATTGCTCTGTTTTTTTTATTAGGTCTCTCCATAGCGTTTACTCTAATCATTACTCGCCCACTGGAATCTTTACATCAGTTCGTACTAAAGAGAAAAAAAAATTTTAAAGTTCAATTACCAAAACTTGCCAAAGATGAAATTGGCCAAATAGGAACAGAGTTTTATGAATTAATAAAAGATCTCGATGGTAAGAATTATATCGAAAACTATACCCAAACTTTAACCCATGAACTTAAAAGTCCAATAACTGGAATACAAACTGCTATAGAAATTTTAAAACAAGATTTAAACAAGCAAGATCTAAATAATAAAGAAAGAGAATTTTTTACCGAACAAATTGAAGCTGAATCGTCACGACTAGTGGTTATTATTGAAAGGATGCTAACTCTTACAAATTTAGAACATGGACAACACATCCTAAACAAAAATAAACATTTTCTGAATGCTCTTCTCGAAAAAACTGTTTGTAATTTATCAACCAAGCTTTCTCTGAAAAATCTTTCTGTTTCTGTATTAACAAAAGTAGAAAATATTTACCTAAACGTAGATGAAGATCTTTTTATATTAGCAATCCAAAATATAATTGAAAATTCTATAGACTTTGCTCCTAAAAATTCAATTATTACTATCGAATCTGAAGCAGAAGAAGCAAAAGAAGATCTAATTGTGATTCGTATTACGGATCAAGGATCAGGAATTCCAGACTATGCAATAAATAAAGTATTTGACAAATTTTATTCATTACCTCGCCCCAATGGAGGAAGGAAAAGCACTGGCCTTGGCCTATGTTTTGTAAAGCAAATCATTGAGTTACATTCAGGAACAATTACTATCAATAATTGCGATCAATTAGATCAGTCAGCATCTGGCGCAATCGTTAAAATTACCATTCCCGTAATTACTCACACAAAACTCACATAACAGACACCTTTCTCTCAAAATAAAAAAATATATTAGATAAAACGTTTCTTAACAAAGTTGATTAGGAGTAAATTGTGAGCAATAATTATGACAAAAAAAAATGGATTTTTAAACAAAAATCAATTGCGGGAATAAAACTAAGTAATGGTGCTTGGATAGTCGCTCTAGGTATCTTTTTATGGGGATTAGGAGTGTTAACAATATTCTCATTATTAGCATTATCGATAGATAAAAATAGTGGGAGTAATGGCCAAACATTTTTTTATATTGGAAGTTTAATTGGTTTATTCTTTTCCATTTGGATTGGGATAAAAATCTATCTCTCTAGACCAAATCTACTAGTATTGATAACTCTTTTAATAACTGGAATTGCATTCTTTACTGAAAAAATAATTTTAAATAATATCTTTTTTTCCAGTTTTTCAACAGTAACATCAATTATGTTGTGGTCTATATTTGCATCTCTACTACTCATCTTTCTAATAAATTATTTACCCAAAATTACATTTTCTATTCTTATGCCCATATATACCCTGGGCGCACTAATTTCAATACCTTTTGCAATTAAACTATTTTTGATAATGGCCATTAGTTGGATGGCAATTCCTTTTGCAGGTATTGGTTTAATAACTTATGCACCAATATTTGCAATTTTTAGCTTTATTCAGTCATGGTTGGAAATAAACAAATTACTTAAATCAGATCTATACCTTAAAAAATTCGGAACAATCGCTTCTCTATTAGTAGTAATTTTTGTTTTAGCTTATACTGGTTTTACTAGATATCAACTGCTATCTCTTAATAAAGAAATCAAACAGTTATTTCTTGAATCAAGAAAACCATACACTCTAACAAATGATCTACCTAATTGGTATAAATTTTCAGAGTTTGTCCAATCCAAACATTCAGCAATATTTTTTACTGGCATGTACGATAATAAATTTTCTATCGAACGATATGGACACGAATTTAATCCACTCCTCTATATAGCTGGAATGGGTATTAATCATAATGATTATTATCGGAGTTCGAACGAACAGAGCTGGCATGATATTGTAAAATCAGGTCTTCTTATAGATAATGTAGGTAAAATTTACGAAAATAACCTGCAGAAATTATTACCAGAATCATTGGAAACAATAAACACTCATGTTCAAATTTTCGTCAAAGAAAAGATTTCTTATACCGAAACTCAATTGCTTTTAAGCACTAAAAACAAATGGGATAAAGAAGTAGATCTGGTGATAAAAGTTCCCTCAGGAAGTGCTACTTCTCAACTTTCATTATGGATTGATGGAATTGAACAACAATCCCGATTTGCTCCTAATGATATTGCAAAAAAAGCTTATGAAACTATCGTTAGTAAAAAAAGAGATCCTGCTATTTTGGAGTGGAAAGATGAATCTCATCTTCGTCTCAGAGTATTTCCTGTAAGTAATGCTAAACCTAGAAAAGTTAAATTTGCTATCATCTCACCTCTCCTCTTTGAAAATAGCAATACTATCAAGATAGAAAGCATCAATCTTTATCGTATAAACAGATCAAATGCTATTCATCACATAGTAGTAGATTTATTTTCTAAAAAAAATAAGATCTTAAATCTTAATTTTAATTCTAGTTTAGATGAATCTGAACAAAAAGAAATCTTTGCTTCAGATGCAATTCATTGGATGGCCAAAGGGAATTATCAAAATGATTGGTTTGTATCCATTAAGGGTGTCCAACAAGGATCAATGATCTCTAAAAAAGAGTTATTCTTGAATCAATTTAACACTTATGTATTCTTACTTAACAATTCAAGGACACAAAGCGAGTGGGCCGATTTAATTGAAAAAAACAAATTAGAAAGCAAAAATCAGATTAATAAAATCCTAGTTATTGGTAATGAGATTAATGAAATTAAACTCAACTCAAATATAAAATCACAAATAGCAAAAATCAATTTACCTTTTGCTAATGTATTTCCTCTATACTTATATAAAAAAATTGCAAGTGATTCATCAAAAATAATATTTTTTAGCGCATATGATTCTGCTCCTTCGATTCATAACTTCTCCCAAAGTAATTTGTTCAAAAAAACAAGAGATCACCTGATTAATAATAAAGATAATCCTATCATTATGGTGGCATTAGATGACAAAATCTCACCTTACTACCAAAGTTTAAAAAACACTGGAGCATTAAATATTTATAGATTATATGAAAATAAATTTAATAAACTTATTCCTATCGAAACTGAAAGTAACTCAAGCATAGATAAATATACTCAAAGGTTACACTCCTATCAAAAATCGCTTTTGTCTCATGCTAAATCTGCCTTTGATTCTAATTATAATAATCTAACCCCAGAGCTAAAATCAGCAATTGAAAAAGCGCATATAGTTTCTCCATTTTCTACACTTTTGGTTCTCGAATCAGAAAAAGATTATCTCGCATATAAAATTAATAATGTAGCTAGTGAACAAAATAATAGTACCCCTACTGATCCTTCTCTTAATACAAAACTTGGTATCGTACCAGAACCCAGTGAATATTTCCTATTCATCATATGTTTAGGTATAATCATTTATCTCAATAGATCTCGGCTCTTCTCTCGAATGTCTCGAATGTCTATGATCTATAGGATGCATAAATGAACTTGAGATATCAAAGTATTATTGCAAATACTTTCTTTTTTATCATGTGGATATCTGTGGCCATACTGATAATACACAGACTGACTAACATCGAACATCTGATAGAATTTTATCCACTGATTTTTATGCCTTATTTTATCTCTGGATTTAAAAAGGAAAATGATAATAATAAAAACAAGCATTCAATCCTCATCTCCATAGTGGTTGGTATTTTTTTTATCACTGGAATCTACTTTAAAATGTGGGCGATTATTTGGTTAGGATCTTGGGCCATCTTTATGATTACTCTAAAAACTTTTGGTGCCAATGTTAGTTTAGCATATATACTTCTTCTTTTGGTCTCACCACCATTTGATCTAAAGTTTGATATCTTTTTTGGTCATCATTTAAGGCAATATGCAACCGCCTATGCAGTTACCATGCTAAAAATATTTAATCCCTCAACAATTCAGATTGGTAATGGAATCCTTATTGAAGGAAAAATATTTTATGTTGAAAAAATTTGTGAAGGACTAAAATTGGCATCTGCTTTAGTGGTTACTCTTTTACTTCTTTGGAAGCATTATACGATTAACACTCATAAAACAAAATCCTTTCTTTATTGGACAATGGTAGTTTTCATTAGCGCTCTATTATGGTTTTTATCCAATGTTTTTAGAATTTTTTTATTAACTAGATTAGATATACCTCCAGAGAATCCTTTTCATGAATTAATTGGTATCACTATCTTTATTTGTGTTGTCATAACCCCTCTTTTATTAATATCTTTTCTATTATTTTCTAGACGAAAACAGACTACAAAATTTAAAATATTCAATCTTAGAGTATCACCGAAACATACCATAATTGCGACCATCACACTATTATTAGTATTATTTGCTAATTATTCAAATCATGAAATAAAACCTTCCATATATTGGCCACAAAAAATCGAATCTTTTTTCAAAATGTCTGCTGATGAAAATATTCCAACTATTGATGATGTTGCTATTTATAAAAATGTAAATTCTTATCTCATATTAAAAAACAATCTTAATCCAATACGTGTGGCCCATCATCCACTTCAGTGTTGGCAGGCCATAGGATATCTATTAACAGGTGAACAATCCATAGCTGTTGATAAAATTAAAGATCAAAATATTCGTAAGCATCTAATTATCAAAAATGGTATCCGATACAATTTAGTATGGTTTTATCTTATTTATTCCTCAAAAAATTTATTTATCTCAGACTCAGAGTGGATATGGAGAAAGCAGAAGTTAATAAATGCCCATAAGGTAATTCTTGTCAATTGGTTTGCTCAAGAAAATATTATAATGCCAAATTGGATCGAGCTTAGTGTTCGAATAATTACAAACATGTAAGAGTATGCCCCAATTTATTGGCACTTTTTTATACAAATTTCTATAAATTTTATTTTCAAAAATTTAAAAAATAAAAAAATTTTTTTCTACTCTAAATCACCTCTCAAACTACCATCATTTTCAAATAAAACCACTAGTTGAACTTATCTTAATAGTTAAAGTTTTCTTATCTTTGATTAATTAATTGATCATAAAATAGTCAGCAACCAATAAAAATAATTTAGTAAATAAAATTAATTGAATTAAAATCATTCAGATAACAAACTTGCAACATTAAAAAAAATATAAAACAAAACAAAACAAAAGAAGGATTACAAACAATGGCAAATGCAACCATAAAAACAAATATTACAATCCAGTTAATAATACTCTTACTTTCATTTGCATTTTTTGGAGCACTTCACTCTTGTAAACCCAATCAATCAAATAATCCAACTGCTTCACTTAAAATCAATGTTACGGATGGAATATCACCTTTAGTTGTTACATTTGATGCCAGCGGATCATCTACTCCTAATGGAACAATTACAAGTTATCTTTTTAATTTTGGTGATGGTAGCTCACAAACGGTCACTACATCTAAAACATCCCACACCTATACTGGTGTCGGTACCTTCTATGCATCAGTTACTGTAACTGATAGTAGTGGAAAAACTGCTAAATCTTCACTCTACTCTATTTCAGTTGTAAGTCTTGGAACTGGTGATGTGACTTTAGGAGATCCCACTTACTCTGGAAATGGATGCCCAAGCGGAACAATAAATGCTACTCTCTCTCCAGATAATAAAACATTAAGCGTACTCTTTGATCAATTTATAGCTAATGCGGGAAATGGCAGTGGCGGACTATTGAGCGATAGAAAATCATGTTCACTCGCCATCCCTGTTCATCTACCAAATGGATATAGTGTTTCTGTCTATAAAATAGATTTTAGAGGACATGCGGAAATTCCCTTAAATGGCGATGCTCTTGGAAACTTAAAAGTTGATTACTTCTTTGCTGGCCAACAAGGCGTCTCTCTTACAAAATCTTTTGCACCTGGATTTGCAGATGACTTTACCATTACAGATGATCTAGCAGCAACAGCAGAAGTATGGTCAAGTTGCGGTGAGGATGTTATCTTGCGTACCAACACAAATATCAGTGTAAAAACAAATGTTAGTGCTGAGGCCACAATGCTCTCAATCGACAGCATCGATATGGCCACAGGACTTACCTATCATATCAGATATCAAGCTTGCCAAAAAAAGTAATCTAGTTCATATAGGTATAGGTGAAGTTAATTAATTAATTAACCTATTTCTTTCTTTCCTAGGATTTTTAAAAAATGTTTACAGGTATAGTTAGAGAAATTGGAACTCTTTTGTCGATTTCAGATATTCCAAGTGGAAAATCACTTAAGATAAAAAGTTCTACTGTATTAAAAATGCTAGCTCTTGGTGATTCTGTGGCCATCAATGGTGTATGCCAAACAGTTACTCAAATTGATAATAGTAATAACTCATTTTACGTTGAAAGTGTCTCTACTACCCTCTCAAAAACAACCCTTGGTTCTCTTAAAATTGGAACATCTGTAAATTTAGAACCAGCTTTGGCCCTAAATGAACGCTTGGGTGGTCATATCGTCTTAGGTCATGTCAACGGCAAGGCCAAAATTGATCGCATCGATGGACATAAAAAAAATAAAATATTTTATCTTACAGTTCCTAGTGATTTAAAAAAATATTTAGTTGCAGAAGGATCCGTGACTGTAGACGGCATTAGTCTTACCATCAGCTCTACTATTCCCGAAGAAGGAAAAATTTTATTATCAATAATCTCTCACACTCTAGAAAACACAACTTTGCAATTTAAAAAAACTGGTGATGAAGTAAATATTGAAGTTGATATCTTGGCCAAGTATATTGAAGGAATTTTTAAATCCAATAATAATAGCAATAATAGTAGCAATAATAATAGTAACAGCGACCAAAGTACATTTCCATATACAGAGAACTGGCTTAAAGATAATGGCTTCTAGTTCATTTTAAGTTGATTATATTGACTAAATAGTTTCTATCCTGTACGAGGAACAAATGGAAAACATAGATAACAACACAAACACAAATACAAATACAAACTCAAGCACAAACAATAACTACAATTATCAAGAAGATTTTTGTTTTGATCAAATAGAGAGTGCTATCGAGGATATCTCCCGTGGAAAAATGATTATCGTTGTAGACGATGAGAAGAGAGAAAATGAGGGAGATTTTGTTATGGCCGCAGAAAAAGTTACTGCTGAAGATATAAATTTTATGGCCACTAATGGACGCGGAATTATTTGCGCACCAATAACCAAAGCTCGCGCCAAAGAATTAGAATTAGATTACATGGTCAAAGAACAAAACACCTCTGCGTTTGGCACTCCATTCACTGTCACTATCGATTATCTACACGGCACTACTACAGGAATCTCTTGTCCCGACAGAGCAAAAACTATAACTTCACTAACTAATAAAAATACTAGCAGCAAAGATTTACTAAGACCAGGTCACGTATTCCCTCTGATCGCTCGCGATGGTGGTGTTTTAGAGCGAGAAGGACATACAGAGGCAGCAGTTGATTTAGCAATGCTTGCTGGGTTATATCCTGCAGGCGCTATTTGTGAAATTTTAAAAGATGATGGATTGATGGCCAGAACTGCTGATCTTATTAAAATTGCCAAAAAATTTAATTTAAAAATAATTACAATAAAAGATCTTATTCTATATAAAAAAAAACAAGAAGAGATAACAAACCTAAATATACGTCGCTCTAGTGTTGTTCCATTTCCAACTAAATATGGTGATTTTCTTTTGCATATGTTTGAGTGCACTGACTTGGCCCACCAAGGTGAATACCATGTAGCGCTCTCAATAGGATTAGAATCTGAGAGCAAAAGTGAAAGTCATAAAAATAAAAAAATTTTAGTACGTATACACTCTGAATGCTTTACTGGTGATATCTTTGGCTCGAAGAGATGTGATTGCGGAGAACAATTAATGACATCGCTAAAAATGATCTCCGATCATGGAAAGGGAGCTCTTCTCTACCTAAAACAAGAGGGAAGAGGAATTGGAGCTATTAATAAAATAAAAGCATATGAGTTGCAAGATCAAGGAATGGATACTGTAACTGCAAATCATCAATTAGGATTAGCAACTGATCTTAGAGATTATAGCATCGCCGCCAATATTTTAAAATATTTCAAGATAACAAGTGTAGATTTAATTACCAATAACCCAGATAAAGTTGAGGGATTAATCAAAGGAGGAATTGTAGTTGAGAATAGAATTTCTCTGGAGATAGCTCCAAATAATGTCAACATAAAATACCTTACCACTAAGAGAGACAAGATGGGGCACTTGATACTTGATGATAATAATTATTTGCACTAAGAGTTTAGGGAGTATCTAACAAATGAGTAAAAAATTTAACAATAAAATTAATAATGATAAAATTAATAACGATAAAATTAATAATGATAAAGTTAGCGAGCGAGTTATTGAGGGGCATCTCTCGGCCGAATCAATGAGTGTTGCAATTGTTGCCTCTAGATTTAATGAATTTATAGTCGGCAAATTGTTGAGTGGTGCTATTGATAGTTTTGTAAGACACAATGGCGATCGCAGTAACATTACTGTCGTCTGGGTACCAGGTAGTTTTGAAATTCCTTTGATGGCCAAAAAACTAGCATTATCAAAAAAATTTGATGCCGTCGTATGTTTGGGTGCTGTCATTAGAGGAAGCACACCTCACTTCGACTATGTTGCCAATGAAGTTGCAAAAGGTGTTGCACATGTTTCATTAGATGCAAATTTACCTGTGATCTTTGGAGTGCTGACAACTGAAAATATTGAACAAGCAATCGAACGTGCTGGTTCAAAAGCAGGCAATAAAGGCAGTGAAGCAATGAACACTGCTATTGAAATGGTCGATGTAATAAAGAAAATTTAGATTTAGTATAGATTTAAAAAAGTTGAAATATGATTTGATTTTCTAATGGCATGTGATTAGGAATTATAATTATTTTTAATAAAATGATTAATATATACTCGCACCCTACTGACTACCAAAAAGATCTTATGATTTTTTTGGTAGCAATGACAGGATCCCCCCTCCTTCCTTCCTGTCTTTGGTAATCCTATAAGGATCTAGAAATTTTATTTCTAGGTCCTTTTTTTTTAACTTCTTTTTTAACTTCCTTTTTTAAATTTTCTTCTTTAAATAATAATACTATACACTCAAGACATAAGACTACAAAAGACTACATAAGACTATATAAGACTCAAGGTAGATAATAGATTTCATGACAAAGGTTAGAATATGCTTCTAAAAAAAGATGAAGTTCCTAAAAATGAATATGATGTTGTTGTAATTGGAGGAGGACTGGGAGGAATGAGTGTGGCCAATATTCTGGCCAAAAATGGAAGAAGGGTATTGTTACTAGAGGCACACAACAAACTAGGCGGACTCGCCACTTGGTTCAAACGTTCACCATCCAATCATATCTTTGATGTTTCACTACATGGTTTTCCATACGGAATGGTTAAAAGTTTAAAGCGTTACTGGAGTAATAAAATCTCTCAAATGGTAGTGGGATTAGATGATATTCGTTTTATAAATCCACAATACTCTATTAAAACAAACTACACCAAAGAAGATTTTATAAAAATCTTAACCACAAATTTTGATGTTCCACTCGCAAAAGTTGAAGATTTTTTTAATCATGTTATGAGTATTGGAACAGAATATGATTCAACAAAAACAGTAGGTGAACTATTTGAAAGTTTCTTTCCAGGAAGAAGCGATATCGTTAGATTTTTAATGGAGCCCATCACCTATGCCAATGGACATTTACTAGAGGATCCAGCGCTAAGTTATGCAATCGTCTTTGCTAACTTCATGAGAAATGGAATTTACACTATTCAAGGTGGCACTGATCAATTCATCTTAAAGATGCAAGAAGAGTTAATTAAAAATGGTGTAGATATCAAATTACATAGTAAAGTAAAAAAAATTGCAGTTGAAAATAAAAAAGTTCAGGGAGTTTTTATTGATCTACAAAAGATCGATTCTCAGTCAATAAAGTTAATAAAAAGTAAAGTCGTTATTTCCAATGGAAATATTATCTCTACTGTAAAAGAAATGGTAGGCGAAGAACACTTTTCTAAAGAATTTTTCAAGGCCACAAATAATGTTCGTCTCAATACCAGCAGCTGCCAAGTCTATATTGGAATTAAGGAGGGTGAAAACATTCCAAGTATTGGTGATCTGATATTTTATTCTGATGCTAAGACTTTTAACACTAAAGAGTTACTAAGCATGAATATCACTAGTAGAACATTCTCTGTCTACTATCCTAAAACTCGTCCAGGACACAATCGACATGTGGTAGTTGCATCTACCAATGCTAAGTATGAAGATTGGAAAAACTTAAATGCTGATCAATATCTTGAAGCTAAAAATAAAATGATCGATAGCACTCTTGATTGCTTGGAAAAATTTATTCCCAATGTACGCAGTAAGGTTGATCATCTGGAAGCTGCAACTCCTCTGACATTCGAACGTTATACAAGTCATCTAAATGGAGCATCATTCGGTACAAAGTATGAAGGGTTGCAAATTAGTAGAGGTCTACATCAACAAATTCATGGACTCTTTCATTGTGGTTCAGTCGGAATAATTATGTCTGGTTGGCTTGGGGCCTTAAACTATGGTGCTATCACTGCTAATGATGTGGAAGCAGTTTTATTTACAAATTCTTAAATATTTTTAAATATTGTTAAATAATCTTAAATAATAATTGAAGGGAAATATTTTATGTCAAACTTTGCTTCTGGTTTTAATTTTGATTTTGATTTTGATTTTAGTGGGCAACATGTTTTAATAACTGGTGGAACAAGGGGAATTGGACTCGGAATTACTCGCTCATTTATAAATGCCAATGCTAATGTTATTACTACATATCTAAATAATGAGAGTGCCAAAGATAGTTTGTTGCTTGAATATGAACAATTACAATCACAATCCCCGACAAAAGGAAAGTTAGAAGTAATCAAGTGTGATGTTTCCAAGGAAGAAGAAGTTAAAAATCTCTATTCTCATCTAGAAAATAGTTATCCCTCACTGGAAATTCTAATTAACAATGCGGGAATAAAACGAGACTCTATTGTAGGAACCATGAGTAGTGATAATTGGCATGAAGTTATTAATACTAATTTAAACGCAGTCTTTTACACCTCAAAACTGGCAGTCCTATCATTTTTAAAAAATAGATATGGTCGAATAATTAATATCGGATCAGTAGGAGGTAAATTAGGATTGGCCGGACAAGCAAACTACTCTGCAACCAAAGCAGCACTAATTGGATTTTCAAAATCTTTAAGCAAGGAAGTAGCAAAAAAGGGAATTACCGTAAACGTTGTTGAACCAGGTTTTATCGATACAGATTTTGTAGCTGAATTATCTAATGAATTAAAAGAAAGTTATAAACAAATGGTACCACTTCGTCGCTTTGGTAAAATTGAAGAGGTTGCTTACGCTGTTTTATGTTTGGCCAACAAAAATGCATCCTACATAACAGGAACTACTTTGGAGGTATCTGGTGGATTATCGTAGTGATATATTAAATCTTATTCCGCAACGACCTCCATTTCTATTTGTTGATCAAATAATCTCCATCGACAATAAAAAGATTGTTACTAAAAAAATTATAAACAAAGATGAAGATTATTTAAAGGGCCACTTTCCTGGTCTTCCCATCGTTCCAGGAGTTCTTCTGTGTGAGGCAATCTTTCAAAGTAGCGCTCTATGGATTTCCCATGAAAATAATCAAGACAATCAAAGTAATCAAAATAAAATTGGCGTTGTTAGCAGAATAGAAAAATGCAAATTCAAACAAATGGTTGTACCTGGAGACACACTAACTATCGAAGTAGAGATAAAAGATAAATTGGAAAATGCTTTTTACTTTAGTGGTACGATTCATGTAAATGGTAAAGCTGCTGTCTATTGTGATTTTGCTTGTAATTTGATTGAACGACCTAACGAGCGAGCAGTATCAGAAGCAGGAGCAGAAGCAGCAGCAGAGATGATTGATAAATCAAATTATCAATCAAATGATAAATCAAACTATCAATCAGATTATCTTCAGATTAAAGGAAAAAATTATTTAATCATGGGAGTATTTAATGCTAAAAGTATTGCCTTTAATATGGCCAAAACTTTAAAATCATTAGGTGCTAATTTGATTATTACAGCTCAAAACCAAGAAATAATAAGTAAAATGAGTAAACACTTTCCCTCTGAAACTATACTTGCTTGTGATGTTTTAAAAGAAGATGATCTAAGAAACCTTAAAGAAACCATAAGCTCAAAGAAAATAAAATTAGATGGAATCCTTCACTCACTGGCCTTTGCTGATTTTTCCAAAGGCATGCCACCACTTCATGAAGTCAGCAAAGAAAACTTTTTTAATGCTTTGGATGTCTCATGCTATTCACTAATAAATATTTGTAGATTATTAAAAGATTTTCTAGACTCAAAAGCATCAGTGGTTACAATATCTATTTCAAATTTATTGGCCACCTCCTATGGTCATTTAGGTCCAATAAAAGCTACGCTACAATATATGATTCCCTATCTAGCAAAATCATTTTCTGAATTTTCGGAAGTTAGATTTAATAGTGTTGGCGCTGGCCCTTTAAAAACTTCTGCTT
Source organism: Oligoflexia bacterium (assembly GCA_015232355.1). Lineage (GTDB taxonomy): Bacteria > Bdellovibrionota > Bacteriovoracia > Bacteriovoracales > Bacteriovoracaceae > JADFZW01. Next base: position 23,744 of record JADFZW010000019.1, read on the forward strand.
CTGCAGGTATCCCTGATTATCTAGACAATTACCTTTTTAGCGAACAACTGACTCTAAGAAAACGCTCTTTAACAACAGAAGAGGTTTCCAATACCGTCCTCTTTTTATTAAGTCAAATTTCTAGTGGTATCAATGGCCAAAATATTATCGTGGATGCAGGAATGAATCTAAATGGCTTTGACAAAAAAATTGTTAAAGCAGTAGTAAAGGACTTATATTAATTTTTCTATCCTTAAAAATCGCTTAACATCACTTTAAAATCACTTAGTACACAACTCCATAAAAAATTCACCATGTGCTGATATAATAGGTATTAACACCACTGTAGTACCTGGAGGATAGTTTATTGTGTGATTAGGTCCACCGATAGTCGAAGGAATAGACATATCTAAAATATATCCTAGTCCACGCAAATCTCTCTTGGCATTTCCCAATATCATATTCGATATTTCAGCTCCCACATCAGAGATTGCATCATTAAACTCAGTAAATGATTCCATCAACATTGCATTGGCAATTTTCACATACGTATCGTATGGCCAAGAGAGAACCAACATCGCCTTAACATCCTCTGCTTTTCCATCTTTTTCAAATTTTCCAGTAATTCCTAAAACTGCACTAACATCACCACGAGACATAGTATCTTTTTTAATTGATGGTTTACCTGGTTCAATTTTTGTAAAGACCATTGTTTCGAAAACAACTTTAGCTGCTTGAATAAATGGTCTCGAAAATTCTATAAATTGCTGGTTAGACATATTCATCACTCCTATCTTTGTTAACACTGTTGATTTTTAACTATGAATAGCTTCATCTATAATCCTAAACTCTTCATTAAATCATCAATCGCACTCTGATCCAAAACTGTTTTTTCAGGCTGATCCTCTTTTTTCTTAGTTAACACACACGATCCTCTCTCAATATGTTTAAATTTATCTGAGAGCCATTTCAATCTAGTTGTAAATGCTTTGGTATTTAAATTTTTTAAAATATTATTATTTCCAGTTCGAACCTGTGCAATCATTTTTGAAAGCAAATAAACAGCATCAAAGAGAACTGCCACTACTACGTTCAAAAGTTTGGTATCATCTGTCTGATCTGCTTTATAACCAATAGTTTTTCCTAATTCACAAAATGTGGCCACTTCTGAGAGTCCAAACGCTTTAGAGGCACCCATTATACGATCTATCCTTTGGCCGAATTCACCAAATTTCCCATTTTGCTTAGGATTTTGCTCCAATTCACCAAGTATTTTTTCTAACTCTGAAACTAAAGCATCAGATTCATTACAAAATTCTATTACAAGTTCTTTATCTATATTGGGATCATCAAATAAACTCATTTAATTACATCCTTCAAAAAAAATATTTATATTATATTATATTCCTCTCTTAGCGAAAATTTTTTCAATCTTCTCTTTCAAAACCTGTGCAGAAAATGGTTTTACAATAAAATTATCCACTCCTGATTTTACTGCAATCATCACATTTCCTTGTTCTGCTTCAGCAGTAATCATTAAAAAAGGAATATTTTTATGTGCTTCAGATTGTTTTAAAATCTTTAAAAAATCTAGACCATTTAAATCTGGCATATTCCAATCAGAAAGAATAAATTCAATCGGGTCACCTATCTTATGAGCAGAATCTATTATCTCTAATGCCTTTCGACCATCATCTGCTTCGATTATATTTTTAAATCCCAATTGACTGAGCATATTTTTTATGATTTTTCTCATTGTTGACATATCATCTACTACTAAAAGTTTCATATTTGGTTTAAAAGACATATGCTTCTCCTTAATAATGTTGTTAGTATTACTAATTATGCTTTTATTTAATCTTCTCTCTACTTTTTCTTTTTTTCTATTCTTTTATTTATTATCGGTAGTGCTTTTATATTTGATCGGTAAAAAATAATTATTTCTTAAAAAAAAATATTTTTTTTTGTTTTTTTTAGTAAAATACTATTTCTGATTAATATTATCGCTATTGTTGATAAATAAAATTTATTTATTTTTATTGTTTGTTTGTTTGTGACTTGAATAAGAATAGAAGAACAAAGTATACCCTCATTTATCACTATCTTTTAAATTTTTTCCTTTTTCTGTAAGACGATATCTTTGCAAGCGACTCTTCGGTTTATCAGGAATTGTCAGCTCAATGAATCCTGTCTCAATGGCAGGCCTTAGATATAAGGTTTCAAAATTCTCTCTACTTTTTAATTTTAGTGATTCCTGTATTTCTCTTCGAGACATTTCCCCTTTAAGTACTGAAAGTAATCGCTCTACTTCATTACTTCTGACTTGCCCTGTGACTTGCCCTGTGACTTGCCCTGTGACCTCCAAAACCGCCTCTGTCCGACTCCAAATCTTGCAAAGAGTAGTTGTAAGTTCATGAGTAAATTCAGCTGGTTTATTGTGATTATCTCGAAGTTCCATTTGGGCCATCTGTATTCCAACACCAAAACGTTGAACAAATCCTAAAACTTTCATTACCTCAGCAATGTTTGGATTTCTATAATCTGCAAAACCTGGACGTCCAAAATTTTCTGGAGTCATCCTCCCAAAAAGTCCGCCAGAATTGATAATTTCAATTCTATCATCAAATAAATATACCATGATTGGTGAATTAGTTCCCTCATAACTTCGATGTATCACCGCATTTCTAGTTAATTGTTGAAGGGCCACCAAAGGATATTGGTAATAACGTTTTTCCGTGGAAGAAGAGGTGATATCCACAAGCACTCTATTATGAGAGATCAGTTTTTGATCCAGCTGTTCTATTTGTTTAGCAAGATTACCATCAATACGATGTTCATCAATTATAGGTCCTCCCCACTCTATTCCCTTAAAACGAAGAAATTGAATGCGAGCGCAGGGGATAAACATATGAGGGTTTTTTGTTAGAGTTAAAACTCCAAGAACCGTTGGAATTGGATTATCTGGAGAAACAATCATCTTGCAACTTGAAAGTCGTTCTTCATAGGTTCTTTTGTCTTGAGAAAGAACATCAGAGGCAAAAGATTTTGGAAGAAACTCTTCTTCAAAAAAAACTCTACTCAAATCTGAAAGATTTGCTGATGATACAGGATGAATATCATAGGGAAGATTTTTAAAACGTCTTCTCTCAGAAAGAATGCGTTCTTCTTGCTCATTGGCAATAGAGCGCCTTGGGCCTGTTCTAATCCAGATTCTGCCATCATATTTTACAGGAGGCATATCAGAAGGCATAACCGTAACAACACACATCTCGACATTTTTTAGAATTCTCCTTTCCACACTCATCACAGGAAGAGGCAAAATATTACCATCACTTTTCATGTCAGAAAGAGTGAGAAGTAGCTCTTCTGTAATTGAAATCTTTGAAGGAGTTCCATCATCTTTGGCCCCGATAAATAAAACACCGGCACTATTTCTATTTGGAAGATCATTAGCAAAAGCACAGACAGCTTGCCTGGCCTTCTTAGGAACATCTCCTTTAAAAGATTCTTTTCGTTCAACAAGATCTGACTCTAAGTCATCAAGAAATTTTTCAAGTTCTTGGTCGGTATAACGTTTCATTTTTATTTTCTCTCTTTGAATACTTTTCTATTTTACTTCAGTTTTTAATGCTTAAAAAATATCCTTCAAAGTTAAACAGTGGTGAAAATATCGACTACTTCTCAGAGCAGAATTCATCCCTTGAGTAGTAATTAGCATCTTTTCAATAGTAACTCCGCTTTTTAACCTCTTACTAAGTTCATAGCATTTTTTTTCTATCTGTGTAATAATGGTCGGAGTAATTAAATCATCTGCAAATTTGATTTCACATAGAACATAGATATTATTGGAGCGCTTGAAAATTAAATCTATCTGAAAGTTATTCTCCCCTCTTGCAAAATATGGAGCATACGAAAGCACATCCTCTGCAAACCCTGCTCTTTCCGCCAAATAAAGTGCATGCTTCAAGCAAAATGTTTTAAAAGCGATTCCCAACCATGGTTGCCAGCGGGAGCGAACAAGCGTTTTAAAAATATTTCTGCTCTCATTTTCTTTGATGATTTTCAAATTTGGTTCTATAAACTTAAAGTGAAAAATCAAGAATTCATCAAACAGTTTAAATTTTTTATCTTTAGGCCCATCATTATCTATACTAGTACAAGACCTAATAAATCCAGCTTTCTCTAAATTATCAAGATACCCACGCAATCCACCACCTGATATGATTTTTAATTTCTTAGAAATTTCAGTAAGTGAGTAATTACCTTTACTCAATAGCTCGACAATTCTTTTATAATTTCTAGTCTCCTTAAATTGACTAAAAAAAACTTTATCAATTTCATCCACATAACCACCATCACTAACAAAACATAATTGATTTAGGTTCTCATCTAGAGATTTATTTTGATTAATATCATCTAAATATTTAGGAATGGTTCCCAAAACCATCAGATACTGTAATACCTCCAGCTCTCCTCTCTTGTTTAGCATTTTTCTGGACTCATGTGGTTTCAAACCTTTCAACCCTATTTCCAAATTAATTCGTCCATAGAGTGCTTTAGACCTGATTACTTTTTTAACCATATAGCTTGCAATTGAACCACAAAGTATTATCTGTACATTTAAATCCTTCCAGTAATTATCCCAGTAGTGTTTTAGATAAGCAGGAAGATGAGATTGTTGACATGCTAACCATTGAAACTCATCAAAAACTATAATCATTTTTTTCTTTTGTTTTCTTATACATTCTGTAAGAAAATCAAAAAATTCAGACCATGTTTTAAATTTTATTTTTGATACAAATTTTTCATTAATAAGTGCATTTGATAATACCTTCATGCAGTTATCAATTTGAGCGGTCGTTCGCTGACGTTCAAGACCATCAAAAAACCAATGATTTTTATTCTTACAAAATCTTTTGAGCATTTCGCTTTTGCCAATTCTTCTCCTCCCATAAACGACCATCAATTGCGATTTATTTAACTTAAAACTAGAATTCAAACGTTCAATTTCTGCATCTCTACCGACAAACATTTATAGTACTCTCCTGATACTTTGCTATGATACCTTGGAAATAATCTCAGCGCAAACTAAGTGTAACACACTCTATTTGCGGTATCAAGATTGATAAAGTTATGCCGCAAACAAAGTGTAATACACTCTATTTGCGGTATTTTGTTGTTTCGTGAAGAGCAATAAACGGCAACAAAAACATTGTAGACAAAAAGATTTTTTATATACTAAAATAACATGAATGCTAACATAGACATCGGAATTAAAAAAAAACAAGATAATATCAGAAGATAGAAGGCATTACTAAAAAATATCGGAATTGAAGTTTGTGTTAACACTGTAGTTTATATGGAGAAAAATTAGAATGAAAATGTTACCAGTAGGCATTCAATCATTTGAGAAGCTGATAGAACTGAATTGTGTCTATGTAGATAAAACAAAATATTTCTATGATCTTATAAAAAGTGGAACTACTTATTTTCTTTCTAGACCTAGGCGTTTTGGTAAATCGTTAACAATTTCTACATTGGAAGCAATTTTTCTAGGAAGAAGGGATCTTTTTAAGGGACTTTGGATTCATGATCAAAGTGACTATGACTTCAAAATTTAATTGTATCATTTAGTGGCCGAGCATTTTCTGATATTGATGGTGATCTTAAAAAAATCTACAATGCCCTTGATGACAAAGATATTGATATCTTCTTCAACACTCTTAAGGTTTTTATGGCCACCATCCATTATCCTGCTTATACTATAAGATCGGAAAACGAAGAAAAACATTATCAAGCAATTATATACACAATATTACGCTGTCTAGGAATTCAAGTTAAAGTAGAGGTCACTACAAATAAAGAAAGAATAGATGCGGTAATAGAATTTTTGACAAGAATTTATTTAATAGAATTCAAATTAAATCAATCCCCTCAGATTGCTCTAAAACAGATTAGAAAGATGGAATATTACGAGAGATATAAGAACTCCAAAAAAGAGATCATATTAGTTGGGGTCAAAATTGATACTAAAAAAAGAAATATTGATAAGTGGGAACATGGATCTGGATCTGGATCTGGATCTGGATCTGGATCTGGAATGAAATCAATCTCACGCAAATCTATCAAAGAAAAAAAATCGAAAGAGAGAATTATAAAGAAAACGAAGAAAATAAAAAAAAAGAAATCGTCAGATGTTGTGGGCAAAAAGAAAAATAGAAGCATCTGAAAAAACTAATGGCATTATTATTACAACAAAGATTTTAAATAATCTAAAGAATTTTCATTCTTATTAGTTCGCTAACTATTTTTAACTTACATACACGAAAAGAATTATTAACAAAGACATCTTCTGTGCAATAATATTGTGACATTCGACTACTATAATAGTGATCAGTAAAACGCCACCTGTAAATACCATGAGTGTATGAATCAAAAACTAGATAGTAGTTAGGTCCATTTTTAAAATGATAGTAATATGATCTAATTGGAAAGATAATTTTATCTACTATTAGCGGAACCTCTGCGGCCAAAAAATAAGAGAGGTAGTATATTTTATCCTCTTTTTTTATGTTTTTTTCAAAGAATGAAACTAATTCCTTTTGATCACTCAAACTAAATATAGCTGGAGGAATACCTTGAAGTGCTCTGCTATGCCTAAGACCATCCAATTTATCTGTATTTTCCCTATCAAAATTAAAATTATACATAAAATTTTGATATGGAAAAAAGAGGTAAAGAATTAAAGCGACGATGATCGGCCATAATGGAATACTTATTTTTCTTTTCTTAGCGTAGATAAATTTAAAACTCTTTATTAAAAATTCACCACAAATAATGGAAAACAAAAGCATCCCTATGTATGCTCCATACCACACATGACGAAACCATCCATTGGGAGAAATCAAAATAAACCACAAACTATTTATAGATAATAAAAGCAAAGATAATAAAATAATAATATTAATTTTTTTATCTCTTTTTTTATACAACAAGTAGAAGCATCCAAAAATAAAAGTGATCCAAAATAACCAACAATTATTTATTCCTACATCATTCCAAAAGTTAAATTTAGCTTCTATAAATGGTCCATTAGATAACATCTCTAGAATACTCTTAACCCCACTGCCTCCACTTTGCATCACCAATTGAAAATCTTTAAGCACCAAAGGATATGCTTCTGAAGTAAAATAAATAGAAAGATATATATACTGATACAAATTATAGAGAGCAATTGGAATTATAAATCCCATCAAATAAAAAGTGCCACGAACACAAGTGCTTTTAAATCTTCTATCAATAGTTAGTTCTATTAAGAAAAAGATAGCAAAGGATAAAAAAATAAAAAAAGCAAGTAGTTTAGTTAGAACTGCTAAAGATGAAAATATTCCTGCAAAAAAAATAAATAAAAATGAAGTATGATTAAATGATTTTTTCCAAATTTTATCTTTGCAGGAGTAGTACCCAAAGAAAATAGATAAAATTATCCACAAAACTGCAATATGTTCGCTAAATGCCTCATACGCATATACAATCGTCAATTGAGGAATACACCATATCCATAGAAAAAATATTAACAGAGAATAAATATTTTTAAAATAGCTGATCATCAGAGCTGATAACAAAAATAACAAGCACATTCCAGTAAGTGCCCATAATCTATTTTGCCACCAACCCACACCAAAGATTTTATAAAAGATAGCTTGTGGTAGAATAAATCCAGGACCAACAGTAATACTAGAATAAAAATAATTATATCCATCACTATCATGTACTACTGGCCGCCCATGAATACTCATTCCAATCTCTTTATTATCTGCCTGAGTATTAACTGAAGAAGCATAGATTGATTGTGTGGCCAAATTCTTGGCCACCCCTAAATACCAAGCACTATCATGTTCTATCCCACCCCACTTATCAGCAAAACATATTATTCTTAACATTAATAAAAATATGCATATAGATGCTAACGACCAATAAATAAAATAAAATCTATCTTTAATCATCCGTTTAATCATCATGGTTACTTTCTCACTTGAATGTAGCATCTTACACCGAAGGGATATCGTAATCGTAGAGAGATATATTTTTCAACTCTTTGTTCAAAAGCACATATCCACTTTAATAAAAATATATTTCCAGATTTTTTGGCCAATTGAAATGTTATTTTCTTTTTTTGTTGCCAACTCTTTTTTGAATATAAAATTTGATTTAATTTTTTTCTGGCCCAAAAAAGTGGGTGTATGAGAGTAATAAAATAATTTGCACTTATAACTTTTAGCTCTGCTTTTTGTGCTAAAGCTATTAGATCCTCTAAATCATATCTTCTAAAATGACCTAATATTTCGTCAAAACAATCATAAAGAGCTTTGCATGCAGGAACAGTAATTACCGCCGTACCATCATCTCTTAAAATTCTTTTAATTTGTTTCATGGCCTCTATATCATCTGAGATATGTTCAAATACATTCATGCATGTGATAATATCAAAGGAGTTATCTTTAAAATGACAATCTAATAAATCTAGATAATTGATCTCTATTTTTTTTACTTGTTCTTTGAAATTTATAAGATTAAAAACAAGCTCTCGATTATATTTTTCAAAAAAATGATCTTCATTGAATTCTTCAAGGAATTCATCAAGAACATTAGATGAACTAACCAAATGATCCAAACTATACTTACTATCTCTAGATAAATCTGACATTAAATTTTACAAACTAATGATATAAAAAACCAATTCGCTCAGAAATTGCGCAATCAATTAATCAGTCGTTGCCGACTAATTATACAGAATAAATTATAAAAAATATAAAATGACATGAAAAGAAAATTACACAAATTTAAGATAATGTTTTAGACTGATTGATATTGATAAAGTTAATGTTAAAAATTGTTGTTATCTGATTTCCAGAAGATATGAATTCTCACATAATCCTAATTATAAAACTGCTATAAGAAAGGTTTTTAATAATAATGCGTGAAAATTTTCGTCCAATTCCTAATCTTCCTCCAAATTCTTTATTTGGCAAAATGATGTTCCATGGAAGAATGATGTTAGATTTACAGTTATTCACTGTCTATAGCGATGTCAAAAAAGAAGTCTCTGTATATAAAGGTCATGTGTTAGATGTAGGATGTGGAAAATCTCCTTACAAATTTCTCTTAAATACATCGCAAATAAAATATTTCGGAATAGATATTGTTGATGCCCAAAAATTTGATTACAGCAACCATGACATTATTTCATTTAATGGAGAAGATATTCCTTTTGATAAAGAAAAATTTGATGGGGTGATTTGTACCGATGTATTAGAACACGTCCAGAATTATCAAAAGATAACTGATGAAATATATCGAATAATGAAATTTGGAGCAAAAGGAATCATCACTATTCCATGGAGTGCCAGATATCATTATATTCCACACGACTACTTTCGTTACACACCAAGTAGTTTAAAAATGATGTTCTCTAAATTTAGTAACGTAGAAATTAGGAATCGTGGTACAGACATTACTGTCATTGCCAATAAGATTATCGTAATTTGGTTTCGAAAATTTTTCCACGCAGATGTTTGGAGATGGATTTTTCTTCCTCTATGGATAGCAATTTCTCCTATTCTTATTATCATTGTTATAATAGCACATCTTTCGTTGTTACTAAATTGGGGAAGTAATAACGATCCTCTTGGTTATACAATAATTTTAAAAAAATAAATGGATAATATTAAAAATGGTAGAGGTTATAATCAGATTTAAAGTGTAAATCAACTTGTTTTCACACAGAAGGTTTTTAACAAATGTTAGTAAATGAATCAAAGATAAAGTTATGGATTGTTACCCCTACATTTCATGATTTTAAATCCTTCATCTCCCTCTATAAAAACACCCACACTCTTTTTAAACAAAATCCTAAACTTCTATCCGATATTGAAATCTCATGGGTAGTTATCGATGACTCCGCTGGGCGCGATGAGTTCCTTAACAAAACACCTCTTTCCGATTTAGAAAATGTGCATGTATTATTTCCTCCATTCAATCTTGGACATCAGAGCGCTATTGTATATGCTCTAAGAAATCTACAACATAAAATTAACGAACAAGATCTTATCATCACTATGGACTCAGATGGTGAAGATTTACCAAACGATATACCTAAATTAATTGGGCCATTTATTGTTAAAAACATCCATTGTTCAAACGTTGTTTTGGCCATAAGAACAAAAAGAAAAGAAAATCTTATTTTCAAACTATTGTATTTTTTTTTCAAACTTCTTTTTAAGATAACTACTGGTCGAATTATTAATAATGGAAACTTTATTTGTTTTAAAGGAGCATTTTTAATTAGAATGATCGATCATCCAAGTTTTGATCTCTGTTACTCGTCAACATTTATTTCTTTAAACGTCCCTTATATTGGTGTCCCATGTGAAAGAGCAGTTCGTTACTATGGAAAATCTCGAATGAACACCTTTCATTTAATTATGCATGGTTTGCGAATGTTACTTCCATTTGCAAGTATTATTAGCACACGCGGATTAATTTTATTATTTATTATCTTTTTATCATTGCTTTTTGTCTGCCTACCTCTAGAACTTTTCATGCTACCTTTTGCACACACTATCTGTATCGCTCATTTTGTTATGATAATGATGATTACACTTTCTTCGACACTATTTCTTCTCTTTTATAATTTTCATCTAAGCAATGTGCGCTCTATTAGGTTTTAATTTATATTTAAAAAATATAATCATTAAAATAATCGCCAAATAATGCAAAAGAAAAAGATATTTCACTATATATGGATCATATTTCCAACGTATAATATTTTTACCTGAAAAGAATTTAACAGCTTTGTAAGTGTAGTTTGCAGTATATATTTCTGTTTCCTTTTCATTAACATAAGCATTCCAAAAACGATCATTATTATCTAAAAACATAACAAATCCATCTTCAACTGAATCCAGTTCAATTTCTACTTCCGTAAAAGTAAAATTGTTTATACGATATTTAATATCCAATGGTCTTGGTGCTTTATTTATTGATGAAACTAAATTTTGGTCATGCAAGAAAAATTTGGGGTAGCTATTGGTAATTGAATTGCACACAGAGATATAGTTTATATTATCGAGATCATTAAAAGATTTATAATATCCATTAGTAAAAAATTTAAATGCAGGATAACTAATCATTTGATTTCTTTTTATATCCCAATTTTGCAGCAGTTGTTGTCCACACGAATTTGTTAGCAAAATTAACCAATCCTTTTTTCCAATATCTGGAATTCCACTATGATGAAAAGATCCAACATATCTTTCAGGAAACATTAGAGCATCGCCTGGATTAACAGGCTTTAACTTAGTATCATCTGGAATAGCTATGGCCGCATTATAATCATATAGTACATATGATATATTTCTATTAGATTGATCTACTCTTTTTACTTGATAAGATGTCGATATGGTTAAGTCTATAAAAGTTAATAAAAATAATAGTAATATAATTTTCTGTTTTGTTTTTTTATTCTTATGGGTAATTAATGCTTTAGTTAATATTGAAAAAAATATTAGATAAAATCCTATATGCATAAACGAGTGTCTGACCTTAGAACCTTCATTGAAAACTTGAAATATAATAAATGATCCAGCAACTATTAGACAGTTTAATATAAAGTTGGAAAATCTTATATATTTAATTTCTTTTATTCTTTTTATTCTAGAAATTTTATCGAATACTATGGCCATAAAAAATATAAGCAATATTGAAGCTCCTCCTCTTGCATAGAGAGTACTCATATTTCTTATATTTTTAATAACAGCAAAAGAATCAATAAAATATTGATAAAATAAATTTCTTTCAGTATACAAAAGAAAAATATTACAAATAACATATGTAAACAATAGTGTCATTGCTAAGCGATTTCTTATACAAACAAAGATACCTAAAAAAGTCAAAATCAAAGTAAATATTCCTATATATCGATAATCATGTCCATGCCAAGAATATTGGATAATATTATCTCTAACATCAGAAAAAGGTATCCAATTAAATAATTGCGACCAAATTTCGTTATATTCAATAGGAATAGATGAATTAGCAAAAGGTGATTCTATATTATTAGTAACAATTCCTCCACGATATCTAATGTAATTCCCTTTATTAAAGTAAACTGCAGAATAAGTAGTAATTAAACTTAAAAGAAACATTATAAAAGCACTCGCTATACCAATACATCCATTTTTTGTTTTTGATAAATTTCTAATAATAAAGATTGTATCAATTAAAATCTTTTTATTAAAGATTACGATTAAAATTGAAACTATTGTCGTCCAATACCATGAGGTCGTAGCAACTACCATATTAAAGCTACTGATAAGTAACAAGAGTGCAATAAATAAGCATAGCAAATTTGTAATGTTTCTATTTTTTGAATATTTAATCAATGTATATAAATAAAATAGAGGCATAATCATATTATCAATGCAATAATAATCATGCATATTTAATAACTGAAAATATGAAAAAATAAAAAGAAAGGCGGGAAAATATACAATAATTTTATTCCTTATCATTTCTTTCGAGCAAAGATAAATAAGTATTAGTAATATTGAATTAACAATCATTGTAATATGAAAGAATATATATTGATTAATGTTTACATCAAAAAACAAATTTAATATTTTAAATAAAAAAATAGAAAATAGATATACAGGATTTAAAAAACACGCCCATCCAGATATTAATTGATAATAGATTGGATATCCATTTAAGGTGGTTGGATCCCACCATGGAAGTTCATTGAAATTATGTAAGGAATAAAATGCGATAAAATTAAGGGCCCAATGTTTATATGTATCACCAGAAGGAAGATACTGACCTGAAAAATAGTGACGAGCAATAATCAAATAATACATCATCAACATTAACAACAAAGGAAGATATTCAAGAATTATTTGTTTAATTATTGTAATATGTTTTTGTTTAATTTTTAGCATTTTACAATACCTTGCTCATTCAAACGTTTGAAAAATTTAAATTATTTCTTTTTATAATCTGACAACCTTTTATTAACTCAATAATTCCTGCGTCTATTGAGTTCTTTGCATAAAATCCTTTTTTATTTATTTTATCGTTGCTGACAATATAATTTCGTTGATCTGGATCTCGCCCAATATCTGATTCAATAAAAACAAAATTAGGTACATGTTTTTTTATTATTTGACATAACTCCAATTTGCTTAAATTGGCATCATTTAATCCAACATTATAAGGTGTGTTTTTTAAACTTTCGAAATTTTCAATTGCAAAGAGGAAGGCATTTGCGGCATCAGTAATATGTAGATAATTGCGTTTAAAATGTGATTCAAACAATACTATTGCATGGTCACTCAAAGCACGTTGTACAAAATCATTAACTAAAAGATCGAAGCGCATGCGCGTACTCATTCCAAATACAGTTGCAAAACGAAAAGTCACAACTTCTCCACTATCCAATAACAAACTTTCAGCGTCAGTCTTTAATCGACCATATAAAGAAATTGGTTTTAAGATACTCTCTTCTGTACAATAAATATTATCTTGACCAATACCATAGCCGCTGTTTGTAGTAGGAAAAATTATTTTTTGTTCTTTTGATCTAAGCTGAGTAATTAGCTTTATAGAATCAAGATTAATCATTTGGGCATCTATTGGATTCTTGTCACAAACTGGAGCACCTGTAAGTGAGGCAAGTGGTATTATAAAATCGACATCTCTTAAAACATCACTTAGGATTTTTTTATCACGAACATCACCTCTTATAATATTAAAATTTGTATTCCTACAACAGTACGCTAATGATGTTTGGTGATATATAAAACTATCAAGTACTGTTACTATATGATTTTTTTCTAATAGCAATGGAACTAATACTGACCCGATATATCCTGCACCACCAGTTACTAAGATTTTCATAATAAAATACCTCTATTAATAAAATATGGTCGTAGAAATTGTTGTGACCATTGATAATCTTCAATCGTACCTATATCGATAAACATTCCTGTAAATGGACAACCCATAATTAAAGTATTGCGATCCTCAACTAAAGCAGGGTAAACATTTTGCTCTAAGGATAAAAATTTTATTTTATTCAAAAACCATTTTTGATAAAAATAATTCAAGGATTCTTTTTTAATTAAAACGATTCCTCCATTTATATATTCCGATTGAATCTCTTTACCATTTTTTTCACATAACCCAATTATCTTAAAATCTGAATCAACTTTCACCTTTCCATAACGACAGTTATTTTTTTTTATAAAAAGGGAAAATATAATATCAGGATTTTTCTGAAGATTAAGTTCATTTAGTTGTGTAAAATTAACATCAAAAAAAGTATCTCCATTAAGTAAAAAGAACACATCCTCTACAAACTTCCATGCATTAAAGATACTACCTGCAGTTCCGAGAGGTTCATTTTCATGAATATATTCAATCTCAACACCGATTTTTTTTCCATCTCCAAAATAAGTTTCAATAATATCTGACTTGTATCCGACTAAAAATAAATATCTTTTAAATCCCACATTTTTTAAAAATGATATTTGGTAATGTAAAAATGGATAACCACATATAGGCAACATAGGTTTTGGAATGTCTTTAGTTAAAGATCCCAATCTTTGACCTAGGCCACCTGCCAAAATTACTATTTGCATTTTAAATATATTTCCTAGTAATTCTATAACTTGTTACTTCATTAATGTGTCTAACTACATTTGTTCCAAATTTATTTTCAATCATCTGTAAATAATTTATATCTTGGTGAAAATCATAAAAAGCATTATCTCTAAATTGCAAAACCTCTGAACTAGTAAGATATTTAGTAGGAAGAGGTAATGTCTCTTCACTAAATTGCGAGTAACCAATCCAACTCTCAGGGAGTTTCACTCCATTTTTCAAAGCACTATCATATAGATCAGAGCCAGGATATGCCATAGTGGTATAAAAATTATTATATTCACAGTTCAACTCTTTTGCTAGAGCAAGGGTCTCTTGCATAGTATCCATCGTATCCTCAGGCAACCCAAACATAAAATTTGCAAGAATATTTATTCCAGCATCTTTTGTCATCTTTATACTCTGTCTAACATTATTATTATTAAAGCCAGTTTTAATTACATCCCTAAGAACAAAACTATTTGCAGATTCAATTCCATAACAAAGCCAATTTACACCAGCTTTCTTTAATTTTTTTAATAAATCAAAATCAACAGTATCTATTCTAGCATATGCCCATATATTGAGATCCAAATTACGCTCGATTATAAAATCACATATTTTTTCAACGTGATCTCTTTGTAGAACAAAACACTCATCTAAAATTTTAATATTTTTCACTTTATATATATTACTCAATAAAAATAATTCATTAACTACATTAATAGGGGATCGAAACCTTACTCCTCTATGCCCAAATAAAGTTTTTAAATTACAAAATGAACAGTTATATGGACATCCAAGACTTGTATAAATAACAGCATAAGGTTCCCTTTTTTCTAAATTTTGAAAACACTGCCAATTGTGTGCTCGATATTTATGAAGAGGAATTAAATCCCATGCAGGCATAGGTAATAAATTCAAATCAGTCACAATATCTGAAGTGATTTTTGTTTTTGAATATGCAGTGCTATTTTTTTTCTTATACCATAAACCTTTTATAGTCCATTGATCAGAATCAACATTTTGTTTTAAATTACTAATTAATTTCTCAATACTAAATAATCCTTCTCCTTGAATAAGATAATCAACATTTTCCTCGTTTAGTGTCCTTTCAGGAAGAGAAGATGGATGAAGACCCCAAATAAATATTTTGAATCTTCTTTCTTTTATAGAACTTATTGTAGTTAAAACTTTACTAGCACCTAACATATTCCAAGTAGATGCCGCTAGGTTGTTCCCTGTAACAAAAATTCCTATTAGTAACGGATTAATTAATATTAATTTATCTATAAGATCATCTGGAAGCAAATTTTCGATCTCCATATCAATAATCATAACCTTATAACCACGCTCTCTAAGAAAAGAAGCAATAATTAGCATCCACAAAGGAGGTTCTATTGCAGAAATATTTGTATTTAAATCTCCATAAACCTTTTTTCTATCATTAGCTCTTACTAACAACAAATCAACATTTGTATCCATAAAACAATCACTCTTTGTGAACATTAATTTATTATAAAAATATATAAATCAAACAATTGAAAAAATATAGCTCTGGATACTTCTCTGAAGGGTTTCAATATCTAAACCATATTGCTTATTCATATTTTCTCTTCCACCATACTTGTAACAATATTTATCATTGAAATTTAATCCATATCTTTTGACTGGAATTTTTACAGAATTATCCGAAAATATTTCAAGTATATTACTCCCAAGACCACCAGCTAATGTATGCTCTTCAAGTGTGATAATTGATTGAGAGTTTATTACTTTAGAAAGAAATAAATTTTGATCAATTGGCAATTTATATATATCAATAACTCCAACATTAATATTTTTCATATTACTATTATTTAGATCTTTTACTATCCTAAGGGCCGAATGAACCATGTTACCAGTTGTCACAATGTAACTATCTTTTCCCTCAATTAATGTCTTCATGCCTTCTTTAAAATCATCTTGATCCCCATAAATATCTGGTAACAATTGTCTATCTAATCTTATATAACATGGGTTAACACACTCATAGGATAATCGAGCAAATCCTTTTGCGGTTTTACTATCTGTAGAATTAAAAATTTTCATATTTGGAAGAATACGCATGATAGAAATATCTTCAACTGTATGATGAGTTGGGCCTGAATCTTCATAGCTAAAACCAGGGCCAACTCCTACTAATTTTACAGGAATATTCATCATGGCCAAAAGACATTTTATTTGTTCAAAACATCTCAATGTAATAAATGGAGCAATTGCGTATGCATAAACTTTTTTTCCGGCAAGAGCAAGTCCAGCTGCAGTTGTAATTGTATTTTGTTCAGCAATTCCAGTATTAAAAAATTGTCCACCAAAATCTCTTCTGAATTTATCTAAAGCAGGAGCACCCATGTCTGCCGCCAATACGATAACATCTCTATCTTTTTTTGCTATTTCATACATTTCATTCCAAAAAGAATCTCTTTGCGAGATTTGCGATATTTGCAAATCTTGTAAATTTTGTGAACTAGATAAACTCTGCAAAACTATACTCATCTTTAAATATCCTCCTGATTAAGTTCTTTTTTTGCAATTTTTGCTAATTCTCCTTTTGGGGCCATTCCATGCCATAGTGGTTCGTTTGAAATAAAAGAACAACCTTTCCCTTTTATAGTATTTGCAATAATTATTTTTGGTTTTTGTGTCTTTCTACAACGAACATCTTTTAGTGCTAAATCAATTTCATTAAAGTCATGTCCATCTATTTCAACAACATCCCAATTAAATGATTTCCACTTATCACGAAGAGACTCTAATGCAATAATATTTTCAGTAAAATCTGTAGCACATAAATGATTCCTATCAATAATTGTAATTAAATTATTTAATCTGTTGTGAGAAGCAAACATTGCCGCTTCCCATATTGAACCTTCATAGCATTCCCCATCTCCTATCAAACAAAATACTAAATTAGATTCTCTATTTAATTTATGTGCTAATGCTAATCCAGCAGCAACACCAAAACCAATTCCTAGAGACCCACTGGTTATCTCTACTCCAGGAACATCATGTTGCAAATGTACGCCAAAGATTCCATTAGTCTGAGCAAAGTAATCTAGTTCTTTTTTAGGAAAAAAATTTAAATCTCCAAGAATAGCATAGAGGGCAGGACTTGCTTGTCCTTTACTTAAAATAAATTTATCTCTTGAAGGATCCGTATGTTTGCAAACATTGAACTTCATATAATTACCATAATATAGTGCTACCAAAATTTCTACACACGAAAAAGAAGAGTTCAGATGACCAGTGCCTGCTTTCACGCAAAGATCAAGTACTTCATTTCGTATTTGCTTAGATTTTTGTTCTAATCTTTGTATAAAACTCACTAATCCCTCCAAAACAAAATCAAAAAAAAACTGTAAATATTGTTATCTGATTTTTTCATAAAGAACTTGTCCCATATAGGCAAGCCCCCATCTAATAACTTGTAACTTTCTCTTCCCTCCAACTCTGACAGGTTCTCTACAATAGATCTCACCCAAATTTAGTTTGTTTTTTGCAAAACGTGTTGATAAAATTGGCTCTACTCCTATTTTTGTAAAAAAAAGTTTTTCGAATTTGTAATAAGTGGAATCTTTATTAAGATCTAAAGTATAGAATAAATCTTTTTTATAAATTCTATACATAGTCATTGCATCAGTGTATTTAAAATTGAATAAAAAGTTAATTACTGTTTTAAAAAGCCAATTTCCAAAAGCAGTCACAATCCCATCATCTTCACTTTTCCAATCTCCATTATGATAACGTGATCCTATTACCATATCATAACCTTCCTTCATTTTATTTATTAACTGTGGAATATACTCTGGAGGAGAATTTCCATCAGGACTATAGGTAATTACCCAATCACCTTTTATCAACGGCCATACTTCTTGATACGCATGTCTCAATCCAGTAGTTAATTGCCGATAAACTTCACAACCCATACTTGTAGCATATTCTGCTGATCCATCATTTGAATTATCCACTACTAAAATTTGATCTACCCATTCTCTTTTTATTCTAGGTAATTCTAATTTTAATCCTTCAATTTCATTTTTTGATAATATCAATAATGTTGTTTTCATATTTTTTTCTCAAGCTTTATATATTATTTAATAAATTACAAAGTTTTAATATTTTATTCTCTTCAAGATCAGGGTAATTTCCAATGTAAAAACCAAAAAAATGTATATACTCAGTAATTGTAAATATTTTATAGTAATCATTAGGTATTATATTTTTTAAGTATGGTTGCCTTAATTGATTTCCACCTCCTGAAGTACCTCTTCTAAACTCAACATTTGCATTTTTCAATGCAAGCATTACTTTGTTACAAAAATCCATGTCCGGTTTTTTTAAAATTAATACAAATGCATAATTACAACTTCCTTCGATATCAAAATCGGTATAGTATTTTTTATTATCTAAATTATTCAAAAATATTTTAAAATTTTTTATCCTTTTTTTATTATTATCATCTATTCTTTCTATTTGACTTAATCCAATCACTGCATTGATTTCTGTGTTTCTATAATTACTTGAAGGATAAGCAAAAATAAAGTCTGCATATAAATCTCTATATCTTTCAATATAATCATTTTTGAAATTATCATCTGATGCTTCTCTTACCATACCATGCGAGCGAAATACTCTGGCCATCTGAAAAACGTTATAATCATTAGTAGAAATCATACCCCCTTCAATAGTACTTAAATGATGAGCATAATAAAAAGAAAAATTAGAGATCAGACCAAATGTACCTAACTTTACTCCATTAAATGTGGCCCCATAAGATTCACATACATCCTCAATTAAAATAATTTTCCTCTCTTTAAGCTCTGTTAATAATTTTGTAGTTAATCCATTAAATCCCAAAATGTGGGTAAGAAATACAGCTTTCGTATTGATATTTATTTTTTTTAATACTTCATCTGTATCTAATGCTAGATTTTTCATATTGATATCAGCAAATACTGGTCTAAATCCTGCTTTGATTACAGAAACTACATCTGAAACCCAAGCAAGTGGAGGAATAATAATTTCTCCTGATCCAAGAATTTCCTTTAACAATGACATCGTTAAAATATTGGCCGAAGATCCTGAATTAACAAAAACACTATATTTAACACCAAGCCAATTTGACCATTTTTCTTCGAACTCTCTCACTTTAGTTGATTGAGTTAATATAGGCACTCCATCGTTTAAAAAATCTACAACAGAATTTAAATCTTTTTTAGTAATATTATTTTCCATCAATTTCAAATTGATTTTTTCCATTAATTTTCTCCATCATTATTATATCTTTTTGCTTTCTGATCACAGTATAGGATCTGGGAACCTTCAAGATCAAAACGAAAAGGTACATGAATTAAATTTTTCAAACGATTTTTCACTGCTAAACGATCTCTTGGTCTTACAAAAAGTAATAGAAATCCGCCACCTCCAGCACCAATTATTTTTCCTCCAAGTGCACCAGCAAGGCGAGCTTCAGTATATATTTCATCTATTAATACATTTGACATTACATTCGAAAGTGATCTCTTATACATCCAACTTTCATGAAGAAGTTCTCCAATAAATTTAAGATCTGTTTTACTATTAATGATTGAAAGAGCTTCACCTACAAATTGTCTTATTTTTGATAATGCCATATGCTTTTCTGAAATATTCTCAATGATTTTTTTAGCTTGTTCAGAAGAAAGTCTAGAAAATCCTGTGAAAAATAACATTAAATGATTTTCAAAATCACATATTCTACTTTCAGATAAACTTACTGGGTTTACAATAAACTCTCCATTTTTTGTAAAAACGATATGATTTAAACCACCAAAAGCAGCAGTTATTTGATCTTGGCAACCAACACAGTCCATAGTCAATTCACGTTCGATATATATACTTTTTGTAGACAATTGGTATTTTGATAAATTCAAATTATTAAATGAAGTAATCGCATTCAAAAGTCCAACCGTAAATGATGAACTAGAACCTATCCCACTTCTAGCAGGAATATCTCCATCATAATGAATATCAAGTCCTCCATCTATTGAAAGATATTTCAGTACTTCTTTGACAACTGGATGTTGAATTTCATCGATTTCCTTGGCCAATTCAATTTTTGAATAAACAATTCTAAATTTATGATCAAAAAATGGAGGTAAATGTCTGCATGTTATATAGCAATACTTATCTATACTAGCAGCAACAACTTCTCCTCCATATTTTTTATACCATTCAGGATAATCAGTTCCTCCACCAAAAAAAGAAACTCTAAATGGTGTACGACTAATAATCATCTCATTCACCAAATTTTATTATTTACCTTAGATAAGATATTCGCTTTCATGGTACGTTTTGAAATTGATTATGTCTATAAAAATAAAAATCCCATGAAACTTTATTAAACAGTAAATTATGCTTAAAAAAATATTTAAAATATTGTACCATTGAAATAAACTAATAAGGAATATAAAAAATATGCTAACTAACTATCTAAAAATTACAACAAATAAATCATTCGCCTACATCATTATTCTAGTTTTATCCTTTATTATTTGTGCACGCTACGTGAATTTTGTTTATACCGACGGAGGAATAGAACACGATTTTGGTTGGCCAACAGGATTAGCAAAAAATATCTCTGAGAATTGGAAATTTGCATCTTACACTAACACACTAATTGGAAATTCTTCTGGTGTAGGCCGTAGTGTTCATGGTGGACTTCAAATTCAAGATGACGATGGAAATGTCTACTACCCTTTCAATGGTGCCTTAGGATTAACTTATTTTCTCCCATGGGCAGCTACAATTAAAATTTTTGGCACTAGCTTTTTTAGCTTTAGAATATTCCCACTATTAATATTTTCCATTTTTTTAATTTCTCTTTTTTACTTTGCTTATTCTTTTGGTGGATTTCTCGCGCTTTTTATTTTGTTTTTTTGGATCTGGTTTTATCCTCATTTCACCTTACAATCATCATTTGATCTCTCCTCACCAGAATGTTTGGCCCTTCTGCTCCTAATGTTTAGTTTATTATTTTATGCAAAGGGATTTTCTTATCAGATCAATAGTAATCAAATAAATAAATATCATTTTATTATCTCTGGAATTTTTTACTCATTATCATTTGATACAAAAATTATATTTATTATTTATTTGCCAGTAATTTTTTGCTTTGAAATATTAAACTATATTAAATATCGAATTATCGACAAAAGACGAATACTATACTTTCTCATGCCACTATTTATTATTTATATACTGACACAAATATTTAGATTTTATGTCCTATATTCTAATTTTTCTTATTCCGCTTTTGATGCTAACAATAGAAGTTTTTTTATGCATCTAACAGCAATTTCATCACCAAGCTCACTATTATCCTCTCTGAAATTTATCTATGACAAAATGCTTTTATGGGCAGAGGTTGGTATTAATTATCCTTTACTACTATGGCCTATTTTTATATCTTTAACTATTTTTTCATATAAAAAAACCACCACTTTTTTTCAATTACTTATTATCGCATGTTATGCTGACATCTTATACTTTGTCCTTCTTAATAAACAGGCTCAACCCAGATATGTTTGGCCAGGACTTATTTTGGGTTTATTAATCATATCAGTAAGTATTAGTCTCATTCTAAAACAAATAAAAACTAGTGTGAAATTATTTTACATATCAATAATAGCACTTATCTCATTCGTCTTCTTCATGATGAATTATGAAATCATTGTTTACAATTTTAAAATACCAGTAAACACCGAATATCAAATGAAAACCAAGATTCTTCGTCCTTATTTTGGTCACGTATTAGGTTTTGGATTTCCATCAAGTATGATTCAAAATCTTCAAGACCAAAAATCAATAGTTGAAGCTATCAAAAACTCAGTAAAAGAAAGAGATATCATTTATTACATCCCTACACTTTTAGTTGCAGAAATACCTCCTTTTGTTAATAAGGTATTTTATCCACTTACAAAAGAACGTCTCTCTTATTTCTATCTCCGAGACTCTTTTTTAATACTTGGACCATATCAATCTGACAACAACCCATTCAGACTGGTACCAATAGGATATTCATCCTCTATCCAAAATCAACTTTGCTCGCAAGTTATATTTCAAAATCACTCGTATATGTTATGTAAATTAAAATTTGGTCTTTATAAATAAAAACATAATATGAATTAGTAGTGATGGAGTTGTAAAAAATCATATGACTAAATTATTTTTTCTTTTTTCCTTGTTTTCTAGCATAATAATTTTAATAACCTTTCGTGGTTTTCTTTCTACACATCCTTTAGGTAATGATGACCTAGCATTTGCCTACCCCTTAAGAATACTAATTAGTACATCAATACAAAACGGTCAATTTCCACTCTGGGATCATTGGACTAATTGTGGTTTTCCTCTAGGTACCCTCTTACAATTTACTGCTCCAACATTTTCACCAATAATATTAATTCTTAGTATCTTTGGCATTTATTCATTAAAAACTTATTTGCTAGAATTAATTATAGTCTATATTATTAGTTTTATCGCAACTTATTATCTGCTTAAGGAATATTCCACAAATTCTTATATCTCTTCTATTTGTGCTTTTATTTATACTTCCACTCCTCTAATAATTTGCGGAATCACTATTACTTCTGATGCTATATATGCCCATGAATTTTTACCTTTATTTTTATTTGCTATAAAAAAAATTTTAAACTCTAAAATATATGGCATAGGATTACTTGTGTTTGCATCATTAATGATGTTTATACAAGGTCACCTAGGAACTACAATTTTTTTATTTCAATTTGGTTTTGCATTTTGTTTAATAGAATATCTAATAAATATAAAATCCTACATACATAAATCAAACTCCAACGTAATCTATGAGCAAGAAATAACAAAAAAATTGTTTTACTTTTTAATAGCAGGAATTCTTTTTCTTGGAATAATGAATTATTGTCTTCTGGAACAATATACTTTTTTTAAGTTTGATTTTAGTAAAATAAGATCTTCAGATGGCACTGTTTTTTCACCATTTTTTGCTTCATTAAAATTGGAATCACTTTACACAATTTTTTTTCCTAATTATACTTACTATCATGCTAAAACTCCAGATATCATTTCTCCTCTTTTTATAGGCCAAATTAGTATTTATTTTATAATTTACAATCTAATTTTAACTTATAAAAATCCTCGGACCATTTTCTTTATTTTATTTGCACTATTAATTTTGCTTACTAGTTTATATTCAGATTATTGGATTGCCCGATTACTCGTAGATATAATTCCATTTCTTGAATCATTTCGCTGGCACTTTCACAATACAATATTGTTTGTCATGATCTTAATCATATTAGCAGGACAAGGAATGTATCTATTTTTAAACGAACACAACAATAACAATTTAAAAAAAATAATCTCATTAATTATTTATAATTTATTGTTCATTGTTATTAGTACGCAGGTATATATTCAACCTGAATGGACAGTGCCATTTAATATCCTATACACTCCTCAATTTTATATTTTAATACTGACAAACCTGCTGATACTTACCTCCATTCTGTCACAAACAAATCTATGTTTAGCAAATAAATTTTTCCAGACAAAACTTGCTCGACCAATTAATACTTTACATAAAAATTTATATTGGCCAATATTTCTTTTACTATTGTTTGATTTTTTTTCAGTTTTTATCAACATCGATTTCTTCGATGTAATAAAAAATTTACCCACAGCTGAGCTTGAAAACCGCAGAGTAGATAATTTTCCGTCACCTAATAACAATAGATTTACTTCGAATAATTTTTTCTTTAATCATTTCAATCTACAATATTACACAAAAATACCCGCAATTCTTGGTTATCAACGATTGATTCTTCCAGAAATAAAAAACTTACAAAATAGCGGAAATGAAACCCTCTTTAAGAAAACCTCTAAAATATTTTACTCAGCAGATAGAAACTATTTGCCTGACGATAATTCAAATACTTCAATAAAAATTTTAGATCTAACTCCCAATAATGTTAGTATCTCTGTAAACTCAACTAAAAATAATCACCTCATTGTATGGAGTTCCACATTTACAAAAAATTGGAAAGCATCTTTAAACAATCAACCTCTCCAAATCTTTCCAACAGTTGATAATTTAATATCATTTAACGTAAATAAAGGTTTTAATATTGTTAAATTCGAATATGCTCCTGCATATATACATTTATCATTTGCAATAATTTTCATATCAATCATCTTAACTATTTTCAGTGTAGTTTATGGAATTATAAAAACCCGAAATTTAAAAATCTAAACTCTAATATATGCAGCAACATCATTTAAAATCCACTCTGTAAATAATTTGTGAAAATCAAAATCATCGTTTTTATTTTGATGTGAGTTTTTGAGTAATTTTTGATAATTATTTTCATATGGATCATACACTTTTAGGCCAATAACATCAAAAATCTTTTTATCATCCTCATCACAGCAGTGAGATTTACCTAAAAATTTAAAATAATTATTTGCTCCAGTACCAATAAATTTAACATTCAAATTTTGTAAAACAACATCATTTCTAATTTGTTCTAGTGCTCTATAGACTAAAAAATTTACGATGGAATAAACAACAGGAATAAGTCCATCCATCGCCATACCGGCCGCAATACCTACTGTTGCTTGCTCCATTACACCAACATTATAAATTCTCTTTGGAAAACTCTTTTTAAAATTATCACACACTCCAAAACCCATATCACAAACTAATAAGATAATTCTTGAATCCTTTTCAGCGTAAGGAATTAAATCATTAATCACTCTAGAGCGATAATTTATCTCAAGTATATTATTATTGGTCATATAGTAACTCATCCTCTGACGGTATTCTAAAATGAAATTTAGGAACATTCTCCATACATTTCAAACCAAAACCCTTTATAGTCTTTGCAATTAAAACTTGTGGCC
Source organism: Oligoflexia bacterium (assembly GCA_015232355.1). Lineage (GTDB taxonomy): Bacteria > Bdellovibrionota > Bacteriovoracia > Bacteriovoracales > Bacteriovoracaceae > JADFZW01. The sequence continues at coordinate 49,397 of JADFZW010000019.1, forward strand.
CATTAATTTTCTTTTCTTGTTGATTAAAAGCATTCAATATTTTTATTAACGATTCAATATTATGCCCGTTTGTGACAGTAGCTACTTTACAACCAAATGCTTTGAATTTTCTTTTAAGCTCTATGTGAGGAGAGGTCACTGATAAAACATCTTCTAAAAAATCCATCGCCTGCAAATTATTATTATCAATAATTATTTTAAGATTATATAGATTATGTTTTACCGCAAATTGAATTGCCTCCCAATTGCTTCCCTCTTGCATTTCTCCATCACCCACAATCACATATACTCTAAATTTTTCCCTCTTTAATTTGGCCGCAAATGCCAATCCTACTGCCAGAGGAAGACCATGGCCTAAGGAACCACAACTTGCTTCTAATCCTACATCTTCTCTACGCTCTAAACATCCAGAGAGGAAACTGCCATTGTAAAAATTTTCAAAATCCTCTTGTTTTATTAGTTTTAAATCAGCAAGAATAGCATAAAGTGCATAACAACCATGTGCTTTAGAAAAAACTAGCCTATCTCTACTTAACCAATTTTTAATCTTACCTTTTCCAAGATCAATTTTCATCAATGAATAGTAAAGAGCTACTAATATCTCCACTGTTGAAAAGGATGGAGCAATGTGACCGGCACCATTTTTTACACATACACGCAGTATCTCTCGTCGTATGAATTTTGCCTTTAATTTCATTGCGTTTTGATTTCTTCTCATATCTCCTCTAACCATTTTTTTATTTCATTCAGCTCAACCGGCACATTTCCTACTCTACCAACCGATATAGCGGCCACAATGGTGGCACAAGCTGCTGATTCCATAATCGATCCTTTTACTGAGAGTGAAACTGCCAGGGCCGAGAGCATGGCATCTCCAGCGCCTACAACATCAAGTGGATTGGGATTTAGGGCCGGGAAATGCTCTGTTTGAATATAGGATTTATTATCCGTCTTAGAAAAAACAATAAAACCATTGGGACCTAATTTTAAAAATAGATTTTCACTCTCACTTCTCTCTAAAAGTTTTTTTCCCAGCATTTCAAGACCAGAGTATTTATCATTTACGGCCAGTCTTGCCTCTTTTTCAGTAGGAGAAATTAAAAAACTATTTTTAAATTTAAAGAGATTACCTATCTGACTACTAGATTGCGAATCGGTTAAAATTTTTATATTTTTTTTAAGAGAGAGTGTTGTTAGTTCTTCAATTATATTTTCCGTAAATAAACCGTAGCTAAAATCACTTATTACTATTGTATTAACTAGATTAATATTTTCTCTAATCTCTTTAATAATTTTATTTTCAATTTTTTCACTTAAATACTTTTCTTCTAATCTGGATATTCTTAGTAACTTCTGTGCTCCGGCCACATAGCGAGTTTTAAGTGTTGTCGGTCGTGAATTATCTACTACAAATTTGCATTGAACTCCACTCTCTAATAAAGAACTTTTAAGATATTTCCCCTCTGCATCTGCTCCCACTACACTAATAAATATTGGTTGCGCCGATAATGCTCGCACATTTTGTGCCACAATCGCCGCTCCTCCAACATAGGATTTTCGTTCTAACTCTTTTAAGACTATCACCGGCGCTTCAGAACTCATTCCTAGAGGATCGCAAAAGCAGTAGTGATCTACAATAGAATCACCTAACACCATAATGGATGCAGATTTAAAATTATTGGCCAATGATTGCAGTTTGTTTTTATCAATTTGATGCTTATTTAAAACATTTCTAAAGATAAACTTTCTCTCGTTTTCTAAATCATCTACTCTCTTTTCGTAAAAATCTGAATTAGTATAACGAATATCTCCTGAACTAAAAATTATCTCTCCTTGATGATCTTCTATAATTTTTACTGCATCTTTAATTCTTAAATCTTTATTGTAGCTATCTTTAAATTCAGCACCTAAAATAAAAAAATTAGGTTTTATGATGGTAGCAATTTCACTTAGATTTTTATCTTCTACTATATATACAAAATCCACAATAGAGAGCATCGCCACTCCCGATCTTCTCTCCTCGGCAGTATAGAATTCATTTTTAACTTGTTCTTCAATCATATTTGGGCCATGTATGGCCACAATCAAAAGATCAGCATGTTTTTTTGCAAATTCTAGAAATCGAATGTGCCCAGGATGGATCATATTAAAGTGTCCCTGGCATAAGGTAATTTGCTTACCATCATCTTTCAATCTCTGACAAATGAGAGTGAGTTCTTTTTTGGAAGTTATGATTTTATTAGTTGAATTCACTTTTTATCCATTCTTTTTACGAATAATGTGACCCCATAGAATTAGTACAACAAACTGTTGCACTAATTTCTTATTCGGATAAGCTTCAGCAAAGGCCCGCATGTGTTTTAATTTTCTAATTAATTCTTTTTGTCACATCAATAAATAATTCCTTGGATTACAAAGATAGTTAAAATTATTTTATTCATTTAATCTATTGTCAATCAAGATATTAAGCAGTCTATGTGCTAAATAGATACGATTTCTCATTCGCCCCTTATTCTGCCCTTTTTTCTCTTTTAATATTCCCAATTTCACTAATCTGGCCACGCCATTCTTTACTGAATTGTAAGGGAGATTCCACTTCTTACTTAGCACAGAAATAGAGACTATCGGATTTACAAATATCTCCTCTACTAGCTTTAAGGCCGACTCTGGTACTTTTTTACTCTCTGATACTAATGCCAAATAGGTTACATGCAATTTAGTTATTCTGTGAGCATCATCTATTGCTGATTTTGCTTGGGTGATTATCCCATTTAAGAAATACTTTATCCAAGCATCCCAATCACCAGAGCGACTAACTTCAAACAACCTGATATAGTACTCGCTTCTAAACTTATTAAAAAATGCCGATAAATATAAGAGTGGTACTGTTAAAACCTCTCGCTCTAATAACAAAAAGATTATTAACAAACGCCCCAAGCGGCCATTGCCATCTAAAAATGGGTGGATGGATTCAAACTGATAGTGGATGTAAGCACATTGTATAAGCACAGGTTCTTTGGGTTCAGAGTGAATATATTTTTCTAATGCTGACAAACACTCATGCATCTCATGTGGAGGAGGTGGAACATACTTGGCGCCATTAAGAGTGCATCCAGGAGTACCGATCCAATTCTGACTTTTACGAAGTTCTCCAGGTGTAACATGTCCTCCTCGAACACCTTTCATTAACACTTCATGAACTTCAGTCATAAAGCGAGTTGATATTGGTAGTTTTTTTAATAATTTTATTCCATGTTGTAGGGCCTTAACATAATTTTGTACCTCTCTAATATCAGCAATATTAACTTCTGGATCACTCTCTTCATTGGTGGCCTCAAATAATAATAGATCGTCCATGGAGGTTTGTGTACCCTCTATTTGAGAACTGGAAACAGCTTCTCTTTGAACATATGGGGTAATTAGCAAATATGGATTAGATATTGCTTTACCTGTTCCAAGCAGTTCTCCTATTAGGCGATCAGCATCTGAGAGTAGAGCTCTCATCTCTTTATCATATTCAATTGCAGGAGGTAGTGGATGCGGTACAAATGCCCAATAGTTGGCCGATGTTTTTATACATTTACCAGATGTTGATTTTTTGAAATCTTTAGGGTTCATTTCTTATTTTAGTTCCTACTGGAAGGGTTTAATAGGAGTTCATAATCATGAAATAACTGTTAACCTTATTGCAATATTACCATAAATCCTGCAATAAGAAATATATTATTGCAGGATTTATATTATCATAATTAAAATGTTCATCATTAAACCATTTCCTCAATAATATGAGAGAAAAATTTGCTATTCCACACTTTCAAGGCAAAATTATCATTAACAAAGGGTTCAACATCTTGAATCGCCTGTTGCCAATTAACTTTAGAAATTCTTTCTAATAAAAGTTGCTTTAGATCTTTCTTTAAATCTACATTACTCATTAATTTTTTATCTGCTACATGAGCATCAATTTTCGCTTGCTTTTGAGTTTGTAAAAATTTTGCCTCTAAGTATTTTAGATTGGGAATGATTTTATGTTTATGATACCATAGAAAGTCATAGTAATCCCTTCCTTTAACTCGATCTCCTCTCCAATTTCTACAAAGGATAGCATGCAATTTTCCTGCAAATAAACTTGGTAAATCCAAAATCTGATATTCAAAAGAGATTGGATAATTGTGATATTTTATTTCTGTGCTTGATTGATAATTAGGTGGATTAACATCAATTTCAACCTTAACACAAATCTGATCATTTTTATTAATTCCCTTACTAGGATTATCAATTCCTTCAATTAACAACAAGTTTTCTAAGGTGTTTCCTTTAACAAATGCAGATTCTACATGTAAGTTTACATTTATTTTTTTTTTCTTATTTGTAGTTAATTTAAGTCCGAAACTTAGCAACTCCTCATCTATTCCCTTTATAAAAGAACTTATATCAAAGTGAAGATCTTTTTTTCTTAATTCAAAATCTAGATCCTCGGAAAAACGATCAAGTTTATGAGCAATTCTTAGAGCAGAACCTCCATAAAAAGCAGCTCTTTCAAAAAAACCATGTCTAGATAATCCAAGAAGAATTATCTCTTGAATAATTTCTTTTAGTGCACTTTTATACTCCATTTTGGTCTTACAATTATATCTTTTAATCATGGATTCAATTGCAGGATGTATGGCCATATAATATTAACCTACCTATGTTAATCTACCTCTTCGAAAAAGATATCAAGGTATTTATAAAGTTAATTACATATTCTTTGCTATGAACTTTTTTTATTTGCAAAAGAGTTTTTTTATTAAATTTCTTCAAAGCATCTTCGTCAATTCTCAAATCATCTAATAAATATCCTAGATGGTCTGACTGACTTTTTAAGTTTTTTATCTTCTTAAGAAAAATTAAATCAATTAATGCTTTTTCAGCAGATGCCATAAGAAAATTACCTTCTGCTTGTTGATGATACTCAATACCCACACTATAAATATCTACAGGTAGACAACTATAAGCAAACACTCCAACTGGAGTTTGAAACATTTTTTTCCTTTTGAAACAAACAGATGTAATCAGATTTACTCTTTCTGGTATAAGTCCATGATGACTTAGCGCCCACTCTAAAGATATTGCCGAAGGACCGTAAACTAAATTCGCAAGTGATGCTAAAGAATAACCTCTTTTGTATCTATCACCTAATACATACAAATTTCGCCTAATCTTGATTAGCTCTCCATTTTTTAAAATATGGTAAACCTTGTCCTTAGGATTTTTTTTATCTTTATATAAATCAAGTAATCCGCTATAGGTGATTATGTTACTTTTTAACTCAAGTAGTGATTCTTCCATCTTATCTTTTTTTTATTTCCTCCAGAAAGTATGATAATATCATACTTTCTGGAGATGTATATAAATCTTAAAAAATTTAAATAAAATTCACATGCGGATGAGGATTGATTAGCTCCCATAGGTAGTAATTAACATTCTCCATTCTGCAATTTAATCTGCAATCACTCACCTTTAATTTTTCCTTTATATAGTTAATACTCTCCTTTCTCTTTTCCCCTCTCCAAATTTGAGCAAATGAATTATTATTTATATTACCATAATTAAAATGTTCGTTGTTAAACCAATTACTACATCCTAAAACATCACCGATCGCTGTAATGTAGCTCCAAAAAAAAGGTACTGAGTAGCAAGTTTTATAGCGGTCTTGGCCTTCACTTTGTTCATTTTGTTCACTTCGTTCATTTTGGATGTAATGATTAATCGCTTGCGAGCGATAGATAATTTTAAATTTGTCAGTAGAAATTTTCTTTAACTCTGACTCCAAGGAAAGATATCGCTCTTCTTTATAATCGATATTTGCATATTCACTAGTTATACTTAAAGGATGTTGTGAATATGGTTTTACTACTAAATAATCTACACCTAAATTTGCTGCTTTCTCCGCCAATTCCAATACGCTGTCAAAATTATCGGGTAATAGTATAATCTGCATTCCTATAGCACAATCGTTTCTAAAATCTTTTCTAATAGAGAGTGCATATTTAATATTTTCCATTAAAATTTCAAAATCATTTGCCTTAGCTTTAGTTCCATGAATCTTTGAATAAGTTTCCTCGTTACCACCACCAACACTAATCTTAATCCATTTACAATTCTTAACAAAGTTTGCAATTTTTGTTTTATCTTTGATAATAAAATTTGTTGTAAGTGAAGTATCGATTTTGTATTCAGAACAAAGATCCAAAAGTTGTGGAAGATCAGGATGTAGAGTGGGCTCACCCTCTCCTGCAAACATAATGCTTTTAATTCCTAGATCGGCAAATTCTTTTATTCTATTGGCCAGTATCTTAGTATCTAACTTAGAGATAGTGGAAGAAGAAGAGGTAGTGGAATTATTTACAAAATCCAAAGCACAAAATTTGCATCGATGATTACAATAACTAACAGGAGAAATCTCCATATATATAGGAAAAATATTTTTTTCTTTCTCCCAATCACCAATAGATTTGAGCCACTCACTAACTCTTTCCGGATGATAAATAAGTTTATGAGCATCAATCTTATAGTCATCATTCTTATTATGTGAATGAAAATGGTCTTTCATTAATTACATCCTGACATAATTTAAAATATCTTTCTGGCGAATCAACTGCCATCCTATAGCCACTATGAGAGAGAGCATATATGCTCCCTTCATTTACCAATTTATTAAATACATCTTTAGGAAAATCCAAGTAACTATCGCTATCAATATAATTAAATATCGATCTATCAAACGAATAGAGTCCAGAATTTACCCAAGTATCCTCTTCCGTACAAATATACTTTAAATCACCACCTGCAGGTCTCTCTAAAAATTTCACTATTCTTCCATCTCCATCTCCATTTTTATCTCCATCAACTTCTACAATACTGTTACTCTTTAAAAGTTTTCTCTTATGAAGAAGAATGGTGGCCACTGAATTAAATTTTCTTTTATTTTCCAATTGCTTATTTATTAATAATCTATAATCAAAATTACTTACAACATCTCCATATAAGACTAAAAATACGTCAGCATCTTCTAGTAATTTTTGAGCATGCTTAACCGCCCCTGCAGTTCCAAGTAACATATCTTCATAGCTATAATTTATTTTGACACCAAATTTTTCTCCATCTCCAAAGTGCTCTACAATATGCTGATAATTAAAATTCAAATTAATCACTATGTCTACAATCCCTAGCTCTCTCAAGTGAAGAATTGTCCACTCCATTAGAGGTCTGCCTGCGACCTCTAACATTGGCTTAGGAATCGTTTTAGTTAGTGGACCTAAACGCTCTCCTTTGCCGGCCGCCAATATCATAGCTTTTACATTAATTGATTTTTTAAATAAGTTCATACAATTGACTCAATTGGGTTATTTTATGATAAGGATTAAAATTCTCCGACCCATAACAACCAACAATAGGTGCTTCAAATGATTTTTCACCTATCAACAAAATAGTTTTAAGACCTACTCTATTTCCTGCAACGATATCAGAAACCCTATCTCCTACTAAGTAACTATTTCTTAAATCAATCCTATACTCTTCTTGCGCCTTTATCAATAAACCACTCTTGGGTTTTCTACACTCACAATTTACTCTATATGCTGCAACTGTGGCCCGCAGATGGTGAGGACAATAATATGATTTAGAAATAATTGCATGTTTATTTTGCTTTAAAATTTGTAATTCAAAATCATGCAAATATTTTTCAATTTCACTCTCTGTTGCTAAACCTCTGGCCACTTCTGTTCTATTGGTAATTATAAAAATCAAATAACCTTTCGATATAAAACTAGCAATGATATCACCAACGCCATCATAAGGACGCTCTACCTTTGGCCAGATAATTCCAGAATCTTTATTTAAAACTCCGTCCTTATCAAAAAATATCGCTTTGTTATTCATCTTATTTTTTACTTTTCATCTTTGTAGATATCGAAACCAACTATCGGTGGCCTTAGCAATTGAATGAGTATCCCACAAAGGAGCATCTCTCCAATAATCAATATTTTCTAAAACTCTCTTCACTCCCTCTTCAAAACTAATCTGTGGTTGCCATCCAATTATATTTTTTATCTTTGAGATATCTGCGTGAGTTTTATCTGGCTCTCCTGGGCGCTTAGGTATATAAACTCTTTCTCCTCCCAAAAGATCTGCCAGCATATTAATTGAATAACAATTTCCACTACCCACATTAAAAATTTGAGAACAAACATTTGAGTTTGAGTTAGCAGCACTCCAAAAGGCATTGGCCACATCGGAAACAAAGATAAAATCTCTAGCTTGTTTTCCATCACCAACTATTGTATATGCTTTTCCCTCTAGTTTTTGCTTTAAAAAAATACCAAAGACTGCTCCGTATGTTCCAGTAGTTCGCGATCTCGGGCCAAAAACATTAAAGAGACGTAGTGAAATTGTTGGTAATTTGTAAATTCGTCCATAGTGAATTACATATTGTTCCCCAATATTTTTGCTTAAAGCATAGGGGTATTGTGGATCAATCGTTGCATTCTCATTAGTAGGAGTATTACTGGTATCACTGGCCAATCCATAACAAGAAGAGGATGCAGCGTAAACAAATTTTTCCAATTGATTGTACTTATTAGACCACTCTCTGGCCAAAGATAAAATATTAAATGTGCCATTAACATTAGCATTATGATAGTCAGCAGGTCTTTCAATTGAAGGAACAATATCTGCAAGTCCCGCCAAATGAAAAATATATTTTACATTCGGAACATCAATTCTTGTATCCATCTCCAATTTTTTTATATCTCTTTCAAATGTAATATCCACATTAACAATATACAAGTTAGAATTATTTAAATGTTTTTGAAGATTAGAAATTCTTCCAGTAGATGCATTATCTAAGACAATAACCTTAAATCCATGATCTATTAACAAATCAACTAAATGTGAACCAATAAATCCCAACCCGCCAGTAACTATTGCACTCTTCGTATTCATATATAGACCTCATTCCATTGCTAATAATCTTCTAAAAAAATAAATAATTCTTGCTGCTACATAAAATAGATAGAAGGCAAAATTTTTATTACACTTATATTGCTCTTGATCTCTACTACCTTTAGATATTGATATTATACCTAAATCAATAAATCTATCTATCCTATCACTCAATGCTTTATTGCTATCATTTATGTTTTTCATATCCTTAGTCATCTTAATCTTCCCTCTGTAAATTGCAGTCATCAAAGAAATCCTTCTAGCGGTTTCACTCATATTAAAAAGATGAAAATAACAATATGACCACAAAATAATTATCAAAAAATGTCTAAAGAAATAATTAGAATAAGAATAATAACAATATCCAAAGCATGACATAACGATCACGAAAAAAACTTGAAAAAGAAGTGTTGCTTTCTGAGGACGCATACTCGTTATACGCATAAAAGCAGCATGAAAAACAAGATTAACAATTGGTATAACAAAAAGATAGATAAAAATAATTTTCATTTTTTCAACTTACTTTCTTCTTACTTCAAGTCCTAAAAATTTTCTAAACGATATAAAAGAAATTGCTATTATTTTTCCCAGGCAACTCAATTCAACAATACAGTTCTCTTTGTCTGTTTTATCTGTTTTCTTTAAATTTACAAATTTATCATTTAGCATATCTAGCACTCTTCCCTCTATGTTTAACTTTGGCATTATCTCACTCTTTAATTCCTCTAACGCAAAATATTTTTTATTCCTCAAGAGAATAATCAAATAAAGCGATGGTGACCATGCATGAATTGCAGGATAAGAAAGAATATAACTGCCACCTAAAAATCCACTAAGGAGTAAATGATAAATAAATATATCTATATCCACCTCCATATTTAACAAAGGAAAAAACATCGCCACAACGTAAATTATCGAAGGCAACAAAATAAATAGCAACAAAAGCCACATTAAAGTATTTTTAGGATTAAATAATCTCCATATAATTACATGTAATGGGAAAGATATTAAAAATATTATTATAAAGACATTTAAAATTAGATTTACGTTCACGTTTACATTCACATTTAAATAAAATTAAGGTGCATAGGTGTTTGATGATGACTTTTAGAAAATTTAACACCCTCTAGACCCTCTATGGCCGGTTCTTGTTTTTGTTCTTGTTTTAAATTCCACAAGAATTCATTTACTTTATGTTGCAAACACATTGTTCCACAATCTGTATGAGTATTGAAATTTTCAGATGATATTTTATCCATTACTTCCCAATATCTATCGCTTAACCAGATTTCTTTAAAGGACTTTTCTGCAATATTACCTATATGAAATTTTTCTTTAAATCTATCATTAAATAAAAATCCACATGGTGCCACTAATCCTGTTCCTGATATTTGTAAGATAAAGGGAGGACCATAACAATGCAAATAACTCTTAACCCCTTTACTTAAAATCTTTGACCACTTTACCTTAACAACATACTCATCACTAGATTCACTCTCAGCTTCCTTTAATAATAATTCCAGCTCTGGTCGCAAATATTTTTGGTAATCTACTCCTAAAGATTTTTGTTCATCATCTGAACAATGTTTTATAACTAGATAATCTACTCCCAATGACTTGCCTAAATTTACTAAAGGCATGATCTCGTTAGCATAAGAAGGAAGTAACACCATCTGCAAACCAATAGTTACATCTAGAGATTTTTTTCTCTTTATCTCTACTGCTCTTTTTATATTATCAACTACTTTAAAAAATGCATCTTCACTCACTCCATGAATTTTTGCATATGCAGATGGAGTGCCTGCAGAGATATTTATCCGCAAATAGGTTAAGAGAGGTAAAATATCTGGTAATCTGTTAGCATGCAAATGGAAACCATTAGTCCCAACTGCCATATCTAGTCCAAGTTTCTCTTTGCCTCTAATTAAAAAATCATAGAAATGTTGAGAGAGAGTACTTTCACCATCACTAACCAAGCTTACTGCTTTTACTCCAATCTCTTTAGCATCATCTAAAAAATTAAATAGATGTTCCTTATCCAAATCATGACCAACGTTTCGTTGTAATCTTCCAAAACAATATTCACAAGCATAAGAACATCGCTCAGTTAAGCTCATATCAATAGTAATTGGAGCAATTCTTTCTCTCGCAAGCCAACTGGCCACTCTATCTTCATGCCACGCTAATTTATGGCCATCCAATATTAAATTATTACTACAATTATTATTGTTACTATTACTATTTTGATTTTTTTTCTCTTTCAATTTTCTATAATCCTTAACTGCTTCAATCCTTTTAAAATGAATCTCCCATACCAATCGTAAATAGTTTTTACTCACTTGTAATAATGATGTTAGGGTAGTTGCCTTTGATTTACCACTAAGGCGTTTTCTTAAAAAACTGGGAACTTCCGCAAATAGATAACCCTTCCTGATCAATTTTACGAGTATCTCTGCTTGATAAAAAAAACCATCACACTGAAGTTTAATATCATTTAAGATCTCTCTTCGATAAAAGACCGTTCCATTGGTATAATTTAAATTAACTCCAAAAGAGATATTTATTATAAATCTAAATATGGTTGAAATTAATCTACGCCAATAATTCCTAACTTCTACATTATGAATAAATGGCACTATAATATCAACTTGATTCATCAAATGATAACATTGTAATGCTTGATCGGGATCATTCTCATTATCTCCCGGAAACATTACCACTACTTCATTTTTTGCTATTCCAACACCATCAAAAAATGATCTGCCAATTCCCTTTGGTGATTGATGATTGACTATCCTTACATTAGAATATCTTTTACTTAATTCTTTAGAATACTCGCTAGTTTTATCAGAACTACCATCATTAACAACGATGATCTCTCCCTCTATAAAATGCTTATTAAATGCACTTAAGGTGGAGTAGACTGCATTGGTAATATTTTTTTCTTCATTAAGTGCTGGCATTATCACCGATAACGAAGGTATCCTATTTTTAATCATAAAAATAGGTTCTATATTTTAAAATGAAGTGTCAAGTTGATAACTTCGAGATTTGTAAGATTGAGTTGCGCTTGGATGCTCGCATATACGCATTAATATTTATTTGTTATCTTTTTTTGTTTCACTATCGTATTTATAAACTCTTAGCACTTTAATCTTCTCCTTGCCTTTATCTTTGCCTTTATTAAAAGATTTAGCAGAAGAGGATTGATCGTGTGTCTGCTCTGTTGTCCGCTCTGTTGTCCGCTCGATTGTTTTATTTTTATTTGCCCATCCTAAATTTTGATCAACTGACCATTTATTAAATTCTACATAACCACTTTCCAATTCATATATACCCCGAATCGCTATAAAGAAAAAAGTGCATTTAGTGCCTTCAGTTTTATAAAAAAATATCTAAATAGTCGCCGGCACTTTCGCGCCAGCGACTAAATAAATAAAAATGACCATTTTTTAAGTATCAATAAAATATATTTAGTTATCTTCATTAAAACAATATTAGTAGTTTATAAAAAAATTTAATTTATTTTATGTAATTCATCAATCATCTTGTTAAACTTTCAAATAGAGAATGGAGAATGGAGAATAGACGATGGATTAAGTAAAAAAAGATCCACCTATTTAATTCAAAGTTAATCCAATGCTAATCCAATGCTAATCCAAGGAGATCATATGTTATTAAAATATTTAATTACTTTTGTTTCTTTATTGATGGTAAATATAATTTCAATTCCAGTTTCATTATCATCTCAAGAAGTTAAATTATACTCCCAAATAAATGAAATGATAATTGAACGTGGTAATTTTGGAGAAAACAGATCGCTTGTCGATTACTCTTCTATGCTTCCCGGTTTGTTAGACGAAATAAAAACGCTTAAAAAAGGTGATCATATTATAGATGCCGGTGCAGGAAATTTGATAGCTGTAATGGATATATTAAATGATGAAAATCTTCAAGGATTAAATATCTCCGCTATCTCTGCAGGTATAGACTTTGATAAAATTAGATTATCAAAGGAACTAGCAGAAAAAAGAACTGGGAAATATAACCTATTTGAAAAAATGTTTAACAAGATTAAAGATGAAGAAATCACAAAAGATCTTGGAAAAGCAAAATTAATAATGGATGTTTTTGGTATACTCTCTTACTCCATTTCTCCTGCCAAAGATCTTAAAAGATATCTAGATCTTTTAAAAGATGATGGTCTAATCTATTTGGTTAGTAGTTCACTTGATCATTTACCAAGCTCAAAGGTTGTACTTAAAGATGAAAAAAAGAGTAAAATAAGCATATTAAAATTGCTCATGCAAATTCCAGGTATCAAGGTCACGCCTCTCGATTTTTCCTATGATTTATCAAATCAGGAGCATATAGAAGCAGTAAAAATCACCATTGTTGATAGAGATAAAATTGTAATTCCCAATATTATTATAAACGACTTAGTAACCACCTTTTCAGGAACAGGCTGTCGCACTTTTATTGAGTATTAAATATAATAGATAGTTGATCGCTAAAGTCTGCAAAATAAAAGATAAACAATAAGATCCTTGACCAACATATTCAAATTAATATCTAATTGAATAGTATTTAAATAAATATCTTCATAATTTTTATTAAAGCGATAAAAGATTGGAAATCATTTATGGCCAATAATTTATTTAACATCAACACTTTATTTTCTCTTTACTCTTTACTTTGGTTAATGCTCATATTTTTACTCTATCCTTTTTCCTACAAAACACTGACAAAGGATAATAGTGAAAATAAAGAACATCTCTTTAAATATCTACTTCTCTTTTTTATTTTTTATGGATTAAGAGATACATTGAATTCATTTATCACATATGCAGGATTAAATGTTTTACCATTTTTTGCTAACTATTATCTAGTTCATGCTTTTTGGGTGATTTCATTAGTATTTTTACACTTGTTTACAGTTCATACCAGTAAATACCTATTCCAACATATACAAATAACCTACAAACCATATTTGATTTCTCTGATACTTTTAGTTGCATTGTCGATAACATACGGATACAGAGCATGGCAGATTAGTACATACTTGTTATTTGAAGTTAGCGGTATCATTTGGCTTACAATCGTATTATCAAAATTTCATAAAAGATTTCATCTTAAAAATCAAAATATTAAACCAGCTATAATTTCTATTATAGCTCTCTCTCTATTGAACTCCATTTCTCATTTTAATTTATCCATTCCTGTATTTACTTCTGTATCTACTGCATTTCCTGCATCGATATACATTTTAGCAATCTATTCTTTAAAATGTCTTTTAGTAATCATTATTGCTACCACTCTTCATAAATATATTTTTTCTCTACAAAAAAAACCACTATTAAAAGTTAAACCATTTTTTATTACTATTGCAGCGATAACCATCATTATTAGTAGTACCGTTAATCTTTATAAAAATGAACACTCCTACAATTTACAAAGTCAAAATCAACATAGTCTAATGATTATGAAAAACATGTGGGAAACACATGTGGGCTTTGCCAATAATCTGATTGCCAGTTTAAGCAAATCGCCAGTTTTTTATACTCTTGAAGAAAAAGAAATAAAATCACAACAAACTTATGCCCTCACTTCCACTCTTGAGCGCTACTGTAAATCCTTCAATGCCATTCCCGCCATATGCTACTTTTTAAATAATGAAGGTAGGGTAGTGGCAACATCCACTCAGCAAAATAATTATAGTTATAATTATAACTATATAGGAATGGATTTTAGCTCTCATCAATACTTTAAAGATTTAAAAAGTCAAAGAGTTGCTAGAAATGAAATTATAGAATTTTCACCTCAAGATGTCGGATATATTATACCCCTTCCAGTTTATAATCTTAAACAAAACATAGTGGGAATTGTGGCCATAAAATTAGAAATTGGAAATTCCATTCTTAAAAGGTTAGATCCCACACTTAATGATAGTACTGTCACAATTGTAGATGACAATGGTAAAATTCTTCGTACAAATAAAGCACAGTACTCCCTACAAATGCTTTGGTCTAAATCATCATCTGCTCTCTTAAAAGAACAACCATACAATCTACAACCAGTTAATTTCGAAAATACAATTCAATCACTTTTTTTAATTAAGAGCGATTCAACACCTATGCAATTTATCTCCATCTCTAGTCAACAAGATTCTGCTCTTATTAGTTTCATTGGCCTGCTGCTCTCTTTATTTGCTGGAATATTATCTTTTATGAGAGTGGTTAATTTTCAACACATGAACTATTTAAGTAAAGAGTTAGCTGATCGCGAACTTAAATTTCGTTTAATCAGTGAAAATAGTTCTGATTTTATTTTTCAATTGGACATGAAAGGACATCTTACCTATTGTTCCTCAGCAGTGATTAGAGAATTAAGATATGATCCCGAAGAGGTAATCGGAACTAACTTTACTCATTATATTGTCTATGAAGATTTAGAAAAATCAAAACAAAGTTTTCAAAAAAACATTGAAGGCCATAAGACCTCAACAGAATTAGGATTAATAGCTAAAGATGGTCGAATCATTCAAACAGTTAGTAATGCTGGTCCTCTACGAGATGAAAATGGTGAAATAAAAGGAGTGCAGGGACACATACGTAATAATAATTATCAAAAATTTCAAATTAGAGACACTGATAGATACTTTTCCCCATTGATTGACAAAGAGATAGAAATGTCTGGTGTATAACGTAGAATCCTTCATCCACAAGTTTTTTAGATTCAAAAAGTCGTGACTGTTCCGTTAAAAGATCATTTAGTGATAGTTGACCCATTTTAAAACGCTGGAAATTTTTTTCGTATATTGACATTGATAGCTCTAAAGTCTTTTCTCTATTTGATAATGTCTTTAGAATTCCACGATATTTATTTAGATTTATCTTAATCTCACTATCAGCATTTCGCTTCAGCTGTTGCAACTCATATTGTGATTTAATAAGTTCACTATTTTGTTGATGATAGCGGGCCCATCCATCTCCACCATCAAAGAGAGGAATAGAAATGGTAAGCAGTAAAATCTTTTCATTACTTTTTGTTTTCGACATTCCGGAATCACTAATATAAAAAAGTGGATCTAAGCGATATTGATAACTCAAATCAACTCGTGGAAGATTTTGCGCCATCTGATACCACAAACGATGTTGATTTACCTGCAATGAAAGATCCGCAAACTTAATATCTGGTCTTTCAACAATTTGATTCTCAATTAAAAACTTATCGTTTTTAATTTTATTTAACCATGGCCAAGACCAATTAAAATTTACTCCCTTAGCATTTTCTTCATTTGATAGATTTGATAGGTTTGATAGATTGATCACCTTTAAAATTTGTCTAGATAATTCATCTCTATTAATCAAAGTCATATCATATCGAGCAATTGTATTATCTACCTCTACAGTTATCGCTAAAAACTCCTCTTTCGAGCAAATTCCTTTTTGATAACGTTTTTCAGTAATGGATAGCAACTCTTTTTTTAAAAGTAGTAAGCTATTAAGAATCTGCAACTCCTGACTTAAATAAATATATTGTAAAAAAACATCTATCACCTCTTTTTCTTGCTTCATCTGCACGCTGGTAATGTTTACTTGCTGCTGTTGAAGACGAATAGCATTTGCTTTATAATTAGAAAAATCAGCACCAAAATTAAAGAGATTAAGTTTTGAATTTAGATATAGAGCATTTCCTTTATTGCTCTCTTTAAAACCCTCATCTGTACTAAACCAACGCTTAGTATGTGTCTGTTCAATATTTACTGTTGGTAGAAATTTTAATTTGGCGGCGGTATCTTGAATATTCAAATTGGAGAGTTCTACGTCCTCTCGAAGTAAGCTTAAATTATTATTCTTATTCAATGCCAATGCTAATGCCTCTTCGAAGGTAATGACCGCTACTGCAGTAGCGGTCGCGCCTGCGGTCGCATTTGCGGCAGAAACAAAAGTCAAAGACAAAACAACTATTCCTATTTTTACTCTACTTCCCTTTTTCATTAATTTTATTCTTGTAATAAAATTCACATAGGTAATCTCCAAAATTGGCACTACTATCAGAGTGAAAAACATAGAGACCCACAATCCACCAGCAACTGCAATACCTAAAGGTTGTAGTACCTTTCCACCATTTCCCATTCCAAAAGCAATCGGTAGCATTCCTAAAATTGTAGTTAAAGAAGTGATAAGAATAGGCCTAATTCTTTGAGTAGCAGACATCATGATAGCAGTTATTGGAGGATGCCCTTCTTTTAAAAAACGCCTGAATAAATCCACTAGTAAAATTGAATTTCCAACGGCAATACCATTAAGTAAAATCACACCTATTGCAGAATTTAAAGAGAGTGTGCTTTTGAAAATAAAAAGTGATAACATCACTCCTAACATTCCAAGTGGAATAGCACTTAAAATAATCAATGAATGTGCAATACTTGCAAATTGAATTACCAAAGTAAGAAGTACCAACAATACGGAAACAATTATTGAAAATTTCAACTGATCCAAAGCATCTGTCAATTCTTTCTCACTATCTTCTAAATAGATCATTGGTTTGCTACTTAAATTTAATTTTGCTCCATCTTTATCCCAAAATTCTTTTATTAAATTTTCTACCCTTTGCAAAGATTCCACTTTCTTATCCTCTTCTCCCATTTTATGTTTTCCATAAATTGCAATTAGTGATTCTCCATCTTCACGATAGAGCGGAGGTGGCATCTTAACCATTTTGGTTGGAACCAGCGCCTTAAATGGTACTATCTTGCCTTTCAAATTAATAGGAATGGAATTTATTTTTTCCAATCCACTATTTTCATCAAAATCCTTATAGGAAATTTTCAAGCGAAAATTTTTTCCTGCTAACAAAAGATCATCGATATATTTTCCATTGGTGGCCACTCTAGTAATATCTAGTAAATCACTAGGAGAAAAACCAATCCCTTGTTGAGCTAAAAGTATTGGCCAATGTTCTACAGAAGGTCGTACTTCTAATACATAATTAGTACTAAGAGATGGTTTACTCCACAAATCAGGAAAGATTCCTTTTGTTCTTAAATCATAATTTATAATTTGAGCAATAGTAAAACGATCCTCATTTTCTCCCCCACTAATCACTAAACGCATCTGAGGTAATTCAGGAATTGGTAACTCTGCCGGATTCCATGGAACAATTCTAATATAATAATCAGGAGTGCTAGTTATTTTTTGCTCTAACAATTTCCAAAATTCATTCATCTTTGATTTATCATTTAGTCGTAACATTATATTTCCACCCCATGTACCATGAACTTGAGTGAAGGTATAATTAACAAACTCTTTATTCTCTTTTAATATCTTCGTCTCTATCTCGTCAAAATAACTCTCAGTCTCTCGAATACTTTGTGAATTATTGGCATGAATACTTACAACAAGCCAATCAGTATCTGGTCTTCCTATGATCTCTTTTTTAAGTTTAGGTAAAATAACATTCGGTAAGATTGCAATAGAAGAAATTAAAGAAGCAATCAAGATAATTCGTGGAGAGCGATTGATAAGAAAAAAATTTAAAACCCTTTGATAAATTTTCAAGAAAAATTCAAATGGGCGATCAATCAATGCCTTCTCAACTGTAAAATTCACATTACTGCTATTCTTAAACAAATGAATCCTTATGGTAGGAACTAAGATTATCGCCACTATTGCAGACAAAGCATGCGAAAAGATCACACTAAGAGCAAGATCTCCTAATATTCCATAGGTAAGATCTTTAGTGAGTGTTAAAGGTATGAATACCACTAAAGAACAAATAGTGGCGGCCAAAATTGGAAGGATTACCTCTTTGACCGCCGCAGAGATAATAGTTAATAGATCAATTGAATTTGAATTATCTTTACTATGTTTTTTTAAATGACGAAAGATATTTTCCATTACTACCACTGAAGCGTCCACGTTCATTCCGGCGGCCAATGCTAATCCTCCAAGGGATATTAAATTTAAATTCATATGAGATAACTTCATTAAAATAAATGCTAAAATCATACTTAATGGAATTTCAATGGCGGCGGTAAAAGTATTTCTCCAGTTACCAATAAAAAGCATCAGTACTAACACTGCTAAAAAAGCTGCCAGAATAACTTCTTTAAAGACATTACTTATGGCCGATCTAATAAAAAATGATGGATCGACTAAAACTCTATGTTTTATATCTTCTGGTAAATTCTTCATCTGCTTTTCTACTTCAGCAATGATTCCCTCTGCTAACTCTTTAACATTTCCTCCGCTGATGGGAGATGCAAACAAAATAATACTCTTATGGCCATTGGTTTTAATTATATTAGTATGTTCTCCATTCTCATTTACATTTATTTCGGCCAATTGTTTTAAAGGAATTAATTTGCCCAAGGGAGTAGTAACTAATATTTTTTTTAAATCATCCACAGATCTAATTGCTTTCGGCCACTCTAAATTTACTGACTTACCACCTTCGGTAATCGCTCCACCACTATAATTAACTAATGCTGCCTCCAAAGTGCGTTCAATATCTCGCGGAAAAATACCTAGAAGAGAGAGAGATTCCATCTTTAATTTCAAATCTATTTCTCTATTTTTAGGATTCCACAATCCCGCCTGCTCAGCTCCCTTAAAGGATTTAAGTTTTGCCTCTAGGGCGGGGGCCAAAATCTCATACAATTGATCAGGAGTTCTCTTATCACTATAAAAACTGATCGCTAAAAAACCGCCTCCCTCATTATTAAAATAAACCCATTTGCTATCTCTTATTTCCTTCGGCCAAATTCCAGAGAGAGAATTTAAAACATTATTTACCTCACTCTCTGCCTGTCTAGGATCTCCTCCCCATTTAAAGCTGACGTTATAGCGAACATCATTTCTTCTATAATCTGCGCTTATTTTTTCCACTTCTAATGAATTATTTTTTATTCCTTTTAACTCTGATTCTATTCGCTGACCATATTGCTTAAAAAATTCATCAGCATTTAATTTTCCATAGGACATTCCCACATATATGGCGGGTTTGTTAGTGTTTGGATAGAGTGAAATTGGTAATTTTGTGCTGGCATATATGCCAATGGCCGCTAATAAAGAGAGAATTAAATAAACACGAAATGGGGAACTATATATTGTCCTTAAGAATGTCATTTCTTTGCATCCTTATTTTTATTATTCTTATCATTCTTATCATTCTCGTTATCTAGATCCTTTTCTATCTTTACTTCCTCTCCATCAATTAAATTATCTGAAGATTTAACTATAAGTATCTCTCCACTCTTCACACCACTTACAATTTCTACTTGACCACCAACTCTCTCTCCCAATGTTACTTCTAAACGTTTAACCTTATTTCCCTTATCTAAACTCATAATAAAAGTACTCTTTCCTCTATAGCCAATATTTTCTTCTGAAACTAAAAATGCCTTATGAATATTAGATTTAAAAGAAACCATTACAATAGCACCAAGCAGTGGCAGCTCTTTTCGAAATTTCTTTTCATCAACTATTTTTAATTCCGCAGTTGATGTACCACTAACCGGATCGATTATTGGCCCAATCCCTACAATCTTTACTTTAATACCTTCTTCTTTGCCTTCCTTTTTATCGTCAATTTCAATTATTCCTTCCATCTTCTCTTGTATAAATTTAAGATCGCCAACAGGTATTTCAATTTTTAAGGATATCTTATTTAGATTTACTAATGTGAGTAATTTTTCTCCTTTATTTACCAATTGGCCATTCTTTACAAAAACAGCATTTACTACTCCACTGATGGGTGCTTCTACCGCCATTGGTTTGTATTGATAAATGGGATCATTTTGTTGAATAAAGAGAAGTCGCTCTCCACTCCTGGTTTTGCTGCCAATATCCTTTTGAAGCTCCATCACTATTCCTGATATCTGAGACACAACCTCTACATTTAGTGATGAGGCAATTTGAGTTGGATAAATAAATTGATTAAACATCTCTTGGTGTTGCAATTTTTTTATAAAGACACTCTTTAGTGGTTTTTTTTCTTCCACCACCCTACTGCCAGCAAAAAGAGGAAAGCTAATTAAGCTGATTAAGCTAATTAAGCAGCAAAGGATAAATAGTAATTTTTTATTTTTCATTTTTTACTCTCAAGAAAATATCAAACGCAGTTGTGTTGTATAGATAGCAAACAAAATTTAAGAAATAAGTTTTAGCATGTTCAATAATTAAAAACAAGCTTTTACTTGCTTCTTCTTTTTATCTACTTCTAATAGGCAAAACTCATTTTCCTTATGATTATTATTACTAATTTTTTTACAGCAATAACCATCAATAAACTCATTTAAGGTCAGTTGTTGTTCTTTATATTTTGGGAAAAGTGAGTAAGTCAGTGCTGTTTCCACTCCATGAGGCATACCATCTGAACCAAAAATAAGATCCTTACCAGGAACAAAACCAACTTCATCAATAAGCATTCGGAAAGGATTTACATACTTCACAGATATAGGCATATCATCATCATCACCACTACCACTACCACTACCACTACCACTACCACTACCACTACCACTACCATCACAATCATTCTTAACTTCCTCCTCTTCTCTAGGACTAAAGTTGGGTTGCATAGAAAGAATAATTCCCAATTTCTTAGCATTAATTGCCGTTTCTTTATCAATATAAACTGCATGTTCTATTCTAAACTGTGGCCAATTAATTCCTTCCTTTTTTAATTCCTCCACTATCGCAACTATTTGTTGAATGGCCCTATCACCTATAGCATGAACAGCTATCGCTAATTTCCATTTGGCAATTTGTTTGAATTTGTCCTTTAGCTCTTGATCTTGATGATTTAAAAACCCATGTCCTCCATCTTTATAACTCTTATTAAAACTAGCTGTTGCTAAAACATCATCTCCATCAGCAAAAAATTTTATTCCTTTTATACTCTTTCTAAGATCAAAATTTTTTTCTTCTTTTAATAAAGAAGCATAATCATTAAAATCCATCCAAAAAGAAATTCTATCTTTATAAGAAGAAAGCAAAAATTCTTTACCACTTTCATTACTTACCAACAACAAATCTTCAACTTCTCTTACACCCTCTTTATCAATACTTTCAAAATATTTTTTTATCTTTTCCTGATTTAATTTTTTTAGTCCTCCAATATATTTTAATAGTTCAATTTCATGTTTTTCTGTCCATTGTGGATTTCTAAAATTTAATACTAATTGAGGAAAATCTTTGGCCACAATTTCTTTGGCCACATCACTTATCACCACACCATGAAGTGAAGAATTAGCAATAATCATCGGTGGTAACTGTGAAAGCTCTTTATCTGTAAATTGATAAACATCTTGTCTCCACCCCAAAACAAGCGATAACTTATCTTGGGGTAATTTTTTTAAAATATCCAATACTTTTTGTTTATCCTGTGGATTCTCATACTCTCTAATACTAGGACAATCAGCAAGAGCAGCATATATTGATGGATGGGTATGACTATCCTTCAATTTGGGTATCGATACTTTGAATTTATGAGCAGCAGAAGTTAAATCTTTAAGTTGGTCAGTGGCATGCACATCTTCCCCCTTGAAGCTTTGGTGACATATAATTAAAGTTAACATCAAAGACATCATTAAGTATATACTACTTTGTACACTCATATAAATGAATCCCTCATTATTATTTATTTGATAAAATTAATATAATAATATTATTATCACTTTAAAATATTTTCAAAAATTTCTTTAATTTCTTTAATAAAAAATATCAGCAACACTTTAAAATCTCACGTTTTGCATTTGTTTTACATTTGCCACATTTTACATTCACCTCATCCCCCAATATGCAATAATGACAATATTTATGGTCACTATTTATCACTCTTACTTATCTCTCTCTTACAATACTTTCGCTCTAACCTATTGATAACTCCACAAATTATAAAAACAATTAATTCTATTTGTTTTGAGATTTTTCACTCTCTCGTTAAAATCAAATAATTAAATTCTGTTTACTAAATAAAAAGGAGTTAGTCGTTATGCAGTCAAAAGTAAAAAATATTTTCAAGCAAACAACCACGATAATGGCCACAGCTACGATTGTTATCTCAATCGTCACTTCAGCTTTAGCTTCAGAGGAAGTAAAAATTGAAAATCCTACAGTAATTGAAAACAGTATCCTTCCTAAGGATTATAGTAAAAACAATCCATACTATTATAAGTTTTGTGCCACCTCGAGATTTACTCCTAAAACAGGTTCTCCTGGCGTTCCCTCTGGTCACACTGTTGCTTTTATTCATGGTGCATGTGTTGATCAAGTTCCCAATCAACTACCAGTTCTTCGTGCTTGTAGAGATGGAGAAAAAGATTTAAATGATCCAGAATCAGGTGTTGGGATCTCAACTGATGGATCTTTCAAAAATACAGTTTTCTCTGCTATTCCGGGATTAACTCCATTTATGTCTGGAGGTTTTATGGGTGAAGAATTTAATGAATCCTCAAAAAAGAAAATGCTAAGTGATTATGCTCAAAAAGGATATTTTGATGGTATTGAATTAAACGTGACTTGGTTTACTCCTGAATTACAAAAACAATATAATGAAATTGAAGCAAGAGTTAATGGGGCCAAAACTGAAGAAGAACGCAAAAAAGCTTTTGAAGAACGAAATATCTTTGTTGGTGATTGGATGCTTGGTACTGAATTTGCTCTTAGACAATCACGTTACCTCTATTGCGTGAATATTCCACTAACAAAAACTATGATGGATAAAGTTATTGCTCATTTAAATAATCTAAATAAAGAATTAGATGACTCTAAAGGAGAACGTTGGAGAGGAAAGTGGAAGCCAGCAAATGATTATATCTGGGATGCAATTTATAATAACTGTGATCATACTGGCCGCAATACTTTTTCTGCTACCGGTGCAGTTAAACCAATTCCTGTTGATCTTCCTTTAATCCGTCAGCTTGCTCATTTGGCATTTCCAGGAAGATCCTATTTAGATATTGCTAAGGCCACTTTAAAAGAAGATATAAATGTAAATCATCTTTACAAAAATAAAAAGCATTACGATGCTGTTATGAAGGATGGATGGATTCCTCTTCATCATGAATCAATGTTGGAATTAGTTCCATTCTATAACAACAACACTCTATTCGAAGATACTGCTAAAACCAGTAGTACTGGAGAACCATTTATGGTGGCCAAAGCACTCAATATGATATTTGCTAAATTTGTACCTTCAACAGCTCAAATTGCATTAAAACTTGATTCTAAATCAAAGAAAATTGCAAAGACAAGCCATAATAAAGTTTTTGGACCTGAGAATGATGAATCTGCTCTTCTTGAACATTACAACTTTTTTAAAATGAAATACTATAAAGCAATTAAAAATCTTTTAAGTGCAAAAAAATCCATTTGGTATAAATGGGGTAAAAAGGATTCATCATATGTACAATTCGTGGATAAATATGAGGAAATTTTAAATGCTCAATTCTCTGATTTACTACAAAAGATTTCAAACTTAGAATCGAAAATTAAAATCCAAAAGAAATAACTTGAATTAAATTGCATTAAATTAAATCGCTAATCTCTCTAGATTTATTATCCAGCTTTTTGCAGCTTGATAGATCCTACTGTCTTCTTGCCCTTCTCTTCAAGATTAATCTCAGACATATGAATGCTATCTGGGCCAACAGGTTTTAAAGAGATAGTTCCTTTGTTGTTACCACCAGCTGCACCTGGGCCGCCAGCACCACCCCTATAATTATTTTGTGTATTATTAATTTTAGTAGTGGCCATATTACTATCCAATCTAAATTTATTTATAAAATTAATCAACTGAACAGATTGATTAGATAGATAATCTGCTGCTTGCGCAGTCTCCTCGGCTGATCTGGTATTTTTTTGAGTTACACTTTCAATTCTCTTCATGCCCACACCAATTTGAGAGACACCATGAGATTGTTCTTGAGATGCACTTGAAATTTGTTGCATGAAATTTGCAACCTCATTAATTCCATCTACAATTCTCTTCAATCCTTCTGCTGTATCTGTGGCCATCTTCAAACCATTTTTTACTCTCTCATTTGAATCTGAAATTAGATTAGTGGTCTCTTTAGCTGCTTCCGCACTTCTGGCCGCTAGATTTCTAACTTCTTCTGCAACAACCGCAAATCCCTTACCATGCTTTCCTGCTCTGGCCGCCTCAACGGCAGCGTTCAAAGCAAGTAAGTTTGTTTGGAATGCAATCTCATCAATCACTTTAATAATTTTTGCAATATTTTTACTTGATTCATCGATATCGGCCATCGCGCTCACCATATTTGACATTTGATTATTTCCTGTAAGCGCATCATCTTTCACTCTATCACTTAAAACCTTTGCCTCTCCTGCATGTTCAGCATTCTTATTAATCTGGCCACCAATCTCTGTAATGGAAGCGGTAATCTCTTCTAGTGCTGATGCTTGTTGAGCAGCTCCTGCATTTAATCCTTGACCTGTCTCTGCTACCTTTTGTGAAGAGGAATCAACATTAGTAACTACACCCTTGATTTCAGAAATAATATTGTTAAGAGAATCAATGGTTGTATTAATAGCATTCTTTATAAGTTCATGATCACCTTTATAATCAGATCTCATGCGTGCACTTAAATTTCCTTTGGCCATCTCTTGAAGTACAGGGATCGCTTCATGAATTGGTTTCAAAGTCTCATCAATAATTCTATTCATTCCCTTCATTATCTTTTGGAAATCACCCTTATATCCCTGCTCATCCATTCTTACTTTCAAATCACCAGCTATAATTCCTACAGTTAATTTACGTAAATCTTGACTAAAGTTTTGTAGAACCAACATCTCGTGATCGATATGATCCAATGCTGCTCCAAACTCATCTTCACTATCTTTTTTTATTTCTACTCTCTTCAATGTTTTAGTAGCTTCATCAAATGATTGCCCGAAGTCACCGTTAAAAAGCATTCCTAAAAATTTATTCATGTAAGTAATCTTGTTATGAAAATATCTTCCAACATAGTAATTCCACCAGCACATAACAAAAGCAGTACCTAAAACTATTGTTATATAAAGATAGCTTCCACCACCATCAGCTGGTGTTGGCGTAGTTGCAGTTGATGTAGTAGCTGCTACACCTCCTCCCTTAAACCAACCCAATAAATAATAAGTTGTAAATAATAAAGCAAAGAAAAAATTCGGCATCATTATTTTGAAACGAACCGGAAGATTTGTAAACCAACCCATCATAAAAAATTCCCCTTTAATATAAAAAAATTTATAACCCCTTACACTTGCTTAGGCTGATACCACTAATTATAGTTAATCATCTTTTCGGAAAAGAAACATAGAAGGTAAATTTTTTCTTACTAAAAAAAAATTGGGTAGGAAAAAATTATCTATAGTAATGAATCTCTCAAGCAAATCATTCAAACAAATCGCTCAAATGAATCATCCAAATACAGATGTAATTTGGTCGGACAGACTGGATTTGAACCAGCGACCTTTCGCCCCCCAGACGAATGCGCTACCCCTGCGCTACTGCCCGAATATATAATTTTTAATTTGACAATATTTGACAATATTTGACAATTATTTTGAGAATAATCTTAATTTTTTAATTTGGCCAGCTGGTGATTTATATATGATTTTATAATTGATAAACTAAGTTGTTAATCTTAAATTATAGCAGCTTAGAATTTGCGATATACAAACTTAGAAACAACTTAACAATAAACAATAAACAATAAAAATTGGAACAATTTATGAATGATCACTCCACTACACTCTCCTCGAAATTAACTAGAAAAAAATGCATCCAAAAGATAAGAGAAGATGCACATATTGAATCAACATCAACTTCAACTTCGGCATCGGCATCTGGTAAATCTACTCTGGCCAAAGAGTTAAATGTCATTGATCTCTCTGCGCTGGGAATAGCTGCAATTGTTGGTGCAGGAATATTTTCAACTATTGGCAATGCTGCCTTTAATGGTGGACCAGCGATAATATTTTTATTTATCTTCACTGCATTGGCGTGCGGGCCAGCGGCATTATGTTACGCTGAATTTGCCTCTCGTATTCCTGTTGCTGGATCTGCTTACACATACACCTATGCAACTCTTGGTGAACTTTTAGCATGGATTATTGGATGGAATCTCTTAATGGAATACTCCATTGGAAATATTGCTGTGGCCATTTCATGGAGTGATTACTTCACTGGACTTCTCTCAGGTTATGGAATTAATTTTCCAGAGTATCTTTCGCTCGACTATCTCTCAGCAATGCGCGCCTCGACTACTATCGAAAATTTATTACGAGAGGGAAAAACACTCATTGAATTACAAAAAAATTCTGATTTGGCCACAACTCTATTTGCATATAGTGCCTGGATAAAAGCACCTACACTCTTTGGAGTAAGAATCATTTGCGACCTGCCAGCACTATTCATCACTGTTATAGTTACCGCTCTAGTTTTTGTTGGAATAAAAGAATCCAAACGCGCCTCAAATGTCATGGTATTTTTAAAACTAATGATAATCTTTTTAGTAATTGTTGTTGGTTCATATTACATTAACCCAGCAAATTGGTCTCCTTTCGCTCCAAATGGAGCTGTTGGAGTCTTTAAAGGAGTTTCGGCAGTATTTTTTGCTTACATCGGTTTCGACGCCATCTCCACCACAGCGGAAGAGTGTAAGAATCCTTCTCGCGATCTTCCTCGTGGAATGATTATATCTCTTTCCGTCTGTACCGTCCTATACATAATTGTGGCCTTAGTTTTAACTGGAGTTGCAAACTATAAAACATTACAAGTTGGTGATCCATTAGCATTTATCTTTGGGCCTCTTGGTTTAAATCTTCCTTGGGTATCAGGAATCGTCGCTATTGGTGCAATCATTGCTATGACAACAGTTCTTTTAGTGTTCCAATTAGGTCAACCAAGAATTTGGATGGCAATGGGACGAGATGGTCTTCTTCCTCCCATATTTGCCTCTGTTCATCCAAAATTTAAAACACCATGGTTTTCTACTATAGTAACTGGATTAGTTGTAGCAATCCCTTCACTATTTATGAATCTAACTGAAGTAACTGATCTCACCTCCATTGGAACACTCTTTGCTTTTGTTTTAGTTTGTGGAGGAATCTTATTTCTTCCTCCACATCAAGATAGTGATGGAAATAAGAGTAAAAAAATCTTCACAGTACCATACATAAATAGTCGATGGATTATTCCTCTGGCCCTAATAACTATTGCACTAGTACTAATTTACCTGAACCCTGAAAGTAGCAAAAACTTTTTTAGTTTAAATTCAACTTCTATCGATAGAGTTCCGTATTATATTTTCATCTTGTTTGCAACTGTGGTTGCAGTTTTATGTTTCATTAAAAATTTATCTCTAATTCCAATTCTTGGATTACTAAGTTGCAGTTACTTGATGACAGAATTAGGAGTAACCAATTGGATTAGATTTTTGATTTGGTTGTTAGTGGGATTTATTATTTACTTTTTATATAGTATTAAACATAGCAAATTAAACAAATAAAAAACAAATGAAAACAAATCTACAAAAAGAATTAAGTAAAGTTTTAAAAACTCACTTCAGCGATCACAAACAAAAACGCAGTCGCATAGTTGGTTGGGCGCAATCTCTCGCTCCATATCCAAAGATCTCCAAAGATGCTCGCATGTTTTTAGATAAAAAAATTATCTGTGATCTCTTTGAAGGAAATGCTCCGCTCACTCCCAGATATATTTTACCAGACTATAAGCTCTTTCTCTCTCAAGGAAGTGAGTACTTAAATTTGCCACCGGCCAAAGACCTCTATCAAGCAATTAATTCTTTGCTGATTCTTTATCAATATGTTCCTTCGGTAACTGGATATCCCGTCTACTTAGGTAATATTGATACTCTCCTCGAACCATATATATCTGCTACCAATTCCAACTCTATAAGTGAAAACGAAATTTACAATCTATTAAAACTCTATCTGACAAATATCGATCGCACACTATCGAATGCTTTCGTTCATCTAAATATTGGGCCAACCAAAACAATTATCGGGGAACAAATATTAAAAATAGAAAAAGAACTAAAAAATTCTGTTCCCAATTTATCACTTAAAATAGATGAGCATACTGATCGCTCATTCATTTTAACTGCAATTGATACTGCACTAACAACGGCCAAGCCCTACTTTGTAAATCACACTATCCTAAGTAAAGAATTGCCCTTTGAATATGGAGTTGCCAGTTGCTACAATACTCTCCAGGTGGGTGGAGGCAGTCACACTTTAGTTAGAGTAAATTTAAAGGCAGTTGCAGAAGAATACGCTTCTTCTACCCATACTACCCATGCTACCCATGCTCCCCATGCTCAATTTGAAACTCTACTTACTAAAGTATTAAATGCGCAAGTTGAAATCATAAATGCTCGTGCACGCTTTTTAATTGAAGAGATAAATTTCTTTAATGATTCATTCCTGGCACGAGAAAAATTAATTAACTTAGATAAATTCACCTCTATGGCCGGCATCTTTGGTCTCTATGAGTGCATTGAAATCTTATCTGATGGTGGATTAAAGTTAGGCCAAGATCTTGTGGCCGAAGAGTATGCAATGGAGATCTTAAAGATAATTCATCAAACTCTTAAAGCAAATAAAATTGGTTTTCATGCTCAATCAGGTATTGATAGCGATACTGATACCACTCCCGGAGTACGAATAAAAACCAGCTCCAGCTCCAGCTCCCTCTCCCTCTCAAAACAATTAAAAATCGCAGGCACTCTCCACCAATACTTTGATACTGGCGTAAGTGATATCGTTGTCTTTGATCAAACTTCACACAAAAATCATCAAGGAGTTTTAACAATTATAGAGGGCGCTCTCAAAGCAGGAGTTAAAGTTTTGAGTATCAATGCTGTTGATTCAGAATTAATTAGAGTCAGTGGATATCTAATCAAGAGAAGTGATCTTAAAAAATATCAAGAGGGAATTCCTCTGCGAGATGAGAGTGTTGCTTTAGGAGCTAATTCTATTCAAAGGCAAAACATTTTGGGCCGCAAACAATTTCCTATTGCTAACAAAGATTATTAACAGTTAAACGTGAGTTAAGCGTAAGCGTGCCGTAAGCGCGTAAGCGTGCCACTTTCCATTTGGTAGCTCTAGTGAGTCACAAACACAAAGTTAATATTAATAACAGATGAAAAAGCAGACTATTTCAAGATGATGAAAATTCAAGATAATGATAATTCAAGGTGATGAAAATTTAATTATCTTCCTTGAGTTTCTTTCTTTTAATTATAAAGTCTTTTGTAAATTTAAACCATTTTTTAATGAAGTAGATTGCTCAATAGTAAAACCTTCGTTAATCCAATATAAGATTTCATCACTCGAATATCCATCTTGACCTATAAAAGGATCGATCACTTTGAATGGAATTAAATTTTCTTTTTTGTGTATTATCGATGATATGATTTAAGCAGCGATTTTTTTTGTGACTTTTACATCAAGTTTTAATTTTTTACTACTTAGATAATCTTGAAAAAGTATTTGTATAAAGAAAGCTTCTGAGTCTTGCAATATCTTTGCAAATTTTACAGCACTTTCGATATCTGGAAGTCTCCTTCCTTTTTCAAAATCATTTAATCTTTGAGGAGATATTTTTAATTTTTGAGCAAAATCTTTTTGAGAAAACTCCTCATTATCTCGATAATTTTTAAGGAGCGATCCAAAAGTTAGTGGACCAAAATCTTTATCCATCTCCTTAGTTCCATATTTTATTTTAGTACTCATGTTTGTTTACCTCTACGACATCTATAATAACGATTGTGTCGTCTTCATGAATTTCATAAATTGCTCTATAAGCGTTGTTTAACCTTATTGATCTTTGACCAACACGATCTCCCTTTAATGGTTCATCGTGCAGACCCTTTATTTTTCTAGTCTCTTCAAGTCCGATCATTTCCACTTTTTTGGCCCAGATTTGAAGTTTTTTTACAACATTAAGAGGGAGATGTTTTTTGAACAAATGCCTCACTTTGCAAAATTCTACTAAATATTTTTTCATTTACATCTCCAATAAAAATAAAATACCCCGGATTGGAGTATTGGTCAAGATAAAATTTATATCGCATGCCCAGCGCCAGCGTGCCAGCGTGCAGCGTGCCAGCGTGCCACTTTCCATTTGGTAGCTCTAGTGAGTCACAAGCACAAAGTTAATATTAATAACAGATGAAAAAGCAGACTATTTCAAGATGATGAAAATTCAAGATAATGATAATTCAAGGTGATGAAAATTTAATTATCTTCCTTGAGTTTCTATCTTTTAATTCTAAAGTCTTTTGTAAATTCAAACCATTTTTTAATGAAGTAGATTGCTCAATGGTAAAACCTTCGTTAATCCAATATAAGATTTCATCACTCGAATATCCATCTTGACCTATAAAAGGATCGATCACTTTGAATGGAATTAAATTTTCTTTTTTGTGTATTAAATAATAAAGAGATGAATACTTATATTCTTCTGCAGTTTTTACAATATTTGCTCTCACAGAGTTAAGATAGATATATTTATAAACCTGATGAAAATAGTTTTTATTGTCAATTATACAGCTTTTATATCTACAACCCAAAACATGATTAATCCGATTGGTTCTTTTTTGAATTTGTCTCACAAATAAACTTGCAAATCTCCATTGAAACTTATCAATATTTGAGTTCGGAGTTGATATCAATAAATGATAATGATTATTCATCAGAATAAAACAATGGATAATCACTCCATTTTCTGTTTGAGCAGTGTTAATTGTATCTAAAGCAATTTTCCATACTTCATCTAATGGAAGATAAAACCATTCTCGATTATTTGATCGAGAGGTTATGTGATATGGATATTCGTTAGTTTTGATTAGTGGTTTTCTTGGCATGAATGTAAATTAAGAGTGATACATTAAAAAGAGAAATGATTATTTTAGAAGAATAATTATTTTTTATTTTTGAAATATCTTTTAAAAAGAAATATCTTTCAAAATATCTTTCGCAAGGTAGCTACCATTCGGAACGTGGCACTCCTACACTGCTCAAAGTTGTCAATAGAAAATATTTGGACTATAATCTATACTAGATGAATAAAAAAAATAATAAGAATAAGCATAATAATAAGCAACCAAATGATTGGGCCATAATTTCGAAAATTGTTGAGAGTAGTTTTATCGATGGCCCTGGTCACCGTATGGTGGTTTTTTTTCAAGGATGTAACTTAAAGTGCATTTATTGTCACAATCCCGAGACCACAGGTATCTGTAAATCATGCTTTAAATGCATCAGTAGTTGCCCCAGCAAAGCACTCACACTCACACCCACACTCACACTCACCACTAATAATAAACAAATAATTGCCCATAACCAACAGTTATGTCTAAAGTGTGATCTATGTTTGAAAGTATGCCCTAATCACTCCTCTCCTCTTTGTTACAAAATAACAATAGAGCAACTAATTAATCGTATTGAAAGTGAGAAAAATTTTATTGATGGAATAACTCTTTCTGGAGGGGAGGCTACTCTTTACTCTGATTTTATCTTTAATCTCTTCTCGAAAATCAAAGCTCGATCAACATTGAATATGAATATGAATATGAATATGAATATGAATCTGTCTCTATTTATCGATACCAACGGATACAACAAAAAAAGTGTCTTTGATAAGTTATCCTCTGTTACTGATGGTTTTATCTTTGATCTAAAAGCATTCGATCCAAAAATTCATAAAAAGCTCACTGGTAAAGATAATGAAACCATTTTAAAAAATATAAAATTGATTTCAGAAAAAAAATTATTATATGAAATAAGAACGGTATTTATCGAAGGCATTAATGATTCAAAAGAAGAGATTTCAAGTATTGTTAACTTTATTAAAAGATTAAACGACTACACCATCTTTAAACTTACACCCTTTCGGCCACAAGGAGTTGTTGGTGATCTAAAAAATCATGCTCCCTATCCACAGCAGAAATTAAATATATTAATTGAGGAGAGTTGTAAAATTTTAGGTGGGAATCGGGTAAGATACTAATCTTTGCTTCCACCATAATCTTGTATTAAAGTATCAAGCGATTGATTAATTTGTCTGGCCTTCACCTCATTTTCATAGATGGTAGCAGCAGCAACTCTTTCCTTACAATCAGTAATTCCACATCGCTCGCAAGTTATAGAGACATCAGTGGTTGGAATATCAGGATGATCACAAAATTGAATCTTCTCTTTTAAAACTGGAGTAATTAAAATTCCCACAGTCAAACTGGTTTTGTTATTTAGAGAATGCATCTCTTTTTTGGCCATAGAAAAACATAGATACTCATTTTCAGATTGAAAATAACGAGTACGCTGAACTCCTACCAATGGTCTTTCAATATCTTGATAGCTATCTCCCTCTGCTAATGTTGGTTTAACCTCATCTAACTTATTTAATAGATCGATGGTTATCCATCTTCGACAATAGTGTTCCATCGAGCGCACACCATGAGGATTATGCAATTCTGAGAGGTGAAGTTCACTGGTAATATCATACATATCAGTTGAAGTATCTTTGTTAAAACGCAAGAAAAACATTTGCTCTAGATTAAAAAAGGTTGGCAGTATTTGAGTCATACGATGGAATACGCTCTCCCAAGTTCCCTTGTAGGATTCCATCATCCTCATAAAAGCATTTTGATCAAAATAATTTTTATTAAAGACTTGTCTTAATTTTGAAATAAAATCGTCTTTAGGAATAAAGAGTGCGCTAGCAAAGTATGAAGCTTGAAAATTGTTGTAGAGCTGTTCAAAAGAGTCCAAATCAAGCCACACAGAGGTATTAGAACGTTCACCTTGGTCTAAGAAGTGATGGCCAATCTCTTTAGCATAAATAAAACTCTTCTCTCGAAAGCTTAAATTCTTATTAAGCAAAAACTTGATCGGTTTACTTACACCTTTGGCCGGTACTACTACATGCTTTAACTCTCCTAAATTTTCATAGGAGGAGAAATCCACCTCTTGAATTTCGTAGTTGTATTCTTTCTTTAAAAGCTCAGCTAAAAAATTTATTTTGATATTTTTATCTAATGAGTTCCAAGAGTACTTTTCTACAAAGTCAACAACCTTATCTTCGATCTCTCCCATGTAATTACTACTGAGTTCGATATGCGCACGTAGGGAAGCAAACAAAAAATCCTTTACTCTCAAATTAAAACTACGTGCAAGCTCCACCAACGTTCCCACCAAAATCTTAAATTTGTCTGGTTCATTGGTAATAACTTCCAAGAGTCCTTGAGCTGAAATGCCAAATAACTCGAATGGTAGGTTTTTTAATAGATTGTTTTCTAGTATTTTAGTTAGGTGTTTAAGTTCTTTATTTAATCGAACGGAAATTATGTCGTCATAGGAGACGCCAAGAGATTCTGCGAGCAACATGATCTTATCATTCTTTGGATACTTTTTTCCCTTTTCAATCTCATTTATATAGGAAGCAGAAAGTCCAGAGATGTTGGCCAACTCTTTAAGCGATAGATTCTTTTCTTGACGAAATTGCTTTAGTTTTAAACCAAAAATTAATCTTAATGTCTCTTGATTTAGTAACACTGTTGATCCCTCTTGTTCTTATAATAATGCTCGTAAAGATATCATACTTCTTCGCATGGATAAAGAGTGATTTTTTTTCATCATATTTAAATAGCGATTTATAATGTTTTATAGCGTTTTATAGCGTTTTAACGACAAAAAGAAATAATAAAATATATCGCGAATATTCGCTTGACAAAAGTATTAAAAATATAAAATATAATTATGTCATACAATTAATTCTCAAAAAATTAATGATCAATATCATCTGATTTTATTTTTTATTGTGGAAGAACTGTTAAAAAAACAGGGGGGGATTTTATGCTTGGTGGAAGTGAACTTTTAGATCGAACCATTGCTATTAACAATAGAGTTGGTGATCAAAGAACATTTCAACTCCTAGACGATGAATTGCTTAACGCTATTGCGAACATACATCTACGAACTGAAAAAAAACGCAAAGAGCTTTTAGTTCTTAGAGAGAAACGTCAGCGAGAATATGATCAAGGATACACTAATAAATTAACTAGAGAAAAAGAGTGCGCCTGGAAAGATAATCCGAACTGGAAAACAAGCAAATATTTAACTAATACAAAAAAAGAAAAACGCTCTAAAGAAGTATTTATCGCCGCTAACGACAATGTTCAATTAATCAAATTGATCAATCAACAAAATTCCAATAGCAACAATCTTTCCTATGAACGAAATAACACTAATACAACAAACAACAATCCATTAAACACATTGAACACATTAAACAATGGAAAAAAACTATTTTCTCAAAATTACAATATGCTGAATTATCCTGGAGCTGAGAGCAATAGTAAACGATATTTAAAATCTGAAGATAATAATAATAACAATAACAATAACAATAACAATAATAATAATAATAATAATAATAACAACTTTAATATAATCTTAGATTTCGAGGATCTTTTAACTAACAATTGGGGTAACATCATCAATGGAATCTTTGCTGCCAAAGGTGCACTAATCGGAGATCTTTTATATCAAGATGAAAATGATCCAAAAAAAATCCATCAACTTAAACACAAACTACCTGCTAACTCACAATTAATTATTCGTGTACGAAATATTGAAAAAATTGAAAATACTATTACTATCAATAATCAAAAAATAGCGGCCACTCTCTTTGATATAGTAACCAATTGCTATTACTTGCATAGTATTCTTAAAGATCTAAATAGAACATTACACTTCTATATTCCTAAGTGTGACCATTATTTGGAAGCACGCTACTATCAACAATTGCTCTCAATGGTAGAAGAAGAGTTTTCTATTCCCACCGGAACCTTAAAGTTAACAGTACAAATTGATAGTATCAACTCTCTCCATCAAGCAGAAGAGATTTTATATGAATTAAGAAATTACTCTGCTGGAGTCTATGTTTATCCACTGGGAATACTCCACAGCTATCATAAAATGTTTCGTAACTACAATGAAATGTTACTTCCTAATCTATCAGGGATTCTTCAACAAGATGAATGGATTAATGCCATCTACAAAGGGCTTTCCAAAATCTGTCAAAGCAGAGAAACTCAATTCTTAATTGGATACAATAATTTTTTAGTTCATGATGGTCTTTCAAAGATTGAAAAGAGTATTGTCATCAATAATCTTAGAGATGAACTACAACGTCACAAAAACTACCACGTTGATGGTATAGTACTCTATCATCACTCACTCTTGAACTTATTAGATGAAGCTTCTGCTTTGATAAATATTAATCCAGATGAACATGACTCTCATGAACCTGCAGATGAGCTAGATCATCTTTATGAACAAAACATATTTTCCTTCTTGCCCAAAAATAGCGGACCGAAAACTCTCAATGAGTTACGTTTTTATATTAGAAAAGGAATTCTTTTTATAGAATCTACTCTCAGAAATAAAGTGCCATTATACACCGACTACGCTACCTTCACTCCACTCTCCTTCGATGTTATGAGATGGCATACCTGGCATTGGATCTATCACAAGGCCACAATAGAGGAGTGGGGGCCTCTCAATAAAAACTTCGTAAAAAAATTGTTTGAAGATGAATATGAACGTCTGCTCTTTGAACAAAAAGAAAAGGGAATCAAAATTTCTCATACACTTATTGAACACTGGAGTCAGGCAAAAGAGAAAGCTAAAAATCTATTTACTAGTGATTTGCTTGTTGATCTTGTTTTTTAATTCTTAAAAAAAGTTTGCTTTGATCTAAACAATTGTGGGGGGATTTTAGAAAAAGAGAAGTTCATTCTCTTTTACGATATTTAGGCCAGGGTTCGGGGGCAGTATTAAAGTGAAATTTTTTTGATTAAGCCTAGACCAAAGCAACACTCTTTAACCCTAACCTTATGTAAATATATATTGCATCTACTATGCCAAAATAATTATCTCTACTACCTATCTCTTTTATTGATCTCATTATCCTTTTGACCCCAACAAAGAAAGACTAAAGATTTATAGAGACATTTAGTAGCGATTAAATAGCAAAAAGATACCAAATTAGTTCACAATTAAATAAATTCAAAGAGGTATTGCGCAATCAATCTCAATAACCTCAATAACCTCAATAATCTCAATAACTAAATTTAATTTACCCTCTTTATTGACCGATAAGAATATTGTGAACAAAACAAGAGAGGCTTTTTAAATGAAACAATTTAAATTTTTATCTTCATCTTTATCTATTTTGCTATTTATTAACATCCTAAGCTTAATTTTATTTGGCAATATCTACGCCAACAACTATGAAGAAGGAATCAAACACTGTTTACAAAATCTTAAGACTATCGATAGACTTGCTACTTCTAATAGTAGTACTTCTGGCAACAGAAGTAACACATTAAATATTTTTGGATCTCTAAAAATTAACTTATTTCAGTCGACCAAAGACAGATCCCAAACGATATCAACAGCAAAAAAGCTACTAACTGAAGCAAAGAAAGTTTTTTTAATTAGTAATTTCAATAAGGAAAATTCTTTATTAAAAAAAATGTATAACGAAATCAAGAAGGAAGTTCCTTTAATCACTCCAGAATTTTTACATTTTGTTATACGACAAATGAATGCAGATCCTTCCTCTTCAAGTTATTTTTGTAAAGACTTTGATACAATTATCAAACAATACAAACATAAAAGTTTTGAAAAACTATACCCATCACTAAAATGGGAAACCTTCAAAAAGAAAATTATTTCCTTCATCAAAAGTAATCAAGTACAATTAAGCAAAGATTTAATTATCGTAAAACCCACTAGCGGTAAAGGACTCTCAAGAGGTATACATTATCATAATCCTCCAGCTAATTCTGATGCCCCTAAGTTTGAATACTTCGGCCAATTTAAAAATGGCAAATATCATGGAATAGGAACTAAATCATTTGCTAATGGCAAGAGATATGTAGGTTTTTTTAAAAATGGTATTTATGAAGGATTAGGAGAATTTACATGGCCATCAAAATCTAATAACTATACTGAACATCGCTATTTTGGTAATTTTAAGAATGGATTATTTAATGGTCATGGAAGCATTACCAGACCAAATGGATGCAATTATAAGGGTGAATTTAAAGATGGTAAGTTTCATGGCCAAGGAAAATGTTCATTTTCTAATGGAGATTGGGAAGAGGGTTTGTATGAAGAAGGTAAATTTAAAAGTGGTAAAAAAGTAAATTCTAATTCTAATTCTAATTCTAATTCTAATTCTAATTCTAATTCTAATTCTAATTCTAATTCTAATTCTAATTCTAATTCTAATTCTAATTCTAATTCTAATTCTAATTCAACTTTAAAAATAGATAAAGTTCAATGCTTAAAAGAAAAGAAAGAATGTATTAGTAAATCACCAGCTCCTCATCATATTATTGAAACAAAAAAATTTAATACTTTATCAAATGATATAAAAAGCACATTTCAATTTAATCAAAAAAAGAAAAATGAAGAAGATGTAAAAAAACAAAAAGTTTCAGCACTACCACCATCTAATCCTGGATTAAGAGAAGAATTATTCAAGAGAAGGGAAAGAATGAGTGGATCAGATTATGAAGAAGAAGAAAATAAAACACCTCTTAAAAAACTACCCCCTCCTCCTATTCCTAAAAAATCTTATCCGAAAAATACTAAATTAGATAATGATCTTACTGGCGATTTACCTCCTCCTCCTGACATTAATGAAATGTCAGAAAAAACAACAAAAGAAGAACTTAACAAATCATCTGAATCTTCAGCAATTCAGTCAATTCAGTCAACCTCAGGGCCATCAAATGTAGCAAACAAACCTTCTATAACAACAAAATCAATTGTTGACATGAAAAACAAATTAAAATCATCCGCATCTCAAAAACCACTTGCTCCATTAGTTAAAGAAGAGAAAAAAGATAAATCATTAACTGATTTGCTAAATGATAAAGACTTTCAGGATAAGATCAGAAAATCAAATCATTATCTTGATAGTGACGATGAAAGCGATAAAAGTGATGATTCTGATGATAGTTGGTAGAATGTTACGGTAGAATTACTTAAATAGCACTGAAACTTTCTAAAACAAGTAATGTACTCCAAAGTCTTTGGGCCACACTATCTACTGATGGATAACGTGGATTTTCAGTAATATTTGTTTGCAAATATAATGGAACAAGCCAAGTGTATGTGAAAGAGTTACATTTGATCAATGAAGAATATTTATCCATGACTGCTTTGTTTATGGTTAGTGATAAATCATGAATGATTGGAGTATCTTGTGAAAATGTACTCTTGAGATTAACATCGCCGGGTATAATTCTAATTATCATCTCTACAACATATTTCTCATTCTCATCTAGAGGATAAAATTCTACAACTTCTCCTTGCTTTAAATCTTTCAAAGATAAATTCTTATTTGCAAAAGCTGGCCACTCCCAAAAATTATTTCCTTCTGCAAAAGTATAGAAATTATTAATTCCAATTCTATCAGTAATTCCTGTACCCTCATTTTTTTCATTTCGTTTAACTAAAACACCCTTTACCAGTGCTGCCGATTTAATTGCAGCACTCATATCAAGTCGTTTGCCATCCATGGAGAAATCATTTTTAGAGGTTATTTTTACTACATCAACATCCATAGGTAATTCAAGTGAAAATTTTCCACTTATCTCCTTATTCAAATGTAAAATGGGGGAGTCTGTTTTTAATCGCCATTTTCTTTCATCAAATGTTTGTTGATTTGATCCTATGTAATATCCTGTTGGTGTAAACTTATATTTGTAATTATATTGTTCAGCGCTGGCACTTTTAGGAATTGAATTTGCATTATTATCTGGCCAATAATATGGAGATGAGGATTTTTTTAACAGCTCAGTTTTAAAACCAATCCTTCGAACAAGCATTTTTCCCTCTACCGCTCCCTTGCAACTATTTATAAGTCCCGATCCACGACCAACTATTACCTCCATGGGATTGCCATCACTTTTAATGATTAATGGAAAGCGATCTAAATAAAATGGCCTGTACGTAGTAATCATCCAACTGGCATGAGGAACATTAAAATTATTAAATGTTAAATAAAGTTGATTATAGATATCTGGGAAAGTAGTAAGTAATGGCATAAATTCTCCCAAACATCTATGTTCTCCACTAATAATCAAAGTATCTCCTAAATCACTTTCCACAAAAAATCTTTCAAAATCTTCAGCATAAAGTTCTGTGGTAATAAACTCTTTTTCACTAAATTTTTCACCCTTTCTTAACATCACCACTTGAGCAAATTCCATCAATGGTTTTAAGTTCGATCGAGATCCTTTTATTATGGCCAGATGAATTCCAGGCGAAAGATTCATCCATTCTTGAGGCGAGATATCCAAAAACATCTTCAATCTAAAAGTTTCACCAGCAAGAGGAATTTCTAATTTAAGTGAATCATTTTTTGTACCATCAGTAGTATCAATTAATTTCAACCACTTTTTATTCCATACTTTGTTGTTTTGTGGATATTCAACCCAAAAATCAAAATTAGCAATTGTATTATTAGATGTATTATTAGATGTATTATTGCTACTATTAATGGCATTTCTATTTAACCATAATGAGATCTGTTGAATTGTAGGATATGAATTAAATTCTAATTGTGTTTGTCCACTTATAACTACTGGTTTATCAGATAGGTCAGAAACCTCAAAGGACTTAGAGGAGAGATATAAATTCTTAAAGAGCTTCCAACTACTCTCTAAATTTACAAATCCATATCCATCAAAGATATTTTCCAGCGGATTTAAGTTAGCACCATTTTGTAATAAAAATTTCATTTGATAAAAATTAAGTTCATGTTTAAACAATCTGGCCGCTTCTTTAAAAATTAAAATCATTCCTGAGAGCGCAGGTGTAGCACCTGAAGTACCACTAAAACTATAAAAGCTTGATCCTTTCCAAGCAGTTCGCGCATATGCAGAAGCAATGATATCTGGTTTTATTTGACCATTCATTACTCCACGTCCACTATAATAAGCTGTCTTTAATTTCTCATCATCTTTAAACATATCAGGAGATAAAGTTGCTCCAATTTGAAAAGCAAAGCGAGCATCGGCAGAAGAAGTTGCAGCACCAACTGCTAATACACATGGACTTAGAGCTAAACTTTGTACACTTTTCGTCAGCGGACCAAAATTATGAGCGGCCACAACTGGTATTACATTGGTTTGATCTACAATTCTACAAAGTAATTTTGAGAGCAAACTATTTCCAGAGTAATTTCCCGGAGTATAAATATCTAAATCTAATACTTCCGCTTGCGCTTCCACTGATTCAATAATTGCACGGGCCAAAGGAATTGTAGAGTGAGATGACTTAACAAAAAGGATATCGCTTTTATAAGCAACACCTTTGTAGTGAACCGATCTGTCGCTATTACCACTAATAAAATCTCCGGCCGCCATATGAAGATTTGCGATCCCATGATTGCCACTCTCGACACCAACTAAAGAATACTCCACATATCCATCTTTATCTAAACGCAATTTAAATCCAACTGCTCTAGGTGTATTTTCAGAGTAGTCAGATCTACTATCTTGATTATTTGCTACATAATATTTTCCATCATATAAATTGATTAATGCTGGTTTTGACTCTTTTTTGGCCTTACTCCAATCTGAAACAGCTGGACTAAATGGAAGGGCCGGATGAACTTTAATTCGTGCTTCAAGGTCGCCATTTTTGTTGATGTAAGTAGCAACTACCATTTCATCACTATCACTGCCTGATCCATTAATATCTTCCCAAGCAATATTCTTTTCTTTAAAAAAATCAAAACGAAGGTTTTTTAATTCTTGTAAATCCTCCAATCCCTCCAAAGGAAGTTTTAGAGAGTGTGATTTTAGAAAACTCTCTAAATTTTCAGTGTTGGCATTGTTACTCCAATCACGAGAATCAGATACAATTAAATCAAGTAATCGTTCACCATAGATATCTGTTCTACTTATATTTAAATCAGTATCAAAGACTGCAATCTTTAAATGTTCACCCGCCAATTGCAGTGGTTGTAGTTGCGCTAAATCATTTGTAACTGCAACTCTAAAAGCATCTATTTTAGCGCCATAACCTGCATTGTGAACAGGACCAGTATAGAGATTGTTATTTTCTTTATTGATCTTATTTTTGTTTCTATTTTTATTATCACTTTTTTTTACATCAAATGGGACACTATCAAGTTCAATTCGATAGATACTTGGATCATCTAATCCAAGTTTGCCATTATTTTGAACAAGATCAGATAAACTCTTCCAATCAATCTCCACCTCCATAAATCCAAAACGAGAGCTATCAAAAAATATTTTTGCCTGATGATTAATAAGCCACTCAAGTATCGTTGCTTTATGGGTGCTGGAATTTAAACTATAAAGAATACCAATTTTTGCTTTAGCAATTGGAATAATCTCTCGCAAACCAGAG
Organism: Oligoflexia bacterium; assembly: GCA_015232355.1. Classification (GTDB taxonomy): domain Bacteria; phylum Bdellovibrionota; class Bacteriovoracia; order Bacteriovoracales; family Bacteriovoracaceae; genus JADFZW01. The sequence continues at coordinate 91,879 of JADFZW010000019.1, forward strand.
CTCTTTAGATTTTTATTATGAGTAGAACTAACTTGCATAGATTTTATTAGTTCTCTATCGTTGATTGAGATAAACTCATCAGCGGTAACTTTTTCTGTCTTTATTTCTTGTTTACAGGAATACAGAGTAAGAAATTGAAGAATTAGTATAAGAAAAATAAACAAATAATTCCATCTTGTCATATTACTACTCCTATAAGTAAATTTATACTTGATCTATGCTTAATTTTAAAATTACTTTAATATAATTAATTCGAATAGAATAATAAAAATTTAAATATTTTTTCACGCTTTTCGAAGTGCTTTTTGAAGTTTGAGTGAGTATTGTCTGAGTATTGCCAACTTTTTGCGCCAATCAATAAATGAAATTAATCTAAAATAAATATTATCCATTCTGTAACTATTTAAAATACTGTTTTAAATAAACAATTTTCTTTAAAAAAAATAATTTAGTTGAAATAATTTTGATATTATTAAAAACAAAGATCAAAACAAAGATCAGGAGGATGTTTGTCATGAGTAAGTATTTTTTTATTTTATTATTAGCTACATTATTCATATCTACATTGGCATTTTGTTCAGAGGAAGATGAAGATAACAATAACGACGACAGTGATGATGTTACTACAGTCACTCCTAGCGAACCAGTAAATCCACTTAAAATAGGAGATAATATTTTAGAGGAATTACAAAATTCAATTCAATATAAGATTGAAATATGTAAAAACAACTCATCTTCTATTTTTGATAAGTTAAGCATTGAGCAGAGTATGTGTATTGATGATTCTTTTCTAAAACAGTTAAACACACAATATACTCTTTTAAAAAAACTTCCTCCTGATGCTGTTACGTCTTACGAAGAACGTTATATTAAAATCATCTCTCAAGATCTAAACGATAAAATCCTTAAAGCAAATAATAAAGGTGAAATTTTAATTGATAAAAACACTACCCCCATATTTAAATTCAAACCCTCACCTGAAGAAATAGTTTTTATTGAAAAATTAAAACTAAAAGATGAGTTAGAAAATAAAATCAAGACTTCTTTTAATCGAATCAGAAATGAGATTTTAAATAATCCACAAGGTACAGAAGAGATGATTAATAAAGAATTTTTACTAATTAACGACATCTTCTCAAAAGGTATCTCCAATAGTATTAACTTTACTGGTCAAGTAAACGACTCCATTAAATTCTTAAATCAAAATTACCAATCTTGGAATGCACAGTTAATGGCCAGATTTAATATCTCCTCTCTTGCTTTTGAAAATAACATAGTAAAAAGTGTAAAAGTACAAAATCCTCCAGCAGAGGGAGTTATTGCTAGTGAAATATTAAGTTTCATGAATGATCTTATTCAACTTAAAAAAAATAAAAACCAAGCAAACGCTGAAAAGCTTACTGTCACTTTTAATAACTTTAAAAGTAAATATCCTGAGTATCTAAAAATCATCTCCATAGCACTTAGAACTTGTCGCTTAGCAACTGTTGTAAAAAAGCTTTTAAAAATTGATCTTAAAGACAATAAAACCAAAAACGTACTTAGTGAGTTAAGTAATTTTTCTAACTACTTCCAAGATAATCAGCAAATCAACAAATTAACAAAAGATTATGAATATGCAATCACTTACACAAAAAATAAAATATCCATAGAGTCTCTTCCTCAAATAATAAATTGGCAATGTCGTCAATTAAGTAAACTTCCCGAAGAGAATAAAATCATACGAAATGCTGATACGTTTTTAACTAAAGAAAGATTAGATGCCCTAAACATGTTTTTTGATTCTATTACACATGAAAATAATGAAAATAATGTTGATAAGAAATTACTTGAAAAGATAGTAGTAGAAATTAATAAAGCTTTAAAAATGTGCGAAATGGGAGAGGTTATTGTTAACGAAGAAAAAAAGATAATCTATAAACCATCTAAAAAAGAAACGCTTCTAGTAAATCGTGGCAAATCTCTTATGGACGTTATCTCTTTCCTGAAAAAGATTAGAAATAACGATCCTCAAATTAATGAGAAGCAATTTAGAGAGAAAATTATTGAACTAAATAAAATAATTCAAGAATCCAAACTATCTGCTTTCTACAAAAGCGATCTCTTTCCAGTAATTAATGAAATCAACAAAACCGCTTCTATTAATTTTAATATTAGTTCGATAAGAATTAGCGAAGATAATAAATTGATTATTGATGAACTTAAAAATCCTGTTGCACTCGATATAATCAAAAATGAAATAATGAGTTTTCTTGAAGAGCTTATCAGTTTCAAAGAAGATAAAAATCCTAATAATTCAAGTAACCATTTAGAAGTTATCTCTAAAAAATTTGAGGATTTCAAAACGAAGTATCCAGAGTATTTTAATATACTGATTACCACTCTTGCTCCTTCAGCTCTAGTGGATGTAACAAAAAAAACACTTACTGTTAGTAATATTAATAATACAAACATAAAACTTCTATCTTCACTTGTTAAATTTAAGAAAATATTTCCTGATCAAAAATTATATGAATTATTGTTTAATAGATATAAAAAGATTGATCCTGAGGCAATAGATAAGGAATCACTTTGTACCATAGATAGATCTAAGTGTAGTGAGTTAACTGATGAGGAAATGGCCGCTATCAAATTATTTTCTGATGATCAAGGATGTAGGATTATTAATATTCAAAATAGGATTGCTCCTTTATCTTTAGAACAATTAACAGATCCATCTAATCCTTTAGGATGGATCTCTCAAACAATTTGTCAAAGAATCCTTGATAATATTCTTCCACAAACAAATATCTATTATTCAAATTCCAGTGACCATTTTAGCGGCAAACTCTCTGAGGCCATGAAATTTATAAATGATATGATTAAGGATTCAAAAAATCTCTTTTCAAATGATCTTGAATCACTTAGTAGTAGATGTGCAAATGATGTAACTTTACATTCCACCAAGTATTCCACGAAAGATATAGCAAATTTTTTTAATTCGGGAGTTTGTAAACTACCAAATAAGAGTGGTTGTTTTTATCATGGAATTCCCATTTCCAGTTCACTTGATAATAAAAAATTAAAAATAGGCGATAAAATAACTCTCTCTGATTTTTTATCTACTTCTTCTAATAAAGCTATCGCATGGTCGTTTTCAGGTAATACTTCTAAAATGGCAATAATTGCTACTAAAACAGCAAAAGACATTATGAATTTATCTGATGTAGATGATGAAAAAGAACATCTATTGTTGCCAAAAACAAAATTACGTATTGTTGACATCATAAAAACAATGCCTGAAATGCTTGGATTCAGCGATAATATGTACATTGATGACGCTAAAGATATACCTGTAGATTTAGATACTCCATTTACTTTGATCTTGGTTGAAGAGATATAAAAATTTTCTTTTATAAAAAATTTATTGTATTCTTAGATAGTAATTATTTTTTTATTTTTTTATTTTTTTATTTTTTATAAGGAAACTATCTATGAAAAACTTTAACTTCTTATCTACTATTTTTCTTTGTTCTCTGCTAATTAGTACACAATTTATTGCTCAAGTAAGTGCAAAATCAAAACTCCCTGACTTCAAATTAGTGGCCGAAGATTATGCACCGTACGCATACCTCGATAATAAAGATAAAGAAAATAAAATAGCAGGATTATCAACAGAGATAGTACAAGCTGCAATGAAAGCTGCTAAAATTGAAAAAGAGATTGTTATTGAACCTTGGCCAACCATCTATGCTAACCTTCAAAATGTTCCTAACTACATTGCTTTTACTTGTGGTAGAACTCCAGAAAGAGAAGACAAATTTATTTGGATCAGTGAAGTGGGATATTATACTGGTCACATCTATGGAATTAATAGCAACAAACATAAAATTAATAATCTAGATGATCTAAAAAAATTTAAAGTCGGAAGTGTACATGATCACTACACTCAACAATACCTCCTAAAACATGGTTTTACTGAAGGACAAAATCTATTCACTAATAAAGATGATGCTACTAATATTGAAAAACTACATAATGGTGAAATTGATTTCTTAATCGCTAATCAATTTTCAATCTCTTTTCTTGTAGAAAAAGGCAAGTTGAAAAAAAATCACTTAAAGGTTTTTCACAAAATAAAAGATCTTCGTATCGGTGCATATTTTGTGGCCAGTAAAGGAACCAGCAAGGAAATACTTGATCGTTTTAACATCGGATTCAAAAAAATAAAAGCAAATGGTACTTATCATAGTATTCTTAAAAAGCACTAATCGATCTTAATACTTATTAATATACAACTACCAAGGTATTAATGCAGAAACTGATGCTACAGGTGACATAACCATTGAAGATGATAACTTTACACCTATATGCTTTTGCGGATCCAAAAGATCAAAGATATCTTTTTGTACTTCTATATCAAATGCTTGAGCATACCCAGGGGACAATCTCTTGGTAGTAAATTCAGACAAAATTATCTTATGAACATAATCACTCAAAGCTTCTGCTAAAGATAGTGCTAACGATTGCAAAATATGAAATGTTAAAAACTCACCATTCTCTTTCATAGATGCTGCCAATTCAAAAATTTTATCTCCTACAGTTGCAACAAAGATTGCAATTTTTTTATTATTCTTTATATCTGAATAATTAAAAATAGTTTGTAAACGCTCTCTACTTCCATTCCATTTAATAACTTTTAACTGTCTATCACTTAAAATTTCTCTTAATATTATTTCCCTTTTATCATAATCTGGAAACGCATTAAAACAAGCATAGACACTTTTAAATTCAAAACTGCTTTTATATTTGAATGCTAACTCCAATGCCTTTTTATAAATCTGGTAATCATTATCTTTATTGTCATTATTGTCTTTATTGTCTTTCAGATTATCCCACTCTCCATTTATAATCGCGCTCAATGATTTACCACTAATTCCTAAATGATGACCAAAAAACATTGAGCGATTTATATGAGAGAAAATCTCATCAAATGGTAAAGAATCTACTTTTAATACATTAACGGCAGTGTTGATAGTGTTGGTAGTGTAATCTTCAGAAATTAAAGTTGATATCGATGTTGTAATTGCAGTTGAATTAGAACTAGAATTAGAATTAGAATTAGAATTAGAATTAGAATTAGATATCTTCTTTGCTAAGAATAATCCCTCCATTGCATCTTTGGCATAAAATACTCTACCAGCATAAATTGGTTGCAATTTATTTTGTACAAAGTTTTTAGTTATTGCCGCTCCTCCAACAATCACTGGCACTTTTATATTCGCTTCATTTAATGATTTCAAAGTTTCAATCATCTGATAAGCAGATTTTATTAAAAGCCCTGACAGGCCAATTATACTTGGTCGATGAATAAAATAATTTTTAACAATCTCTTCATCTGGGACTTTGACACCTAAATCTACTACGAAAATACCATTGTTTGAAAAAATAATTTCAACTAAATTTTTTCCAATATCATGTACATCACCCTTAACCGTTGCTAATAAGAGTTTATTTTGCGATTCATGAGATTCATGAGATTCATGCGATTTTTGTAATTCTTTCTTGCCAACATTTAAATAATCTATCGACCACTTCATCACCTGCGCTGACTGTAACACCTCTGAAATAATTAATTTATTCTCAGAAAAAAGTTCTCCCACCCTTTGCATTCCATTAAGTAGTGGTCCATTTATTATCTGATATGAAGTCATACCATTTTTTAATAGAAAATCTATGCTTTGTTGTAATTCACCTATAAGACCATCAACTACTGCTTGCTCAATATTTTTTATAATACTATCTTTGTTTTGTATGATGATCTTTTTCTCTGTAGATTCACTTCTTTTTTGTTTTTGCTTGTAAAAATCAACAACTCTGCTAAGCGCCTGACCGTCACGATTAAATATTAAATCCTCTGCTAGCTTAATTTCTTCTGTAGATAATTCCTCCATCTTGAAAATCTTTTTAGGATTAACTATCGCTAAATCAAGGCCGGCCTCCACTGCCTGATGAAGAAAAACTGAATTCAAAATATCTCTTGATTCTATTGGAAGTCCAAAAGATAGATTTGATATTCCTAAAATTGTTTTTACACCTACTCCTTTGAAGAGTTTCTTTATTTCACGTACGGCCCTCAGAGTTTCGGCGGCACTATTTGCTAAATTACTCTCTCCAGTTGCAAGTGGAAAAACCAACGTATCAAAATAAATATTTTGCGCCAACACTCCATACTTTTCTGTTAATAATTGATACTCTCTTTTTGCTATTGCAATTTTTCTCTCACTATCATAAGCAGGATGGCCAGAATCATCATCAATTGTACCAACTACTAAAGCAGCACCATATTTTTGGGCCAATCCAACAACTTTCGCAAACCTCTCCTCTCCATTTTCTAAATTAATTGAATTGATAATACATTTACCTTGTAATCTCTTCAATGCCGACTCAACAACAGCACTATCCATTGAATCTATCATTATCGGCACACGAATTTTTTTTGTCAGAACATTTAAAAATTTCTCAATATCTCTCAGCTCATCACCATCAGGATCGGCCAAACATACATCTACAATCTCAGCACCATCTTTAACCATCATCTTAGCAATCTCCGCCGCTTGTTCAAAATTTTTAGATTGGATTAAAGATTTAAATTTTTTTGATCCAAAAATATTAGTTCTCTCGCCCACTAAGATCGGGCGTTTTTTTTCATTCAAAGATAAAACATCTATCTGTGATAGAAAATTTCCCCTCTTATTTTCTCTATTTTCTCTATTCTCTCTCGCTGAATATTTACAGGATCCAACGGAAAGTCGTCTGATATACTCTGGATTTGTACCACAACAACCACCCACCACATTGAGCAGTCCCTGCTGCATATACTTTTCCATAGATTTTATAAATTCTTCAGCTCTATTATCACTCTCATATTTTCCATTCTCATCGGGCATTCCTGCATTGGGTGCCACTGCGATTGGAAATGGAGAGTACTTACTCAATACTCGCAAATGCTCTTCCATCATCTCAGCTCCCATCGAACAGTTTAATCCTAGATACAAAAGATCAAAATGCTCGAGTGAAGTTACTAGCGCTGGCAAACTCTGACCGGCCAACATTTGGCCTACACTATTGATTGTTACTGAAACTGCAACTGGCAAAGTAGGAAGATTTTTGGAAAGCAATTGTTGGTGCAATTTTTCTATCGCTAACATTGCTGCTTTAATATTTAATGTATCGTGAGCAGTCTCTAGTAAAAAATAATCTGCTCCTCCATCATATAAACCACAAACTCCACTGTAGTAATCAGATTGCATTTTATCAAAGTCGTAGGTTTCGCCATCGAGAGAAAGTGATTTAGTGGTCGGACCTATGGCCCCAGCAACAAAAGCAGATTTAGATTCATGTTTTCTTACAGCTTCTCTTGCTATCTTTGCACCTTGCAAGCTCAATTTATAGGCATTCACATTAGTATTAATATCAACATCAAGTCCATGCTCTCTTAAAACAACATTTTGCGCCTGAAAAGTATTACTCTTAATTATATCAGCATTGGCCGCAAGATATTCCATATGAATGCTCTCGATAATTTCAGGAGCATTTATATTTAACAGTTCATATACCCCTTGTACTCCCTTCGCTTCCAGCATAGTTCCCATGGCCCCATCTAAAATAACAATTCTACTAGCTAACAATTTTTTTAAGGAATCAATTCTTATACGTCTATTATTAGCATTTACTACATCTATATCTACATCTATATCTGTCATTTGCGCTTCCATTGAAAAAAAAATTATTTATTTATTTAACAAATCTTTCAAGAATTTTTTTTGTCTTTTGAAAATAGACTTTTGCTTTATTCAAAGTCATATATGTTGAAAACGAAATTCTTATTGCTTTTTTTGACATCTCAGAGGGATACCCCATTGCTAACAACACTCGATTCTCTTCCACTGTTTGCGCTTTACAAGCTGAACCACGACTAACATCAATACCGGCCAAATCAAATGCCATTTGCAAAATATCACTCTTACAATTATATAAAATAAACATTACAGTCGATAGGTCTCTATTCTTGGCCCCACAACCAACTATTTCACCTCTACTACTACTACAAGTACCACCTAAAAATTTTTTTAGCTCCTTTTCAAAATATACTTTTGCTTGTAATTGCTCATCATAGGAAAAATGTTTTCGCAAATATTCGAGTGCCAACATTAGGGAGTAAATGCCATGTAAATTTTCACTGCCCGAGCGAAGATTTTGCTGTTGTCCACCACCACTAATTAAAGGATGAATTTGGTTTTCTACGCCATTTTTTATAAAAGTAAAACCAACTCCAGTAAGCGCTCCAAACTTATGTCCAGAAAAGGTATAAAAATCTATATTCGGATCTAATGAGTGAAAATTTTCTATCTTACCTGGCAACTGAACTGCATCGACATGAATTAAAAGTGATGGATATTTTCGTTTGAGTGCAACGATCTCTTCAAGTGAATTCACTACTCCAGTTTCATTATTTACATAGGTAAAATTCAATAACCCATTTTCAAATCCATTCTCAAATCCATTCTCACTATTTTCACCATATTGATATTCACCATTACTATTTACTGGAATGTGAGATAACTTTATATTGTTATTATTATTAATTGAAGCATACAACGATAGATCATCGGCCACACTCCATATTGCAGAGTGATCTACTGGCGAAAAATAAAACGATGACCTCGGCCGCTTTAGTGCCCATCCCTTAACCACAATATTTATTCCTTCAGTAGCACCCGAATGAAATAAAACTTTGTGAGTGTTTTTAAGATTAAAATAATCCAAAAGATAATCTGAAACAAAAGTAAATAATCTTTTACTATTCTTTCCTGATGAATGGGTAGAGGAAGAATTACCTATGATATCAACAAAATGTTTGTTGGATTTATCAAAGAGTTGTTTAGCTACATATGGAAGTAACGGAGAAGTGGAGTTGTAATCGAGATACAAACGTCTCTGTCTCTTCGAAGTGACATTCAAATTAATCGCGCCATTAGAAGAAGACATTAAATTGTATCAAACCTCTCAATTACTTACTTTAAACTAAACTGAAATTTCTGGAGAGTTTGCATGCTCAATGCTGGTGTGAACACCATTCGCAATAGCATCGATTCTAATATCTTTAGATTTTCTAATCAAATCTCCAAGTGATGTTGTCTCTAGATACTCTTGCATAATTATACCTAGATTTTCGAAATAACCTTTAGAGAGATTAAACTCAATTGTGTTTGCACTTTCATCATCTGATCCAACAATATCTCTTGCAGGATTAATATTCTCACCTACACAATCAAGAATATCCTTTACAGAAATCTCATCCATACTTCTGGCCAAAACATATCCACCACCAGGACCTCTAACTGATTTAACAACTCTACCATTTCTCAATTTTCTAAATAGTTGCTCTAGATAGTGCAAGCTGATACCTTGTCTTGTAGAAATCTCTTGTAGCCTTACTGGATTACCATTTGTATGTGATGTTAAATCCAACATGGCCCTGACTGCGTAACGCCCTTTTGATGTTAATCTCATTTACTGTCCTCCATTCCTTTATTCTTTGAAATCCTAAACCCGTATTTTCCGCCTGTCATTATCCCCAGACAAGCATTTCCTAGCTTAAAAATATTATCTAAAAAAAAGAAAATATTATTTATTCTTATTTCTTTTAGGATACTCTTAACAAATCCCCCCAAAAACAAATTACTTCACTTACTTCGTTATTTAATTACTTATATGAATATATTGCACGATTATTTTCGAAATGTATAAATATAAAAATCAAAAAAAAATAAATAAAAAAACCTTCGTACAAACTTTCATAGTATATAGAAAATAGTATGTCTCTTTTGATCAAATGACGTCAACAAGTAATAAAAAAAAATATAATTTTTTTTTGAATCATTTTAGCATCATGGCAAATCATGGCAGATTAAATATTTAATAACTTGACCTATCGACCTTATATAGAAAATAATCTCTCGACGGTATCTCTGCACCATTAGCATCTTTATTTGGTGCATTTTTTTTAGAATTTATTTCGATTACTAATTCGAATGGAGTAAATTTTTCATCCACTTCTCTAAAGAGTGATCCCAAATATTTTGCACCCCACTCTACCAAAAAAAATTCCTTGCTTTCAAGATAGAGTCCCAATTCTAAATGAATCACTTCAGAGACATCAGCGATTCGATAAAAATCTGCATGAGCAACTGTCATCGTCTCACTTAAAACTGAGTAGGTTGGACTTTGTAAAGTTCCGTCGGTTGCAAAAGCTTTAGCAAAACTTGTCTTCCCAACTCCCAACTCTCCAGTCAAAATAATCATAGAAGGTCTTGCATTTGAAATTGCCTCTTTTAATTCGCTAACAACATATGGTAGATCATTTTCGTATACTTTTTTCCAACTTCTAACTTCTTTTTTTTGTGACAAAGTAACTCCTTTGTTTTTTAAGTTTTATTTTTTAATCACTTTTCAATCACAAATCACTAAATCGCTAAATGATCATATACACTGTCTAGCATCGGAAAGTTTTAAGAAAACATTACTCAAATTATTAATAATATCTAATGGTGACAAAGAATTCTCACTAAATGTTCTGGCCGCAAATTTTGCTGCCAACGAATGAATATATACACCACTTAATATTATTTTAACCGAAGATGATGGATCTGATAAACCCTCTCTAAAATTAAATTTTTGAGCGCAGATACCTCCCAAGATTCCAACTAAAACATCTCCAGTTCCAGCTTTGGCCAATCCTGAGTTAGCAGAGTGGTAAATACTGATATTCTTATTCCCTAGAAGATAGAGCGCTGAACTTTTTACAAGTACAAAAAAATTGATTCGCTCTAATGTATTGATAAAAAATGCAAGTAAATCATTCTCCATCACCCCTTTATCAACACCAATAAATCTTGCAAACTCTCCTAGATGAGGAGTCATAAGTGTAATCCAACCACGATCAAATCTACTCTTTATTAATTTCATATCAGTTTGATCATTAAATGATAGCAGATTAATTGCATCGGCATCGATAATTAGTGGACCTTGAAAGTTCAGTATTAACTCCTCCAATAATTTTTTATTCAACTGTTTATTTTTAAGTTCAGATCCTAATCCTGGTCCAATTATTACTGAACTAAATTTCTTGTTTATTTCATCATGATCTAGATCTAAATTATTTTCGCAGATACTTCCAATCTCTCTTATCATAATATTTTTTGATTTATGCTGATTGAGCTCCAAAAAATTTTCTTTATAGGTTGCTATAGTAACTAGACCTGTGCCCACTTTAGAAGCAGCATCGGCCGCCAAATGAGCAGCACCACTTAATCCTCTTCCTCCACCTATTATTAGAAGATGGCCATAATCATTTTTATGTGCGTACTGATTTCTTAAAATGAGATTTTGCTTTATATACTTTTTAATCTCTTGCTCAGCTACCTTCTCGATCACTAGTTGCTCGCTATCTTTATTGCTATCTTTATTGCTATCTTTATCGCTTTCTTTATTCACATAAAACAACTCATCTGCAAAACCGGCCCTTAATCTAAGCAATTTTCCTTTATACTTTAATCCCTGTGAAAAAAAGTGTCCCACCTTATAAGTTCCAATCGCTAAAGTATAGTTGGCCCTCACTGCTGCATTCACACTATCACTTACAACTTTTCCACTATCACCATGAACTCCAGATGGGATATCTACTGATATAGTTAAATCGCTACAGTTATTAATAATTTTAAAAGCATTTTCAAGTAATGGAGGTAAAGGATGCCTTACTCCTGTTCCTAAAATTGCATCTATTACAACAATCTTGGTTTCTTTGGTTTCTATATTGCTGTTACTTTTGAGGTGACTTAATTCATCCCTTATTTTTACTCCATAACTTGCGGCCATTTTCAGTGTTCTTTGTAATTCACTTGAACACTCCTCTAGCGGATATAGAGTGTAAACAAAAAGATTGTTCCTATAATTATCTCCATGATTATTTAGTAGATGACGAGCAATCGACATTCCATCAGCGCCATTATTTCCTTTACCCACAACAAACGCCACTGTAATATTTTGATTTATTTTAAAATGCTTTTTAATAATTTTATCTATTAATAAACTACCTTCAAATCCCACATTCTCAATAATCAATGATTCAGTTAAACCATAATTATCAGATGCCCTCTTTTCTATCTCTCTCATCAATTGAGCATCAACCACGCGCATTTGTATTGGCATTGGCATTTATCGCCTCCTTTAATTTTTTAACCACACTACCTAATCCTTGGAATATTGACTCTGAAATTATCCAATGGCCAATATTGAACTCTTCAAAAAAACCCTTTTTTAGAAGGGCCAATGTACTCTCATAGGTCAATCCATGACCAGCATGAAAACCCAATCTCATCTCTTTAACCATCTCTCTAGATCTGGTGTAACTTGCAAAAAATGGTTGCAAATCATCTTCATTTAAAAAAGCTCTGGCATAATCACCAGTGTGAATCTCTACTGCTGAAACTGCTGGTGCTGATAACTCTTTAACTTGTTTTAAAATATCTGGATTAGACTCTATAAAGAGCGAGATCTTTAAATTTGGAAGTCCACTCTTTAATTGTTTGATAGCATCTTTTACTCTCGCAAAATTCATCTTATCTAAAAGATTAAGTCCACCCTCCGTAGTTCTCTCTTGACGATTTTCAGGAACTAAACAAACCCAGTCAGGTGCGCTCTCAATTGCAACTTTAATAATCTCATCACTACAACCCATCTCTAAATTAAGTGGTAATGAAAATTCTCTAGTCACTAACTTCACAGCGGAAACATCTGTATCTTGAATATGTCTTCTATCCTCTCTCAAGTGAATGGTAATCTGATCTGCTCCATTCATGAAACATGTTCTAGCGGCCGCAACTATGCTTGGATACTCTTCACCTCTTGCTTGCCTAATTGTGGCCACATGATCAATATTCACTCCTAAACGAACCATAATATTTTCCCCTTCTTTTTTTCTTTTTTTCTTTTTTTAAATCAACTCTTCCACTAAAACCTTTTCCAATTCTTTGCTAACATTGTTAACCATCTCTATCTCCTCTCCTTCAACCATCAAGCGAACAAGCGAACTAGTTCCTGAATAGCGAAGTACTACTCGTCCCTTTCCTCCTAAATCTTTTAAAGCTTTTTCCTGCGCCTCCATCACTTTAGGAACACTCTCTAAAGGCGTTTTAGATTTAACCGAAACATTTCTTAGCACTTGAGGATAGAGTACTACCTCCGAAACCAAGTCGTGCAAAGTTTCTCGATAGTGGCCCATACATTCGATAATTTTTAGAGCAGAGATTATACCATCTCCAGTTGTAGAGTAGTTTCTAAAGATAACATGTCCTGAGGGTTCACCTCCAAATGTAGCACCAGTCTTTAACATATGCTCTATTATATAACGATCACCAACCTTTGTTCGAGCAAGTTTTAATCCCAGTGAAGTAATATAATGTTCAAGTCCGATATTAGACATTACAGTTCCCACAATCTCATCACCAGACTTAAGCTCACCTTTATCTCGTAAAAACTTCGCACAAATACCAATTATCTTATCGCCATTAACTACATTACCTAAATGATCAACCATTATTATTCTATCTGCATCTCCATCCAAACATATTCCTAAATCAGCACGATAACGAATAACTTTATCTGCACATGCCTCTGGAAACATCGCCCCTGTGTTTTCATTTATATTTGTTCCATTAGGAGAGGCACCTAAAACCAACACCTCCGCTCCCAACTCTGAAAATACCATTGGTGCAACTTTGTATGCGGCCCCATGAGCACAATCAACAACTAACCTCATTCCATCTAAACTTTTATTGGGATCAAAAGCAGATTTTGCATGAACAATATAGCGACCAATAACTTCATCTAGCCGTCTAGTGTTCCCCAATTCACCATCAACTTTTTGTTCAATACTAGATGGATTTAAAACCATCTCCTCTAATTGCAACTCCACTTCGTCTGGTAATTTATGTCCTTTACTATCAAAAATCTTAATCCCATTATCTGAAAATTCATTATGAGAAGCAGAGATCATTACTCCAGCATCTGCTCTCATCGATTCCACAACAAAAGCTACACCAGGAGTAGGAAGTGGTCCTGTTAATATGGCCCTACCACCCTGAGAACATACCCCAGCTGAAAATGCTTGTTCCAACATATAACAACTAAGTCTAGTATCCTTTCCTATAACAATCATTGGCCTATAATTTTTTTTGAAACGTTGAAAGTAAGAAGTTACCGCCCTTCCTAAGGCCATGGCCACTTCACCTGTCATCGGATAAATATTTGCTTTACCTCTCACACCATCTGTTCCAAAGAGAACTCGTTTTGACATATATCTTTCTCCATAATAAATTTATAATCAATTTATAATTAATTTATAATTAATTTATAATTAATTTATTAAGAGTATGGATACAATAATTTTTCAGTGAATTGTAAGTTAATTTTATGCGAGTTTTTAAGCAAGATTTTTAAGCAAGATTTTTATGCAACTTTCTTCTCTTTGTCAGCTTGCTCCTGCTGTTGCTGTGTTTTATATCCTTCGAGTGCATCCAATATCTCCTGACTCAGCATCAATTTTTTACGTAATGCCTCTCTACTTATTCCCATCTCTCTCGCCGCTTTAGATTTATTACCATTGTTGCGTTTAATCTCTGTCAAAATGATTTGTCTCTCTATAACGGATATTCTGTCCTTTAAAACTATACTGGAGTCAGATGCATGAGGAATCTCCTCAAACAATCTTTGACCAACTTTGCTGTTATCAAAGAGAGGAGTGGCCATATTATTTATATTGCTAATCACATGAGATTTTGGATTATATACAATTGCTCTCTCTACACAACTTCTTAGTTCCTTAACATTGCCTGGCCATTCATATTCATAAAATAATTTCATCACTGATGGTGCAAAACTTTTAAGTAACAAACCATGTGCCTTACACTCTATCTTCAAAAAATAATTTATCAATTCTTTTACATCCTCTTCTCTCTTTTTCAGAGGAGGAATGTGCAGATATGACTTCACTAAAATTTCATAAAGATTTTTATTAAATTTACCTTCGGCCACCAATTTATCCAAACTCTTTGTAGAAGTTACTGCTATTCTTACATCGAGTGGTACACCACTACCACCGTCTCTGTTTGATCCTGGTATTATTCCTTTGTCTAAAATCTGATATAGCATCTCTTGCAATCTAAGAGGAAGATGATGAATTTCATGAATGAGAACACTTCCCTTTTGACAGCTCACTAATTTTGATGGTTCATCACCACCTAACAACATCTTTTCAACGTAAGCTTCATCATGTCCGCCACAATTAATCTCAAAATATGGATTGAGTCCTCTCTTTCCTTCATAGTGAATGATTCTTGAGAAAAGAGATTTTCCCGTACCTGGTTCACCATAAATATAAATAGGAGAATCAAGATCTTTCAACCGTACAATAGCATTTCTTAAATTTACAATTGCCTTTGATTTTCCAATCATCACATGTTGTCTATCGCTTGGGCCACTAAATTTTCTAATTGTTGATTCATTTGAAATTGGATTGAAATTATGAAAAACAGAAGAGAACACTAATGAGACCACCTTCATAGTCTTCTCATCTTCATTATTAAATCGTTCATCATTTCTTTTATTGATAACTTCCACTACACCAATAACCTTATCTTCTCTATTGGTAATCGGATTACAAATTATTGATTTAGTTTTATGACCAATTAATTCATCTAACTCTGGAGACATTCTTGATGAATCACTAAGAGCATCTAAATTTATTGCAACTCCCGTAGTGAAAACCGATCCAGCAATTCCCTTACGATAATCAAATTTTAATAATTTCTTTTCCATTCCATAAGCAGCATACAACTCTAATTCATTGGTCTCTGGATTAACTAAAAAGACTAAGGATCGTTGAGCATTCATCGCTCGAGTAACCTCTTCCAAGACATTTCCAACAAAATCACTCTTTTCAGCAAAATCTGTCATATCTTTGAAGAGCGAAATTAAGAGTGAAAACATCTCTAAACCTTCAGCGGCACTTGAGTAGCGATTGGTAAGCGCCATCTCTACCATAGAGTCTTTTAATCTATCAGGAGAAAAGCTATGTATATACAATTCTAAAAATCTTCTAATCTCTTCGTTATCACCTTCCTCGAACTCTGCTCCATAAAGTAACGCCATCTCCTCACTAACACCGCCACTAAAAGAACGAACGATTTGTGAGTCTAAATCCAGATGAACTCTCTTAAAATGAATAGATATTCGTAAATCATCACCTACTGCCAATCTTTTTTTGGAGGTGAATCCC
The DNA here is from genome assembly GCA_015232355.1 of Oligoflexia bacterium. Taxonomy (GTDB): domain Bacteria; phylum Bdellovibrionota; class Bacteriovoracia; order Bacteriovoracales; family Bacteriovoracaceae; genus JADFZW01. The sequence continues at coordinate 108,257 of JADFZW010000019.1, forward strand.
ACACCATTAACACTAACGTCCACTAATTTGGCATCATCAATATATTCAGCGTCCCCATTTTCATTGGTAATTTCTACCAAGAATCTAATTTCGTCAGCTTCCTCGACTGGAACTCTAAAGGATTGGTAAAATTTAAATTCAGAAAAGCTTCTTAACATAATTACATCCTGGTAAATAAAATAAAACATCAAAAAAATGCAAATTTCATTTTTTAGAACTCTTTCAATTATCGGATGTAGATTAAAAAACTTTAGATGTTATTTAATTTATTTAAGATTCTTTACCATTTTCTTCATTATCTTGATTTTGTGAAGTTCTCTCCGGTGTAGCTACTTCTAACAAAATAGCACTATCACTTCCACAAATTGAACAACGCTTATTTACAGGTTGAGCAGTAATAACTGTCACCATGAATTTATTTCTACATTTTTTATTTAAGCAATATGCTCTTTTAGTAACTACTTTAAAAGAACCGGTGATCTCTCCCTCTAATTCTCTTTCCTTACTAATTTCTTTAGTACTACTCTCTTTAGTTACTTCTTTATTGCTATTGTTATTAGTGGTATTCATAGTTGTTACTTTTTCTTTATTATTAGCTCCGTTATTACTGTTACCACCATTTGTAGTATTCCCTTTACTGCTAGCATTTATCGTGGAATCTTTTTGTCCACTATTCGTATCTGAAGATCTTCTTAAGTACTCTTGATTATGTTTATGTTCCAACTCTTTTAACGCCTTAGAAAATTCTCCATCATTCATTCCTAAATCTCTTTTTATTTCCTTTAATTGTTCATCCATTTTCAATTTTTGTTCTTTATCTAAATCACTCAGTCCATTTAAAATTCTACTAATAATCAATGCCCTAGTTAATTTAATATACTTTTGTGTTTCAGATAGTACTGACTTTATTTCATCAAAATTCTTCATAAAGCACTCTCTTAATTATTTATCTTTACCTTCTTTAATATACAAAATACAAACATAAAACTATTAATATCCAATTACAAAGTTATCATAAATATCAACAATCCCTATTATTTTAATCCACTTTAAGAATTTTTCTTTTGATTATAACTAGTTAGTAAGTATTTACAAATTGTTTAGCAAAAATTACTTGCCTCTCTAAGTTGGCAATTTTCTAAAAAAAATTTATTTAAGATAATAGGTATAGAAAGATTCCATTTCTAAGTCATTAACTGCAGGATCAAAACGATAGATATGCTCTATCTCACTTGAGCTCATTGACATTTGTTCATTTAAAAATCTTACTAACATTATTTTTGCTTCGATGGGGATTTGAATTTTCACATCTATAGGAATACCTCCATCCGTAGTGACGGGGTAATATATTTGTTGCGATAAGATCGTATTATGAATTTGTTTCTGATTCTGATTTTTAATGTTATTATTTTTTGTTATAAACAGATCAGTGTAACAAGTATTTTCCAAAGATGATGAGCAAAAATAAATTTCCATTGTAATCAAAGGACTACATCTACGTATTGTTTCTGGTTGTAAACAATAGTTTCCAAATTTTGTTAGACGAGAATATACATCATAACGTATATTGATCTTTTGACCAGGCAAGAGATTTTTTTGAACAAAATCTTTCTTTGCAAAAATCATATTATTATAAGTATCATCTGTAGAAATAGATGATAGAGATGATAGAGATGATAATAATGGCAGTGGAGATATACCTGTATTTTTATCATCTATGCTATTTAATTTTTCTTCTAATTTACCCAGCGCCAAATGAGGTATGCGAGGAATGTTTGCTTTTCTTGGAAAGAAAGATTTATTTTCAGCAAATATAAAATCTAATGCCTCGACGATCACATCAGCACAATTATATCTACTCCCATCATCCTTATGCCCTATTAATCCGGATAATTGATCAAATTTTTTTCCATACATACTATCCTTTTTGGACATACGAAAAATATTTTCCTGATACTTGTTGAATTCGCTACAAAATTTATTTACCTGTCTAAGAAGTTTTTTGTTACTCTTACTATTCTCATTACTTTTTTGCAAAGTAAGGTCAAAATCTTTTTTACATTTTTTAAAAAGAATAACACAATTATCTTTATCTGATTTAAATAAAGATTGATGTGACTCTTGATTTAAAAGAAAACAATTATCAAGATCAGCTGGCGAAGAATCATATTCGAGGATAGAGACCATCTTTTTTAAATAGTTCTCATTATCTTTTTCAAATTGACTATACTCTTCTTTAGAAAGTTGATAGGAATTTTTATGATAACCAATAAAATAATCTAAATAATTTTTCAAATATGTATTTAAAATCGAATCAACTGATTTTATATTTAATATTTTTTTTAACGCTGGAAGTATTGTTTGTAAAATACTGTCACTTTCTATTTTCTTTTTATTTTTCAAATCAATAACAATTTGAGGTGCAACTTTTTTATTGAAAAAATTAATCAAGCTATGTTTTAATTTTTCATTGGCCATCTGATCTACATATCCTCTATGTTTTATTATTTCATTCAAATTCTCTCTCATATAAATAAAATTAGTTTGAACACTAATATCCTCTCGATCATGCCAAAACTCAGTCTTTCGAAGTTGTTTAGCATAATAAAGATAGCGTTCTTTAGAGATACAAAAAGATATTTGTGTTGGAACACGTTGATTACGACCAGAATTAATCATATTATATTTTATCAAATCCTCGCGATAGGAAAATCCAAATGGCCAAGATAGGTAGTTTATCATATCTCCTTTATCGTTACTTACACCAAGAGCAAGATGTCCAGCGCTATCATTTAAAACATACTCTCCTATTAATTCAATTGCTTCATTTTGAAACACACTACCAATGCTTGCAAGTCCAACAATTCCTTTTAAAATATCGCTGCTACTTTTGCCATTTATTTTCTCTACAGCTCCTCCCTTCTCTTTAATTAAAGCACAAATTTCTCCCAACTTGATTTTTTCTTCATCCAGTTCCTGCTTTGATCGATCTCTATTTTTAGTACTATTTTTCGGAAGAATATCTTTCAATTCTTCTATACTCCCTAGATAAATTTCAGTTTTCTTAGTTTTATTATTTAGATCTTTTCCATAAAAATAAATTTTTCCATTTCTTTTTATAAGCAGTGGAATGTTCTGTTTTTTCTTTTTTCCAATTTGTTCATCATTAAGATCATAAGCAAATTGCAATTTACATTCAAAAACATTAGCTGCAAATTTATAGAGTGTTACCTTGAAAGGTGTTGGTTCTTTACAAAAAACCCTACTTTCCACATCAGCATCCAAAGCACTTTTTACCTGATATAAATTGTGATTATCATCTTTATCATCACATGCTAATGTAGTTGTTATAAACGTAGAAGTAAAAGCAATAAATAACATAAAACTACTTAAAAAACATATTATCTTCATACAATCCTCATCCATTACTATATAACATAACAAAATATAAATAAGATTAATATGTTAATATATTAACATATTAAGTATGTGGTATTGAGTATTTTGAACATGTATCGAGTATGTGTTGTCTTTCAGCGATTTTGTCAGTGGTTTATTTTTCACCGACTTTGTCGTTATATTTTTTACTCAAGTATAGAAATAATTTTTTGACTTTAATTATTTGCTTCTTCATATCGATAATTTTAATAAAAACTTTACATATTTTTTTTGTATTTTTATCGAATATGATTATGATGTAGTTGTTCTAATTTATCCACAATGAAAGTCCCTTGTGCACGGGCCGACGTTCTTTTTTCAATACTTTGATTATTAAATGGCGGCCCTCTTCCTCCCTTCGGTCGGCCGAGAGATACTGACCAAGATAGTTAAGTATAATTATGTAAATTATTCTTCTCTTAGTTAGTTTTTTTTTCCTTCTAGATGGGGGAGATGGCCGGCAAAT
>JADFZW010000001.1 GCA_015232355.1 Oligoflexia bacterium
TGATTTTCTGATGAAAGAAATAAAAAAATTATCGCTCTATCATTTAAATAAAATTCGCTAGAATGATCACTAAAGATACAATACCTTAAAGCACACATCTAAAATATTTTTATTTACATTTCCGCAACTAGTCCCACAAGTGGCGTGTCACTTTATTTTCTTTATTTTCTTATATACTTTACTTTTTTTCTTTTTCACTTTCGAAACTACAGAAAACAATGGGACACAGTGATATTAACATATCTTTGAGACATGTGTATTTGTATGATACTTGATTCGGACAAAGAAAGTGATGTCCCTCTGGTTCAGTATTTTGGATATAAGGAAAAGAGATCAATATAAAAACAATTAGAAAAAATAAAAGGAGAGTTATATAATGGAACAATATAAGCACACACGAAAAACAATATTCAGGCAAGCAGCATTGCTGAGATTGGAAGAAGCAGAATTTTTAAAATTAAAATATCCATCAGGGTGCATTTATTTAGGAGGATATGCCCTAGAATGTATGCTTAAGTATCATATCTGTACTTACAATAATGTTTTGTATCTTGAAGAATTAAATAAACCTTGGTTATTCTCTAACAGAGGACATGATTTGAATTTATTATTAAAAGAAACGAAACTCTATGAACCAATTTTCAAATCATTATTCTTGTCAAGTAGTTTTAATCTCGCCAATAAATGGAGAACTAGTTTAAGATACAATCCTAATAAAGGTAATTTGAATGAAGCTAGAAGATTTATTAGTGCTATTATTGTTTTGATTGAATATTTAAATTCAAAATAGCTAGGGGCCGATATGAAAAATAACTATAAAAAAAGCATAGAAAAAGCAGTTGATATTTGTCTTGTAAAATGTAATCTACATCCTACCCATAAAGAGATAAAAAAAACAAAGTCAGGATTTATTCATATTCATATGACCATTCCTGAGTTTGCAAATATACCTGTCGACAAAAGAGATTTGATTTTTTGGTCATGCTTAGAAGATGAATTAACTCACGAAGAAATAGTGATGATAAGTGTTTGTGTTTTATCTGCGCCTGATGAAGTTGCTTAAGTTGCTTAAGTTGCTTAATATGTAATCAAAGACCCTCTAGAGTTTTTGAAAAATCTAATTTGGAGATATATGTGCAACTCGATCTTCTAGTTTTTATTAATGGGTAAAAAAATTCTATGTAACCAGAAATATTTTCTTCTTTGTAACAAATGGAAGTAAAATAATGAAGTTAAAAGAACTACGTTTAATAGTGGTAAAAAAGTGATTAGAGTCTTTTATGTTTTTGACTTTGAAAGGGATAGAGTGCAGTTACTATGATTTATTTCAAATATAAAATAAACAAAGTAAAAAAACACAAAACACAAAATGAAATACTAATTCAACTAGTCCTAAAAGTTGCGTGTCTTGTTTTATGCTACTCTTATTTGCTAACTTAAGCATGATATTCGTTAGAAATGGAATAAATAAAATTTATTTTTGTAAGTTAAAATTTAAATCTATAGAGAGTTTCTTTTTTATGGATAGATATTTATTATTTGATTATCTGATTAAAAGAAATAAAAAAATTATCGCTCTATCGACTAAATAAAATTCACTGGAATGATTATAAGAACACAACCACTTAAAGCGCACACTTAAAATACTTTTATTTACATTTCCGCAACTAGTCCCAAAAGTCGCGTGTCACTTTATTTCTCAATACTCAATCCAAATAGTGGGGAATTAATGCCTTTTAAAACGCGACCAACATCCACTCACTTAATTGAAAAAATTAAATCTCTTCAATCAGATTTAAAATCAATCAGAATGTGCTATGAAAGTACTTATCTTGGATTCGACCTATGCAGGAATATTCGCAAAGAAGGGATTGATTGTGAAATAGTAGCGACATCACTTATACCTAGGAGTCCAGGTGATAAGATTAAAACCGATAGAATCGATTCAGAAAAATTGGCAAAATATTATTCACAAGGACTTTTAGAAAAAATTTATATACCAACAATTGAAGATGAAGCAGACCGTGATCTAATTCGTGCTAGAGCACACCTAGTAGATCAATTTAAACGAATGAAACGATTTATAATATCCATCTGTAAACGTTATTCTATTAGTTATAGAACCGAAACATCCTTGAAGGATTATTTTACCACTAAACATATGAACTGGTTGGTTTCAAAAATTAAAACACTTGAGAATATGTCATTAAAAATTAATTTAGAAACGCTTTTGTCATCTTATAATCAACTAGAAACCACAATCAGCTTTTATGATCTAAAAATTAAAGAATTATCGTTGCTTCCAAAATATAAAGAAAAAGTGGATTCACTTGTTTGCTATCGTGGTCTGGAAACCCTCTCCGCTATGACTATAATAACAGAACTTGGAGATATAAAAAGATTTGTTCATCCTAAAAAACTATGCTCTTATTTAGGGTTTGATATAAGAGAATCTTCCTCTGGTGGTAAAGAGAAGAAAAAAAATATTACTAAAATGGGTAATCATTATGTTAGAACTGCTATCATTGAAGCAAATCAATATTCGTTCATGCCAGTTAAAGTATCACGTTGGTTAACAAAAAGACGTATGGAAATTAATCCTAAATATATTGAGATTGCCGATCGTTGCATGCATCGACAGAGTGAAAAAGGAAGAAGGTTGCTTGCTAGAGGTAAGATTAGGAATAAAGCGAAAGTTGCTTGTGCAAGAGAGATGGTTGGGTTTATCTGGGAGTCATTAATTAAGGCCACAGGAGAACTACTAGAGAGAGAAAAAAATACTAGTACAATGCCAGGTCATGCCGGGCCAAATCGAGGGGCCGTTTGTTAGGCCCCATAAGGTTGGCCGGCAGACCGGCAAGCAATGTTCTTTGAATATAATTTTATAAACGAGAAAAAAAGATATATGAGCACTAAATACCCCCTGTCTCAAGGGGAGTTAAAGGGATTAACTCAATCAGAAGTATCTAAAATCGAAGGAAGAAAAGATTTAAAACTTTCAACATTGAATAAATATGCAAGGGCCATGGGGATGAAGGTAAAAATAGTTTTAACATCAGAAGAAGACGATATGAGACCGATATGCATTTATGGGTAAGAAATGTTCAATCATTTTATTTCCTTCAAAGAACTCCTCGCTCGTAGCTGGATAAAAAATACTGTTGATTTCAGCTAATAATAAAAAATTAATCGTGCTTGCGTTTTTTTCTCACTAACTTGAACATGATACTTGCTGGAGACAGAATAAATAAAAATTATTTTTGTAAGCTAAAACTCAAATCATAGAAAGTTTCTTTTTTATGAGTAGATATTTATTATTGATTTTCTGATGAAAGAAATAAAAAAATTATCGCTCTATCATTTAAATAAAATTCGCTAGAATGATCACTAAAGATACAATACCTTAAAGCACATATCTAAAATATTTTTGTTTACATTTCCGCAACTAGTCCCACAAGTGGCGTGTCACTTAATTCTTTCACAAGTGGCGTGTCACTTAATTCTTTCTTCTCCTTTCTTTGCTTCTTTGTTACCTATTAAATTACCCAATTGCTCCGATATTACCTAATTAAGTTTTTTCCAGTAGGCATCTTTCCCGCGACCTAAACATTCCACCTTCCCGGCCTTCTTTAAGTCCTTTAAAACCTTTCGAATCATATCCACGCTCGAACCAGGACAACTCTTCTGTATTTGGCCGATAGCAAACTTTCCTGCTTGCTTATTTATTGCCGCCACAATCAATTCAGTTTTACCACCCTTATGGACTTGCATCTCCCCAACCCGACCCTCAAACTCCTTATAGGCAGATTTGAAAATGGAGAGCATATAGTTTATATAAGGCCAAGGGTCATGCTTACCTTCGTGCCATCCTTGTGAACTTTGCTCAAGGGTTTCATAGTATCGTTCTTTATTTTCTTCAATAAGCTTTTCCAAGCTAATGTAGCGTCCTACTTCGAATCCAAGATGATAAGATTGTAAGAGCAGCAGCAACCTGGAAACTCTTCCATTGCCATCACGAAAAGGATGGATACATAAAAAATCTAAATTAAAAGCGGCCAATAAAATTAATGAAGGTACTTGCTTATCCCTCATTAATTCATGCCAAAGCTTTAATAGCTCCTCTGTAGCAGAGGCCGTTTGTAGTGCGGAAACAGTTTTAAACCTTACTCGCTCTCTACCATCAGGATACTTCTCGATGATATCGCCATCTTTTTCTTTGTACTTACCTGCATCCCAAATTTCCCCTCTAGTAAGAGCATGAATGTTCTTTATTGTTTCGACATTGAGGAGTATCTCCTGACCCTCTTCATGAATAAGAGAGAGGGCCCGTTTATAACCTGCAATCTCTTCCTCGTTACGATCCTTGTAGTGATTGCCTTTACCAAATATAACTGTACCAATTCTTTTAGCATCAATCTCCACTCCCTCCATGCGGTTAGAAGAAATAGAACTCTCGATAATAGCATGTTCTTTTAGCAACTTTAACTTTTGTGGAACTTGATGGGTATATAGTTCTTGCTTCCCTCGATATTCGGCAAGGTCAGATAGGTACCATGATGTATTCGTAGATACGAAGGAGAGACCTTTAGAAAAGTTTAATAATGTTTTCATCTGCTAATACCTCTCGAGTTTATCTTTCATACCAACCACTATCAATATATAATATAGTTGGTTAAGCAAAAAAACAATAAATTCTATAATGAGCATTTTAAATGCCAAGGAAATTTGTTTAGTCTAAACTTGCTATGAGTAAATGTCTTCATTTGGATATTTATATTGTTGCCACATTCTTAAATTGGCCAATATGGATAATATACTATTTTTTCATCTTGATTGATCAATAAAAGGTGCTCCACCATATATAATCATGGCATATGGTAATTTATATTTTTTCAACAACGACTTTAATAAATATGTATCTATATCTTTTAGTTTATTTATAAAATCAAAGAAGAACTTCGTGCAAATGCCTTTATTATGACGGCACTGGACTGGTTATAAGTTGCCAAAAGATTAGAGGAGGGTTTATTTTGTAAAATAAAACAAACTAAAGAATTTCAATCATGGTTTGACGAAGCCGATAGTGATTTGCAAGCAGATACTATTGAACATATAGAGATTTTACATCAATTTGGCCCTCGTAAAAAAGTGATTAGAGTCGTTTATGTTTTTGACTTTGAAAGGAATGGAGTTTTATTAATTGCTAGAGACAAGGCGGGAGGCGGAGATAAAAATTTTTATGATAAAATGATCGATCAAAGTGAAAAAATATACTTTAGGTATTTGCAGCAAAGGAAAAAAGAAATTAAAAAGTAGAAAAGTAATTTAATTAAAAGGAAGAAATGGCCAATAAAGCTGGAGTAATAAAATGAGCATACTAATAAAAAATAAAAAGAAATTTAATCCAGAATTTTTCAAACATGCCAAGAAGACCATGGGTAGCAAGCGTTTTTATTCTGCTGTTAAAAAAGGTGCTCAAAAAGCATCTGAACTTCGTCTGAAAATAGTCAGAGAAAAACTTGGTCTGACTCAAGGGGAGTTAAAGGGATTAACTCAATCAGAAGTATCTAAAATCGAAGGAAGAAAAGATTTAAAACTTTCAACATTGAATAAATATGCAAGGGCCATGGGGATGAAGGTAAAAATAGTTTTAACATCAGAAGAAGACGATATGAGACCGATATGCATTTATGGGTAAGAAATGTTCAATCATTTTATTTCCTTCAAAGAACTCCTCGCTCGTAGCTGGATAAAAAATACTGTTGATTTCAGCTAATAATAAAAAATTTATCGTGCTTGTGTTTTTTTCTCACTAACTTGAACATGATTCTTGCTGGAGACAGAATAAATAAAAATTATTTTTGTAAGCTAAAACTCAAATCGTAGATGGTTTCTTTTTTATGAGTAGATATTTATTATTGATTTTCTGATGAAAGAAATAAAAAAATTATCGCTCTATCATTTAAATAAAATTCGCTAGAATGATCACTAAAGATACAATACCTTAAAGCACACATCTAAAATATTTTTATTTACATTTCCGCAATTAGTCCCACAAGTCGCGTGTCACTTAATTCTTTTTATTCTTTATTTTTTAAAAAATTTAAAAACGACCGATAAGCTATGTAGAAGCGATGTTTTTGTTGGAATAAAAACGAGATGTAGGTCGCAAAGCAACTCAAAATGTGTGCTGGCACCTTCTCCCTAACAATAAGGGGATAGTTATGATTATCTGGAATATATCAATATCAAAAATCATTATCGGGTGTTTGTTTTTTTCTTTTTTTGGATTATTGATTGATCGCTGGGAAGCAAATGCTGGAACAGAATATATCGTTAATAGATACGAAAATAAAAAGTTCAGAAAGGCAAAACATACAAACCAAGTATATCTAAACGGTATTCTCGCTAACATTCAAGATGCTGACAAAATTAAGCTTTTAGATACAGAAAAGCAAAACATAATCAACGACTTAAAAAATGATTTAGATAAAAAGTTATTAAGTAAAAATTTGAATCAATCAACAAGCGAATGGAAAGATATTTTATTCTTGGACACTTTAAATAAACTCCAGAATAGTGCTGCTCTAGAGGGAAGTAGCGATGAGAGAAAAGATTTAGCCGCTATTTTAGCAAAAAACCCTAAGCTGTCGGATAATAAATCAAGTTTGCTTAATGTTTTTAAGAAAATCAAACAAGATGACGTTTATGACATTGAAGATCTAAATGAGAAAAAGGCTATAAAGGCGTATTTTAAAACTTTATTCAGTAAAGATTTAATAGAGGAGAATGGTAAAATAAAACTATGTAAAAAGGATTTTTACAATGAGTTCATACAAAAAAACATGAAAGAGATGGCGAATAAATTTAATGATTTTGATATAACGAAAGATACAACAAGCAAAGAAGGGAAAAATTATTTAGCTTTAAAAGAAAGCATAGGCATATTAAATAATTTGCTTAAAAAAAATCTCCCTAAGGACACGAAAGTTGTTGATCCTGTAAAATTTTCAGAAGAATTGAAAGATACAATTAAATCTAGTAAATGTCCAGAAGCAGATAAGAGCAACTATGAAAATAAATCTTACCAGGAATTATGTACAATAGTGACGAATGAATATATTAAGATCATTGATTCCTTGAAACAAAAAAGAGATTCTACTGACAAGAAAATTAAAATTGATGGTATCTTAGACATGCTAACAGAGAAACCCAATTGTAATATTCAACCTACTCATAACTTAACTCAAGCGAAGATACTATCTAAATTAACCGCAAGATTATCCCAATTATTAATTAATACATCAAAGTGGTTAAACGGTGAGAAGATGAGGCCCCAAAATATTTTTAATGTTTTTCATTGCGTACGATATGCTTCGATAAAAAATTTTAATAATTCTACAAGCGATAAACCTTTGGCCGAAGGAGAACCTGAGAATATTAAGGAAATAGCAAGTGCATATCAGAAGGTTTTTGGAGGGTACAATGAAATCGGAGATCTTGATAATGGTTCAAAGGGTACGTATAACAAGGAATTCGCAGATCTAAGCAAGCGTCGTCCCTCTGATAATCCCATGACAATAAAACTAAGTGACGATCTTCTTAGAAGTCTGGAAGTAATAGCTGTTAATCGTGACAAAATACAAAATTTAAAGACAAAAGATGGTACTCAAGTAGAAGGTCAAAAATACAATAAGCTTGTTACGATGATACAAGAGAATGACAAAAAATATGTTACTGAAAAATCTACTATTGAATTTTTAAAAGGGTATTCAAGCTTTATACAAGAATACAACAAATACAAAGATCATATAGGGGAAACAGAGTTAAATACTAAAAAAATGCAAAAAGAATATAAGGAGCACCTATCTAAAAATGACATAGGCGTACAAGATAAATTTCAAAAAATGAATACATTTTTGAACAACTATAACAATCATATAGATTTTGCTAATAATTGTACAAACAAATTACAATCCATGTTAGCAAATGGATCAGCTGAGAGTACACAGAAAGTAAAGTTCTATGATGGTAATGAAAAAGAAATTTCTTTAATCACGAATGATTTAAAAAAAGGATGTGAATCTATAAATAAAAATATTATGGCAGAAACTGAAGAGATAAAGAAAATGATTGCAGAAGACAAAAAAGCATTTGAATCTGGTATAGCAAACGAACGAGTTGTTGATAATATTAACAATAAAAAATACTTTATAGATATGATGATCCAAAAAGTAAAAACCACTGATATTGGTGGTGATAAGGCGGATAAAGCTAGTGCTTTAATCAAACAAGGATTTGAACAAGCTAAGTTAGAAGATTGTACCGTATGGGATACTGCCGAGATTGCTCGTATTAAAAGGTTTCAAACCGTTATCAGTAGTATTGTTTCTACGATGGACAAAGAGGATAGTGACAATGGGATAAAAAATTTAGCAAAAGGAAAAATAGCAACACCTGATTGCACGATGCAGACAACTGGATCTTTGCCAACTGTTAAAAGTTGTGAAAATATTCTTCTTACAACTGGAACAGTTATTGGTCGCAGCGGAGGTGGGAAGTTTGAAAAATGCATAGGAGATTTGTATGAAAAATGGGCTTTTTCGGATGATGAAAAAGCGGAATCCGCTGCAAATAAGTTGCTTTATTTAAGCAGGAAACATTGTGTGACTAAGACTGATAAAAGTGGAAATTTTATACTTGAAGATGTTTCTACTAACAACAATATGCTTACTATAGCAGGTGTAAAAAATGGCAGTCAGGGTAAGAAGTTGGTAAATGACGTTGTAAAAACTGATAACTATTCAACGTATACAATAGAGAATACATCAATTGATGGAAATGATAGTTCATTTGATATGGAACTAATTCCAAATATACTTAAATTTAATTGTTCTATAAAAAAGGTAGAATAACTAATAAAGAAAGTAAATTTCGGTGACACTTGTGGGACTACTTGCGGAAATGTAAACAAAAATATTTTAGATGTGTGCTTTAAGTGAATGTGCTATCTATAAATCACTGATCTGTTTTACATTATACAAACTTTAAAGAATAAAGTGACACGAAAGAATAAAGTGACACGCGACTTTTGGGACTAGTTGCGGAAATGTAAACAAAAATATTTTAGATATGTGCTTTAAGGTATTGTATCTTTAGTAACCATTCTAGCGAATTTTATTTAAATTAGAACAAGCAAAAATTGTGAAAGAATTAATGGAGTCATATCACCTAAATATTAATCACACAAAAATATTTTTTGTTGTTGTTATATTTTTAAATATTTTTTATTGATAAAAATGGTACGAATAAATGTCTTTTAGATATCCTTTTGTTTGATGAATTTTTTTACTTAATGAATATCTATTAATTGATTGTTTACATATCTATCTAAACATCTGCGATGCCACCCGACTTTTTTTCAATTATATATCCCACATTCTGCAAGTAGCTGCTAGGCATTTGTGATACTTCTATTATATGGAGTTTACCCATCCTAAAATTTAACAAACCTCTACACCACAAAAATATTCATTTTTGTATTTAAACTAGGGGAAATATCAGTCAGCTATACGTTAACTATGTTCCAAACGTATAACCCAACATCATGCCGTTAATGCCAATCTAGAAGAGGGTAGCAGTAGTAGTTAACAACAATTGTATTGGTTATGACAGCAAAGGTGAATTTACTGGTAATATTGTTTCATAATCTAAAGTATCCTTGCTTAATAAACGTTGAATAACCTGTGCTATACGGTAATAGCGATAGTGGACGGTATCAATACTGTAGAAATTTTTAATTAATTTTTCAGAGAGTAATTCAAGCTCTTTTTTATAGTAAATTCGGTGACACGCGACTTTTGGGACTAATTGCGGAAATGTAAACAAAAATATTTTAGATGTGTGCTTTAAGGTATTGTATCTTTAGTAACAATTTAGAATAAACTTTCTTTTGCGATTCTTATCACTTCCCGTAACAACAACTCGATTTAAAGCGATATTGTCTTTTATTAATATTGATCTATCTTAGTTTTTATAATTCTTCACAAAATGCTACTATCAGAGAGAAGGCCTCTTCAAAATCTATTTTTTCTTTTAAAGCGGCGGTTGCTTCACCGTAAATTGACAAATGCATGTTTGTGGGGATATTATTTTTAATAACAAATTCCCCAAAAATAAACAGTTGTAGATTTACAGGGAAACATCTATAAATAATTAATACATCAGATTAATAGATTAACACCTCAGGATCAAGTATGTTTGTAGGACGAGAAAAGGAACTTACTCAATTAAAACTTTTGTTAGATAGTAATCATGCAAATTTAGTTGTGATTAAAGGAAGAAGACGAGTTGGAAAAAGTCGCTTAATTGCAGAGTTCGCAAAATCCATGCGATCATATACTTTCATGGGACTTTCACCTCGTAAGGGAATAACATCTCAGGATCAACGTGATGAATTTGTAAGGCAATTTAGAGAACAGTTTTCCTTACCTTTCACAACTACTTTGAATAAAAGCGATTGGGGTGATCTATTTACTTCTCTAGCAAAAAAATGTGTTCGTGGTAGAGTTATAATTTTATTTGATGAGATATCCTGGATGGCCACTCAGGATGCTGATTTTTTGGGCAAACTAAAAATTGCTTGGGATATGCATTTTTCTAAAAATTCAAAATTGATCCTAATTCTTTGTGGATCAGTCTCTATATGGATAGAAAAAAATATATTAAGTAGTACTGGTTATCTTGGACGACCAAGTTTGCATATCTCTCTAGATGAATTGCCACTGACAGATTGTAATAAATTTTGGAAGAATAAAGATGACATATCCTCTTTTGAAAAATTAAAAATACTCGCACTGACTGGTGGAATACCACGCTATCTCGAATTGCTTAATTATAAATTAAGCGCTGAGGCCAACATAGCAAATCTGTGCTTCAATAAAAATAGTCCACTATTCGATGAATTTAAAAATATATTTAGCGACATATATGGAAAAAAGAGTGAGACCTACACCCAAATTGTAAAATACTTAGTAAATTCCAAGGCCAGCAGAGATGATATCATGAATGAAGTGGGAATATTAGAAGGCGGTGATCTCTCTGAATGCTTATATAATTTAGAAACAGGAGGTTTTATTGAACGAGACTTTACCTGGCTAATTAAAAATTGCAAAATATCAAAACTTAGTCACTACAGACTTAGAGATAATTATACTAGATTTTATTTAAAATATATCTATCCTAATAAAGCAAAAATTGAAAAAGGACAATTTGAAAACATATCTATCAACAATTTACCTGGATGGAATACTATCTTGGGATTGCAATTTGAAAATTTGGTATTAAATAATCGTATAAAAATATTACAGTCTCTCTCCATTCCGGCCGAAGATGTAATTTGCGCCAGTCCTTATTTTCAAAGAAAAACAAGTAGACAATCAGGATGCCAAATCGATTATATGATTCAAACCAAACATGACACTATTTATATATGTGAAATAAAATTTTCACGGCAAATGATATCTAAAGAAATAGTAACAGAAATAAAGGAAAAAATATCCAAATTAAATTTGCCAAAATTTATCTCTCGTAGACCAATATTAATTCATGTGAATGGGGTAAAAGAAGAGGTATTAGATAGTGATTATTTTTCAAAAATTATTGATTTTAGTAGTTTTTTAGATGAGTGAACAAGTGCCACGCTTATAACAGCTACTAATAAGAACAAATGATTTGCCGTACCATGTTCGTGTACGTTCCAATAATAGGGAATGGTTCGTGGTAGTTCTCTTTGAACCGAAGGTCTATGATTTCTCTGGCCGCTTCAAGTAGAAGTAAATTTTCACTCTCTTTATGTTCTTTATTCATTTACAGAATCCATTTTTAAAAAGTTTATACGAAGAAAATTTATTTTAAAAATTGCATGAATTTATCGAGGGTAACTATTTTCACGGTTTGATATTTTTGAATAGGAATCAAGTGCGCCTTATCACCAGTGACAATATAATCAGCGTGTCCATCAATGGCGGTGGCCAAAACAATATTATCTCCATCATTTGTTGTTGTTGTTATCTCTGTGGATGGAGTTACCAAATCAGCAACTAATAATAGTTCATTGAAGAAAAAGTCTAACTCTGAGGATTTTAACTTTAATTTCTTGATGCAGACTCTAGTGACTTCACTGATGATAAATTCTGATAAAACTATTTGAAATTCACCCTTGATTCCGAGTGATACCACTTTTTTAGGATTACCACCAAATCCTATAGATGAAATATAAATATTGCTATCTAAAACTACTCTTAACATATTGGTGATCGCCATTAGTTCACTTTGCTTTTTTAATCGTTGATTTACGATCTTCTTTAACCCAGGAATCAACATCCTCTGCTTTCAACTTTAATTTCTTACTGGCCACCTTTCCTTTTGTAGCAATTGTATCTAAATGATTTTGTAGCATATATTTTCTAACTGCCTCTC
Source organism: Oligoflexia bacterium (assembly GCA_015232355.1). Classification (GTDB taxonomy): domain Bacteria; phylum Bdellovibrionota; class Bacteriovoracia; order Bacteriovoracales; family Bacteriovoracaceae; genus JADFZW01. The sequence continues at coordinate 12,481 of JADFZW010000001.1, forward strand.
TTAAAAATTCTGAAACAGTCCTGTGTTCAACCTTGGCCTGTTTAAGAATTAATTCTTCCATTGATGGTGGAACCGAAAATGTCATTATTTTAGTAGTACGCATATTGCCTCTTGTGGTTTTTGTGTTGTGAAGGAGTATTACTTAGTATTACTATACTATGAGATTTAATATTGGTCAAAAGAAAAAAGTGACACGCGACTTTTGGGACTCAGTTAGCTGACAAAAAATGACAGAGTTGAAAGATTTCATCTCTCTCTTAAGCGTGAGGCATTCGCAAATATCGTACCTATTAATCTGTCGCAAACAATAAAAATCTGTAGAGAGTATCAACAATATTACAATAATTATCGCCTACATCAAGGTTTAAAGGGAAAAATCCCATCTGAAAATCAACATTCATCAAATAAAAAAATTTTCCTTTTACAAAGATGAATCATCTTGGCGGAAAAATAATTTCTTTTGAACCAATAAAACATCTAGCAGCTTAAGTCCCCAGGACAGGACACACTCTACTCAAATGATATTTGTTTTTTTCAGTCTTTGCTTTTTTTTGATTTACTAGTTTTAGTTTTGGTTATCCTTTTAGTATTTAAAATTTCCGAAGTCCACTTTCCAAAATTTCTTTTCTTTTTATCAATACTAACTCCTACTAAAACAATTTGCTTTCTTTCTAATAAATATTTTTCATAATAACCCTTCTCTTTAATTTGTTTTAATGCTTGTGCTGCTGTTCCTGTTAATTTTAATTCAATAATATAAATTATAGTTGGTATATTTATTACCACATCAATTCGCCCCTTATTTGTTGTCACTTCTACTTGAATATTGACTCCAATACATCTAAGTACTGTGTACATAAAAAATTGATAATGTTTTTCTTCAGGTTTTATCTCTAATTGGTATGAAATAGATGAAAGTATCGCTTTTAATATTTCAAAAAAGCTAACCAGATCCCGTTCTTTTAAAACAGCATAGAGCTTTCCTGCATCACTATCTATATCTTCAATGGATCTCTTAGAGTACATTGAAATAATATGTTTATTAAAAGCAATCTCTATCTCTTTATTGGGATAACCAAGACGATATCTTCGTTCTTCTGGAAAATATTCTTTTATTGTAAAATATCCTGTTTGATACAAGAGAGTATAGATGCTCATCTCTGCTATAGAGAATGAAGAAAATGACTCAGCTTCAACAGTTTTTTCTTCTGCGCCAAGGAGATCAAATTTTTTTTCTTCGATTAATTTTATTAAAAAATTAGGAGTACCAGATTCAAACCAATAGTTACGAAAACGTGATTCATTGATAAGCAACAATGTAGAAAATGGATTATATACTTTTATCTCTTCTTCAGAAAATCTAAATCCATTATACCATCTCTTTATATCACATATCAATGTCTCTATAGAAACATTGATATTTTTTGAGAACATTTCCAAATAAGAATGAAAATAAAGTATTAATTCTTCTTCTGTATATCCAAGCATATCTGCATACTTTGAACTCATAGTGAGATCAGTTAGATTATTAGGCCCAGAGAATACAGACACCTTTGAAAATTTTGTTACTCCAGTTAAAAATATAAATCTAATATTTGCATCTAATGCTTTCATTACTCCATAAAAATTTTTTAAAAATTCTCTATTTTCTTCAGCATTAGATTGATTAGAAATATGATCTAAAATTGGTTTATCATATTCATCAATTAGAATTACTACTTTCCCAAGTTTTGAGTGCAGTTCATATATTAAATTATCGAAATATATTTGGGCATTTGTTTCCATTTTGGGATCTACTTGATAGAACTTAGCAATTCTTTTCAACTGATTTATCAAAACGGCATTTATGTCATTCCCTACGAAACTACTTACTGCGCAATTCTAAAGAAGAAAATTTAAGTGAAAATGAAAAAAGTGAAAGAAAAAATCAGAGCATAAAAAGATTTTTGATCAGTTTTGAAACTGTGGGTGTAAAATTGGGTCAGATACTTTCCAGAAAACCTGAAATAATTAAAGACGACAAACTAAGAAAAATTTTAGAGGATTTGTCGGACAAGGTTCCGCCTATCGACAAGAGATTTATTCTTAGTGCTCTCAAAAGAGACAACATTGATACAAGCAAGATCAAAACTATTGGAAAGCTTCTCGGAAGTGCTTCGTTAAAGCAGGTGTATAAGGTAACATTGACAGATGATAGTGAATTTGTAATAAAATTTAATCGTCCAATGTCTTATTATGAAATTCCAGAAAATATGGAGATCTTAAGAAAATTATTTAATGAGCAAGAAATTAAAGAGAAATTACCAATCTCCGATCAACTTGTCAGTGCCATAGATGAAAGCGTTAGTCGCGAATTGGAGATTAAAAATGAGATTGTCCAGCAAGTCAAGATTTCCACTTTTATAAAAAAACATACTAATAAAATGAATAAGTGGTCTATTGATGTTCCGGTAGTGCGAGACGATCTAAAAGGTGATCACGTCTACATGGATCAATGGGCCAAAGGAGAATCTTTTAAAACAGATCTAATAAAGGTTTTGCCGCCAGAAGATACCAAGACTATTTCAAAATTAATTTACACCTCGTTATTGGAACAAATATTTACCAATGGATTATATCATGCAGATTTACATGGTGGAAATATCTTGGTTGATAAAGAGAAGAAAAAAGTTAACTTAATAGATTTTGGTAACTGCAACACCTTAAGCAATGAAAATCGCAACAAATTTATAAAACTTATTTTGAATTTAAAATCAAATAATGCTTCTAAGACAATCTCAGTTCTTGCTTCATTGCTGGGAAAACAAGAAGATCGTCAAAAATTTAATGAGGAGAAAGCGACCATTATTGAAGAAGTTACGAAAATTCTGAGTGATAAAAGTCCAGCAAATGAAAAAATCTCAGAAAAAATCAGATTGATAAAAAATTATTTAGATAGTAAAAAAATTGCGTTTAATTCAGAGATGGAATTATTGCTTAAAATCTTTGATACTACAAAATATATTAGTGACAACTTAAACTCTACGGAAATAGAAAATATATTTAAAAAAGCAATAATGCCGTCATTACTCAAAAATCCGTTATTATTATTTGAGGCGGCCCTGTCGGGTTTATAAAGTTTTTGGAGTTTTTTGGTGACACGCGACTTTTGAAGTTTGTTCGTTTTAACTTAACAAATCTTCAAATGTCAAAATGGGATCAAAGAATTCATCACATTGCTCACTAACTTCATCTGAACAATGAATAAGTACTTTCTTTAATCCTGCTCGCTTGCGAAAAAGTGACACGAATATTAGGCAGAAATTGGTTATCAATTTTTTTTATTAACATATCTTTGACCAATTATCTAATTTCAACTACTGGAATATTAATAGATTAAATAAAAAAAATATAATCTACTATATTTTTTATTTATGTTAACTTAAAAAAAAGTACAATAGATATTATTGAGTTAAATTTAATCAAGGACGGAGGATAGATATAATGTTTTTGACAACTATTCTAAAAATGAAAATGAAAATGAAAATGAAAATGAAAATATTTAAATCTCCTCTACCTCGTATTTTATTATCAGTATCAGTATCAGTATCAGTATTGTTATTGTTATTATTGTCGTCTATCCACAATTCTGACGTTATTGCTAATACTGATACAACTTCTCTTGCTGCAAACAACATTCTCTATACTGAATATAAAAACTTAAACAAAATAAATGATGATATCACTTTATTCGATCAATCTAGCTTAATAAATGCCATCAAAGGTGGCACTATTCACATTGAGAAAGTTCCAGCAGGAAAGATGATTGAATTTATGTTTAATGTTGGCAAAGTTAATTCATTATTGCGTTTATTTTTCAATAATAAGATTGTTACAAAAATCTACGGGTCATATAATGACTTGGAAATTTGTACCGAAAGCAAATTAGCATTTATAAGAGATATTTTAAATTTTGATCTAGATATAAAGCAAGGAATTCCTGCAAAGTTAGATGCCGAATTCCAACTCAAGTATGGTAAGACGATTGATCAATTTAAAACTAGAAATGAGATTTTTGCCAGAAAGTATACTAATGAAGAGGTTTCTAGAATCCTACAAAATTTCTCTGTAAAAGAGAATCAAGTTATTTCTTGTGCTACCTCTCGAACACGCATTAAAGAAAATATTGATATTAATAAAAACGTATCATTAATTAATAAGACCATAGGTGGACAAGCAAATAAATTTAATGTCTGGAGACTATTCGGACAAGTAGAAAATATTGATACGGAAGGCACAGAAGGTAGAGAAAATAAAAATCAATCCAATGTTCAAAGTATCCTTAATGCTCGAAATGAAATAAACATTTTAAAAAGCAAATTAGAAATGGTGGAATCTAATGAGAATAGACAACCGATTATAGATAATATGAAAAAGATAACAGACACAGTAATTTTACGATCTCTCGCTCTCTTACAACAAGGATCTACTATGGTAGTACATCGCCTAGCTCCTGTAGATTATCACCACATTCACTTCCCCTTTTCTAAAGGGAAAATTCTCAGCAGAAAAGAAGCATCAGAAAAAATACAACAAAAACTCAAAAGTAATCCCAATATCAGTAAAGAATTTACAGAGTGTTATCAAGATATAATCAACAATCTTCAAGTAATCGATAAAAATAACACAAAAAAAAATTCGCAAGCTCAAATTCATTTGGATGGTTCATATTTGTCGGTAAATCCACACGCCACCAATTCTGAGGCCCTAACCTACAATCCTTTAACGGAGAATGTTCGAGATGTGTTGATCATGGACACTCCAGTTGGAATCGTTCCAATGGTTATAATTGGTGCAGCTGGAGTTGGTAAAAACGTCATCAACTTAGAAGCAGACCAAGAGTTAAAAATGGGTGACAATCTTGCTCACTTCGAATTTGGAGGATCTTCTGTAGTAATGTTCTTACCAAAAGATTCGGTTGTCCCTCTAAAAGAGACTGCAAAAGCTATGAAATTAAAATATTCGGTTCCAGATAGATTAAATGAAAAACGCCATCTCGAAACTTATGTAGAAATGGGACAACCATTATTTAAAATACAAGATTCTCTCTCTCTGCAAAATACAAAATAATCAAAAATTATAAAATTATAAAATTATAAACTAACGAAATCTATTTTTCTTCTCCCAGGCAGCAGTCACCGAAACCTCTTCTAGAATATGCAAATAGGAGTTAAGTCTTGAAAGGATTATCTCTTTTTCCCTTGCACTTTCAATATCAATTCCAGTTCCGGCCCCAATTCCGCTTCCGTTGGAATCACTCCCTTTAATATTTTCAGTGGCCAATAAAGCACGAATAGCACATCCTTTACTATTTACATCATGGTTACAGTTTGCAAACTCACACTCCCCTATATATTTATTAAGATCAGGAAAGTAGTTAATGATCTCATCTTTTGAAATATCCTCTAATGAAAAAGATCTAATCCCTGGAGAATCAAAAAACTTATACTCACCAAATTCCACAATCTCTGACCAAGTAGTGGTATGAACTCCCTTCCCAACCCTTCCAAGTTTATTACTCTTTAATTTTACCTCACCATTTGTTAGCGCCTCAATCAACTTACTCTTACCAACTCCTGAAGCGCCAAGAAAAAGCGAACTCTTTCCTCTTATATATTCCTTTAGTTCTGCTATCCCTCTCTTTAAATATTTAGGAGTATAATTTAAATCAATTGCTGAAATCTCAAAACCTAAAATATTTAAATAGGCCAAACGATCATTTTCAAATTCAATGGATAATTCTTTATCATCATCAGGATCATACTCATCCATCTTATTGAATAAAACTATTGCTGGAATCTCCCACTGATATGCCCTGACTAAATACCTATCTAGCAACCCTTGCTTATATAAAGGTTTTGATCCCGCAACCATAATTACTAATAAATCTATATTTGCGGCGGTAATTCTCTTTTCGCCCTCTCTCATATCAATACGAAAAATTTGATTCTTACGTTCTTCCCTCTCCATGATCACATAATTATTTCCATTTTCTCTATTTAACAAAACATAATCCCCTACGACTATATCTCCTTTTTTAAGTAGAAGTCCCATGGCCGTCGCATCTACTACTGTGTTCTCGCAAGTGTTCTCACTTGCTAATATTTTACAACTAAATACTCTCTGAGAAGATCGATAGACTTGTGCGCGAATTTTGCTGTTAACCTTATCATTCATAAATTCATAAAACCAAATGGAAAAAACTGATTATAGGGATCATGTGTTTGCTTTAATAACTTAAAAATCCTCAAATGAACATCAGAATAAAATCTTTTAATGAATTTTTGTTTTATAAAACCCACTCCATGCTCAGCAAATGGTGATGCTTTCCACTCACATGCCTTATCATAAAGTTCTTCAAAATAATCATCACAGATTTTTATCTCTCTTTCCGTCTTGGGAGTAAGATTAAAATGCAAATGAGCATCTCCAAAATGGCCATATAAATAATATAAAATCCCCTCTCGCTTTGCCATCAATGCCCCTCTAAGATAGTTTTCCAGCAACAACTCCATCTTATCTTGCGGCACTTGGATATCACTTCCCTTTTTTAATACCCCCATTCGATTATTCGTCTCCATGATATTTCGAGGTATTTGCACTCTGATTTGTTTATAATCTCGCTCCTTAATCTGATAGATCTGCTCGCCACTCACAACTCCATTCAACTCGACCATAAAGAGCTGATCATAAATTTCCTCTAAAAAATTAGCATCCACTTCTAAAAACAAAGTATCCTTTCCTCGAAGTATTTCATACTCATCACTACCACCACCACCAATAGCACATCTTATAGAATTACTATCAACAAACTCTGCTGCTAAAATTTTTCCTCTGTATTTTTGTATGGCCCTAAACAAATGCAAGTGTATACTAAAATCCTCTTCCCAAAGTGGTAAGCTAATCGCTAAATAAACCAACTCGCTAACTCTCTTTACTTCAATCTTAGCTCCAATTATAACTCCTAATTGTCCTTCACTTGCAATCAACAAATCAGTCTCTTTTTCATATCGTGGGAATGGAGCATTTTTAAAATTTGCATATGGTAGATAAAAATCTCTATAACGTTTATAGCTCTGAAGATCACTCTCATTAGCGTTTAATAATTTAAAGGGATTTTTATTTGAAAGAATTTTAATATCCCCATTAAAATCCATATAGGTAATCTCTATTATCTGATCTCTCAAGGGACCAAAAGCAAATGAATGCTCTCCATTTGCAGAGGTAGCAACCCCAGCAACAATTGTCGCTAACTCCTCCGTAGGAGAAGTTTTAAGATCAAATCCAAGCGATCTTAAAAATAGACCAGCATCCTCCCAATTAACAGGGCCATCCACTTGTAAAATTGCCACCTCTTGATTCTTCTTCTCTTCAAGGTTTAGCAACTTCATACTCTTAGGCATAAAATTCAAATCGACCAGATCAATTGAATCTGTAGAATTATTTAAACGATTATTTTGCTTAAAATCATTTATCAATTTTTTTAGTAGATTATTTTCATATGATATTACAGTTGAAGTCTTCGCCCCACAATAGACACTACCATTACGCTTTAAAATCTCAGAGCGAAGTTTATCTATCGAATAGATTACAAGATTATTTATCTTCATCATCTTACGCTATCGCCTAACATTTAATTTAAAATTAGTTTTGAATCTCATCATTTTAATTTGTAGATTTTTTTTAATTATAATGCTAGTTTATTCGATATTATTCTTTAAGCTAACTTTAAGCTAATAAGCTTAGTTAAAAAGTTCAAAGTACTTCTGTGTATGTAATGTAATATATCGCTTTAATGCTTTAATAATATGCACCGGTAGCTCAGCTGGATAGAGCAGCTGCCTTCTAAGCCGCAGGTCACAGGTTCGAATCCTGTCCGGTGTACCACTTAAATAGCAAATTTTCCTCTCTTGAAAAAACTAACAAACAGAGTAATAATCTAATAATCTATGACTCAAATATCTTACTTTTATGGAATCACGATCTACATCCAATTTTTGGATCATAATCCTCCACACATTCATGCTATCTACCAATCATCTAAGGCCCAGTATTCCATAAATGATGAAAAAATTTTAATATGATTATAGGTTTAGAATTGATAGAGGTGGAATCAGTTCAAGCAGAAGATGGTTATATCTTAAATTTGTCGTTTACTGATGGCACTAACAAAAAGGTTAATCTCTCTGCACTAATGGCCGCCCCTCCTGAGGTATTTATACCACTAACAAGAAAGGAAGAATTTAAAAAGGTTTCTGTCAATCCAGTCGGAGGAATAGAGTGGGCCTGTGACACTGATCTTAGTGCCGATTACTTATTATCTTTGTAATTCACGCTATCTGGCCATTGGGCGATGATTTGATTTCGCTATTCAACTCATTTGAATTTAAATAAAATTAAAAAGCTCTGCAATATTTAAGGTAGACTTTTTTTTTAAAAAAAAGTATTACTGTTTTTAAATAACTAATCAATTAATCTATGAACCTATTAACCTATCCAAGGGGATTTTTTTAATGAAAAAAAATGCTTATAGTATTTTATCTATTTTATTTTTATCTTTATTTTTATTTCTATTTTTCACAATAAATACATTTGATACAGTTAATGCAGTTTCGATAGCAAATGCAAACACAAATACAAATACAGATACAGACGATCCTGATATCAAACTCAAATTAACTAGTTTAGTAACAGGGATTTCAAAAAATTGGAATCCAAATGATACACTTTTCATAGGAGAAATTCCTTGTACTGCTAAGAAGTGTGTGAGCGTGGCCGAGGCCGTAACAGATGCTGTAAATAATGGTTTTACTAGCAGAGAGAAGTTTGAGAGTGTTTTTCGGGCCAGACAAAATGTTTTTTTAAAGTTTAGTAATCTACTTCCCAAAATTGATTTTAACGTTGGATATAATATCTATCCGGTAAATATTTTTAGCATTGTTAGTAACTTAGTTGGATTTTTATTACCTACTAATTGGTTTGAGTGGGGAGAATCAATTCTCTTTTACGAAGCAGAAAAGAGTAGTTATCTTGGATTATTACAAGATCAAGTAAGCAATACAGAAGTATTATATTATAATATTCATCGACTTAGATTTGATACTTTAATTTATGCTTACTATATAAAACAATTGCAAGATTTTATCACTTCCTTAAAACAAAATACTAGTACCAATAGTAATAATAAAGTAAGCGAACGAGATATTCTTTTGTTAGAGAATTTTTTAGCACTAATTAAGACGGAAGATACTACTATTCAAGATGCCATAAATGAAGTTGATGAATATGAGTTAGCAACGGCAATGGCCTATCCTAAAATTGATGAAGTAGGAATTAAACCAATAGTTTTACCAGATTTAATGAATATTAATGAATATGAATTTACGAGTGAAGAATTAGCACGGGTAAAGGAGAGATCCACTGAACTATTAGCAATGAGATATTTAATGAGGGCATCTGAATATGCAAAATTTGCTCGTGCCTTTAGTTTTCTTGGTGGAAGTGATGGCACTGGTAGTGAATCAGGATTTAGAATCAATGTGGGATTGGATAAGATATTTGATATTCGAATTAGTAAGTCAGAGTGGCGAACAATTAAAATTCAAAAAGAGAATGCTATTACTAATATTGAAAAGACATTTAGAAGAACCATTGATTCTTATAATTCTTCCATCGATTTATACAAACAATATGTAAAGGCAAAAGAATCAAACAGAAATTTATTTCGTTCAATACTTAATGAATATGCTAGCAATAAAACATTAGATACTCAATCATTGATTAGAGCAATTGAATGGGGGCTAAAGTTTGAATTAGGAAGAAATTTTGCTCAACACTTCTTTCTGGTTTCACGTTCACAATTAGAACGTCTTTTAGTGAAAGATGAAAAGTATAGTGTTTTAATAAAGATGATTCCCCCAAGAGGTAGTTTACATTGGTGGTATGATAGATTACTTCTTAGAGAGGATAAAGCGATCTGGAGAGATGTGGAGAATGGAGAATTTGAGATAGAAAATCCTTAAACAATTATTATTTGTTTTGTAACTATTATTTTATCATTGTGGTATGCAACCTACCTAACTTCCAAATATTGTTATTTAAATTTCTAGTTTTAATAGTAATAAGATTACCAATATTCCCCTCTAATAACCAAATTTTAGCAGGTATTTGAGTAGTATCATATGCTAAAAACATGGTTGAATGATCGCCACTACCATCATTATCGTAATCTAGAGCAACGTAATCACCCATCTCTGCAATTCGTGGAATATCACTACCGTCATGAATAGCATGATGATTAGTAAAGAAAGTTACTAATTTGTTAGCGCTAGTTTTATCAGAGATATCTTTGATATAAGGAGTAAGTATCCAGGCATAAAATTCTGAACACCACCACTCTGTCGGATCAGCACCATATCTGGTTCCATCAACATCTATTAAACCATGATACCCAACAAGTCCCTCCTCTGAATCACTATATTGTTTTAGTCCGCGATGAACTATCTTAAAGCGAATACTGTTCATTAAACCAGCAGTCTTGGTCATGGTGTAGTACCAAGCACTTTGAGCTGCAACTTTTATAAAGTTAGTTCCTTCTTTGTAGTAAAATTGTACACGGGCACGATATACTGTATCTGATTGTAAATTTTCTACTTCTACTTCAGTCAAGTATTTTTTACTTCTCATTGTTGGCAGTCCTGGTGTTACTGGTGGAGTAATTAACTCATGAATGGTGACTAATTTTTTTTCATGAGTTTTGGATAGAGTAGAAGCACGCAATGGTGCCACTTCAACCTCAGCATACAATCGATCACGGTAACTTAACAGCGCCCTATTGTTTATATCAATGTTCATCTTGAATGAGTGAACAAAACTTCTATCACCATTAGCAAAATAATTAACGGTGGGTTCATCTTGATTCCCATTGCAATTATCATCTTTAAGATTAAAAGCAATTTCACGTGCTTTAGGATGAATTTTTGAATTACTATCATCGCAATCAGTGGCGTATTTTACATATCCAGCTGGACAATTAGTTGTCTCATTTGGAGTTGCACTTACTGTTACTGCTGTAGCACCAATTCTTGCATATCCATCGTGATCGCTATCATCAGAATCATTATAACAGGTGATATTGGTATTTTCTGCGAGAGAAGTATTTTGATAAAATAAACAAACTGCTGTTGTTGTAATTGTTGTAAGAGTAGTAAAAGTAGTAAAAGTAGTAAAAGTAGTAAAAGTAGTTAAGGCAGTTAAAAAGAGAAAATTTTTTTTTGAAGTCTTTGATAAATACATGCGACACACCTCATATGAAATAATTTTTTAAATATTTTAGAGTGACAAAATAGACCCTATTTTGTGAATATCACCCAAGTCAATTCTATCTATATTTTTATTGATTGCAATTGAAATGCCAAGAGATAAGGGCATACTCAATAAGTTAGGGTAAATAAAAAAAATTCAGCAAACAGGTAACAGGATCAGCAAACAGGAACAGTTAGGAGACAAAAAGTTTTACAGTTTCTTCCATACGCAGTTCTAGTGTGCATTCGAAGACATGGGTTATATTTTATTCCGGAGACATCGCTAACAATTTGCTTTTATTATAGATGAAAGAGATGGAATACAATAAGTCTTGTTGAATCTATCTCTTAGAAAATTCAAGAATGATTTATTATTTTTTTGCAAAGTAGCATATAAACTAGGCCAAAAATTAGCATTTCTACAACCATCTTCTGATCTATGTTTGATGATAATCTTTCTTTTAATTACCTTCTCTTTTATATCCGACTCACATTGATTATTTTCTATAGGAATATTTGGATTTTTTAAAAAGTATAGAAGTCCTTCTTTTCTATTAATTGTATTAATTCTATTATTATCGATAGGACGATATCCCCATTTAGTTTCAAAGATATTTTTAAATCTCTTTATGATTTTATTTCTATACCCTATGCTGGGATTCTTCCAGTAACCAGAAATTAAATCATAAAAATCCCAAACTTCTTCGAAGAATTTATCTAAAATATCTTTAGAAAAACCTACAAAAGATCTAATTGTCCTATATCGTCTAATTTCATGAATCCAGCACAGTTGATGATTTGAAGTAATCTTCTTAAATTCTCCCGCATCATCAGACACGATAGCGTGACAGATAGATCCATTTAGTCCTAAACTGTACGAAGTATGTAGGGATGCAAATTTTATTAGATTTTCTACTTTTATTTTTAGTCCATGATCTTTAATGATTTTTTTAAAAAAAATATCAAGTTCATCATCAGTAAGTAATTTGTTTTTTTTACATAATCTCTCTATGTTTCTTCTTATTTCTCTTGAAATTGTTATCATTGGATGAGTATTAATTGTTTGCATGGTTGATTGATCAAACAAATAATAGGCAGCTTTTTCATTACCAATTAAATTCCTCAACACATCATATCTGCTTTTGCTTTTACTTTTACTTTTACTTTTACTTTTACTTTTACTTTTACTTTTACTTTTACTTTTACTTTTACTTTTACTTTTACTTTTACTTTTACTTAATTCATAACAAGTAATAAGCTTATTTGATATGGCCAAAACATTATAATCATCAGTTCCTATTTTTATACCAGTCCAATCTAACTTAAGAATACCCTTGCAAAGATAGTGCGACTTCTTTTGCTTGAAAATATTCATCCTTTATCTCCGGGGATACTCAATAACTTAGGGTAAATAAAAATTGATTGCGACCATCTTTAATGTCATTATTAATTTTTAGTTCAGAAACAAATTATATTTAATTTATATTTTTTTGCTTTAAAATCTTTGGCATCATTCGAGAATCATGTGGATTTATGAATGAGAATTAGTAATAGATAGTTAAATTGTTCATTCTCTTTAAAAATTTGAGTAGAAAAACATATCTTTAGTTATAATATATATATTGCCAAGAAAGGAAAAAAGGAAATGGTAAGAAAAACAGTGGTAAGTAATTATAAGGAGTGAAGTAATGTATTTACTAGGTGATAAAAATAGCTTGAGTAGTAAAATTGGAAAGAAAGCTTACAATTTACATTTAATGAGGTTAGCATCTTTTAATGTACCACCGGGAATAGTAATTTCATACGAAGAATTACAATTTTTACATCAACCACTTTTTGAAAGTGAATTATTAAAGTATGTAGAAGAAATTGGCGGTTTTCCAGTAGCGGTAAGATCGAGTGGTCAGATGGAGGATTTAAATAATGCTAGCTTTGCAGGACTATATCAAACATTTTTAGAAGTTCAATCCATAGAAGAATTAAAGGAATCAATTGTAAAGTGCTTTGCTTCCGCCACTCATACAAGAATCATCGAGTATTTAAAGATAAAAAAAAATAGCAATCCAGAGATAAATTTATCCGAGGATTTTTTGAAATCACAAATGTCAGTGTTGATTCAAAAAATGGTGGATTCAAAAATTGCAGGCGTTGCTTTTACCGTTGATCCACTTACAGGAAAAGATGAACATTTAAGAATTGAAGCAGTAAATGGATTAGGAGAAAAATTAGTTTCAGGGCAAATTACTCCCTCTGCTTTTGTGATTGATAATAAAGATGGTATGTTAGTAAATTATTACGAGGGAGATGAGATTGTTGAATTAAACACCGAACATATTTTAGAGTTAGCAGATAATATTTTTAGGATTCAAGCTTACTTTAAATCTCCTCAAGATATCGAGTGGAGTATAGATAAAAATGGAAAGTTGTGGATATTACAATCAAGACCTATTACCGCTATCAAATGGCGGACAGATTTAGATGAGTATACCAATGCTGATTTGAAAGATGGAGGAGTCTCTTCCAGAGTTTGTACTCCCGTGATGTATTCACTCTACAACATGGCGATGTCTTATGGAATGGATACTTATTTTAGTAATTTAAAATTAAAGAAAGAAAGTAGGGCCGATGATAATTGGATGATTTATAAGTATGGACGGGTTTATTGGAATGCAGGTCTTAGTAAAAGATTACTCTTTAAAATTCCTGATTTTAATGAAAAGGTCTTTGATGAAAATTTAGGAATAGAAAAAGATTATGGATCTAAAGGCCCACACAAAGTGCCGGTTAATATAAAGACGATCATAAATGCATTACCCATTATCTTTGCTTTAAGTAAAGAGTATAAAAATTCCATTAAGATGTTAGAGGATTTCAAGAAAAATTATCCAACGACTATTAAAGCTTATTTAAATAAACTAGACAGCATCAAGAGTATCTCTAATGATGATTTTTTTAAAGATTTTACTGATGTAATTTTAAATTTATTTTTTATGACTGAAACTGGATATTTTAGAATTGTTTATAATAATGCTAATTTTCAAAGTGATTTCAGAGATTTTATTTTAAAAGTAGATAAGAAAACAAAGGGACAAACATCTATTATCAATCTTATCTCTGGTGATACCAATATCACTCACATTAATATTCAAAAGTCATTACTTAAACTTAAAGAGATAGTTTTACAAATTTCAAAAGATAAAAAAGGAAAAGATGTGGTCAACATAGAAGAAATGCGCCTTCTATGTAATAAGGACAAGAGGTGGCAAGATGAATTTAAAAGTTTTATGAATGAACACTACCATCATGGAGATGCTGAATTAGAGATAATGACTCCTAGGTGGGGAGAGGTACCAGGGAGAGTAGAAGAATTAGTTTTTGAATTATTAAAAGCTGACAAACCAATGATTTCTACCTCTGATAACTTTAAAAAGTCATTAGTAGATGTTGAAAAGCGCTTAAAATTTTCTCCAATAACTAAAATGAAGTTTATATCATCTCTTAAGAAATCTCGTTATTTTCTTAGCAATAGAGAGAAGATGCGTGAATTTTCAACTATGGCCTACTATATAGTTAGAAAATACTTATTAGAAATGGGAGTGAGATTAAAGTCCTTACAGTTAATTAAGAGTGAACATGATGTATTTTTCTTTTATATCAATGAACTAATTAATTTTTGTAAAGAAAAAAAATTCCCTCATAATTTCTATATAGAAAAAGAATTAGTTTATAGAAAAACTTTTTATGAGGGCATGACTAACATTGAAGCACCCAATGAATTTGGCCCAGGGATTAGTCAAAGATGTGAAGAGCAATATGAAGAGAAGGCAGATGATGGTAAAACAATTTTCAAAGGAATTGCTTGCAGTCCCGGTGTTTATGAAGGACGTGCGAATGTAATTTTGTCTATCGAAGATGCAAAAAATATTAAAGATGGTGATATTCTTATAACAAAATTTACCGATCCTGGTTGGACTCCAATTTTAGGATTAGTTTCTGGTGTTGTTACGGAAGTGGGAGGAGTACTCTCGCATGCAGCAGTTATCGGTCGAGAATATGGTATTCCTGCAATTCTAAATGTTAAGGGCATAACAAAAAAAATACAAACCGGAACCAAAATTAGAATAGATGGCAATAAAGGAATTATAACAATAATAGAATAGATGAGAGGGGGTATAGATGAAAATATTTATTTATTTTTGTTGTTTAATGTTTATATCAGTATTGTTTTTTAATTTTTTCTCTTTTGCTAGCGAAGATACAAAAGATCCATCAAAAGAAAACAAAAGCAAAAATAATACATACTCGTGTTCAAGTGATCCATTTTGTGGAGTTAATATTTGTAGTAATTTAGGGCTTGGGGCATCCAACAATCCATCATATTGCAATCCGATTGGTAGAAAAAAAATTTTACCATCAAATGAAACAGTAGCGGAAAAAATTGATAAAGCAATCAGAGAGGTTGCTCCAGACTATGACTTGAAAATTTTAGTTAATCTTCTCAATAGTTCCACTTTTTATCAAAAGTATGCCCCTTTATGGTCTGGTAAGTGCCATCATTTGGCCAAGGCAAATTGTGATGAAAAATTTTTAAGAAAATTAATCGCAACGGGAGGATTAATCTGTGGGAAAATTACTATATCATTAAATGAATTGATGGAATTTGCAGGCATTGCTTATCCTGATGCTTATTCTGACAATGAAGACACAAATAAAAATATTTTTGATGAATTATCTCCATCCAAAATGGAAAAATCCTATCTTGATTTTTTACAAAAAAAGAAAATGAGAGTTGTAACCCTTACGACATTAGGAGAAGGGAGTATCTATAATTTGGCCACATATAATATGAGTACACCAAACATTACTACAATAGAAAACAACAAAGCTGAGAGATTAGATTTTTTTACCCAATATGGAAATGAAAATACTCGTACTTTGAATGCAGATATTTATGAACCTATATCGCCAGAACAAAAAGAACTTATTAAAAAATTAGATGAATTTAGAATTAATAATGTAGAAAATACCAAATTATTTGATTTAATGAAAGTACGCCAGTATCGAGCACAACCTACCTATAAATTCGAAGAGTGGTTAAGTGAGAAAAAGAAAATTGAATATAACAAATTAATCGAATCACTAAATAAATTACAAATACCTTATAAATCAGGAGTGGTCCTTAAAAAACATGTAGGAAAAATTGATTCTTATATGGAAAACCCAGAGTATTTAACGGGACAATTAAATAAGGTTTCTTGGGACTATACTTTTATAGAAGTTTATCTTGCAAATAACTCTACTCCACATGCTTCTATTTATAGCAATGGCACTAGTAAATCATTAATACCATATGTAATATTTCATCCTTCAACAGTAGATGAAAGTGAGATCATAAACACTATGAAAAAAGTGCAAAATAAAATAAAAGAGAATGAAAAGAATCGTGAAGAGCAAAAAAAATTAATTAATGAATATGCTTTCTTCTTTGGAATTAAATCAAATGTTAATAGCAATCTATTGGATTTAGAAGATGATGAGATAGATGCCTATCTCTATTCAGTATTAAAAGCACTTATGGAAAATTGCAAACCTATAAAATAGTGTCGAATGAGAGATAATGTTACAAATTATCAAATTATCAAATTTATTTTTTAGACTCATTATAAAACTTACGTAACTTCATTACCCCTTTACCAATACTTCCTGTAAACAATCCAGTAGCAAGATCTTTTAATGTACCTGACAGATGAGGCATTTTAATTGCTCCAATCTGATAGGTCACTACCATCAGATCTTTTCCACCATTTATGCTGTAATTAAGAGTTATTGATTGTGAACCCTTAAAATATGCATGCTCCTTTTCCAATGAATTATTCATTGGTTTTAAAACTGCACTTACTATTATCTTATCGGGAAGAACATCAATATTTGAATCAATGGCCAAAATTGCTTGTTTTTGCTTTTCACTTAAACTTTTAGGATTATTTTTTAAATCATATGAGATGTATTCTCCTTTGCCTTTCATATCTGTAACTCCCAGACTTTTAGCGAGCCAACCAAGTCCAAAGGGTATAGGTAATTTTTGTGTTACTGTTAATTCATATTTTGCATCTTCAGATTTTTGCTCTTTAGTGATTTCTTTAATTTCACTATAGCTAGTATTTTCATCCATGGCCTTTTTACGAAAATCTTCACTTAAAAATCTTTTAACTCCAACATCATTAGAATTTATCTTTGAGATAATATAAGCTTGTTTAGATATGAACACATCTGAAAAACTCTTCTTTTCTTCACTAGTAATATTTTCAAATGCTTCATCTAATTTTTTAAATAATGTATAATCATTTTCATTATTATTAAAATCATCTCTGGAAACAATCTTGCCTTTTAGTTGAACCTCACCCCTCATAAGATCATTTGCCAAAATATCAAAAGAGGGATCATCTTGCGTAACTGTATTCACTTTAAGATTTGAATCAAAATTTGCATTGATTGAGGCATAATTAGAAACAAACTTTGAGATCACTCCTTGATTATTAGTGGATGTTTCGTTTTGACAGTGAATCTTTTGCTCATCATTTGCCAATAAATTAAACCCTCCAGTTAGTAAACTGATAGCACTTAATAGGGTCAAACTAAGAGCTAAAATTAAAATCCTTATTTTAATTTTATAAAATAATTCTAACTTTTTTATAATCATAATTTTTATCATCATAATAACATTCCTTTTTTGGTTGTTTGAGTTAAGTTTTTTAATGCTTCTGAAGTTTTATAAAAACAAACAATAATAATTGTTATTTTAAAACAAATTGCTTTAATAAAAGAATTTTTTAAATATTTTTTTTATTATTATTTTTTTATTGATTGAAATTTTAGATACTTATATTTAATTTTCAGCAATTAAGAGGATGATTAAAAATATGGAGCTTACTGAGTTTGTGCCCACTTTAGTTGCTATTCATAGGAACCATTATTGTGACCATCAATTCCAGGGAAAGAGTTATCGTTGATGTTTCTAAAAGAATCACCGTTGTTGTCGTTACCACTTCCATTATTGTTGTTTCCAGAGCTGCAATTAGAGATGCAAGAAGATAAGCTTGACTCTGCACTACTTTTGCAATCAGAGTAGATAGATCTACAGTTCATTAAATCATACTCAGTAGATCTTCCTTGCTGTGAGCAAAAATCAAAATCGCTAGTACAGTTTGATTGACTGGAAGTAAAAGCAGAGACGCAATCAGAGACACATGAGTCGGCAAGAGAAATATTATTGATTGTTGAGAGAGAAAAGATACAAAAAGAGAGAAGGATAAAGTAAATCATTTTCTTTTGAACTAACATTAACATTGTAAATACTCCTTGATTAAGATGATTGATATAAAATAGGATTCTTGCTGATATACAATGTTAGAAATTCTTTAGTCAACACAAATTATATTTAATCTAAAGTTTAGATTTGCTATTTGTATGCCTTTAATGTAAATTTTTTTTAAAGCTTAAAGATAAAAATTACTGTTCGACCCCATAGTTAAGTTGGATATAACGAGGCCTTCCTAAGGCCCAGTCAGGGGTTCAAGTCCCTTTGGGGTCGCCACTTTTTTTGTAACTATTTGAGAGAGCATAAATTTTTTAATCAAAAAATTTTCTACACACTTTTACACACTTTGGTTCTTGAATCATTATACGATTAAATTAACGGTGATTACTAAAAGCAACTGCTTTGCTAAGATGCTCTACTGTAATTTTTGGTGTAACGATCTAATAAATTTTTGATCATTCGCTGATATGAAGTATGATTTTCTTTAGCAATGTTTTTAAAAAAATCCACACACTCTTTATTGAGCATTATAGTAATTTTTACCATTTCTTCTTTTGAAACTAAATCTTCTGGTGGTGGTAAGAAATCATCTACAATTTTTATCTTTCCAATTTTTTCATTTGTATATTTTGTTTTTTTCTTCATATATTTTCTTTCCTTTTCTCCAATATCCGGCCCCGATAATTCTTATAATATTATTCCTATATGTAAAACGAACCGTTAAAATTCCATTTTCAACTTTTCCAAAACAATAATACCTCTTTTCTGAAGTTGAATGGGCCAAATCTTCTGCAACAATTCTTTTCGGATCAAAAAAGGCAGATTGGGCCTCATTAAAAGAAACTCCATGTTTTTTTTGATTATCTGCGTTTTTACTATCATCCCACTCAAAAGTAGTCTTCATAATTATTTATAACACAAAATATTATAAAAAGCCATATTTTAATACATATATTTGTCCATATAATTATATGTAAATATTTTGAATAGTCTACTGTTTTAATCATTTGCAGTAACTGGCAATATTAATGCTTATGTTTTTAGATACAAAACTATACCCGATCAATAAATTAAAGTGTCAAACGGTAAGGCATAATCATTCCTAAGCAGCTGCAATCACACTTTCACTAACTCTTTTACTTTTACGGTATCATCTCTCTCTTTTTCTTGTTCTTCATTTTTATTGCTTTGAGATTCATTCATTATTTGATTAAGCTCTTTTTCCAACTCATTCTCATCAAAGTTGTTATTACCAATATCTGTGCCTAATACTTTAGATATCTCTTCCACTTGATATGTTTGATCACGAAGTAATTCCATAATATCCTCAATCTTGGATATTTTTTTATTTGCCAATTCTTTTTTTATTAACTGAGTGGATGAAGAGATGATTCTGATAATTTCCTTCTCATCATTGACATTAATCAAACTATCTCGAAGAATTTCTAAATTAAGGCGCTTAGTTAGCAAATCTTTTAAATTATGTTTTTTAATTTTTATTAATGCCATATTATGAATGGCCTCATCTCTATCATTTTTCTTTAAACATTTTTTGGTCTCTTCTGTAAGATATGTTATATCTTTTTTTAAACGCTCTCGTTTTTCTTTTAAAATATCTATATTTTTTTCTAATGCTATATTAATAGGAAAACTTTCCATAGAAGTTTTTTGTAGATACTTGAAAACTTTTCCACTCTTTAACATACTAATCAATTCATCTTTGCTTTTTAGATATTTAAATTTAGAAGAGAGTATTTGGAAATTGCTATTTATTTCATTTAAGTGTCTTATTAAAACATCTTCATTGTTATTATAAATTTTTGTATTATTAACCATACCCCGAACAGACTTAAATATCGGAGATAATCTATCATTATTATCTGCTGCTTTGATCAACTCCTTCATCTCTTCTAACTTAGCTCTCTCTTGTTTACAGGAATCAATTCTTCCATCTATCACTTTATGATGGACATTATTAATTGGATCAACAAATAGATTAGCGATCTTTACAGCATTAACTACGCCTTGTTTTATCAATCGGCGTGTAACTTGATTGTAAGTACCAGCAGCAACATCCCAGATTGCAGGAAGCACAAGAAAGTGAAACCAATGAATACGATCTAGATCATGAATATAATTAGAATTTCCTTCCGTCCATATAGTAGGAATTCTTCCACCATATTTCCTTAAGCTACAATTTTTATAATCATAAAGACTGAGTTTTTCAATATCATCCTTCTTCTGCTCGCTCCAAAAATCTATACTTTTATCTGCAGCACTTATCAGATTATCTAAATATGCCACAAATGTCGTGCTAGACTTATCAATAGATATTTTTTCCTTTTCACTCTTTGTTAAGCATTCTCCAGCAAAAGCAAAACTTCCAATAGTAATCGTAGCAACCATAGCGACTATAAGGACCATAGCAATCATAGTATTTGCATAGATATTCATAGATAGATTTCTCCTTCTTTTAGTAAAAAATGTAAAATGTAAAATGTAAATTATTAAACTCTAATCTAACATGATTCATTTTTAACTTTAGATATTTTAGATATTTTTAAAAACAAAAAAGATTACGTTATTTTATTTTAAAATATAATTAGAATAATTTTAGTTGTTTAGAGATATAAAATTTCTTTAAGTAGTTACATTTGACTTATTTACGGTTGCTATAGGTCACCATAAGCAAACGGCAATTATTTTAGGCACCAAATTTTACAGCAAATTTTACAGCAAATAATTTTTAAATAAGACCATAGTATCAATCACCAATAATCTTAATCAAAACTCTCTTCTTTCTCTTTCCATCAAACTCATAATAAAAAATATGTTCCCATGGGCCTAAGTGAAATTTTCCCTCTGTTATGGCCACAACTACCTCTCGTCCCATAATTTGTCTCTTAATGTGCGCATCCGCATTGTCTTCATATCCATTGTGCTGATAATGTGAAACTGGTTCATGAGGTGCCAAGCGCTCTAAAAACTTTTCATAATCATTATGTAATCCAGATTCATTGTCATTAATAAATACGGATGCAGTGATATGCATGGCATTTACGAGGCACAAACCCTCTTTAATTCCACTGATTTTCAATGCATTCTCAACTTCTTGATGAATAGAAACAATCTTTCTTCTAACAGGAACTTCCAACCATAATTCTTTGGTAAATGATTTCATAATTAATCTCCATTTAAATATAGAATATCTGAAATATCTTCAAATTATCTTATCTTCAAATTATCTTCAAATTATCTTCAAGTTTATTAATTTATTCCGATAGTATTATTACATTCACACTAATATATCGCCAACATGATTAGGAGTAATATGAAAATAATTATTATTGCTATTTTATATTTGTTAACATTTAACCAATCTTTTGCACTTTCTTATCCTCTTTGCGATAAAATTGATCTTGGAAAAATCTCAGAAAAAAGTATTTCTGAGTCGGAAGAGGAATATTTTTCTATTCTTGTAAATGATATGGTCTTGTCTAGACTACGTGACTTTCCTAGTGGATATAATTGGTCAAAATGCTGTAAATCTTCATTTAAAAATTTGTTGTTAATATCACCAACTAAATCATCAGAGAACATTGAAGATAAAAATAAAGCATTATGTAGTAGTGATCTTCAAAAAAGTATGTCTCTTAATATGAGAAATATTTTAGTTTCCTTGAATCAAAAATACTCTAAAGAGTGTCCACCAATACCAATAAAGTATCAATGGTTTGTTCAAAAATTTTGTTATTTTGATAAAAAGAGTGATCTGATTTTATTAAAAAAAATTTTATACGATTTTAATGACAAAGATTTTAATTCTTTAGTAACGGAAAAAAATTTCAAATCCAAATTACAGACACAGACAAAGGAAGTTGATTTAATTCCAAAATTTTGCAAGTATCTTCAGTTAAAAAGCAATCAAATAATTCTTGTTGGTTCGGGAGGAATTAAAAGTGTATTCTTGAGAGAAAATGAAAGTGGACAATTGCTTGCATTTGCGAAGATGAAACAAAATGGAAAAAATGATAGCACTTACGAAAAGGAAAGATATACTTGTTACCTCTTTAATAAAATTACAGAGGAGATTAAATTATTAAAAGAAAAAGGAGAAGATATTGGATTAATGTTTGTTCTATCTTTTAGAGATCTAATAATTAAGGATGAATTTGATGGCGAGAATAAAAATTATTTTGAATGTGAAATGGAATATTATTCCAAAGGCGACTTGGCCAATGCTAAAATTAAGAATGAAAAATTGCAAAAACGTTACATACAAAATTTGCTTACTGGTCTTTATGCTCTTCATAGAAATAACATCGTTCATAGAGATATCAAGCCAGATAATATCTTTTTAACCCGAAAGAAAGCAGTAATAGGAGATTATGGCCTAGCTTTTCAAGATTCACCAAATCTTAATCCTATAATTAGGAAGAGAAAAGGAGAGGGAACTCCAGACTATATTGCTCCAGAATACTGGCAATACATGAATGCGAAAGGAACAGATGATGGTTTTCCTTTCGAACTAGAAAAAACCAGCGATGTTTGGGCCTTGGGTGCATCCATCTTTCAGATGATTGATGGTAATACCTTAGTAGAAGCAGCATTCGATGGAAAAATAGTTTCCATGATGATGATTAAAAAAGAGGATCAAATAAAAATTGATTCTGCTATTGATAAACTCAAAACATCTAAAAAAAACAAAGATCTTTTAAAGAAGATGCTTAAAATTGATTCTAAAGAGAGAATTTCTATTAAAGAGAGTTATGATTTATGGGCAATAGACTAAACAATATTTTTAGAAATTATAAATAAATTATTTTCTAATGTTATTTAAAATTAATATCTTAATAATTTCAGATCAATTCTTTATTAGGTGAGAATGCTAATCTATACTAAAATTAGATTAGTAAAGAACAACAGAAATCAAAAGAATAATTCACCTAAACAAAGGAAAATTATTTATGAACAATAAACCATACTTTAAAGCTCTCCATAAAGATGAAAAGAATGATTTATTGGAAATGTTGGCCAAGAGAAAATATAAAATCTCAATATGGGAAAAGGGCACAAAGAAAATTGAGTACTTTAATGTTTTAAAGCTTAATGAGAAATCAACATTATTTGTTGACATGATTGAATCGAAAACAGAGTTACTAAATAAAAATGTCTTAGCATGTTTTAACTTTGATAATACTCATTATTTTACTCAGTGTAAGCTTAGTTCTGAAGGAGCTTTAGGATCTTGTGATTACTACATAAATGTTGAAGAAACTATCTTTAAGTGTGAAAAGAGAAATAGTTTTCGTATAGATACAGATAATAAGTATCCAATAAAATTTACAATCAATGATCGAGTCTACTCAGCATTAAATACTTCCGTAGGGGGAGTTGGTTTGATTATTGAAGGGAAAGATCAAGAATCTTTTAGTGAGGGACTTAAATTTGCAGATTGTATTTTAGACTTAAATTCATCAGAATATAAAATATCTTCTTGCGAGGTAGTGCATATTACACCAATTCCATCAAAAAACACTGTACGTTTAGGAATTAAATTCTCAATGAATTCTATTGAAATGGAGAAGAAACTTTATCAACAAATAAATAGAGATTTTATCAATATGAATAAAGAGGGAATTCGTTCAAACAAGAGAGTTCTTTCTTTTTAAGAGAGGTAATTCATTTTGGCAAGCATGTATTTTTTAATTATCCTAATATATACACAAAGCTTATTTGCTTCAAATGATTTGATGAACAAGACTACGACTACAACCAAGACCACGACCAAGACCACAGCTCCAACATATCATTGCAAAGAAGATATTTTAAAACTTAAAGATAGCTATAAAACAACATCGATTTCATCAGAAGATAAAAAAATACTCACAAAGGCATTAGATAATATTTACATTACATGTATTAACGAAACCGTTGAGAAGTTTTTTAAAAATATAAAAAGCAGTAGTGAAAAAGAAATCATAAGTAATAAAATCAAAGAAAAAAATTTAAAACTCCAAGAAAAGTTTATAAAGGATAAATTAAATAATGCTCAACAAAGAGGAGTATTTGTGAAATCATCTATAGATGATTTTTTAATGGGAAATAATTGGAATCCGCGAGAAATCATTAATGAAATCATTAATGAAGGAGATACAGAGAAAAATAATAATAAAAAAACTATCCTAGGTGTTATCTCCGAAATCTATGATGTTTTAAATGTATGTAATCTCAATAATGGAAATTTTCAAATAGATGAAAAAGGTAATGGAATTTGTCGTCTTTGGGAAAATGAAAAAAAAATCGCTCTTAATCATCTCATGCTGCCTGTATATAAATTTTGTAGTAAATATCAAGGGACTTTTCTTATAGAAAGCAATTCATGTCTTCTCAAAAATGGGACAATAATTCCATCTGTGTTAATCGATACTGTTGATATCACATCTCCTTTTATTAAAAAAATGACAAGTGGTTTAGATCTAGATATAGCTTTTTTAAGTGATAAAAATTTAAGCTTAAAACAAAAAGATAAACACATAAACAAACAATCAAAAAATATTTTAAATTATGTTGAATTAGAAAAAAAACTCAAAGGAGAAGGAGAAACCTCTCTTACTAAAGAAGAATGTTTAGGTGTAACTGGCAAATCAAATGGAATAGATCACGCTAAACATTTTAGTAAAACTAGAGATCAAGGGTCTTTGGGCACATGTTGGGCATTTGCAGGAACTGCTTTAATGGAAGAGTACTTATGTTTAAAAATGCCTGAATATTGTGGAAAAGAGCTTTCAGTTGTTGATTTTTCCAGAGGTCATAGTTCAGGGATAGTTACAGATGGTGGAAGTGAAAGTAGTGTTTTTTCATTTCATAGAGAAAAAGAAAATGGGATTTGCTTAGAAAAAGATGCCCCATATGTACCACAATGTGATTTTATGGAACTTGGAGCTGTATCTAAATTTTTTGCAGGTTTCTTATCAACAGAAGAATGTTTGAGAAAAAAATTAATTGCATTTTACAAAGAACATCAAAAAGAAGTTAATGATATTCAGAGGAAAATCTTACTATGTAATGAAAATGCTCTTTCTAAATCTGATAAGATTATAATTCTTAATGAAGAAATTGATCAATTAACAAATTATACTTTCAAAGCACTAAATAAATTAGTAGGAGGAAACAATTTTAAATTTAATATTGAGGCAATTAAAAATGCCATCAAGAGTGGAGCAAGTACAAATGAATTTATTCAAAAACTTTTTATTCCACCTAGTTGTGTAAAAAATAGAATTGATGAATTTAAAGATGTTCAATTTTTTACAAGCACTGTGGAAGAGATTCCAAAAATCTCTATATTTTCTATGATACAAACTGTTTTAGCATCTGGAAGGAGTGTATCCATTAGTGTCTGTGCAAAATACTTTTCAACGCCATTTTCAAGGGCCAAACCGCTAACTGAAATTCCACAATTTTTAAATCAAGATAATAAAGAAGAGTGTGGAAATCATGCTGTTGTAATTCAAGGATTGCAATGGGATTCAAAAAACAAAAAATGTAATTTTATCATTAGAAATTCTTGGGGAAAATTAGAAAATTATCTTTCAAGAAACTATAGGGACTCCTTATCAGGAAATACTAGTGTAGAAAGAGTTTTAAAATCAATGTATGAATTCACATCTATTTTTCCATCAGAAAAGTAAAATGTTTAAAATCTATTTGCGATCAAAGAAGGGATTTTTAGAAGTAGCACTTAAAGGAATAGCATAGGCAACTTTAACCTCTTCGCCTAGTAGATTCATATCGATTATTGCTTGTCCTACAGTATACATAATTCGATTATCCACTCGATGATCCATGGCCACGCTTACTGCTGAACCAATAGCAATTCCTAAATCGCCTGTATTGAAAACACAAGGGACATTAGTAAAGGCATTTTTCTTCTCGCAATTTTCAAAACCACACATGCCACATTTACGAAGACCGAGGGGATGAACTTTAGTTCCCAGTAGTAACATAACTGAAGCAGATAAGATATTTTCAGCATCTCGAGCAAAAGTATCAATCTCATATTTCTCACTTAACATTTTTAAGTGTTTAGAGATCTCTTCAACCTTTTCTCCCTCTACCAGAGCTAATACCAAATTATCAATCCCTTTTGCTTTGGGAGCAGTTCGTGCAGCTATTAACATTTTGTAAGCAATTTCTTTAAGGGCAGCTTTACGAATGAATTCCTCTTTTACTACATGGGTATTCATATTTTATTTTCCTCCTTATCTAACTATCTAATTACCGCAGTTCCCATACTGCCAGGATGTTGAATCTCTTTAAGTAAAGAATCACTTTGTTGTAAACCCACAATGTGAAAAGAGTGCAACTGATCTTCTAATAAAGTAAAGCTCTCCTCTAGTTTTGGAATCATTCCTCCTTGAATTATTCCATCGGCAATCTTCTTTTTTGCATCAGACATGGTGAGTGTG
Source organism: Oligoflexia bacterium (assembly GCA_015232355.1). Lineage (GTDB taxonomy): Bacteria > Bdellovibrionota > Bacteriovoracia > Bacteriovoracales > Bacteriovoracaceae > JADFZW01. The sequence continues at coordinate 39,612 of JADFZW010000001.1, forward strand.
GTGAATTTAGAGTTTTTATCCTCTAAATTTTGATAGACTCCACCCACTTCAGTGATTAAAACAAATTTAGATGCTTTTAATTTTTTAGCAATTTGCACGGCCACGGTATCAGCATTGATATTTAAAATTTGACCTTCATTATCTGCTGATAGTGGACTAATTACAGGAATGAATTTACCTGCGAGAAGATGATCAATAATTGAGGTATCAATACTTACGATATCACCTACGAAACCAAAATCGATAACTTCACCATTGCTACCGCTCACAGCTTTTGGAGGACGTTTTTTAGCATTTACAATATTTACTCCACTTGCACTAGCGGCCTGCAGACCGTGTGCTTTGAAAATGGCCAAGATATTTGAATTAATAATTCCCGGCAAAGTCATCTTCATCACATCTAAAGTGTCAGCACAAGTAACTCTTCTTCCTCCTACCATCTTTGCTGTCAGACCTAGACGAGTAGATAGTTTAGTTGCTTGTGGACCACCACCATGAATTAAAACAATATTTTCACCCTGCTGATATAATTTCTTAATAGAGTTAGCTAAATTATCTAGTTGCTCTCTTGATTCAACTATCTCGCCACCAAATTTTATTACAGTTATGTTCATATTATCTTTCTCCTATTATTAAATTTTTATTTAATGTTTTTACGGCCAAGAACCGAAATCATCAATTCCCATAGTCTCTTCAAAACCATACATAATATTCATATTCTGAATTGCCTGTCCGGCAGCACCCTTCACTAAATTATCAAAAGCAGAGATCACTGCAAAACTTTTGCTACCGTTTCGTTCTTCTCTTAAGACCCAACCAATTTCTACAAAGTTGGTTCCTGCTATTGCAACTACTTCAGGTAAATTTTTCGTTCCAGTCAAGCGAACGAAAGGATGAGAACGAAAATAATCACGATACATTTGTTCAATATCTTTTTCGCTTATGTGTGCAGGTAAATCTAAAATAATATTTGTTAACATCCCTCTACTGAGAGGAGCAGAGATTGGAATGAAATCAAGAGAGACATTTTTAGCTCCGGCATCCAACAAAGTTTGTTCCATCTCTGGTTGATGTTGGTGTGATAGCGGCTTATAACTTTTGAGATTAAGACAACGTATAGGGTGATGTGTTCCCTCTGATGGTTTTACACCAGAGCCACTACTTCCGGTTGGGGCCACTAGACGTACTTTTTGATTATTAAGCAAACCATTTTTTGCTAGAGGAAGTAAACTTAAAGTTGTTCCTGTTGGAAAACATCCAGGATTAGCGATGTACTTTGCAGTTTTGATTTTGTCTCTGTTTAGCTCTGGAAGTCCATAAACAAATTTTTCAACATTTTCTGGATGAGTATGTTTAGTCTCATAAAATTTTTCGTAAGAATTCATATCACGCAAACGATGATCACCTGAAAAATCAATCATGCTTACTCCAAAAGGCATAAGCTCAGCAACTTTTTGGAATGTCACTTTATGTGGCATCGTTAAGAATACTAAATCGCAATCTTTAACCACCTCAGCGGCCGGTAAATCTTGAAATACATAGGAGAGACGATCACCAAAATTTTTATGAACATCTCCAACCTTTTTACCAATGTTATCGATACTCGCAATTCGAAGTAATTCCACATGTGGATGAACTAATAATCTTTTGATTAGTTCTGCAGCAGCATAACCTGTACCACCCATAATAGAGACTTTAATTTTTTTTGTCATAGAACTTCCTCTCTTTATTTTATTTTTGTTTTGTAATATAAAGACTAACTAAATATCATATTTTTATTTTTAATTTTATTTCATAAATTATGCAAAAAAAGAAGGAGTTGAATCATGCCATTATATGATTTTCAATGCAAAAAGTGTAACAAGAGTTTTGAATTATCTTTAAGTTTAAGCGAACGCGAAGGGTCTTCTGAAAAAAAGAAATGTCCACACTGCTCATCAAAAGAGGTAAATCAATTAATGACTTTTAAAGGTGGATTATTAACAAAGGGTTCGAGTGAAAAAAGTGCGGATAACTCATGCGCAGAGTATGGTTGTCCATCATATGGTGCTGGAGGAATGGGAGGATGTCCTGGAGGTGGAATGTGCGGCATGGGTGGTGCTGGCGGTTTTGATGATTAATATCACTTTTATCTTTTATATTCCATCTGATAGACTTTTTTTCTTGTTAACGAAAATTCGTTGAACTAAAATTCCTTGAACTAAATTTTATATTTTAGATTTTAGTTTTTAGCTAACAACCATTGGAGAAAAGAATGACAGCAAATCAACAGAAAAATCCAAAGGAGAAGGCAAAACCTTTTCTTTTTTCAGAGTTTTGCAAAGGATGTGGAAGATGTATTGAAGCTTGTCCAAAAAATTGTATTGTTATAGGACAGGATATAAATACCTTTACAGGATTAATTCCTATTAAAATTTCACTCGAAAATTGTATTGGTTGCTCTCTTTGTGTTAATGCTTGTCCCGAGCCATACGCATTAGCAATGAGCACAGAAGAGATGCGAGAGAGAGAGGAGAGAGAGCAAAGTAAAAACAAAGGCGCTGGTGCTACTTTCTCTGATCCATCAGAGATGTTTGGACTTGATAAATCTCCACTACCAAAGGCAAAAAAAGCAATTGATGAAGAGATGAATCTACCTATTTCAGGTCCTCAAATATTAAAAGGTAATTATGCTTCAGCGATTGGAGCAATATTATCTGGTTGTCGTCACTTCTATGGATATCCAATCACTCCATCTACAGAGGGAGCAGAGTTGATGGCGAAATTAATGCCTCAACTTGATGGTATCTTTTTTCAAGCAGTGAGTGAGGTGGCAACTGTTAATATTATGTATGGAACTGGAGGAGCTGGTCTTCCATCGATGACATTTACATCTTCACCTGGTTTTAGCTTAATGGTAGAGGGAATCTCCTATATGATTGGCTCTGAGATACCAGGTGTGTTTATAAATATTATGAGAGGTGGTCCAGGGCTTGGAAATATCGCTCCTGAACAATCAGATATAAAATTAGTTTGCAATGGACTTGGCCATGGTAACACTCATGCAGTAGTGTTAGCACCATCTACTCCACAAGAGATGTTAGATCTAACTATGAAAGCGTTTGAACTTTCATTTAAATATAGAAATCCTGTGATTGTGGTTGCTGATGGATATTTAGGACAGATGACTGGAAAAGTAATTCTTCCTAAAAAATTAAAAAAACCTGCGATTCCAGAATGGGCAGTCTATGGAGATAAAGAACATCGTGCAAATTTAATGTGCTCAATATATCTAACAGAAAAAGATTTAGAAGATCATAATCATTATTTAGATAGAAAGTATGATGAGATAAAAAAGAATGAGCAGATGGCAGATCTATATAAGTGTGATGATGCTGAAGTTATAATTGTTGCTTGTAATACACCAGCACAAATGGCGAAGGGATCAGTAGCAGATCTTAGAAGTAAAGGAGTTAAAGCTGGATTATTTAGACCGATGACTCTTTGGCCATTTCCTATTGATAAATTTAAAACAGTTCTTCCACGTGCTCGTCACATAGTAGTAGTGGAAGCAAATAGTAGTGGTCAGTTAGAAGATGAATTGAGACTTAACTTAAACAGATCTCAAGTTACTGTTCATCCACCAATTCATAATGTGAGAAGATGCGGAGGAATTTTACCTTCTCAACAAGAAATTACCGAAAAGATCCTCTCTCTAAAACTTAAGGAGGTGTAATAATATGAGCAACGTAAATAATTCAAATAATCCAAATCCTACGAGAGCATTTTATAATAAATTTTTCAGACACGCTCAAGGGGCGGGAGTTAAAGGATACTCTAATCACTATTGCCCAGGATGTGGTCATGGTGTGGCCCAAAAATATTTAGCAGAATCAATTTCTGAACTTGGTATTCAAGATAAGACGATAACAGTTTCTCCAGTAGGATGTAGTGTTTTTATGTATTACTATATGGATACGGGAAATACTCAAGCGGCCCATGGTCGTGCATCGGTTACAGCTTTAGGGCACAAGTTTGCAAATCCAGGATCAGTAGTTATTAGTTATCAAGGTGATGGTGATTTAGCATCGATTGGTCTTGCAGAGATTGTTAGTACTGCTCAGCTGGGAATACCAATCACAGTTATCTTTATTAACAATGCAATTTATGGAATGACAGGCGGACAGATGGCGCCTACTACATTGATGGGACAGAGAACTTCAACTTCTCCTAATGGACGGCAACCAATTATGGGTGCTCCATTTAAGATTGCAGAATTAATCTCTAATCTTGATGGACCAGTTTATGTAGAGAGAGTTGCACTCTTTAATGCTAAAGAAAGAACTAAAGCAAAGAAAGCAATTAAGAAGGGTTTAAAGTTACAGATGGAAAATAAGGGATTTTCATTTATTGAAGTATTGGCCGAATGTCCAACTCATCTTAAAATAAGTGCTTTAGAATCTGAAAAATGGGTACAAGAAAAAATGTTACCAATGTTTCCTCTTGGAGTGAAAAAAGATCTATTTGCAGAGGGAGCAGAAGCTGGAGCGGGAGCGGGCACGGGCGCAACTCACACTAATAACTTTAATCTTACAGCTCCAACATTTGATGCTAAAAAAGTTTTTGATATAGTTACTGGTGGAAATGATGAAACAGTTCCTCGTTATGCTAAAGGAGTTTTTCCCAAGCATCTCGATCCAAAAGATGTCTCTATGAAATTGGCCGGTTCTGGTGGTGATGGTGCTCAGACGGCAGCGATGCTTATTGCTCAGTCAGCGATTAATGAAGGTCACGATGCTACTCATATCCCAAGTTATGGGCCAGAATCTAGAGGCGGAACATCCTATGCTGATATACATGTCGCCGCTGAAGAGGTTTTATCACCAGCATCTCCTACTCCTCAAATATTAATTGCTTTCAATGGGCCAAGCTTAATGAAGTTTGGGCCAACGGTTGCTAATGGTGGAATTATTATTTACGATAGTTCTGTTGTTACAAATGCACCTTCATTTAAACAAGCAAAAGTCTATGGTGTTCCCTTTGCTGAGATTGCAGTGAAGTTGGGAAATGCTATGGTTAAAAATATTGTAGCATTAGGAGCATTACAAGCGGCCAGCAAGTTGTATCCTGAGGAGACCTTTTTGACGGCAGTAAAGACTGCACTTAAATCTAAACCAAAATTTATTGAGGTTAATGAGAAGGCTTTTAGAGAAGGCATGAAAGCAATTCATTAATCTTCTTATAATCTTACAATTCATAAACGTAATAATTTTCATATAATTTCTTAATATTTTTGTAGTAAACTTACGATCAGTGGTTCACTGGCCTACTACTTATTAAAGATTTTTATTTTGTTATGTTACCAAAGGATTAACTATGACTAAAAATAAAACGGCAATGCCTAGTATTTTAATAGCTCTTGGAGGTAATGCTCTAAATGTTGTGGAAACACCATCTACTTCATTGAAAGAAGAGTTTAATGTTGCTTATAAGAGTGTTGCAAATATAGTTGATTTAATCGAAGAGGGTTATTCAAAGATAGTGCTTACTCATGGAAATGGACCACAAGTGGGACGTGTATTTTTACAACAAGAACTTACTAAAAATGAATTTCCAAGACAAACAACTCTAGATGTATGTGTAGCAGATACTCAAGGGCGTATTGGTTATGCTTTACAAAATGTCTTTGCCAACATTTGTAAAGAACGAAAGATTGATAAAAAAGCTTATACGGTAGTAACTCAAGTATTGGTGGATGCTAATGATCAGGCATTTAAAAACCCAACCAAACCAGTAGGTTCATTTTACTCTGAAGAAGAGGCAAAAAAGCTGGCAGCAGAACGCGGTTGGATTGTAAAACAAGAGGGTAAAAAGGGTTATCGAAGAGTTGTTCCATCGCCAGTGCCAATTGATATTATCGAAAAAGATATCTTTAAAACATTTGTTAAAAATAATCTGATTGCAATTGGTGGTGGTGGTGGTGGTATTCCGGTTGTTCTTAATGCAAAAGGAGTTTTGGAAGGAGTAGATGCTGTAATTGATAAGGATCGTACCAGTGCTTTGCTGGCCAATGAGATTGGGATTGATGTCTTTGTAATTTTAACGGAAGCAGATTATGTTTGTTTAAAATTTCATACGCCTGAAGAGCGCGCTTTAAAAAATGTTACCGTAGATGAGTTAGAAAAATATTATAATGCTGGAGAATTTCCTGCAGGAAGTATGGGCCCCAAAGTAGAAGCAGCAATTAATTTTTTAAGAAACGGTGGAAAGAGAGCAATTATTGCAAATCTTTTTCATTTAAAAGATGCTTTAGCAGGTAAGACTGGAACACAGATATCGTTGTAATCAAATTACAAATTACAATTGCTAGCGCATTCACCGAATGCGCTAGCAACTGCTCTACTGATGATGATTGTCTATGCAGTTTTTCTTAAAGTGATTTTTTCTTGTGGTTGAGCTCTATGAAGTAATTCATTATTGTTACTATTTTTTGAATTATTGTTATTGTTATTGTTATTGTTGTTGTTGTTATTATTGAAAGCTCTCTCATCTAAGTGGAATCTATTAACAATATTTAGTAACTGTACTGCTTGATTGGTGAGTAGATCTGATGCCTCTGCAGTCTCTTCTGCTGCCTTAGTATTTTTTTCAGTTACACTTTCAATTCGTTTCATTCCAGTTCCTACTTGCGAAACACCTTGAGATTGTTCATTGGAAGCAGCAGAGATCTCTCTCATAAATTCTGCAACCTCTGCAATACCATTAACAATTCTAGAGAGTGCTTCTGCAGTTGATGCTGCAATGGAAGTTCCTTGTTTAACTTTATCATTAGAGTTATCGATCATTGAAGTTGTCTCTTTAGCTGCCTCTGCACTTCTGGCCGCTAAGTTTCTTACCTCTTCTGCAACAACCGCAAAGCCCTTACCATGTTTTCCTGCTCTGGCCGCTTCAACAGCAGCGTTCAATGCAAGCAAGTTTGTTTGGAAAGCAATCTCATCGATAACTTTAATAATTTTAGAAATATTTTTACTAGATTCTTCGATTTCACCCATAGCTTTAACCATGTTAGACATCTGAGAGTTTCCGGCCACAGCATCTTCTTTAACTTTATCACTTAGATCATTTGCTTTGTTGGCATTGGCGGCGTTGTTTTCAATCTGACTGCCAATCTCTCGAATAGAACTACTAATTTCTTCAATAGCGGCCGCTTGTTGAGAGGCACCAGTTGAGAGCTGTTGGCTAGTGCCGGCCACTTTTTGAGAGGAGTTATCAACTCTTGTTACCACACCTTTAACTTCACCTAAAATATTATTTAAAGCAGAAACTGTTGTATTAACTGTGTCTCTAATCATTGCATGATCACCTTTATATTCACCCTCCATTTTTGTAGTTAGGTTACCATTTGCAATTTCTCGTAATACTTTCATGCTATCTCGAACTGGAGTAATAATCACATCTAAGATTCGATTGGTACCACCAATAATTTTTTGGAAGTCACCATGATATCCACTCTCATCTAACCTGGTATCTAATGCTCCATTGATCACTCCTATAGTCGCTTTACGTAGATCTTGGCTGAAATTTTGAAGTACAGTGAAAATGTCATCAATTAATTTTAAACTCTTACCAAACTCATCATTGCTATCAATGTTTAAATCATAGCGAATTAATTTTTTTGTAACATCGTCAAACTTTAAACCAAAATCACCAGATTGAATCATAGTTAATACATGATTGGTCTTTTTAATTGATTTATCAAAATATTTGCAAATTGCTAGGATTGCTAAAAATAGTGCTGCAAAGATTATCATGGCAAAAATAAGATTGTAGGTGATTAAACTACGAATAGCATCTGCAGTTTCCATATCCTTATTGATCACATAACCATAATATTTTTTTATAGAATCATTATAGGCATAGGTTACGGTATATCCATTGTAATTGTAGGAGCTGACAGCGCTGTTATCCGATTTACTATCAAGAATAATTCTCTGGAATAAAGGATGATCATTTACTAATTTATCTTGCAATTCTGGATGAACTAACATCTGCCCCTTACTTCCAATCATAAATGCATATCCACTCTTTCCATAATTAAATGTTTTAAAAACATTTTTAAGCATATCCAAATTTATTCCTATACGATTGTCTACTCCTAGAAATACCATTCCTACAACCTTTCCTCCTTGCTTTATAGGTGCATAAGCAGTGAAAAAGAGTGTTCCTAAAATATCTGAAAGTCCAGTAAAGACTTCACCTCTATCTACTGCTTGAATGATTGGCGATTCATTTGGAATGTAGGTTCCAACAATTCTACTTCCATCACCTTTAGTAAGAGTAGTTGAAAGACGAAGATAACCCTTATCAATTTTTTGAAAGACAGTTGCCTCTTTTCCTAATCGTTTTTTTACATTATCAACGAAAGTGTAATCTTTAGTTATATCTTTTGAATCGTAACTCCAATAGTTGATACTTACTTCGTGCTTATCTTTTGATACTTGATTGATGGCATCCATCTTTACCATATTGGCAGAATCCAAAAATGGATTTCCCATTATAAATGTGTCTAATGCTAATATCGCTTCATTTTTTATTGAATCCTTTGCTCCCTTCTCTTGAACAGTAAGAAGAGTAGAAATACGTTCCATCTGACGTGTGACCTCTTGATCAATTTGATGATTTTCATCACTAATAATTCTTTTTACAGGAATAACAGTCATAATTATCATGGCCACAAACATAAGTAACATAATAGGAAATAATATTTTATACTTAATAGGTAAATCTAATAGCCATTTTTTCATAGGTTACTCCCTCCAGGTTTTAATAGTTCTATAATCTAACTATATCTTGTGTTAAGATTTCATAAAATGGAAAAAATTTTCTTATCGATCATTTTTACTCCACTATTCTACTACTCCTCTACCCATCTACTCCTCTACTCCTTTACTCCACTGCTCAACTACTGCTTATAAGAGATCTAACTTAAAGACAAAGATGAAGTTGAAGTTGATAAGAAAATAACTACAAATGATTGATCGACTATTGTTTGAAATACTTTATAGTTAATTAAAAAGTTAATTGAAAATTTATTAAGAACGAAGAAGCTCTAATTGACGAAGATTAGTACGGAAGTAAAATCAATAAAAAAAATAAGAATAGTCAATAAATACCATGATTCTTCTCTACCTTGGAATCAACATGAAAAGAATTTAGTTAACAGTCTTGATACTAAAGTTATTTGCTACCTAAATAAACAGGAAGAGTAATCGCAAAAGTTGATCCGCTACCTAGAGTTGATTCAACATCAACTTCTCCACCCATTTCAGAGATAATAGAGTGAACCATTGAAAGACCTAATCCGGTACCTCGACCAATTGGTTTGGTAGTAAAGAAGGCATCGAAAATTTTATCGATGTTTTCTTTTTCAATACCACAACCACTATCGCTAATTGCAACTTTAATATAGAAAATATTTTCTCCATTGATAAGTTTGCTAATATTATCCATTTTGATTTCGATAGTACCACCGCTATCTGGATTCTTATTTTTTATAGCATCACGTGCATTAGTAAGAATGTTCATTAATGCTTGACCAAACTTAGCGCCATTTCCTAATACTTCTGATACCTCGGAGTTTAATTCAACATCAATATTGATTTTTTGTTCCCAAAAAGATGCACCTACAAAGTCGACAGTTTTTTCAATCATCTGATGGATATTGAATTTTTCTGTATTATTTAAATTATCTAAATTGGTGTTAGAAGAGTATTCTTTTAATCGGTTAACGATAGAAGATATTCTCTCTATCATATCCATCTTTTTTTCACTTAGCTCATTTAAGGTTTTGCGATCCAAAGCATTTTCTAAGTTTAATTTTTTTGCCTTTTGAATAGCACCTAATAAAATACATAACGGATTATTGATTTCATGACAAATTCCTGCGGCCAATTCTCCAATGGCCGCCAATCTTGAAGAGAGATGAACTTTTTTTTGTAACTCCTCTTTTTCTTTTGCCTCTTTTTTTAACATTTCACTTCGCTCACGTACTTTTTCTTCAAGTTGCGTGTACCATTTAGCATTTTCAATAGAGATTGCAGCCTGAGTGAGAATAATTTTTATTATTTCAATTCTATCGCTTGTAAAAATGAAGGGGGCATAAGTATTTTCTAAGTATAAGATGCCTAAAAAATTACCTTGATTTATAACTGGCATACAGAGTACTGACTTTGGTTTGTATTTTTCAACATATGGATCATTACAAAAAGTATTATCTGTGCTTACATCTTGTAAAACTAGATCTTCATGCTTTTTTTCAATAAAATGGATAATACTTAGAGGTAATGTTAGTGAATTATGATCACATAATTCTTCTGTTTTAAGGTTATTATTTTCATTCTTATCTTTATCTTTTTCTTTATCTTTTTCTTTTTCTCTAATTTGAGCAGAGATATAGAGTTTATTGTTTGTATTATCTTTTAGTAATAGGTACCCGTTATTTGCTCCTGCATTCTCCATAATAATATCAATAATTTTGTAAAGAAGTTTATCTAAAACAATTTCCCGTGAGAGAACATGTGATGCTTTGATCACGGTGCCTAGATCTAAAAACTTTCCTTTAGTAACATCTGTAGTAGTGTAGATTTGATTATTAATATTATCATTCTCGTTATCATTAGCTTTATCATTAGCTTTATTATTAGCTTTATTATTAGCTTTATCTAAGTGATTATTCTTATTTTCATTTGTAGAATTGGCGTTGTAAAGATTGCTAATAGGGTTAAAAGTTGTTTGTATTGATAGATAAGTGTATTTTTCTTTTATCTGATTTGCTTTAGCATTGGCACCATATCGAAGATAGATGTAGTAGGCATCTTGCAAATAATATTTGGCCATATAATTAAGACCTATCTCTAGAAGATAGCGACCTGTAAGCTCACTTGCTAATGCTTCATAGATTGTATGTCCTACTTTTTGTGAGTGATGAATTGCTTCTTGATAAAGAATAAGAAGAGAATCATAATTAGCATTTCTTTTTTTAAGAACTCTCATCCACTCGGCCATAACTAAGAGATGAAAATGAGTGAAATTATCAGGAGAATCTTTAGACCACTTTTTAAGATTTTTCAGGTGTCTATTAATTTGAATTCGATATTTTATTCTCTCGATAATAGAGGCATCTTTATAAAGATTAATCAAAGTAAGTGAAGTAAAAAAAGTATAATCAACAAAATTCCATAATCCTTTGGACGAATGGATATATTTTTTTACTTCATTGATATAAGATAGTCCCAGAATGTATTTTTCAAAAAAACAGAGCAAAGTGATTTGGTGGATATAGTAACTTGTAAGTGCTACTTGATAGTTGATTTTTTTTACATAATTGATAGATTCATATTCATTAAAAGTATCATCACTTAGGGAGCATATATCTTTACATTTTCCCGCCAAAGTTTTTCTAGATTGAAGAAATAGTTTTATTAAAACCCAATTTCCTCTGCATCTGTTTTCATCTATCGAATTTAGATACTGATCTCCTTCCTTTAACAATGTTGGAATATCCCAATCAAGGTGAAATCTTAAAAATTGAAGAATACATAATCCCATCACCATGGTGTCACCTGATTGGTAACTTAATTCAATGCTTTTTTTAAAGAGAGGAATAGTTTCACTCATGGGATGAGTCCAATAATGCACAAAAATGGAGTATAAGAAATAATTTTTACTGCGTATCTTAGGATCAAAAAAATCTTGTTCTAATTTTAAGGCGAATTTTCCATATTGATCCGCCAATTGAGCATTTCCGAAAAGAATATTTTGAACTATTCCATAAGTTAAAATAGAAGTTGATGTTTCGGCCATAAAACCATGGCGAAGTGAAAGTATTAGTAATTCAATTGCACAAATAAGATATAACTCTTTTTTCCCTCCTTGGTAGCAAATGTCAGTGAGATCAGAATAAATGAGCATAAGTCGTTTTAATTCAGTATCACTTAGTATTGGTCGATTGATTAATTCCTGTAATGGCACATTTAAAAGAGCAAATTTTACATGTATAAGTTTTAGAAGTAATGAAAAAGACTTGGCCTTAGAATTACAAAAGCTTTTTTTGTTTAGTGATTTAATACCCTTCATACCAGCTTCAATAGCATCAATCATTTTTCCTGCGGCCCGATATCGCATCATTTGAAGAGAATGGATTTCCGCAATTTCTAATTTTGTATGAACTTTATTAAAAAGAAATTTACAGTGTAAATCTGCTAATTCGATCTCATTACAAATATAGGCACATTCTGCTAATTCAAAATGTGATTTAATTACCAATTCATAATCACTATCATTATCAAGATCAATTATTTTATGATCGATATATTTTAATTTTTCAATCAAATCAACTGCCAATTTAAAATAATCGAATGCTGATTTATAAGCAGTAGCACTTTTGGTTTTCATTCCTGCTTGGTAATTTAGCTTTATTAATGTGAGTAATTCATTTGTATCTTTTACTAACTCTACTCCTTCATTTAAATGACGAACAATCTCTATTACTTTGTCATTTAATTCCTCTTTACTTATATTACTTAACAATAATCGCCCAATATCTAAATGTGTACTTTTTCTATTTTCTTTAGGTAGCATTAAATATGCTGCTTGCTGAACTCGATCATGTTGAAATTTATATACGACATTAAATTTATTGTAGTTATAATTTAAATCTTCAGTACTAATGCTACTATCTTTGTTAAATTCTCCCTCTGCTAAATCCTGAACTAATTGATATTCATCAGTCAATGGGATAATTACACCTTCTCTTAGTGCCTCCCATAGATAGGTAGCAACTTTTTGAGGATGCTCTTTCATGATAATGGATAAGCTGTTTAGATCAAAGGTGTTTCCTATACAAGCGGCAAAAGTTAATGTTTGTTGTACTTCAAATGATAGTGTATTAAATTTTTTAGACATAAATTCTACAACATCACTACTCAACTGCATTTTGCTGATTTTCACCATATCCCACTTCCAACAACCTTCTTCTGAAGAAAAATTAAAATATTCATGTTGATAAATATTTCTCATTAACTCTTTGGCAAAAAATGGATTTCCTTTCGTCTTTATAAATATTAATTTTGAAAGACCGAGAGATTGATAATGACTGCAATGAAGAGAATCTGCTACCATTTCATTTAAATCTTTTTCGGAAAGGGGTTTTATATTTAGTTTGTTAATTCTTTTGTGTTTTTCAATCTCTTTCAAAGATAACATTAAAGGATGGCCTTCAACTATTTCATTATCCCTGAAAGCAGAAATTAACAAGAGATGTTTTATTCTTTTGGCTATTAAAATATTTTCAATTAATGTTATTGTAGGAAGATCTCCCCATTGCAGATCATCTAGAAAAATCACTAATGGATGTTCTTTTTGTGCCAATGCTTGAATAAAATTGCAAAAAGTTAAATTAAATCTATGTTGTGCTTCTGATGGAGTTAATTTTTGTAAATTATTTTGAGGACCTATTATCTTCTCCATCTCTGGAATTATATCTAAAATAACTTTACCATTAGTCTGTAAGGCATCTAAAATTTTTTCTTTCCATTTCATCACAAGGTCACTTGATTCACTTAAAAGCTGTCTAGTTAAACTTAAAAATGCTTGAGAAACTGCTAGATAAGGGATATTAATTTTATATTGATCAAATTTACCATCTATAAAGTGTCCTTTTTTTTCTACGATTTTTCTTTGAATCTCGTTCACAATAACTGACTTACCAACTCCTGCATTTCCGGAGATTAAAACAAATTCAGTGGCCCCTTTACTTACCTCTTCAAATATATCTATCAATAAATTAACCTCATGATGTCTTCCATATAACTTTTGAGGTATTTGAAATTTTTCGGAAAGATCTTTTTCAGCTAGTTTGAAATTACAATTAATATTACTATAATTGCTATTATTGTCGCTAGTAGTGTTGTTTTTTGTTTCTAAAAAGAGTTGATATGATTTTTCTAAATCACAAATAATACCATACGAACTTTGATATCTATCTTCAGCATTTTTACTTATTAATTTATTAATAAGTAGTGAGAGATGAGTTGGAAGATTCTTATTTAGTTCACAAATATTAGGAGGAGTTTTTGCTAAGTGAGCATGTACCCAACCCAAAGGATTTTCAGCAGTAAATGGTCTTTTACCTGTTAATAATTCAAAAAAGGTAATGCCCAGTGAATAGTAATCTGTTCGATAGTCTATATGTCGATTCATTCTTCCGGTTTGTTCTGGAGAGATATATGGATATGATCCCTCTAAGTGATTACAAACATCCATAGTTGTTTGCTCACGAGATAATTCTGTTGCAATTCCAAAGTCAATTATTTTTATCTCTTCACTGGTTTTATTCCACAATATATTGCAAGGGTTGATGTCTTTATGAATGATGTTGTAGTGATGTATGGCCCCTAAAATTTTTGAAATACTAATTGCTATTTTATAAAAGGTGGTAAGTGGCACTGCTTTGAAGTCGTTATCTTTTATAAAAAATGCTAATGATTCAGCATTAAAATCTTCAAAGATGATGGCCATGTTTTTTCCATGTTTTTCTAAACCAAGTACTTTGATAACTCCATGGATATTTAATCGTTTAAGTAGACGATATTCATGTTCAAACCTTGCAAGCTCCTCAAGCGATGGATATTCGGAATTGATAGTTTTTATTATAACTTTTATATTTTCATCATTACAATGAACACCTTTATAGATTATTGATCTAGTGGATTTGTATATTTCATTTACAATTTTGTAATTAGCAATTTTTATGCTCATAAATAAATCCTAATGTTGCCTTAATGTTGCCTTAAGGAGTATGGCGTATCTTTTTTGTCGGATAATCTTTGAAAAAAAGTTAATAAAATGTTTCAGATAAAGATTTTTTTTATTTAACCGAAAGTTATGTTGGAAAGTTGAGTTTCAAGTTTAAACGTAAACTTAAGGATTTATAAAAAAAGGATGGAGAAAATATGAAGAAATTTAAATTATTTTTTATTTTAGTCTATATTTTATTTACCTTTTCATTAACCTTTTTACTTTCATGGCCATCATTAACCTATGCAAATCAAGATTTAGATCAAAATCAGGATCAAGATCAAGATCAAATTCAAAATATTCATTTTCCGATTATAGGAGTATCTTTTGTTAGTGATATTGAAAAAGAGAAAGTAATAAAGATTTTGGATGCAATCTTAGGGAAGACATGGACTAATAAATGGAAGTTGCTTAGAGAAAATAAAAATCCACTAATGTCAGTATATAAAATAATTATTGTTGATAATAATTATTTAAAGGTTGAAGAAGTTTGGAATTTAATTCATATTTTGGCAAATAATTCCTATGATACCTCCATATTTCGAGATATTGAAATTGAAACTCAAGCTGATGAAACAATAAATAAATTTATAAAAGATAATCAACAAAAGAATATGGTATTAAAAAATGTTGACTGTGACCAGGTTACTGAAGATCAAGTGGCCAACAATCCAAAATATTTTACTTGTGATACTTTATGGAGCTTAAAAAATATTGGAGCATTACAATTAGATGATGAGGGTGAATGGAGTGATCAGTGGATTGAAAAATTAATGGTTGAGAAAAAAAATCAATATGAAGTAGAAAAAAATATATTAATTAAAGAGGGAAATTATCAGCAGGCGGAAAAAGTTCAAAGCTACATTAATGAGATGAAATCGAAGGGAGATGGTGTTTTGATAGGACATCCAGATACAGGATTTACTTGGCATCCAGAAATTGCTGCTAATGAAAAAGTCGATGCACCAGAAGGATTTACTTTTGATGGATCAACTGGATACGATTATATGCAAGGGCCAATGATTAGTGGTCATGGTACAGGAACCGCTAGCTCACTAGTGAGTCCACCCTATAGACAAATTGAAGGAGATGCTAATAATGGGTCAGAAAATTTTTATTCGCAAGCAGTTGCACTTAAAGCGAGAATTCGTCCTTATAGAGTGGCGCTCTTTTCACCAATTCATATGACATTTAAAGAATTGATCAAAGCATTTGAAAGTATAGTTGAAAATAATAAAAAATATACTCGTCCAGAGGATTATCACAAGAGAGTAAGAGTTGTTTCGATGTCACTAGGTGGTCCATTTCCCAATACAAAATTACATCGTCTAATGAAAGAGGCAAAAAAACAGGGTGTAATTATGGTGGCCGCTTCTGGAAATATGATTCCTGAATTACTCTTTAATAAATTTGTAGTTTGGCCTGCAGCTTATACTGAGGTGATCGCTGCTGCTGCCACTGATGTATATAACAATCCATGGAAGAGTTCATCCAAAGGAAAAAAAATTGATATCTCTGCTCCTGGTAATGCAGTTTGGTCTGCTAAAGCTTTCAGAACTTTGAGCAAAGTTATTTATAGTGTTTCAAGACATTCAGGAACCTCCTATGCCACTACTGGTATAGCAGGAGTCGCCGCTTTGTGGGTGGGATTTCATGGTGAAAGTAAATTGCAAGAGTATGGAGAGTATCGTTTAGAGTTGTTTAGATACATTATGGATCAGGCAGCACGGAAAGGAAAATTAACTGCAATTAAATGTGATCGAATAACAAGACTCTGTGATGAGGTTAAAAGAGGATATTTTGGTAGAGGGATAATTAATGCGAAAGCACTTTTGGAGGAACCATTACCAAAAGTTGAGGATTTAATGACCTATGTTAATAAGGGTCAAAAAGAGATTCAAGATGTAAAGAGGCGATATTTTTTAGATGATGAAGCAGTTACTGTTTTAGAAAATATAAATAACATAATAAATTTTGAGGATAATAATGATTTGATAGTAACCGCATCTCGAATTAATTGGCTCTTTAATTTTAAAAATAAAAAGAGCAATAAGATTTTAAATAAGTTTTTAATTAAATTTGGTGATGAATTTATCTCTTATTTAAGTTTTAATGACGATTTAAAAACAAAATTTTCTAATTTTGTTAAAGTTCGAAATTACTTGATAAGTAAACATCCTAATGCTTCAGATTCAGAGTTGCTGATTAAAGCACCAATCTATAAATTAATATTTAAAAAGAAAGTTAGAAAAAATTTAGCAAAAAATTGTTCGCATACATTTGCAACGGCAGTTAAGTTGTAAATAGATTGCTGTAAATAGATTGCCTGCCCACTTTTATTGTCAGCTAAATATATATTCTTTAAATTTTAAATCCCATTTTTATATAAAAACAGATTTTTTTTGATAAAAATTAATATCTGACCGATATGTATTGTATAATAAAGACAATATATATTAACAAAGAGTTAAAAAATGAATTCTAGTAATTTCAAAAAAAATTATTCTATAAAATTTTCTAAAGTAATATATCTGTGTTTTATCTTTATTTTTTTATCCCTTTTAAATTTTAATATCGCATGGTCTGCGAAAGTTGGTTTCATTAGTGATATTCATTGCAATTTAGCATATCTTGAGAAAGTACTACAAAAAATGAAACAAGATGGAGTTACTCACATAGTTGCTTTGGGTGATTATATTTGCCATCAAAATAGGTGGAATCAGATAAAAAACAAACCAGAGATTAAAAATGCCATACATCCTAATGGAAAAAATTTGAATCTTTCTTCATCCAAAGGAATGTTAAAGTATGTTTTAAGTAGACTTCAAAATGGTTTAGCAAATCCTGGGACCACACCAGAAAAAAATATTTTTTTATTAGAGGGAAATTGGGAATATGATAATAATTTGAAGTTTCAAGATCCAAGCATTAATACTTTGGTTAGCAAATATGGTAATGTAGTTACTGATAGTAAAGGATTGCCATTGAAAAATGATAATCTAGGTGTTGTAGTTATTGATGGAGTTAAATATGCTGTTTCTCATGTTCCTACTTTGCATAATATTGTAAATGGTAATCCAAATAAAATGCAACAAAAGTCTATTTATCCACCAGCAGATGCATCTTTTGTGATATTTGGAGATACCCATAAAAAATTAAACTCAACGGTTACAATCCCTGGTGGTAGTCAAAAAACAATTCCGGTGTTTAACCCTGGTGCTTTAGCTCATGGAAATGGTAATCATCATTTTCTTGGTTGTAGTGGCCATTCTGGTTTTGGGATTTTCGATGATGGAGCAAATACAACAGGCACAAATAATCAAGGTACAATGACATTTTATTATATTGATGATCAAAAAATTGTTCAAGATAAAAATATTAATCCGGTAACTGTTCCAATTCAACAGATATCAAAAACTAACTCTAAAAAAAATAAACCTGTTGTTGTAAATAAAGTTAACAAAAATAAGGTGAATAAGGTCAATAAGGTCAATAAGGTTAATAAGGTCAATAAGGTTAACAAGGTTAACAAGGCCACCAATGTTACTAAAGTTACTAAACCTACTAAAGTTGCAAGCAATATATCTGATAAGAAGATAACAAAACTCTATGCTGACAAAATTAATCTAAAACCATATAAAGCAAAAAAAATTGAAGGATATTGTTCTGGATATATGCAATCAGCTCAAAATTATAATTATGATAATGAGAGAATTGAATCTTTAAATACATCGATAGAAGAAATCACTAGTCACTTACTTCCAGAAGTACTTCCAAAAACAAAAGTAATCGTGCCAAAGACAGTGTTTTGTATAAATATCACTTCAAGTGATTGGCAAAATAGCTTGATTACCATAAAGGATGGACAGATGTGGGGGAGAATGAGCAAGAATAAGTCAGTTTTAAATTCACTTGGAGCGGCCGTTTCAGAGGATTTGAGCATAAGTAGAATGCATTTTATGATTAAAGAAAAAGAGGGCGAATTTTATATTCATGATTTTTCTTTAAATAAAACGAGGATGCTAAATGAAAATGCAGAAACTATAAATGATAGCACTTTTCATAATGAAGATAGTAAATTGGATCCAGATGCAGGATTTAAGATTGGAAAACAAAAGTATATTTGTCAGTCGGCATCGCTAGCTAATCTTAGCGAAGATGAATCAAAAGCAAAAACTATTAAAACCATAAAAAAATTGCATCAACGGGCCGAAATGATTGTTAATAATTTGGGTATGGGTGATTAACAGATTATTAACTTAAAATTGTGTTGGATGCTTTGGAAAAAAATCAACTCTTGGTTCTAGAGTTTTTATTTTATGAGAGAGAGGATCATCACTCATCAAATCGTAAATAGTAGCAAACAAGTAGCGATCATCCCAACTCCAAAAGTTGTCACCGAGATTTAAATAGTCTCTTACCATCTCCGTGCCATTAGGAGCAATAGGATGAAGAAGTAGCATTGCTACTCGAACCATATGAAAAGCATCAATTAATGCCTGTCTTTGTTCAGGATTATCTTTTGAGATTGGTTGACCAGGTAAGAAGTATTGTGTCCAAAATTTATTTATATTTCTACTATAATTATCAACGATGGTCATCGCCTGATGAAATTCGTGACGAAACATCACTTGCTCATATTCGAGAATTGATTTTTTTGCATTTTCCATTACGCTTGCACTGACTTCACCCACTGGAATTTGATTATCAAAATATTTTTGAGTGGTATAAAAACATGTGCGAACTGCTTTGTTTAAAACATTACTTAAAAGATTTCCCTCTTTTAATACTGGATCTGCATCTTTTTCTTTGGCATTAGGATTAAATGGTTTCGGCATAAAAGCAACATTACGTCCGCCAAGCCACAAGGCCATAAAGTGAGTTCGTAGTTGATCAGCGGTATAGTGATTTAAAAGTTCTCGGGCCATAGGAGGAACGATCTTGCCGCTGCTACTTGCTTTCTTATCAAAGAAGAGAAGATGATAGTTAACAATCAAGGTAGGCAGTTTTAATTCACCATCGGCAGGAGTAGGTGTAACATGTTTTCCTTGATTACCCATAAACATACTCATCTCTGCTACACTATAAAAGAAAACATTATCTTCACCGATGAATTGATAAACTTGTGCTTCATCTGAGCACCACCACTTCTTCCACTCATTTAAATCATGTCCTATCTTTTTCAGGTAGGTTGCTGTAAAAGAGATTGGTGCCCATAGCGATTCTGGCCACACCCAAAATGTTAACTTTTCATTCTGCCCATTCTGTTCATTCTCAATTTTAGGAATTGGCAAACCCCATTCAACATTTCCAGTTAATCTAAATGGTACTAAAGTTTTGCCAGTACGATAGCGAACAGATTTTTTAGAGAGTACAGCACATGCACTTTCACGTTTTTCTAGAGTATCAAATACTAACTTTATGGATTTGTTTTTTTCATCGAAGCGTTTGTAGGGTGGAAGCTCATTTCCGCTTGATAACTCAGCTAATAGATCACTATGATCTTGTTTAATATAAATTGCCGGTAGCTCTAAAAATTCTTTAATACTACTGATTGCAAATTGGCGGTATCCTGGAATTTTTTCTAAAGTATTGGCCCAACTATTCAATTCACTCTTAAATTTTTCAAGGTCAATATACCAATTACTAACCTCTCTCATTTCTGGTTTTTCACCTGAGAGCGCGCTAGTAGGATTGATAAGATCTTTAGGTTCATATGGATGTCCGAGTGAGCATTCATCGGCATAAGCTTTTTCAGAGGAGCATCCGGGGATTGGACAATGTCCATTAACTTGCCTACCATTTAAGTAGACTTGATATTTTGTATCGAAAAATTGTGGAGAAGATAATTTAATCAAGTGACCATTTTCATATAAGCGCTTAAAAAATTCCCCACATAGTTGACGATGAATCTCTCCTGAAAGGTCAAGTCCTGAGGCCGCAAACAAATTTAAATCAACACTATATGCTTTAAGTGCCTCTATTTGGCGATTATGATTAAAGCGAACAAAGTCTTCAATCGTGCCTTTAAATTCTCCACTAGTACTTATCTGGCGATAATTTTCTACAATGGGAGAGCCATAGCAATCAGTGCCTGATATAAAAATTACATTTTCTCTTCCTAAGCGATCTCTCATAAAACGTGCAAAAATATCCGCATGAACAAAAACTCCACCTATGTGGCCAAAGTGTAGATCTTTATTGCCATAGGGCATTCCACCTGTAATTACTACTCGTTTGGGAAATACTGGTCTATTCATCTCTCTTGCTCCTTTTATTGTTTTATATATCATAACATATAATAACAAATGTGACTTATCAATGTGAGTAATTAAGATGATTGGTTGAATGAAAGTGATTTAAATTTAGAAGGTGCTTTTTATGAAAAGATTAAAAAACTTTTATATGCGAACTCCATCTATGGCGGTACCAATTGGATCTATAAGCATACCATCTTTGTCTTCAATCTTGGTAACTGAAGCATTATCTTTGTAGTGATTAATTCTTGCAACAATTTGTTTAGTGATCTCTTTTTTATCTAGATCTGTTGTCTTTAAATTTAATAGAGTACACATTTCAGCGATCATTTTATCTGTTAACTCATTACTGTCTATTGTATTTTGAACATCATTTTTTATTGTTAATTCAGATCTACCATAAGAGAAATTTGGGATACTACCATTAGTTTTATTTACTTCATTTCTTTTTGGATCACTCTCAACGAAAGTTCTTTTTATTTGATCTTCTTCTTCTGAAATTTTTCTTTGCATTTTATATTTCTCACTTATTTGCGCATTTAATTGCTCAATTTCTTTTGATACCTGCTCTTTTTCTGATTCTTTTCCTGTTTTAAGTGTTCTAACAGCTTCATCTAAAATAATTTTACTGGCAATCATTTGAAAACTAGTTTTGTCGATAGTGATCTTGTTTGCGGCGATTGTAACAAGTTTACCAGATTCTTTTTCAGGAATATTATTTTTATTTAGAATAAGATAATTTAGACCATTCCATCCAGCGGCCATTGCAGGATAGATTGTTCCTCTACCAACACCTTGGTAGAGTCCTTTTACAACAGGCACTGATAATCCAATTGGTGGTACAAGAACAGCTCCAATTGTTCCAACAACAGTACCAAGTGGCATAACAACAGCAACTCTTCCAATTGATCGAATTACCATGCCTAAGTTATTAAGAAATTTTTTACCATTTCCACCCATGACATTAGAATCAATTTGTTTATTTTCTTCACACGTATTTTTAGCATCATCATAGATCCCTTTAATTCCACGTTTCCACAGACTATCGAGCATAATATCTTTTAAAGTAAATTTCATGGCATCACCAAAATCATGCCAATACTTTTTAGTTCCATACTCACTAAAAGATTTCCCAGCATCTTGCCATCCATTTTTGGCCCAAGTTCCAACAGAATCAATTCCTGGCATAACATTGATATTCCAGGTTACCCCGTTTGCATCAGTGATTTGTCCTTTATGATAAAGTTCTTTTTTTTGTTCGTCATTTAAACGAACAGCATGAGCGCTATTAACTATAGCTCCCATTGAAAACGTCATCAATAATAAGAGGAAAGATAGAATTTTTTTGTTGCTGAATGAAGTTGTTGAAATAAATTTCATAAGAAATGCTCCTTTTTTCTTTGAAGTTTTTAATAAAAATTAAAGTAGTTTGTATTCCTATTCTTAAAAATACTTTTTACTTTGGTTGTTTCTTTACTTAACTTATCATTCGAATTTTTCAATTCGTTCGATATACATTTGAAATATTAAATTGAGTTTGTATCGTTTAAAAAAAAAGAATAAAAATATTTAATTTATTTTTACCAAAGGTGATAATTTAAATAGTTAGATGTTGCAAATAAATTTTGTTTAATAAAATTTAATAAAATTAATTGCCACAAAAATATTTCAATCAGAGTAAAAATCAGATTAAAAAGCCCATCATAGCAGCTACTCTCGCTCATTTTATGTAAATTAACATAAAATGAGCGGGAGTAGCTGGATTGAATTTGCGATACCTATTGAATGTGATATCTATTGAATGGCAAAAAAAATTGGCACTTTATTCATCATTAAATAACAACAATTTAGTAAATAATTTTTATTAACTATCGGTAACTACGATTATTTCATTATTCTAAACAAATTTTAATTATAAAAAAAAATTGTTTAGTTATAAAATTTTTAAGATGAAATTTATTACTTGGTCTAGAAGATAGTACGAGGATACATTTTGCTATTTTATATAACAAAAAAATAACAGGACTGAATTATCAGAACTAAAAAAAAGGAAGGATGGTTTTTATGAGTAAATTTAAAACAAGAAAGAAAATTCAAATCAAAAGTGTTTTCAAAAAGTACTTTGCAATTACAACCGGAGCAATAATGATTGCAGCGATAGGATCAACACAATTGTTTGCTCTTCACAAGACAACAGACATGCATCAAGATCTGCAGCACTTAAAGAACGCGATGATGTTTACTATTCCAACTAGTATTGGAAAACCAGTTAATACTCCTGTACTTGACTATGATGGAGTAAAAAATGAATTAATCGCTGAAATAGATAAGGCAATTAAAGAGGAAAAAGGAGAAGCAAAATTTAATGAATTAAGTAAGGAAAAAAAAGAGTTAAATAAAGCCAGAGAAGAGAAAATGCAAGATCTGGTTTATTTTGGCAAGTATGAAGAAAATACTTTAAAAAATGGAAGTGTTTTTGATGGTGAGATTTGGAATAGAAGAAGTGAGCGAACTCACAAGATTATAATGGATGCTAAAAAAGTTAATATGAAAAAGGGTGAGGTTATTGAATATAACTTAAGTAAAGAAGAGGTTCCTTATGGTTCAAATTTTCTTCCAGATAATTTGGATGGAATTTCCATGAGGTGGAATAATGGTAAAATTCTTGAAAAAATTATTGGATATAAGACTTTGTTTGAACAAGCATGGCTAGAAGAAAAAAAAGCTCAAAAGAAAGTGGTGGCCAAGTTGAAAAAAGGAGGAAAAGGAGAATTTAAGGATTTAAAAAAATCATGTATTGAACTTGAGAAAACAAGTAAGGAGTTAAATGAAGTTAATCGTAAGATTAATAATTTAGAAGTAGCTATCGAAGAGGAAGAAAATGATAAAAAATCGATTGAATTGGAGAAAAAGTTAGCTACTGAAGAGAAAAAATTAGAAGAGATTAGCTCCAAATACCCAGGCATAATGGATTTAAGAAACATAAATGCTATGGCACCTAAAACTTTTCTTAGACACAATACTGATTGCTATATGATTTTAAATTACGAGAAAATAAAAGCGAATGCAGTTGAGCGTGTTGTAAATAAACTTAAGAAGATGTCTCAAAAGGAATTTGATGGTTTGGCCCCAACAGAGAAGTATGATATTTTAAATGGATACTATGATTTTAGATCTACTGGTTTTGATAAGATGTATAAGGGTAAACGTAGATATCCAGAGACTAAGAATGCACCAGTTCTAGCGACTCTACTTTTTACAAGATATTGGGAAGGACGCTGTAATGCTGCCCGCTCTTGTGATATCTGCCATCGTTCTGAAGAACCAGTAAAAGAGGTTTCATTCTTAATTGATGAAATTGGTAAAACTTTATCCTTTAAACCTTTTGATACTAAAGCGCTTTTAATGTCTACATATTTTGAGTTGGAAAATGATAAGTATGCTCAATTGGGAGATAGAAATAACGAGGGTAGATTTAATAAAGAGGATTTAAATCCAAGTATGGCGGCAGTAGATATTCTTCTTCGTTCAGTCTTTAAAGACTACAAGGTTCCATTTATTATAGATAATCATAATGATGAACGTGTAAATAACGTTACTATTATTGGTTTTAAAAGAACTGTGAAGAGTATTAATAAAATGACAGAGAAGCAAAAGAAAGCTTTAAATGAACGAGTTGATGAAACTATCAAAAATTTAGGTAAAAATTTTAAAGATTATAGACCAGATATCAAGGAAGATTCAGTTAAAAATCCAAAATCATTATATGAAAAAGCAAGACATGCTACACAAGTAATGAGAGTGGAAGTTGATTTAAAGCTTTTATCGGAAGTTCCTATTAAACTTGCAAATCAACCTACAAAAGAAAAGATTGCAAATGAAAAAGCAGGTAAAGGACCTTATACAAAGAAAAATAGAATTGTTTATGATCTATATTTAACAGATGATGGTGAAATAGTTGAAGGTGATCAAGTTAAGGGTGAAATGGATTTTCTATGGTTTGCTGCTGGTAAAGGTAATTTAAAAAATGAAGACGAACATGATCATTATATAAATTATGATGTTATTTCGAAAGTTGCAAAAAAAGCTTCTGGAGATAAAAAAGAAATAACTAGAGACGAACTTAGAAAAATTGAAGCAGAATCAAAGAAAGAACTAAATGATGATGATGATGATGATAGTGATGATGAAAATGATGAGAATGAAGCTTAAGATATAGTGATACTAAAAAAGTTTAATTAGTCACCAGCGCTTTCGCGCCAGTGACTAATTAAATTTGTATCAATTGAGTTGTGACCCACAAAACGGTAAAAATGTTTTTGAAAGCGGAAGGTAAGTAAGGTAAGTAATGATGATAACCAACGATAAATCCATAGATATAGATAAAGATAGGATTACTCCGCTTCGAGAATTGTTGAGTGCAGAACTTGACAGATGTTTTTCAACTTTAAATAGTTTTAATACTTCTATTAATAATGAAAATGATGAAAATAATAAACTTGAATTCCATAGAGATAAAAAACTACAGCAACATAATCAGAAACAAGAACAGCAAAAAGATGTTGCGGATCTTCTTCAGATAATTCGAAAAAAAATTCTTCTATTAACAGAATTGAATGAGAGATTAAAATTTTACTCCGATGAATTGAATGAGCAGTTAGAGCTTAAAGAAATGAACTTGGATGATTGAAGAAGTAAAGTTTTGGCCCGGTAACCTCAGAAGTTATCAATTTTAATCAAATAGAATTTGCCAAATCTTTTTAAAGTGTATTAGCTTACAATTATTATTTAAATTTCAATTTCTATGCCTGGGTGGTGGAATTGGTAGACACACCATCTTGAGGGGGTGGCGTCGCGAGGCGTGCTGGTTCGAGTCCAGTCCCAGGCACCAATTAAATAGCAAATTTTTTAACAGTCACTAGATATCACAAAAAAAACTAGATCCAATTACTTTATCATTGTTAATTATGATTTTATATTTACTATACTGGTATATAGTCCTACACATAATGATTAAGTGGTAATATAGAAAATCTTAGAGACAGAAATCAAACTTTACCCATTAATCACTATGTGGAGGACTATAGTAAATATCGACTTCAAAAAAGGAAAACAAGATGGATAATAAGAAAGAAGAAAAGAAAGAAGAGAAAAAAGAAGAGAATGAAAATAAGAGCAGCACTTATCAACATCCAAAAGGAAGTTGCAAAGATGGAAGTGTAAAAATTGGAAAAAAAGTTCTTAAATATAGTGCCTATGCAGATTGGTTGATACTACGAAGACCAGGGACTGATGAACCTTTGGCGGAGATGTTTCATGTTTATTATCAACAAAAAAATTCCTCCGCTAAAAATAATAATAGTAATAGACCCGTCTCATTTATGTTCAATGGAGGGCCGGGAGCTGCTTCAGCATATTTGCATTTAGGAGCTGCAGGTCCTTTGCGAGTTGAATTTGAAACAGATGGCAGTTGTCAAAGACCTCCGGCCAAACTAATAAACAACAGTGAATGCTGGCTTGATTTTACAGATCTTGTTTTTATTGATCCTATTGGAACAGGATTTAGTAGAATACTAGACGAAAAAAAGGCAGGACTTGATCCTAAGAATGAAAAAGAGAAGATTGATAAAAATGAGTTCTATAAAACAAATCGAGATTTAGAATCACTTTGTGAGTTTATTAAAAAGTTTTTATCAAAATATAATCGTTGGCATTCACCAATATATATTGCTGGCGAAAGTTATGGTGGCTTTAGAACCGCCAAACTCTCGAAGATGCTTCAAGATGGTCATGGAGTAGGATTAAATGGTGTGATTTTAATTTCTCCAGCAATTGAGTTTATTTTACTTAATCCCAGTGACTACGATATTCAACACTGGTCAGATGTTTTACCAACCATGAGTGCCGCTGCCTCTTTTCATGGTAAATCAAAATATTTCAAGAAAGGAACCAGCTATCAAAAAATTCTAGAAGTTTGTCAGCAATTTATGGTCAATGAGTTTATCCCCTTTCTTACTATGGGAGATTTGATTAAAGAAAATCAGGCAAAAAAAACAAAAATATTTAAAACACTCTCTGATATGATCGGCCTGGATAAATCAGAAATAGAGACTATGAATGGACGAGTACTCTTTTGGGTATTTGGCAAAAAACTTTTACAAGATCAAAATAAATTAATTGGCCTCTACGATGCCACCATGGTGGGCACCAATCCTTTTCCTGATCGAATTTGGGAGTGGGGACCAGATCCATCATTAAGTGGTATGGAAAGAATTTTCGCCGCCGGAATCAACAATCATCTTCGAAAAAATTTAGGAGTGATTAGTGAGCGAGATTATCATCTTCTCAGTTATGAAGTAAATTCCAATTGGAAAGTTGATAGTGATAGACATGCCTTTGATCGCCAGGTGGGTTCTATGGATGATTTGAGATATGCTATGGCCCTCAATCCATATATGCAAGTGATGATTGTTCATGGAATGTATGATTTAGTTACTCCATATTTTGCCTCTTATCGTCTGGCACAGCAGATGCGACTTAATTCCAAACAACAAGAATCAATTCAAACTAAATTTTATGGTGGCGGACATATGTTTTATACTTGGGAACAATCACGCAAAGAATTTTTCAAGGATATTAAATCATTTGTAAATAAAGCACTAGGGTTAAGGATTAAGGATTAATGTTAATGAAACTATTTTTATGTTTGTTTTTGTTTTTGCCTTCATTTTGTTTAACAAATCTCCAAGCTAGAGATATTCCAGATGATAATCAGCGTACAGGTTCAGAGCAAGAGAAGGCAAAAATGAAAACCAAAGAGTTTTTGAAATATTTAACCCAAACTCAAACTCAAAAAGATACTGTAGCAGTAAAAAGATCTTTAATAGATGAAGTGGATCTTGCTTTACTTTATAGATCCTTTGATTTTAAAAATGGTGAGCTAGAAAATTTTTTCGAGCAGAAGACAAAGATGATTAGTTTTACCAATGATCTTCCTAATGAACATATAGAAAAATTTATTTCCAGCATTTTTCAAAAAATTACTAAAGAGTTTAAAGATATAAATATCAATCAAACAGATTTAAATCATGGTCACTTAAAAAAAACTGCTGAAGGAGATTGGGTAATCATCTTTCATTCAGCAGAATGTCCTACCGATCTTGGGAGATTAGCAGCAGCAGGTTGTAACGGGCAAGTTGCTGGAATGTATGGCAACTTAGATAGTAAATATAATTCTCACCAAAATAAAAACATAAATGATTTAAGCGTAAAGAGTAAAAAAAGAAATTTGATTTGGTCTCTTCATAGACAAAAAATTTGGAGAATTGATACAAGCGAGGAATTAAATTTTACAACCTACAACGAGGAATCAGCATCACTTGTTGGTTTTATTAGAGAGGATCTTCAAAAAATCTTCAAAGGTATTCCTGACGATCCTAAAATAATGAGTAATCAAATTCTATATCAAAAAGTTTCCAATACTTTTAATGAAAGCTTCGCGGGAGAAGGAAAAATAAGTATTGGATGCAAGAGAATTGATGAAAATAATCATAGAATATGGTTTTACCAATAACATTCAAACTTTGATTTCCATTCACCTTCATTAGAAAGAGTAATCATCCACCATTACTTATATTTTTTTGACAAATTTTCTAGGTCTGCTAGAATGCGACCCCGGAACTGATCAGAAATTTATTATTTTATGTGAATATTTAATTAATTATTATTTTATTATTATTTATTGTGTTTAGGAGTAAAAAATGAAATTAAATTTTGTTAAGGTTTTGGCCGTTTGTGTGCTAGCGCTATCACTAGCAGCATGCAAGTCAAATTCAAATTCAACCACTGGTACTCAAGGTACATCTTCTTCAACTGCTGATACAGCAATAGCTCAAAATAATGATTCAAAAGAATCAAATTCTTCAGCAGAATTAAAATCTTTCTTAGTTCGTTTTCATGATAACCCATATGTGGTTATGGATGAAACTCCAGTTAAGTATAATTCAAATGGAGAAAGCATCGTTAAAAATATCGAAGAAAAAGAGAAAGAAGAGATAATCAAAGCAAGAGATGAGTTTAGAAAAAATTTATTAAAATCAAAAAGCAATCTACTACATAACGCTGCTACTACTGCAAATGTTGAAACAAAGGCAGTTTTTCAAAACAATGATCTAGTTGAAGATTTAGTTGATAATGATCAAGCAGTTATTCGCACACTCTCTGAAATAGACAATAAAAAATTAACAAGCGCTAGTTTAAGTGCTAAGCCATGGTCAGATGATTATTGGGGAATTTATAAAGGAATTCTTGGAGCTCGTTATGCTGATCCAAAATTTGCTGGAAGTGAGTGGAATGAATTTCATAAATATATTTTAGATAATCCAGTAAGTAATTATATTAAAGATGGTAAAATTGCTATGCTTTCTCCATCTGAAAAATATGATCTATTAGTAAATGATAAGAGTGGTACATTAACTAAAATTATGTGGGGAGAGGGTGAAGAGTATTTTAAAGCGAACGGAACTGTTGAAACTTGGATGGGAATTTGTCATGGATGGGCACCTGCTAGTTATATGGTTCCACGACCAGAACAAGCAGTTACTGTAAAATCTGCTGATAATCAACACGACATTATATTTTACCCATCAGATATTAAAGCGCTATCTTCACTTTATTGGGCCAATTTAAAATATAGTTCAAAATTTATTGGTGGCAGATGTAATAAGAAAGAAGCATCTATTAGAAAAGATAACTCTAACGGCAGAATTGTAGAGCAAGATTGTTTTGATACTAACCCAGGTACTTGGCATATGGCGGTTGTAAATCAAATTGCAGTATCAAAGAGAAGTTTTGTAATAGATGCTACTTGGGATTATCAAGTATGGAATCAGCCAGTTCTTTCTTATAGCTATAAATATTTTAACCCAGAGACATTTGCTGAGTCTGAACAATCAAAAGATGTAATTATCCCAATAAACACCTTTAAAAAGGATAAATTTAAAAAATTTAGATCTGCCAATGCAAAATATATTGTTGGCGTTCAAATGAAACTTACATATATGGTAGAGACATCACCTGATCAATCTTTAACAGATGAGGAGTCTAAAGACGCAACTAATTCTGTCAGTTATCAATATGATTTGGAATTAGATCAAAATAAAAATATTATTGGCGGTGAATGGTATACAAATAAACATCCTGATTTTCTTTGGACACCAGAAAAGGATGCATCTACTCTCACAAACTTGGATCGCAAGGCAACTGGTACATGGAATCTTTCAAATGAAAATAACAAATCATTGCCAGCTGTTTGGGCCAATGTCGGAATTCTATCATCTAGAGAGGGCAGACCATTAGGTAAAATTTTGAATGCCCTTATCGAAGCAGCACGCAAGAAATAATTTTCTACCTACCTTAAAATTAAAGTAAGATGTAGTGACTTGTTCTGGTTAAAATAACAAACACCCTGCGAATATTTAAAATTGCAGGGTGTTTTTTTATTTTTTATTTTTAATCAATTTTTCTGTTTAATATCTTTTTTATATAAGTTAGGTTACTAGAATGGAAACTAATCAAACTAATCAAACTAATGTAATAAAACATGTTAACAGTATCATACTGGGCGCTGGAGTATCTGGATTAACCACTGGCCTTTACTTACAAAAAAGTAAAATTGCAAATGACTTTATCATCATGGAGGAAAGTTCTCGCGTAGGGGGAAGAGTCTTTACTGATTTGTTTGATGGTAATTTAGTTGAAAATGGTCCAAATGCGCTTATTCTTAGGAAAAAAGAATTTGTAACTATTTTAGAGGATCTGGCGATTAAAGATCAGTTAGTTTATCCACCAACAGAAAGTAAGAAGCGCTATATTTGTAAAAATGGAAAATTGATTTTAGTTTCTCCTAAAGAACTACTTTTAAAAAATGAATTAACAGATTTTAAAGCAAAAATTAAACTTTTGATTGGTGGTTATACTTCTCTATCAAAAGTGCAAGATTTTGATAAAAACAAGCAAAATGACAAACAGAGTGTTTTTGATTTTTTTGCTAAAAGATTTGGTAATAAATTTGCGGAAAATTTGATTACCCCGCTTATCTCAGGCATTTATGCAGGAGACGCTAGAAAAGTGAT
The DNA here is from genome assembly GCA_015232355.1 of Oligoflexia bacterium. Lineage (GTDB taxonomy): Bacteria > Bdellovibrionota > Bacteriovoracia > Bacteriovoracales > Bacteriovoracaceae > JADFZW01. The sequence continues at coordinate 70,837 of JADFZW010000001.1, forward strand.
AATGAAATCTGCTTTTCCGAAATTTTATAAATTTGGAATGAGATCGAATTCATTTTTACTAGGAATAATAAAATCTCTATTGGAAGAGAGGAGTGAGAAAAATAATACTGCCGTTACTGCTACCACTAAACTAAAAGGTAACTTGGCCAGTTTTGGTGATGGTCTTAAAGTTTTAACTGAGAGGATTTATCAAAGTGTTAAAGAGCAAACGCTGTTAAATACTTCGGTTATCTCCGTCTACTATGATGTAAATAATAAAAGATGGATTGTAACTACAAAAAATGGTGATAGGTTTAGCTGTCAAAATTTGATTACCACTATTCCTTCAGTAACTTTTGCACAGTTAATTTCTAATGGAGGTAATGAGAATAAGTGGTTAAGTGAACTTACTAATAAATTAAAAGATATTAATTATTCTTCAGTAACTGTTCTTCATCTCCTCTATAATAAGGCAGATATTAAAAATCCAAGTCGTGGATTTGGTTTTTTAAATACTCATGAACGTACTCTTGATAATAATAATAATAATAATAGTCGAGCGTTTGCTTTGGGGACTCTGTTTGCTTCACATATGTTTCCTGAACGTACTAAATTAGATCAAGAGTTGTTTACTGTTTTTTTAGGTGGAGATTTATATCCACATATTAAAAACTTTAGTGATGAAAAATTGCTAAATGATATCCATAGTGAAATATCTAAAACGATGCTTATTAACTGTAAGAGTAAGCTTCCTAACAATCATTTAATTGTTCGTTGGGATTTGGCCATTCCTCAGTATGATCTTAAACATCTAAACTTTAAAAATTGGCTTGAAAATAACAGCAATGAGAGTGATAAACATAATCTATACTGGAGCACTAATTATATTAATGGTGTCTCAGTTCCTGATTGTATGATCAATGCTAAGTCTGTTGCTGAAAAAATTATTAGGAAATATATTTAAATATGACGATTACTACAATTTTTATTATCGCTGTGGCACTCTCGATAGATGCTTTTGCAGTTTCTATCAGTTGTGGACTTAAATTAAAAAAATTAACCTATGAAAAATATTTTAAGATTGCTCTTGCTTTTGGACTCTTCCAAGCATTAATGCCTCTTTTAGGCTGGTCCATTGGTCATTTAATTAAAAATTTTATCTCTCAATATGCTAACATTATCGCCTTTACAATTTTTTTGATTTTGGGATTGAAGACAGTTGTTCATGCTTACACATCTAAACCAACTATTACATCTTCTTGTGATTCATCATCATCTGATTCGCATTCATGTACGTGTAATAATTTACGTTGCCTTATGGGGCTGTCAGTGGCCACTAGCATAGATGCATTTTTGATTGGACCAATTTTAGCATTGTATGATTTAAATATTTTCATTTCAACATCGATCATTGGTATAGTTACATTCTTAATCTGTTTTTGTGGCCCAATCATTGGATATCGTTTGGGAGATATCTTTGGTAAGAAGGCGGAGTTTGTAGCAGGAATTATTTTGATAATTATTGCGATTAAAACTTTGTTAGGGAAATAAATATTTTTGGTGTGTTTTATATTTTATGTAACTTATTGAGTATGTGACTTATTGAGTATGTGTGACTTATTGAGTATGCCCATTATATTGGCCACAAAAAAGACTAAATAAAATTTGATCAGACACTTCTAAGTATACTTTTTTTAAAAAAAAGTATACTCGTGATTTTTTTTAAATTTAACTTATATACTAAATTTAGTTTATAGATCTTAAGATAACAAAACAATTTCTATAATTTTTTTTAAACAAGGATTAATTTCATGCAATTACTTTTTGAAAAAATATCTATATCATTTCCCTTTCTCTCATCGATGTTATCCACAATTTTTCATCGTTCATTAATATACTTACTATGTTTATTCAATCTAGCTATAGCTATAGCATCGTCAGGGGAATCAGATTTAGACAAGCTGTCCACAACAAATCTAAATAACAATATTAATATTAATGATTATTTTGATTACTTCACAGAAGGTTCTCGAAAAAATGGTTATGTAAAATTCGTTGTTGTTTTAAATAATAGTAATGGTAGCAATGAGGACAATGGAGATGTAAAACAGCGAAGTATAAAAGAAATCTACTTTCAAAAAAAAATACTGAAGTTTCACGATGATTTAATAAAAAATATTTCACCATTCAAAGAACATTATAATGATTCAACCTATTCTCAGATGCGAAGACAAAATATAATAATTGGCGTACTTGAAAACAACATAAAAACTGTAATAGATGGAGATGGTACAGTAAGGGAGAAAAGTAATTTAAATTTTGTTATTGATACTTTGGATGCAGAAAACAAACATATTCCTATCGACTTAATTGAAGGGATTCATAAGTCTTTAACTGAGAGGATACAACATAAAGATTTAGCGATTAAAGACTTAACCTTAAAACCTATGACCAAAGAACAGCAAGAGGCCATTTCTATTTCCAATAGTAAAATACCGTTATGGAAAAAAGAAGTAGATTCAGATAATGAATTAATAAAAAGTAATTGCTATTCTAGCGGTTATGGACTTGGACGCTTAATTGCAGTCAAAGGAAGTGATTTGCAAAGTGAATTTGATAAGGGAAATATCACTCTAAATGATATTGTTCTTCTCGATGATGTTCCCAAAGAAGCACCTCAGTTGATGGGAATAATTTCAAAAGCGCCTTCAACCAACTATTCACATGTAGTACTCTATTCAATCCAAACGGAAACACCATTTTTACATCTGAATGATCAAAATGAGCTATCTAAACTAGATGCTATTGCTAAAAAAAAGGGCCAGATATTTTTTAAAACCATCTGTTCTAAAAATCAAAACGAAAGTTCATTTGTAATTAAAGATCTCACTCCTTTGTTGCAAGATTCTTCTGAGCAAAAGTCAAAAGTTGAAGAGATTAGTCGTAAGCTACTCAAATATCACATAGGTATGCCTATTGAAATTCTTCGATACGACGAGAGTGAAAAATCAAATTCCTTGCTAGACCTTTCACTTGCGTCCTCTGGTTTAGAGGATGTCGGTCTTGTTGGCGCCAAAGCATCACAGACAGCTTTAATTATTAATACACTTACCGATAACAGCGTTGGAATAGCAAAAGGAGGAATGGGTGTTCCTATAAAAATGTATGGCGAATTTTTAGAAAAAAGTATTGATAAAAAAAGTGGTAAAAAACTTTTTGAATTTATCGCTCCATTGATGAAAAAAATTCAATTACCAACGATTTCTCAAGGAGAGTTAATCTCTTCACTAAACGAGATCCAAGAACGCATAAAGGATGCGATAGTTCCTAGTGATTTAAAAGAAAAAATTTTATCTCCTCTATACAAAAAGTTTGGAAAAGGAAAAGCAATCAAACTTAGTGTTCGATCTAGCAGTAATGCTGAAGATACTCCTTACTTTAATGGTGCTGGAATCTACTCTTCCACTACTGCATGTTTAGGTGATGATGAATTACCAGCATCTGCAAATTCACTTTGTAATCCCAATGGAAAAAGAAAACCCGTGATCGATCGTATAAAAGATGAAGTTTGGAAAAGTATGTTTAACCCCAAGGCTTTCATGGCCAGACAACACTTTCAGATTAAAGAGGAAAATGTGGGGATGGGAGTATTAATTCATCCATTCATTTCTGGTGAAAAATCTAATGGAGTATTGGTTATTGGAAAAGATAAAAGTCCAGACGATGGATCAGATATTTATAGCATGAATTCTTCATCCTTTTCAGGAGGCGAAAACCTTGTCACCTCTCCTCCTGAGGGAGCTCATCCTGAAGAAATAAAAATATCTGCACCCATGGATAGTATTGATTGCAGTAGTATGAGTAGAGTTAGTTACTCTTCATTGGAAAAAGATAATAAAGAGGTGAATAGCGATGATGAATATCAAAAATTATTTGAACTATCGATAAAAATACTAGAAGAATTTGAAAAAAAATCTCCTTACTTTAAAAATGGAGAAAATCAAGAGATGAAAGAAAAACTTAAACTTGATATGGAATGGATAATTCTTCCTGCAAAATCTGCATTTAATAATAGTGATGAAAATAAGATTGTATTTTTACAATCTCGCACATTACCACTAAAACAAAAAACTAAAGAAATATTAGAAAAAGAAAAACAATTAATCGATGCTCTTTTAAAATTGGAGTAATCATTAAGTACTATAAAAATAGTATAAAAATATTATAAACAAATTTTTATCTTAAAAAAAAAGGAAATTAAAATGAAATCAAAATTTACTCTTTTGCGTCTCTTTCCTGTTATTACCTCTAGAATAATTGGAGCATTAACCGTCAGCACTCTAATTATCTCTAGTAATGCTATCCTTCTTGCTAGTGATAAGGCCATTTTTAAACCGTATATTAGCGCCAAAATCACTGGTAGCATTTTAAATAGTGATAAAAAAATATGGGAAGATGCTACTCTTTCAATCACTAAATCAGCAGACGATAGTTCCCTTCCTTTCAATTCAAAGATCAGTGGAACAATCACTACAGATAGCAAATCTATTGATGGAGGTTTTAGTGCTAATTCTTCAGAGAAAGAAAAAGATATTAGTATCCATAAAACATTAAGTGATAGTGGCTTCAATGCAAATGAAATTCAGCAAGATGCTAAAGAACAAACCTATGAGATTGATAAAAGTGACCTCAATTTTACAAGAAATTTAAACGACAAAGTTATTAGCAATATAAAAATTATCGATGAATGCTCTTCTCGGCCCAAATTTGATGGTCGAAGTGTACATATGATTAATGAACTTATACTCTCTATAGTCAAGATCGTAGGAACAAATGGCCAGGAACAAACTTTTAGATTAGTAACTGATAAGTTGTTAACTTTAAGCGATAGAAATAGCGTTAATATTACTACTGAAAAAAGAAATGTTACGGTTAAAAATAGCAACAACGCTATTAAGGCCACCATTACATTTAAATTAGGAACAGACGTAGATAAACTTCCACCAGGTGTTGGTGGTGGTTTAACTTCTTTCAATCCCGCTGGTTTTCAATTGGTAATGGGATATACCAGATATTTTATTATCAAAAAAGTAAGTGTTGAAATGTTAGATGGACCAGAAGGAGTTAAGGGTAAAAAATTTGAAATTACAAATCCTGTTCATTGGCAAATTGCTATTCCTCACCATAATCACAGATTATCGGATGGCACTTCAAAGGTTAGTATCGACCTTGCTAGAGCAAATGGCCTATCTGAAGAGATATCTGCACATCTTGAAAAATCCAATGCACGATTTTTAAATTTTGAAGTACCTGTAGGTCAATCAGGTCCATTTCCAACAAATTCAGAGTTAGATCAAAATGCATCTCTCACTTCTGACGAAACGAAGACTATTTTATGGCATACTGGAGAGGCCAAAAAGCATTAGGAATGAGCAACTTTTTTACTACCTGATGATAATGATACTAGCGATTTAAATAAGTCAGATACCTCTTGCTTATTGAATGGCTTCTTAAGATAACCATCAATATTTTGCTTCAATGATTTTCTTTGATCGGAAGTATAGTCGGTAACAATACCTCCAGTTATAACTATGAACTTAGTCTCTAAAGCAATGTTGTCTAATTTGACTCTTTCGATTAACTGATCTCCGTTCATGTGAGGCATTTTTATATCGGTTATTACATAATCAAATTTTTCTTTTTTTATCATACCATAGGCATCTTCACCATCAGCTGCTTCAAAGACATTAAGACCAAAGGAAGATAAAAATTTATGTTTTTAATATTAATAATCTTCGCCGCAAGTAACCCGTAAATTAAAGAACCCTCCTTATGCCGAAAGACAGCTTCCATGTTTTCATAAAATCCCTTTTCCGCTAACTGTTTTAGCAAAAATTTTTGATCATCAGGATTATTCCAAAAATTTATTTCAGTAGAAATTTTTCCAATTATCTCTTCTTTGCTATAACCAGAAATTTTTGAAAATCCAGGATTAATTTCAATAAACTCACCGGACATGCTACTAATGCTTATGGCATTTGGAGAGGTATTGAAGTAAGCTCTATATATTTCCTCAGCTTCACGTTTGGCCTCTTCTATTTTTTTGTATTCTGTGAGGTCTCTTGAGATTCCGACAATTTTTATAACTTTTCCATTTGAATCCAATATGGGCGCTTTTATAGTATGAAAAGTGTGAACAATTCCATCATATCTTGTAATTTGTTCTTCTGGAATATCAAGAATCTTTCCTGTAGTTGCAACTTCTAAATCATCTCTAATATATTTTTGAGTTATATCTGGAGCAACAAAAGGTGCATCAATAATGCCTCGAAGTTGTTCTGACGTCATTCCATAATAAGTACGAAGTGCCTTATTTCCCCACATCAGCTTCGCCTCTGGACTTTTAACGAAAACAATATCTGCGATTGCATCGAGAATTTGATTCAAGTCCTCTTCACTCTCTTTCAACTTCTTTTCGGCCAGCTTGCGCTCGGTAATGTCGACGCCAGAACCCTCAAAGGCAATAGCATTACCCATATTATCCAAACAAGGAACACCATTGGCATGAAACCAACGCCAAGATCCATCATGGTGTAATACACGATACTCAGCTCCGATTTGTCTCTGTTTTGTTTCCATTGTTTTTTTTAAAAATTCAATACATACTGAAACATCATCGGGATGGACGAATGGTTGAAATGGTTTTCCAATGACTTGATTTATTGGATGCCCTAAAAGTAAAGTCCAAGAAGGAGAAACGAAGGTAAATATTCCATTTGGTGAAAGCGTGAAAATTATATCATGACTGTGTTCTATCAATAGGCGATATTTTTCTTCACTATCATTTAGTCTTTTTTCTGATTGCTTACGTTCGGTGATGTCACGACAGAGCGAAATGATGGTAGATGTTTTGTTTTCCACAGTAGCACTTATTTCCACTGGAGTGATTTTACCGTGCTTATCCACATAATCAATAACGAAGTTTCTAATACTGCCATCTCTTAAGCATCTAGTAACAGCATCAGCACTTAGTAACTTCATAAATCAATTTTAATTGCAAAGTTGTTTGATCCAGTAATATAATTGAACAGTAAGAAATGAGCACTTAATAACTTAGGAATGAGCACTTATTAAAGGAGTAGCTATCAGTTGTCTGATATCTAACAACTGACAACTGAATGCTGCGAACAGAGTCCGCGATATGTTTAAGACAATTATATTACTGGTATTTTCAAATATTTTCATGACATTTGCTTGGTATGGACATCTTAAAAATCTTAAAACTAAACATATAGTGATTGCTATTTTAGTGAGCTGGGGAATTGCATTTTTTGAATATTGTTTGCAAGTGCCGGCCAATAGAATTGGAAGTAGTTACTTTACACTATCTCAATTGAAAGTTATTCAAGAAATAATCACCATGATTGTTTTTGCTATCTTTGCAGCACTATACATGAAGGCGCCATTAACAAAAAATTTATTATTTGCTGGACTCTGTTTAGTGGCCGCTGCTTACTTCATATTCCAAGATAACAGACCTATTAATTGATGAAATCAAAGTTACAAACAAAGATTGTTTTAATCGCTCCACCAATAGAGGATTTTTACGATACCGATATTCGCCATCAACCGATCTCATTAGCTCTTCTCAAAGCTTCAATCATAAAATATTTATCAGGGTTGGAATCAGATTTAAAAATAGATGTTGTAATTAGAGATTATCATCATGGTTATCCTAAAAAAACTATTCCTTATCCTAAAGAGTTTTTATATTTAAAAAAGTATTATCAAGAGCGTGATCAAAGTCCATTTTCAACTTTTAATCAATATTATCGTTTCGGTGCTGACCTTAAAGTGATCATAGATGATTTAAAAAGTTTAAATGCTAACATTGTTGGAATTAGCTCTTCTTTTTCTCCATATCATAGAGAAGTTTTGGAGCTAGTAAAGGAGATTAAAAAGCATTTTCCTGATGTAATTACTGTAATAGGTGGAGCGCATGTAACCGCCAGACCTCTGCAAATTTTAAAATCTGAACATGATTATGTTGATTTTATAATTAGAGGAGAGGGGGAACGTGCGTTTGTTGAATTTTTAAAAGTTGTTGTAAATCTAGAGACAGATACATTACAATTAAAGATGATTCCTAATTTAGGGTTTAGGGATAAAGATAAAAAAGATAAAAAAGATAAAGATAGTATAATTTTAAATCCAATCACTCCTAATTTTTCTTTAGATGAAATTCCATTTGCAAATCTAGATGATCTTCCAGTAAATAAATACCTCTATCAAAAAAAACCATTAATAACATTGATAACCTCGAGATCTTGTCCATATCACTGCAGCTTCTGTTCGATAAAAGATGTCTTTGGTGAAAATTATCGTCGAAGATCAGTGGAGGATATTTTTAAGGAGATTAAATTAAGATATCAGCAAGGATATTTAGTATTCAACTTTGAAGATGATAATTTGACATATAATAAGAGTGAGTTTATTCAGCTTTGTAATTTAATTACAAATTATTTTACCATTGAAAATGCTGGATCTATTCCAATGCATGAGTTTATGGCGATGAATGGTGTTGCTTATTTTAATTTAGATAAAGAGATATTGATGTATATGCGCAAGGCTTTCTTTAAACACTTAAATCTATCTCTTGTTTCTAGTAATCAACAAATTTTAAAAAAATATCATAGACCACACAATCTAGAAAATTTCAAGAGAGTTGTGGATGAGGCATTTGAGCTTGGTTTTGAGATAGTATGCTATATAATTATAGGGCTGCCAGGAGAAGAGATTTCTTCAATTTTAGAGAGTATTAAGTTGTTAACCATATCACCACTGCTTATTGGAGCAAGTATATTTTATCTTAATCCTGGTTCAGCAATAGGTAGAGAGACAGATACAGACTTAGATACAGATACAGGTTTTGAAAGTAGATCTACATCACTGCAATTTGAAACATCCATTTTAAGTAGAAATCAAATGCATACATTATTTATTGCTGTAAGAATTATAAATTTTATTAAAGGATTGAAAATAGATAGGGAGAAGGAGACAAAGTTAAGTGTTTTGCTGACCACCAAGAACTACTACGCAGATCCGCGTGCGAACATAGGATTTAAAATTTTAGATAAATTATTTTCTGAAAAAAAGATGTATCTCTATAACAAAAATACTCTTTCTCTTCGTGATAACTTTTGTATACTAACTTTTAGTAAATTATGGAATGAAATTGAGTTTGTACAAACACAGAGTGGTTTAAAAGTAATAAATGATTTAATGATCTAAAAAATAGGACGTCTCAATGAAAAACAAAAATTATGACTTCATTATTATTGGTGGTGGAATAATGGGTTTATCTATTGCCTACAAATTAATTACTGACAATCCAAAATTAAAGATTGCTTTAATTGAAAAGGAAAAAGATGTTGCTTTTCATAGTAGTGGTAGAAATAGTGGAGTATTGCACGCGGGATTTTATTATACCGCTGACTCTCTAAAGGCAAAATTTACTAAAGAGGGAAATCAACGGCTAAAGGAATTTTGCAAAGAATATAGATTAAAAATTAATAACTGTGGAAAAATAGTAATTGCTAAAAATGATGAAGAGTTAAATGGTTTGGATGAATTAAAGAGAAGAGGTAATGCCAATAATATTGAGCTTAACTTTATTAATGAGAAAGAAGCATCAGAGATAGATCCCAATGTGAAAATACATCACAAGGCACTTTTTTCTCCAACTACTGCTACAGTAGATCCTATGGAAGTTTGTTCAACTATTTCTCAAATATTAAAGGATCGTCATGTTCAACTCTTTTTTGAGACCGAATATATAAAAAGGTTAGATACAAGTCCTGCAGGAATAATCACCAATAATGGAAATTATGATGGTGATGTTATTATAAATGCTGCCGGATTATATGCAGACAAAATAGCGAGAGATTTTGGTTTTTCTCAAGAGTACACGCTACTGCCATTCAAAGGAATTTATCTTAAAACTATGATTCCTTGGCCAGAGATAAAGACTAATATATATCCAGTTCCTAATTTAAAAAATCCATTTTTAGGAGTGCATTTTACAAAGACAGTTAATAATCATGTGAAGATTGGTCCTACTGCTATTCCTGCCTTTTGGAGAGAAAACTATAATATGCTTGAAAAATTTAAATTAGGTGAGATGAAAGAGGTCTTGTGGTACGAAGCGATGCTTTTTTTTACTAACTCATTTAACTTTAGAGATATGGCCTTTGATGAAATGAAAAAATACTATAAAAATCATCTGCTCACTTTGGCCAAGCATCTAGTTAAAAATTTAACTATTGAACAATTTAGGTGTTGGGGTACTCCTGGTATACGTGCTCAATTACTAAAAAAATCCACATTAGAATTAGTTCAAGATTTTGTTGTTGAGGGAGGTAGAGATAACCATTCCATTCATATTTTAAACGCTGTCAGTCCTGCATTCACTTGTAGTTTTCCATTTTCAGAGTGGGTGATCAAGAATTTTGTATATCAAACTAACAAGTAATGTGATTATGTTATAAAAAATATGTTATAAAAAATATTAATCTTAAAATTTTAACAAAGGAGAATTTTAAATGAAACATCTACTACTAACTACTCTTTTTTTTGTAATAATTGCGCTATCAACTGTAGCATCTACTGTAGCATCCGCTGTAGCATCCGCAACTATTCCAGACTATACTGGAACTTGGCGTAGTGTGGATTGTAGTGAACACTTTGATATTCCAACATTAGACGAACACTCTTTTATCTATTCTTTTGAAGGAGCAAGAGGACTTCCAATGGATGAGTTTTTTCCAGTAGGTTACTCCACGCCGGATAGAGGATGTAGCTGGAGTGGCAATTATACAATTCTTGATTGTTTTGTAATTGTTACTGGTCAAAGATATCAAACTAAATATGTTTTTGAAGGAACCAACAAATTGACTGCTTACTATCCTTCATCAGATATTTGTACTTACACTAAAAGATAGTTCGACTAATTAGTCGCGGCCGCGGTTGCGGTGTCGCTGATTAAACTTTGAACGAACGTATTTGAGTATTGACCTCACGGGCACTACCGGCCAACTGATCTGCTGAATGAATAAAATCCTCTATCATTCGAGATTGATCCTTGGATGTATTTGAAATTTCATCTAATGAACGAGCAACCTCTACGATATGGTTGTTGATCTTTTTAATATCACTACCTGTTTCTCTTATAATTGTAACTCCTCCATCAACTTTAGATATGGTTCCCTTAACAATATTTTTAATTTCCTTAGCAGCAAGTGCACTTTTCTCTGCCAACTCCCTAATCTCTATTGCAACTACAGCAAATCCCTTTCCATATTCACCAGCACGAGCAGCCTCTATAGCTGCATTTATCGCCAAAATATTTGTTTGGCCGGCCATTTCGGTGATTACAGATACTGCCCTTGAAATATCTTTCGAGCTCTCCTCAATAGTGGTTATTGCTGAAACCGCACTAAGCATCTTTTTCTCTGCCTCACTTGAACTAAGGACTACATCCTTAACTGTATTACTGGCCATACCTAAATTGTCGGAATTGTTTTTAACTGTTTCGGTAAGTTTTGATGACCCATTAGAAATTACCTGAGCGGCGCCCGCCAACACCTCACCAGTTGTTCGCAATTTTCCTATATGATTGCCTAGATTTTTATTTAATCCATCCAATGAACGAGCAATCCCTCCTATTTCATCATTTCTATTTAAAGCATTATCTGAGACTTTAATTGAAAAATCCTTCTTGGCCATCAAATCAAGGTGCGTCCTCGCTCTAATAATTGGAATGGAGATCTCTGAAGAGACCCTTAATGCTAGAATAATTCCTAAAATTAATACTACAATCATAGTTAACAGGAATATATTTCTAACTAATGTTAAAGATGATGTATCTTCAATATCGCCAGCAGCACCAATTATCCAATTAAACATAGGAAAATAATTATAAGCTATAGCGTGTTCTCTTCCATTAAAAGTATATTTTACTACCCCTTCTTTATTTCTAACTATCTCTTGAAAGTACGGCATACTAGCAATGTTAGTTCCCTCTAATTTAGGATGCATTAATACATCCCCTCCACCATTCACTACAAAAATGTAACTAGAGTTATCACTCTCCATTTTTTGCAAACGGGTTTTGACAGTAAAAATAAAGTTTTCAATATTTTTAGCAACAAATATAATTCCAGTAACATCCACTCTATTTTTATCAAACAATGGTCGATAAAATGCCAAATATTTTTTACCAAAAAGAATAATTGGCGAAAAATAATCCTGCTTTTTATTTACAACAACATCATAAATATCTGATGCTAATTCAGTTCCTACCTTCCTTACTCCTGTAAAATCCTTTACTGTAGTACTAAGCCGAATGGCCCGTCCCTTATTATGATCTACTCTGAAAATAGTCATAACAAATTCACGTCCCATATGCTCACTCATATAGTCCACAAATTCATTATTCCCTTGTTCAAAATTTCTTTTAGTTCCATCACCAGAGACTACTACCAATTTATCACCCTCAACAGTGGTGTACCTGTCACCTAAGATGTAACCTGGATATAATTTTGCTAAAATCAAAGTTAGTTGAGTTTGCAGTTGTTCTTCATTGCTTTTGCTATGTAATACAATCGATTCTTTATATCCATCGCTCTCTCTTTGCAAGCTACGTTTGATATACTCAACACTACCTTTCTTGGTAACATAGTAATAGATTCCACCTAACAAAAACATTGGCCCTAGTAACATTATAATCGCAGTAACTACAATCTTTTTTTTGATGTTCAAATTTCTTAGCAATTCCATCCTAGAATCCCCTCAAGAATAATTCTTATTACCTTCTACCTACATCTTAAATTTTAAACAATTTTTTTATACACATCAAAACGAGTAGACTTTCCCACATATGAAAAAGAACTCCTTTTCTCATTAATTTTTTTTATGTGTTTTCCTCTCTTAACCACTACCTTATCAGTGGCCACCATATATGAAATATCAAACAATGAGATTTCTTCACTCTCTTTCTCACTCTCTTTCTCACTCTCTTCTTCACTCTTTTCCAATAAAATATTAAAGACCTGCATATTTTTGTTTGGTGAAGCTTTTCTCTCTACTACAATACTATTACTACTACTATTATACATAGGATCCAAATAAACCACATCAGGTAATTTTTTTGTTACCCCTAGAGATTCTAAAAATAGTCTACAATCACCTGGCAGTAATACAAACCTATCTAGCAGCTTTATCTCCTCTGAAGAACTTTCTGAAAGTTCTAATCTAGCAGTTCTGATAGAATCTTCTAACAAAATCCAAATAAGTGGAGATCTTTCAAACGCCCAAACTGTGTATCCATAGGTTAATAATCTGATTGAATCTTCCGCTGCTCCACAAGTAGCATCTATCAACCAATAATCTTTTATATTCATATTCTTTAAATCTTGTTTTATGTGAAATGCCCTATAAAAAGGGTCGGTTCTACTAGGATTCTTTAAAGTTTTTGTCCAGTATTTAATCGATGAAACTAGATCAATATAATATGATTTTCTATCTGTAATTTTTTTTCGTTTAAGTTCTCTTGATTTTTTTTCTCTAATTTTATCTAGGTAACTTAATTTTAAACGCCCACTCTCCCAATCGTAAAAAATAAAAGTATCGTTATTATTATTATCAATATTATCCTCTGCGCTCTGATTTAAACAAAACTCAGGAAAAGCAATATGAGGAATATTAGACCACTTGTTGATTAAAAATTGATAATATTCTTGAAGAGAGAAAAGATTCTCTCCATAAACAATTTTTTTAGTTTCTGCAACCACTGTAAAAAATCCTATAAAAAAGTTTTACTTTTTCCTCTGAGGTATTTAAGTATATACTGTTAACTTTAATAACCGGAGTCAGTTTATGTCTACAAATACTTCTACACATACCATCACAGCTAATGAAATTTTAAAATTAATTCCTCAAAACCATCCAAGTTTAAAACGTGAACAAGCACCATTTTACATTCCAGCATCTGATAACGAAATCGAATTCATGCTTAAAACGTTAGGTTATAGTTCTATTTGTGAATTATATAAACATATTCCATCAAATCTATTTTTTGATGAAAACAAGCTCTCTTCAAATCTATCAAACTATAAAGTCCCATTAAGCTATAGCGAACTTATTAAACATGTTCAAGAGATCGCATCTCTAGGTTCATCGGGATCATCGGGATCATCGGGCAAAATATCTTTTCTCGGTGATGGAATATATAATTATAAATTTCAAGATATCGTCTCATATATTTTGAATATACGTGGATTGACAACTGCTTACACTCCCTACCAACCAGAACGAAGTCAAGGAACGCTACAAAGTTTGTGGATCTACTCTTCGCTACTCTACATGTTAACTGGCTTCGAGGCAATCAATGCTTCTCTATACGATAGATCAACTGCAATCTTTGAAGCAATCAATACTGCTAAAAAAATCCAAAAGGGTTGCTCTCATATTATCGTCTGCGATTTAATCTATCCTGGAGATAAAGAGGTTCTACTTACTCTTGCGGATGGAACTGATATTAAAATTCATTGGGCGTCCGCTGATAATAAGAATGGTGTAACTGACTTAAAAAAATTAGCTGATCTATTAAGTGAATTAAAGAGTAGTGGCGGTTGTGGTTGTGCAGGTATAGTTTTTCCACAAGTAAATTCATTTGGAAACTTAGAAGATGTTGATGCTATCACTGATCTTTGTAGAAAAAATAAAATCGAGGCAATTGCCATAATCGATCCAATGTTACTTGGTAATGGCGGTCTTAAACCACCATCTAAATTTGCTGGCGGTCTCGGTGCAAGTATTATTGTAGGTGAAGGTCAACATTTAGCACTTCCTCCTTCATTTGGAGGACCTGGAATAGGAATTTTTGGAGTACGCTATAATTCTCAAAATAGAATGGATATAAGGCAAACTCCAGGTCGCTATGTTGGTGCTGCCACTGATATTAATGGAAAAGCGGCCAAAACTTTAATTCTCTCTACTAGAGAACAACATATTCGTAGAGAGAAAGCATCATCTAACATCTGTTCAAATCAAGCATTCATTGCAACTTTAGTTGGAGGTTCACTTCTTGCTCGCGGAGATCAAGGATTAACCGACACCCTCACTCACTCTAGAAATATGGCGATTACTGCTGCAAAGATGCTGACATCATTACCATTAACTGGTGTGGAGTTAGCATTTAAAGATACTCCATTTTTTAATTCTTTCACTCTAAGATTACCAGAAAACATTAAGGTAAAAGATTTTATTAAAGTAGCACAAAAGAAAAATATCCAAGTGGGAGTTGATGTTTCTAATCGACTAAGTGGTAATAGCGGTAATAATAATTTACTTCTACTCT
Organism: Oligoflexia bacterium; assembly: GCA_015232355.1. Lineage (GTDB taxonomy): Bacteria > Bdellovibrionota > Bacteriovoracia > Bacteriovoracales > Bacteriovoracaceae > JADFZW01. Next base: position 86,234 of record JADFZW010000001.1, read on the forward strand.
CCTTTACAGATATTCACACTCAAAATGATTTAGATAAATTACACGCACTCTTTAAGCAAGAGTTCGCAAGTACAAGTAGTAGTGGCCATACAAAGATCAATACAACTATCGATACAAATATCGATAGTAAATATTTAAGAGATCCTCAAGACGTAGTCGGTATTCCTAAAATAGACGATAGAAGCTTAAAAGAATTTTATACAAAATTAGGCGAACAAAATGTAAGTCCTGATGATAATATCTACGCTCTCGGATCCTGTACAATGAAGTACAATCCTTATGTAAATGATTCTCTGGCGTCCCTCTCTGGATTTACAGATATTCATCCGCAAGCACCAATCGAAGATATTCAAGCACCACTTAAAATTTTATTTGAGATGCAAGAGTTTTTCAAAGGAATCACGGGCCTTGCAGCAGTTACTACTCAACCATTGGCCGGCGCTCAAGGTGAGTTAGCGGGAATAAAGATGATTCAAGCTTACCATAAAGACAGAGGAGAAAAGGATAAAAGAAATATTATTTTAATTCTTCACTCTGCCCACGGAACAAATCCCGCAACAGCTTCCTATGCTGGATATGAGAGCAAAGAGGTGGATGGTGTTCAATATGGAATCGTGGAAATTAGTGCAAACAGTGAAGGCACTATTGATTTTCAAAATCTCGAAAGTGTGATCAACAAATATAATAATAGAATCGCTGGTATCATGGTAACAAATCCCAACACCTCTGGAATTTTCGAATATCGCTTTAAAGAGATGGCAGATATGATTCATGCAGTTGGTGGTCTAGTCTACATGGATGGCGCCAACATGAATGCTATCGCCGGATGGGTTGATCTTGGAAAGATGGGAGTGGATGCTGTTCACAACAATCTTCACAAAACTTGGTCTATTGCTCACGGAGGTGGTGGCCCTGGAGATGCTATTGTAGCTGTAAGTGAAAAGCTCGCGCCCTACTTACCTGGAGTACAAATCGTCAAAGTCAAAATCAAAAATGATGAAAACTTTTTTGATATTACCTATGCATCTAAATCAATCGGATCTATGCATAGACACTTTGGAAATTTCTTACACAAAGTTCGCTGTTATGCTTATGTAAAATACTTAGGCATAGAGGGAATTAGAAAGATGTCTGCTGTAGCAGTACTCTCTGCTCGCTACCTACAACATCACATCTCTAAAAGTTATCCTACACTGCCAGTTGGTGCTGAAAACTCGCCTCGAATGCACGAATTTATAATTACACTTCCTCAAAATTTGTTTGAAAAAATTGAGCAAACTACTAGATTAAGTAAACCAGATGTGATGTCTCGAATTGGAAAAATCTTTTTAGATTTCGGAATTCATGCTCCAACAGTTTCATTTCCTGAGCCATTTGGTCTGATGATCGAGCCAACTGAAAGTTACACTAAGGAAGAGTTGGATCGCTTTGTAGATATTGTAAAAGCAATTAATATATTAATCAGTGAAACACCTGAGATCTTGCAGACTGTGCCTCACTTCACTCCAGTTGACAAAATTGATGAGGTATCAGCAAATAAAAATCCAATTTTAAGTGAAAAATTACTATCGCTTCCACAATTATTTGTCGATAGGGTCAAGGTGGAAAAATTAAATAAATTGAACGTTGGTGAAATTTGCAAAGAGATTTTAATGGCCCACAAGAATAAAAACATCAGCAAGAACAAATAATTTTAGGAGAAGTGAATGAACATGATTAGTAAAATTAGCACTAGCATAGGGATTGCTGTTGCTACAATTGCTACAATTGCTACTACCTTCCTTTTGATGGCCGGTGATACTGATACATCAACCGTAATAACAACGACAGCATCATCAACATCATCGTCTTCTTCTTCCTTAAGTATGGACGTAGAAGCTTCAACAACATCTCCTGAGCAAGCTACTCGTAAAGAGCATCGAACAGATCGCGTGGAAAATAAGTTTCACTATAAATATTTAAACGACTTGAATAAAGAATGGAAATTTATCCACTCTAAAGGTGGAATCGATATTTATGAAAAGAGAGTTCATAATGATTCTCCAGTTACTTTCAGAGGAATCGGCATAGTGAGAGCACCTATCGCTGCCATTTTGCATGCTGTTCGTGAAGTTGAAACTGCAGTGGATTGGACACCAAACTTATCGCTTAAAAAAATTGTTCATCTAAACTCTCATATCGATGGCATTACTTACAATGTTCATAGTGTTCCCTGGCCAGCAACAAATAGAGATACCGTTATTCACTCTAAATTAATTCTTGAAACTGATCTTGATCCAAAATACAAGTTTTTAAATGTAATTTCTAAATCAGTTGAGGTTAAAGATATTCCAGAATATAAAGATAGAGTGCGAGCTGTACTTCATCGTTGTGGAGTAATTTTAAAACCATTAGGTAATAATGCCACCTATATTGATATTGATGCTCAAATGGATGCCAAAGGAATGATTCCAAAATGGTTTGTTAATTTTCTACAAAAAGATTGGCCTCACGATTTTATAAAATCATTAGAAAAACATGCACAATCTCACCCTATAGCTAATCCTCATCCTGAATTTTTAAAATTAATCAAAGAGGTAATAACTCCAGAAGAACCACTTGATAGCACTAAGACTAGTACTAATGGTAGTAGCTACAAAAAAAGAAATATTTTTTCTAAGTACTCTTCCTAAATACAACAGTTCCTACAATTCTCTCCTCTTAAAAACAAATAATAGAAAGTAGAATAGTAGAGCATAGCTCGCAACAAAGTGTAACAACTCAAAAAAGATATTGCGATCCATGGTCGCTCCCATAAAGACTTGAACTGCCATATTACTTAAAACTCCCACTCGAGGAATAAGATAATGGAGCAATAGTTTAATGATTGAAAAAATACCATCCAACTTATCAGTTATCTCGCTGAATGGAACCATTGAAAAGTAGGAGTTTGCTTGACCAATAAAACCTATAGCTAATATAGAAACAATCAGTCCCCACACCTTTGAAAGATAGAGAGAAAAAAATACTGCAATAGTTATCACTGTTAAAATCATCAGTGAGCTAAGTAAAACAGAGACAATGATGCTAGAAAATAATGAGAGCATGCCGCCGCCAGCACTAGCAGCAGCACCAATACTCGCACCTATGCTTGCACCAGTACCAAAAAACTTAAATACAATGTAGGCCAAAATAATTGATATAATATAATAGCCAACAATTACAATCCAACTGCCCACTATTCTCGCAAACAAATACTCCATACGCTTTATTGGCCAAGCAAATAGTTGAGGCATAATCTGCATATTAAGATCTGCCTTTACTGTATTTATTCCTAAGATAATTGCCATCAAACCATTCCAGGAAGAGATTATCCAATAAAATGCCTTCATCTTCATGTCTACTAATGTATCCGATGGGGCCATACCAGGAAGATTTCCCTCAATAAAATTAATCAAAGCATGATCAGCATAGATAACCAGAAGAGTAAATATTGAGAAAAAAATCACACTCTTATTTCTAAATTCATTAAAAATAGTATTTATAACTAAAACTTTAAAGCGATGAAATCCAATATTTTCCATACTCATAATCCTAATCATAGTCATAATCACTTACTCTCCTTGGCGCCCATTATTGTCTTATAGAAAAACTCTTCTAACGTTGATTTTCCCTTCAAATCAGTTACCGCCCCTTCCGCTAAAATCACTCCCTCTCTCATGATCGCCACTCGATCTGCAATCTGTTCGATCTCCGACAAAATATGAGAATTAATAAAAATGGTAGCACCATTACTCTTTAGATTTATGATTAAATCTTTTACATCCTTTATTCCTATAGGGTCTAATCCTGTAAATGGTTCATCTAATATAAATAATTTTGAATCTCCCATCAAAAGTCCCGCCAATCCCACTCGCTGTAATTGTCCCTTGGAGATGTTTTTTACTTTTTTCATCTCAATCTCTTCGATACTTAACTTCTTTAGCGCCCTCACTCTATACTGTTCTCTCTTGATAGCGTCCAATTGATTTAACTCTCCAATAAAATCCAAGACACCTCTGACTTTGTAATATGGATAGAAATTAAACTTCTCTGGTAGGTACGATAGGTTCAAGCGGGCACGCTCATCTTGATAATTAATTCCTGCTATTTTAATCTCTCCGCCATCAATTTTTAAAAGATTTAAGATTGATTTTATAAAAGTAGTTTTGCCAGCACCATTTGGCCCAAGCAAACCAAAAATTATTCCTTTTGGTATGGAGAGCGAACAATCTTTTAGTGCCCGCACCTGGCCACGACCATAGGATTTACTTAAATTTTTTACCTCGATAACCATCAGATAATCTCCCTTCTGGTTAATTTTTTAACAATTTAACAAATAACTAGACTTCTCTCATTCGAGTTTATAGTTTTTAAAAAAGAAAAGCAAAAATATCTAACAGGAAACAAGAAACAAGGAGTAATCATGAACTTTGATTCAACACTAATACCACTCTACAAAGACCATTTAATTGAGCTTCAAAAAAAAATATCTAAGATCTTAGACGAACTAAAAATGGATTCCATACTAATTCACTCTGGTCAAGAGAGGATCAAATATCTTGATGACTCTGCATATCCATTCGTTGCAAATCCTATGTTCGTCTATTTTGTTCCACTAACCCATCTTCCCAACTCATTCATCTACATGGAAAAGGGAATGCGCCCAACTCTCTACTACTATAAGAAAATAAGCTACTGGTTTAAAATGCCAGAGGATCCTGCAGATTTTCTCTACCAGTACTTTGATATTAAAATCATCGATGAAGATAGCAAAATGCTAAGTGATTTAGGTGACTCAAAAATTCGAAACACTATCTATATTGGTGAGTATCCTGAAATAGCAAAAAATTCTACAGTAAATGCAAATTTTAAAGCATGTAATCCCGATGATCTTATCACTGAGATTCATTACATCCGTACATTTAAAAGTAACTACGAACAAGAGTGTATAAGGCGTGCAAACAAAATAGCAGTATCCGCCCATCAAAGATGTGCTGAACTCTTTCAAGAGGGAAAATACTCTGAATTGGATCTGCACCTAGAATATTTACGAAGCGTTGGTTGTTCTCCAATTAGAATGCCCTTTGAAAACATCGTTGCTTTCAATGAGAATGCCGCCACCTTACACTACATAGATTATAATCACACCAGACCACCATTGGCCGCCTCATCAGCAGCAAAACAAAATATCTACTCTATGCTTTTAGATGCAGGTGCCGCTTACAATGGTTATGCCGCCGATATCACCAGAACCTACTCTTTTAACAATAGTGATGACAATAGTGATTTTAAAGCACTGATTGATGCCGTAAATGAAATGCAATTAAATATCATTCACAGTTTCACTCTTAATTCTCGCTATACTGATCATCACCAACAAGCACATATAGGAATTGCTCAAATACTAATTGATTTTAAGATGCTAAAAAATATTAGTGCAGAGGATGCTGTTACTAAAAAGATCTCTAATGTTTTCTTTCCACATGGTCTAGGACACTTTTTAGGAATTCAAGTTCATGATGTTGGTGGACAATTAAAAAATGGTAAGGAGAAATATAAACTGCCAGATGATCATCCTTACCTTAGATACTTAACTGAATTGCGCCCTGGACACGTATTTACAGTGGAACCAGGATTATATTTTATCGACAGTTTATTAGATGATTTGAAAAAATCTGAAGAGAACAATAAATATGTGGATTGGAATACAGTTGATAAATTTAGAAAGTTTGGTGGTATCAGAATTGAAGATGATATAATTATCAAAGAAGATGGCCAATTTGAAAATATAACTAGAAAACTTCTGCCGTAATGGGGGTGATGGTGCTGGGGGTGATGGTGCCACTTTACCTTTGGTAGTTCTATAGCAACCAATGTACTGTTGCTACCATTTGGAGCGTGACACATTTTCACCTTTTGTATAAAAAAGTCGGGCGGCACCTTTTGTATGTTCAGAATCGCTGAAAAGCAACACTGTTGATAATCAAATGCCAGATTTAATTTTCACCTAAATAAAAACCAATTATCAAGAAAATATATTTCAAAGATTATTCGATCATAGATAGATCAAATTAAAATTAACAAGTTGCCAAGTTGTCACTCATCTATATTTTTTTCTTTTTGATAAGAATATAATTAATTTTGTAAACTCACTTGTTTATATTAGAATAAATATCTAGATCTTACTTTTTATTTATATTTATATATAAAAAAGAAGGTTTCAGAATGAATAAAATTTTTCACATCACCATTATCTTTTTTGTTATTATCATTTCTGCTTTAACTTTGAATGTTACAATACTTCAAACTGCTAGTTATGCGACCACTGTAGGAATAATCGATACAGTCTTTGATTTAGATAATCCTCTTTTAGCAAAATCTTTGGATCAATCCTCACTAACATCAATATCGATAAAGGAAACATCTCTCAAAGAATACAACCGACAAAAATTTACTCAGACACAAAAAGAATTCACTACTCATCCATGTTATCAAAAAGCAAATGAATTATTATTAACTAAAGCACAACTGGGTCTCAAAGATGCCTTGAAAAACCATTCAAAGCTTACACAAGAATTAGAAATGGCAGTTGCCTTAGGATCAAATTATTACCATGGAACACATGTAGCAGGGATTATTTTGAATTCAAATTCAAGTAATAAACAATTCAAACACAAGATTGTACCATTTCCATTTATCAGTTCAAGTAAGATTAACATAAGAAAAAATAAAAAATTAACTAAAAAGATGATATCTAGCTTGATCCTGCAATTAAAAAATGCTTTAGAATTATTTGAATTAAATCCTGAGTCTATCTCTCCTATTGAGGAAATAAATCAATTAATCTCTACATCTAAACCTAAGGTGGTAAATTTATCAATCGGATTCAATGTTGAAAAAATTGTAAAGTTTTATCGTAAAATATCAGCGCCTGATATAACTACTAAAATGTTATATGAGTTAGTACAACTTTCAACTGCTTTTGGTCGCAAAAAATTTGATTTCATCGTAAAAAATAATCCCCATGTTCTCTTTGTCTCATCAGCTGGTAACAATAGTGAAAACCTTGATAAAATCAAATATCCTCAAACCCTTACCTCTGCACCTAATTTAATTATTGTCGGCAGCTCCTCTTATCAAGATAAACAAAAACTTTCAAAAATATCTAATTATGGAAAAAAAACAGTCGACTTAATCGCACCAGGTGAAAAAATTACTTCTTTGCTCGCAAAGGGTGATAAATCTAATAATGTAGTTACCTTTTCTGGAACTTCCATGTCTGCTCCATTAGTAACCAGAATAATTGCCGATATTTTTCAAGAATATGAAGATCAAGAAAAAAAACTCTCCGTTGAAGAGGTGAAAAAAATTTTTTTTAGCAAATATACAAATAAATGTAAAAATCTAAGTAACAAAGTTAAAGATGGTTGCTACCTCGATCTCTAAGAATTTTTTGTAGTTAATTGATCTAATCTCTCAGAATCTACCCAAACACCTTTGCACGCTTCACATTTATTAATAGTAAAATCTAGGTAAATACTCTTAACTAACTCTCTATCACATTTAGGACATTTCATTTGCATGTTTGGTAACATATTTGATTTTTTTCTTTCCTGTTCATCTTGACGTTTTTTTCTTCTCTCTAATTCAATGTTGGCAAAATATGCTTCCTCATTGTGACTTGGTTTATTTACCATAAGATCCTCCCCCATTTTTAAAATTCCTGTATATTTTATATTTTATTAATGGGCCCTTAAAGTTTATCATAGTTTTTCAAAGTTTATCGACAGGAGAAATTCCGATAAGAAAATCTCCAACTGATGATTTGAAATTAACTGAAATAATAAGCATATTTTTATCTGGCAAGTAAATATCCTCTCCCATTAAAAGCTGTGGAAGAGTTTTTTCAAACTCATATTTGTTTTCTATTCTTGTTTTTACATGACCAAAAATGATATTTGCTAATTCTGCACAAGCATCAGTAAATTCAATCTTTATCTTTTTATGTTTCTCTCCTAACAACCTCTCTACAATTTCTAGAAAGGTTTTCTCAGGAAATCCTAAAAAAAAGTAGGCATCTATTGTTGTCGACTTAATTGGCATTAAACTAATAATATCAACTTTTGTTTTAGGATTTTTAAAAGTGTTCTCGACCTCAATATTATCTGCAACTATCGAGTCTACTGCACACATAGATGAAATTACATATCTGGTAGAGCTGATAAAATAAGTCAACAATTCTTTTGATATCTTTTTGCAATCTACATTTGATTTCTTTTTTTCACCACTTAAAATTTTAACTAAAATTTCGATCGCCTTATCAGTTCCATCTTCTTTGGAAACAAAATATACTCCACTTTTATTGCCACACTTTCTTTTTGCTTCTTCAACATACCCACTAAAAACCAAAACAGGAACATTTCGATGATTAGGAAGTTCTCTGATTGCTAAAATAAAATCAGTTCCCAAAACTTTTGGCATCTGTTGATCAGTCCAAATAAGATCAAATTTTTGATTTCGGGCCATTCGATAGGCATCATGTGCATTTGCTGTTTCAATAACAGTTATATCAAATGGAGTACTATAAATAGCAATCCGACACAATTCCTTAATATCCTGATCATCTTCAACTAACAAAATTTTTCTTTGTTTATTCTTATTTTCAGTTGTCACAAATATCTCCTTACCTATTATGATAACTATTTTATAGTTATTATACAATTATTAATATGCTAGTATAAAAACATATGTACTTTATTCAAATATTTTTAAATACAACTATATTCCTCTTCTTTTTTTTAACTAGTAATTCCTGGGCCCAGAAATTAATGGATCTTAAATTAACTCCAGAAATTATTTATCAAAAAAGAGTTCATGCGGTTGTTAAAATTAGTATCTATGAAAAAAATGGAATCACTCCTATCAGTCATGGAACTGGGACATTTGTTTCAAAAAATGGGCTTCTAATAACCAATCTACATGTGGCCAAATATCTTTTTCATCCAGATTATTCAGTTGAAATAACCAACTTTGAAAATAAGGAATTACCCAATATTATTTTTATTGATTGTTCAGATAAGAGGCAAATTGATCTCTGTCTCTTCAAATCTCCTCTTCCTCCAAAAGCATGGTTTCATCTATCAGATGATGTGATCTCTCTAGGATATAATGTGTACAAGATTGGTCATGCTGAAGATTTAGAATATAACCTCACTAAAGGACTTACGCTTACCAGAGAAGCAAATATTCCGTTCTTACTTGATTATCGAACTAGTGAAAATACCAATGTTGAATTTATTGAAGTAAGCGCACTTTTACGACCTGGTGATAGTGGTGGCCCTATTTTCGATTTAAGAGGTAATTTAATTGCAATCACTACTATGAGGATTAGTGAAATGCAAGATCGCTATATTACTAATCGATTCTTGGCCATATCTGCAAGAGAGGTATATTGGTATGTTCAAAAAAATAAATCATTAATTGATAATCATCTTGGTAAAAACTATCCATTAATTACCAAGGATGAACTTAAAGGTAGAAGAGAGAAATTTTTAAAGGAAAATTCTCCACCCTCTACAATAGCACTCATTAAGAATATCACTCGGTTGGAATTACAAAAACATATTACCCAACAAGAAAAACATATAAAATCAAATAATAAAAAAAATAATTTAATAATTATCGATGTTCGAGATCCCTTTGAATACTCTATGGATCACATTCATGGAGCAATTAATATCCCCTATATTGAAAAAAGTAAAAATGAAATTAATTTCATAATGGGCCAAGATCAATTCGATATCAATCAACTAAAAAAAATAATCAAAAATAAAGAGGATACCATTGTAGTTTATTGTAATGGTGGAATAAGTTGGAAGAGCTATAAAGCAATCATAACTATAAAGCGTTTAACTAATTTTGAAAATATTTTATGGTTTAAAGATAATTAAAGATAAGATCAAGCAGCAATCTTTTTTTTGTTATGTTTAGAATGATCTTTACTACTCTTTTCTTCAGATTCTTTTATAGCTTTCTTATTTAATGTATTTTGGTGATCTGTTTTATTTTCATTAGCATTAAATGCTTTCCAAAAATTTGCAGTTGCGTGTCCTTCGGAAGGACCTATTCCTTGTACACTGGGATACTCATCACAATATGCTATATAATGTGTCCCCTTAGCGTTCAATTTGTATTTTATCACTATTTTACTAAAGTCCATAAAACCTCCATTACAAATATAAAATTTTTCATCATGTTCAATATATCGGTCAAAAAAAATAAAAAAATATTCACTACTATCTTTTTTTTCTTTTTTATAGATGGCCCCTTATTTTGCCTATAAAGAAATTTTATTGTGTTTGATTATTTTAAATTAAGTTATTAATTTCTTGAACATAAGATAAATAAATACTTTTGATTAGACATCTTATCTATTTTTATTCTACAATTTCTTATAGGCACAACTTTCTCAACTCTTTTTTTTAATACTTAAAGGAGATTTCAATGAAATCCAAAAGATTTTTTTTACTTCTATTTCTAAGTACTTCTTTTTTATTCTCATTCAGCAACAACAGCGCAAAAGCAAATTTTTATTTAACTAGCAATTTAATATCTACATATGGAGTTAATGAGTTGCCACTCTTTAACATTATTAGTGAACCAGAAAATAATTTTGTTCATAATTTAATTTTAGATCTTGATGAGAATTACAATATTATTAATATCATCAGAAAAAGTGGCAGTAATCAACAAGTAATCACTATCGAGGAATTGACCAGCAATAAGGAGATTGTAGTTGCTAAAAATGGTAATATAGATATTCTCTTCATATCTTGCCAAGGAGTTTGTACAAAAGAAAATGGTGGAACTATACAATTTAAGTATCTTTATAACGGAATTTATAACTCCTTTGGAAAACTTAATCTTATTCTTAAAAAAGTAGATGCTACTACATGGATGGCCACTACTACTGAAGGTAAAAAAATAAATCAATTGCGAATAACTCGTCACTATTTTCTAGGTCAAGTTATTGGAATAAATTTATTACTTGACCTGTGAACCATCAATAAAGAGAAGATTGGAACACTTGTTTTCTTCCATAAATTTTTGAATCTCAATTGCTTTTGGTCTATTTTTTTCTATAGCATCGATTACTTCTCCAATAGTTGGATTTCCAGTATACCATCTAATTTGTTTTACAGCAGTATCAACATTAATATTCGCTCGCACATTTCCATTTCCATTTCCATTTCCGTTTCCGCTACTCACTTTCATCTTCTCTCTCTGATCTGATAACGTCTTTGATTGTCGAAGCAATTTCTGTTGTGGAGAAGCACCATAAGGAATAAGTAGAAAAGTACTAAATTTAGGAATATTGCTATGGAAAATATCTTTGTTTGTATCGATAAAATCAGTACCTAAATTTACTAATGCTTCAGCATCAGCAAATTTCAACAGCAAATCTCTGGCGGCAGCACAGGCCAACTCCTTTTCAACATTACTAAGCGGTTCTAAAGTTATCTGTGGAATATTTACATTTGTAGGATCTTCTAAAAGTTTTTTCCTAATCTCATTGGTAATTTTAATAATCGCATTTGTTCTTGTAATATAGGTATTTTTAAATTTCTTTTGTGATTTGATAAATTTATTTTCTGCCTTTACTGCCTCTCTTAATATATGTTTGAAATAAGTCCAACCAGCATATCCAAATACTACATCCTGAGTACTATTAAAACTACTAATTATAGACTGTCTAGTAAATGATCCTTCATCTGTTGCTACATAATTATCTTTTTCATTTAATTTGTTTATGACCTCCATCAGAGGATTCATTTGTTTTTTTAAATCCTTTAAAGTATTTACTGTATCGTTATAACTCTTTTTATTCTCCATCTCTTCAGCATTGACTCTTGCATCTTCAAGGGCCGCTTGAATTTCAATCAATGGTTTCAATAATGCTTCTCCCATCTCTTTTTCACTCTTAGAATTTTTTAAAAGTTTTTTAATTTTATCCTCATCCGATAAAAACTCTTTATCCTCTTTAATATTTAATAGTGGTGATTTGTTAGGATCTAAATCCATTTTCTCAACTAATTTTTTTATCTTTTCAATATTTTTAGGTAGTGCCTGACGATAGTTTGCATATGCTTGCAACACTTCTGCCTTTTTTTGATTTTCAATTTTTTCGTCAAAAGTAGGCGGTGTAACTGCTTTGATTATAGATGGAAGTTCTGTCAACAAATCAAAATTCCCCTTTCCTCCCATGTTCTTTGCGATTTGGATTAAACGAATTTTTTCCAAATCATCTACCTTCTTATCAATTTTTTCTTCAATAGACTTGGCAGTTTGATATTGAATAGAATTTTCTTTAGTTTTAAGTCTAAAAAATTGAAGATCCTCTAACTCCATTCTTGTACTATAAAAAGTACAAACTAAATCCACAAATTGTTTTCGATCTTCAAATTTATCCCAATTAAATTTTGGTTTTAATACACTATAAAGAATCTTCATAATTGAACCTGCAGCAGCTCCTCCAGCAGCAATTGCCAATGCATATGGATTTCCCGCAGGAGATCCTACAGTCACACTAGGTGCAGATGCTACTAACGCCAATTGAGAAAAATTTGTAACCATATCCGCAACCACAGGTACCAAACCTCTCTCGCGAATATCATAGGCACATTGTTCATTAGTGGCCACGCTAGAGAGAATTTCTAATGCCTTTTGTGCTTGAAAAACATATTTTTGGCCAGAATATGCCTCTGTAGTATTGTTACTGTTGTTACCAGTAGTTGTTGAAGAACTTTGAGTATTGGAAGAACTATTATTTTTCCCACCAAAAAGATCACTTGTCTTTGATACAAAACCATCCATCTCCTTTACAATACTTCCAAAATTTTCTACCACCTCTTTATTTTTTGAAGCACACTTCGTACTTTGTAAAACAGATGATATTTTAGTTAACTTTTCTAAAATATCTTGTCCCTTTGTACCTACCATTGGGCAATTACTCAAACGTCTATTTCTTCCGGTGCTAAAAGGATTGGCCAAAAAATTCTCAGCATCTTTTTTTATCTTCTGAACATCCTCTGCTAACAATGCCTTTTGTAAATCAGAAACTTGATTACTATCACTACCACTATTTGTATTACTATTACCGATACAACTATTTCCTTCTGTTACTAAAGATCTCGCTGTTTCTATTCCTGTTCCTGTTTCTGTTTCTGTTTTATCCTCACTTGCCTTGGCACTAAAATCATTACCCTTTATCATAAAAATAGTTATTATTGAAACAATGATCATTTTAAAAAATATTCTTTTCATTTAATTTTCCTAGGTAAAAATTTTTCAAACAAAATAACTTCTAAATAAAATCTATTTATAAATAAATTTTATTCTATCTAAAAATGAAAAAATTTTATCTGTTTTAAAATTTTAAATTATTAATAACAATATAATTAATAACTTGGATGAATTACAATTAATGCTAACAAAATTTCAACATTATTATTCTGCCAACTTTTTATGGCATACTCAATAAGTTAACTTATTGAGTATGCCATAATAAATACACAGCGAATTTATTTTAAAAAGCGTAATTTCCTAGTCTAGAAATAAAAAATTGAAATAAATCTGCAATCAATTTTATTATTTAGAAACTTGAAATCATTAAATAATCTTTGAAAAAATAAATGAAATTATTTTAATTCCACATAAATATTTAATATTTATTTTATAAAAAAACATTTTTTTGAGTCATACTAAATATGTTTACTAAGAAAAGTAAACCATTAACACGAGGATTGTTTATGACCATATATTGCTTATTCAATTCCAGTTTATTCACCTTGACCTTTTTATCATTAATATTAGCAAATTTTTTACTCTTCTTTATTTTTCCTTATAATACTTTTGCTAGTAATGATAAAACCAAAATATTACTTATAAGTGGTGGAGGTCAGAAAAGTGAAAATAACTATCGCTATGAAAATAATTTAGCACTTTTTAGAGATGTCCTGGAGGTAAAAGGATATAGCACTAAAAACATGACTACACTTTTTAACGAAGGTAAGAATAGCTTGGTAAAGGATATTTACTATTCAACACCATCAAGGAAAAAATCCAAATATGGTATTTCTTACGAGAAAGAGGGAAGCAAATATCATCAGACACTCATATCTTCCATTATTGATGGACCTGCAGACAATCAAACTATAAATAAAGAATTTGAAAAGATTATTGATGATGCTAAAAACAAACGCATTGACAATTTCATCTTATATACTACCGACCATGGAACCAGTCACGAAGATGATTATGAAAAGAGTTTTATCTCACTATCTAAAGAAGAAAAGTTAGGTGTTGATGAAATTGATAAATTCGCCAAAGAATTAGCAAAATATAATGTACCTGTGACTGTTATTGGTGTTCAATGTTTTAGTGGTGCTAATATGAATTTAGCATTAGATAATGATAATGTATGCGCTTTCTCTGCGGCCGAATCATATGAAGTAAGTAATGCTTTTCCTGATACAGAATCAGATGTAAAGAAATATGCCATGGCCAGATACTCCTTTTCTGAATATAGTTTTCTTTTTAGCTGTGCTCTTCATCAACCTAAAAAAAATGTAAATACTATTAACAACTCAAACAACAACTCAAGCAAATCTAAAAACATGGAACGTGAACTGGATTTCGAATTGATCAAACTTACTATTCCTTCTTCGTCTTCTCTAAATAACAAATTCACTCCAGGGCAAATTGCCGACAGTGGTTGTATTTATAAGGGTTCAGCTGATGTTGATGGCGACGGTAAAGTCTCCTTTGCAGAAGCACACTACTACGCTCTTGCAAATATGGAATCTGGTTCTGCACCTCAAATTAGCTCACAAAAATATGCGCGAAAAATTTTCAATGAAAAAAATAAAAATTCAAACTCACCAACACTAGAAGATATAAGCAAAATAGATATTCATAACATCAATAAATGCCTTCCTAAAAAAAGAAACAATAAACTTAAACATCTTTCAGGAAACGCAAAGGCAGTACTTTTAAAAGAAAATGCTAAAAAAATGTTAGAATTGAAGAAAAAATATTTTGCAACTCTACTTGAAGATAGTGACATCATTAAATTAACAAAAATCAAACCAGATGATTCCATCGATCGCAAACTAGCTAGAATTGAAGAAGTCTATAAAGATTATCAAAAAAACTATGACCAAATGTTAAAACTAATCAAAGTATCTATGGGTAAATTAAATGATGTGAGAAAAAAGATTGAAGCTGTTCGTACTAAAACTATTGAACATTTAAAATCGTATGACCAACGTTTTGCTGAAGACTATAAAGCATTTAGTGCATTAGAAAATAAAATTCAATCAAAAATAATACCAGAAGAGACTGATGATATGAAAAAAGACAAAACAAATACATCAAGTCCAACATCTAATATCGATCCCAATGAACTGCTTAAAATTAAACTTACTCGCGATCGATTAAAAGAACATTTAGACGACACTATTGATGATGAGATGAATAGAAAATATAATACTGAAGTTCTAAAATTGGAATCAGTAGAAAAATTTCACAAAGATTTCATAGATAAATTAGCATCTCGCGGACCAGGAAAAGAAGAGGATAAGATTCATGACAAACATGGAAAATTAAGAAAAGCATACGAGCTAGCAGAAGGATTTATGGCCGAAATGGATCTTTTAAAAAATGGTACTGATGAGCAAATTTTAAAATTAAATCAATTATATAATTGTGAAAACAAGGCCATATAAAATATGTATAATTTAATTTTTATAAGAACATTGAACAATTTTTATTTAAAAAAACTTTATCTTGTTTGTTACTTTATTTTGATTAATCTTTTTCTCTCTATCTCAAATATCTCAAGCGTACATGCAATTGAATTAGAGAAAGGAAAATATGAAATCATTGGTCGCTATCTACATAATGAAAATGCTTTATTAGTATATGAAGGAACTGAAGCAGAATTTAAATTATTTTTATTAGGTAATAATGTTCTTACCTCATTTTTAAAAAGCGATCAATATCACTACTTAGCAATTATTGATCTCCACAAAAAAATCGTTAATCATAGCGGATTTGCATCTCTTGTTGGGGTAAAAGAAATCAAATTTTATGATTCCAAGGAAAGACAATACAAACGATTGGCAAACGCAAACTAAACTTAGCAAACAAACAACTGTAAATGATATTCCTTATGAATTTTTATCTTCCTTTTTTATTATTAATCTCAAACGATCAATTATCTCAGACATTCTATTTGCTTGAGTAACAATCGTTCTCATTGATTCCTTTAGATCCTTCAAATCCAATCTATCTCTATCAATATCTCGGGAAACTGATTGGCCAATCAAAGATATTGAATTAAGAGGCTGTCGTAACTCATGGCCAATTGCCGAAATCATATCTCGCAACTCTTTCTCCCTGGCCTTTCCATCACTTTGATCATTCACATCGCTTTTTGATTCACAATTTTTTTTTTGTATTTGGTCGTTCATATATTTCTGACACTAAGTTATTGGGTATAGACACTAACATTTTCTTTTAATTTAGAGTCTATGTCAATCAGTAGAATAACACTCATAGTTTTGCTTGACGAATGACGTCCTTAAGGAAAAAATAAAAATAGAAAGATTAAATTGTTGTTTATTGTTTATTTTTTATTGTTTTGAACCTGCGAATCTTTTTTTTAAAAAATTATGTTGTGTTTTTTAATGTTGTAAAAAATTTGAGATTAAAATGGATTTGGAGCAAATTTATGCTGCTGTAGATGACTTTTGTAAAACCTCACATGGCAGCAGTAATTATTCTGATGATAAAATTTTTGTTATGGGTAGAGATGTAAAGCGTTTTGCTCCATTCACCTATCTTAAGAAAAAGATACCCTCTCTTATTGTTTCTTCTTCTTTAGACAAATCTGACAAATCTGACAATACAAATACAAACTCAACTACTAATGCTAACAATTTATTAACATCATCATCATCTTCTTCATCATCTCCGACTAACGATTGTTTAGAAATAATGGCATTGGGTATGGTATTTGCTTCGTATGATTTTTTAGATGGAAATGAATTTAAAAATTGGTTTGAAGGACAATTTTCTCAAAAATTCACCTCTAAAATATCCAAAGACATTTCTATACTCTATCGTCCAAACCATAAAACAATTTTTTGTGCACTTGAAGAGGTTACCAAGAGTTACCAGATATTAAGGGAAGAGAAAATCCTACTTAACTCAAAAAATCTTTCCACTCAACTTGGTGAATGGTACACGAAGTGCATTTTCGGGTTAAAACAAGTTAAGTCTGCCTCTCAAAGAGGATTTGACTTTGAATTGAATGGCAAGAGAGTTGAAATTAAAGTTCATTGGGGAGATAAATCATCACCCAAAGGAGTAAAGATAAAAAAATCATTACTCGAACTAAGTGATAGTTGTATTATCATCTATGAAACTCTAAATTTTATGATTAGAGACATCTGCTTTTTAGATTCTGATTTTGTTTTAAGAAAATTTTCAGGTAAAGGACATACTATCTTTTTAAAAGATAATGATGTTTCCCTCTACTTTTTTAGTAAATCATCAAAGCATTTATCAAAGGTGGTAAATAAAAATGCACTGATGATGTTTGCTTCTCCTCAATTAGCAATGAAAATTGAAGGTCGCTTGTAATAATTTTAATTTGCAAATTCATTATATTTTATAAACATTTCAATCGCATATAATAGATTAGGAGCAATTTCGACAAAATTTTCATCACTAGCTTTAGTTGACTTTTTATATAAGAATAATTTTTTTTGAATATTTAAGGTAAAAATCAACATTAAATTTTTTTTACTAACACACAGATTATTTTTTAATTCAATAAAATAAGCGATCCATGGATCGCTTATTTCTCCAAGACAACAACAATTAATTATTATATTCGTTGGATTCTCTAAAAATGTAGTGATATCAGCTTGAAATTTCTCTAATACTCCATCACTTTTCACATCAAAAAGCACAACCATTGTATATAGTTTTTTTCTTACTATCTTATATCTCTGATTATCCATATCTTATCTTGTTTAGTTTTGTTTCCTTTATCTACCTATCTATTTATTTATTTATTTATTTATTTATTATTCCCCTATCCACTTATTCTTATTTTCTTCAAGATATTTCATAATGCTAAAAAATGATTTTGCCTCAGCATATTTAATTGCACTAATTCCTCTATGATCAATTCCAATTATACCATGAGAATTTTCAACTAGATATTTCACAATTTGCAAATTGTTTTGAAGAATGGCCCAAATGAGTATAGGAATTCCCTTCATCTTAAAGTTTACATTGGCACCCTTTTTAACTAAAAATTTTACAATTTCCAGATGACCATTTTTTATGGCCCAAAACAGGGGTGTGATTGCCTTAGTACTCTTATCTTCTACACAAGCACCATTTTTTACTAAAAACTCTACTATCTCCATATGTCCATGCATTGATGCATAAGTTATTGCTCGATAACCAGTAAAATCTTTAGCATTCACATCTACAGTATTTATGAACCTCTTTACTATATCAAACAATCCTTTAGCAGATGCCACCATCAATATATTATTTCCATTTTCAAACTTCATTTTGCTTAATGTAGATTGATCAACTAATGAAATATCAGTTTCAGGATTTGTCTCACTATCAACTTCAATCTCTTCAATCTCTTCAATCTCTTCAATCTCAATAACTGATTCATCTACACTATTATCATTATCAGATTTTAAATCTCTGTTTCCCATAACCCTTTGTAGACTATCCGTAATATCTTGATATTTTTTATCTCCTTTTATTGTAATTAAATCATTTCTTGAAGTATTATTTTCAGATGCTAAATGATCTTTAACAACAGTAGCAGAATTATCAATTGTCTTAGTAACACCTTCTATTCTAGTACTTTTATTTTTAAGATTTTCATCTTCATTCCCCATAGAACTAACTTTAATTAAATCATTTTGGATACTATCAGCTCCTGAACCTTTAACTTTGATTAAATCATTTTGATTATTGTCAGTGCCCATTCCTGAAATTTTTATTAAATTGCCATCAATATACTCCTCACCATGTCCCGCTATTCGAGTAATTGCATTTTTATCATCAGTTTTTACCTCTCTAAATGTTTTAACCAAGACACTTTCATTATTAGTAAATATATGTTTAATAGATGAACTAACCATAACTGCATTTTGTCCATCCATGTTTTTTGCTTCAACATTGGCACCTTTCTTCATTAACCAAGAAACTAAATCTAAATTTCCAATAGCTGCAGCGATAATTAGAGGAGTATTACCATATTTGTCTGCTATATTTATATTTTCTAAAGTGTATAATTTTTCTAAAAATGGTATTAATTCATCACTCTCATTTTCTTTATGATCATTATTATGGTTATGGTCATGAAAAATAATAATTGACTTCAACAGTATACTACGTCCATTTTTATCTATTGAATTTTTATTAGCACCAGCATTTAATAATACATCTACTACTATTTTATGTTTGCTCTCAATTGCCAAATGTAATGCCGATCTATGCTGACGATCCTCTTTCTCAAGTTCAACTCTTCTCGCTATTAAGCTTTCAACTAAAGATTCATCTCCTAACATTACTGCATACATAAATGGAGTATAACCAAATTTATCTAAAGTTTGATAATCAATATTACTATCAATTAAAAATCTCGCTACAAGATAATTATTACTTAACATAGCATATACCAATGCATTCTTGCCAAACACATCAGTCGCATTAATATCAGCATCGCTATATACTAGTAATTTAGTTGTATACAATGATCCTGCTACCGCCGCATAGATAAGCGCCGTCTTTTTAGAGACAACTTTGGTATTTATATCCACACAACAACTAATTAACAATTCACTTATTCTTTCTTTTTTATTAATTATTGAAACTATAAGTGGAGTTAATTTGTTCTCATTTAATAAATCTAAATTTTCATTCTTAGTTATTAACTTAGAGAGTGATTCTACATCCCCATTTGAACAAAACTCAAATAATTCATTATTGATTGATTCAAGACTCATCAAATTACCTCAACTATTATTCTTTTGTTGTTTTCTATATTTTACAATTAAATAACAATTGGGAGTATAATTATTTAGTAATATATTTTAAAATAAAATGAAATACTTTAGTGACAAAAACAAGTGAGATAAAAATGATTCGTACGATTTCTTTTCTTCCAGCATTATTTACTTTATTTACTTCATTTATTTCCATGATTTCATTTATCACCATTGCCTATAGTAGTACTGATGTAATAAAAAAAGCAGAAGAAGATGCTATGAAATTAGTTAATGATACTGCAATAGAGTTCTCTAGCTCTTCTCAAAATGTTATAGAAAAAATAAATAATGGTATCCACCCCTATAAAAACAAAGACAATGCTGAAGCATATGTTTTTATTTATGATGAAAACATTAATATAGTTGCACATCCAAAAAATGAGCTTGTTAATAAAAATTTTAAAGATAAAACTGATATTTGTGGATGTAAATTTAGAAATGAAATCGTTGCTCGCGCCCTTAATAAGAACTTTGGTGATTCTGGATGCAGGGAGATTAATGAAACTTCTAAGAAAGATAATTGGGTATACTACATATATAACAATCCTCAATCAAAGAAATTAGAGTATAAAAAAACATTTTTTAAAAGTGTTAAAGGAATAGATGGAAAGGAATATGTTATTGCTTCTGGAATATATCTTCAAGAGATTCGTGGATGTCCCAAAAATAACAAATGATCAATTTATCTTCCATTTATCTAGCTTGACGATTATTCATATTAGGCATTATAACATTTATATGTTGTAATAACATCACCCCTGCAAGTATTTGTGTTGCTACTCCAATGCCTAAACTTAATCTTTCTTTTATTCCTGCAAATCCAGTATTCTTAAAATCAACTTCCCCATTTTTATTAACTCTTATTAAATTACTAAATTTTTGATCTAGCTTATACATATCCTGAGGTAATAATTCCTCTTTCATTAAAAAAGGATTATATGTTTGATCAATGCTTTGAAGTTGTAGATCTTTATTTGAGATTACTTTCTCTAAAAGATTATTTTTAAATACAACATCTAATCCTTTGTCAATTGCAAACGAATAAACTCCTTTAGTATTTGTAGCTAATTCCAACAATCGATCAAAATAGCAATTTGAACTCATTTTAGTCATTTTGCTCTCAATAATCCATCCTATGATATCTGTAATCTGTTTTGATGAAAGTTTGGTGTCTAGTAATTGCTTAAAACTAATCGTTGGTCGACTAATAAAACTTTCTATTTTCATATCCTTCAACTGTTCTTTGCTCAAATTTAAGCGAATACGTAAGTTAATTGGTATCAGCAAGTCCTCATTATTAGTATGATTGATAATTTCTTTAATAAATTCTTTTTCTCCAGTATTAAAATACTTTTTAAATAAATATTTTAATACTTCTGGAGTTAATTCACGTTTTTCTAAAAGTGTTTTTACCATCTCTGACATCAATACCTCTTGACCAACAATTAATTCACGAGATTTCTTTTGCAAATATCCGATGGCATCATCAACTTGTCCATTGTCTAAAAATTGAAAAAAACTATCTTCGGCCAAATCTTTAGGCAAAATCTCACTTAAAGGAATTACCCCATCTTTATTATTATCTTTATTATTACCTTTAATATTTTTTTTAAGCTTATAGAGATTACGATTAATATTTCTATTTTTTTCAATACTTTCTTTTGTAGAATTAATCTCTTTAATCACATGATTTTGAAACCACTCACTCTTCTCATTGTAAAATGCTTCTTTCAAATGTTCTTGAGTTACCGCATAGGCACCCATGGTGGCCAACAAGTTTCTATATTTTTCCCTATAAAAATTAACTTTTCTTTGTGGCCAAAATTTCCCTAGATCTGAAATCTTTTCAATAGAATTTATTTTTTCAATTTTATTTAATGGAAGAGATCCGTGCACCAATGATCCAATATAAATATGTCCTAACAAATTATAAGCATCCAATTGTTCTTGTGATCCATCTTTAAAGTCGCCCTTATTTTGTTCATCTTTATTAGTAAAAATTGATTTTACTTTTAAAATCGATTGCTTATTACTATCTGTAAAGACTATTGTTCCTTCATTTTGATCATAGTGAACCAAAATATCTTTTAAATTTCCTTTTTTTACATTTTCACTTATATCGTTTATATCATTTTTTGATGATTCTTTTGTTACAAAAATCTTTAATTGTTCCAACGATTCTTTCATAATTCCTGTAGCAGTAGGAATTGCAGATCTAGGTCCCTGTCTAGGTGCTAGAATATTTTGAAATAGCATCTCCTTTACACTATTATCAAAAGTGATTTTTCCTTCAATCCCAATATCTTGTAACTTTTTACTATAATCGGATGCAAACTTATTCAAAATCTTATCTGTCAATTCCTGCCATTCCTTTTTGTTTAGTGGCTTTTTGAAAAATTGAAAAAATTTATCATAGCTTATTCTAGATTTTAATTGTGGAGTAAGAGTTCCAAATATAGAGGTAATAAATTCCGATATGGCCTCGGAAGTTGCTTCTTCCGCTACCACTCTAGAGTATTCATCGGCATCGATTGCATTCTCTTTTTCAATCTTTGCAAAACGAGCATTCGCTTTATCTAAAATATTGGTAGGGTTTCCTGTTAATACTAATATAATACGTTTAAAATATTTTGTTTTACCTTGAGCTAGTTTTATCTTGTCTATTTGTACTCTAAAAGAAGTTGGACCCTTTTCTATTAATTTATCTATCATCTCTTGAGTGCTCTTATATTCACTTACCAATCCTGAAAATCTTTCCTTTGCAGTATTAAAAAGACTATCGATTTTTTTAAGCGATTCTTTTAATGGTATTTCTAATGACATTTGCTGATTGACGTTTTCATTTTTTTCATTAATCCATCGTTTTAATTGAGGATCATTTTCTATATCAGATTTTTCAGTTGATTTATTCTTAGATTTTTTCTCTTCGATTTTTGCTTCTAAATCACTTATCTTTTTGTCTAATTCCTTATTTTTATAATAATTTTCATAATAGCTATTAGATACTTCATACAAACTATTTTTAAATTCCTTTAAAGTAACACCTCCGCCATCAGAATCCTCCTTTAAAGTTCCAAATCCCAAAACATCCCATAAACGAGAAAAGGTATTTTGCATTTCATCTGTATTGCCATTAAATTTTTGTGGATTCTTTGGTAGTTTATTATAACCATCATGTAATCCTTTAAAATATCCAATTGCATAGTCTTCACCATAAAACTTTTCAATATTTTCTCTTTCCCGTTTTTCTCTCTCCCCTCTTTCCCAATCTCGTTCACCCTGAACATTTTTCTCGTTCGTAATTTTATCCTCTTTCTTTTCTTCACGTTGACGCTTATCTTGTCCAGTTGCATATCCACTTTCATAACCATCAGTTCTATCTTTTCTTCTTTTCATATCATTTGCAGTGGGCCCCAAATTTTGAATTTCATCAAGTAAAAATAATCCCTGAATTCTTTGTTTCATTAATTCTCGAAGTGGCGTAGAAGATTTTTCATCTACTGTCAACTTAGATATTTTTTTAACTGCATCTTCATCTTCTCCTACCTCTAAAATCTCATCAACAGGTATAGTTTTCATTCCTGGTTTTATCGGATGATATCTGGCCACATCCCACATTTGAAGTTCCTTAACTATATCCATAACCAACGATGTTTTCGCAGTTCCAGGACTACCCACTAAAGGAATTACAACTAAATTATCAACACTCTCTGGATTTAAGACCATATTTTTAATATGACCAAATATATATTCAATAACATCATCTGCACCGGCATATTTATTTTTAATATTTTTCTTTGCTTCTTCGAAATATCTATCAAATTTTAGCAATTCCTCTATTTCTGATCTTTTTGAAGAATCAGAATTATTTATATTACTCAGAGGACAAAAAAATGATTGCATCCTTATTAACGATGGTGAAAGATATTTTACCAATGAATATTTATTACTTTGCTCATCATTATTTTGATTTAAATTAACCCCTTTTGCATAAACTCCAAAACCATGATTGGTTAATAATAAAATTCCCATCCCTCCCATAAACATACTTCTAGCAGAGGGCAGAGATAATGATTTTGGGAGCAAGTTAGTACCAATATTAGTTATTTTATCCCAAACTTTTCCAATTATACTTGTACCTTTACTTTTATCTTTACTTTTATCTTTGTCTAAATTTTTCATTTGCTCAAAATACTCTTCTTCCCCTTTAAATAGCGAATGCTTCGTTTGATTTAGTTGTGTCGGTGCCATTACATCTAATCTATTAGTGTTATTAATTCTATTCTCAATAAAAAACATTGGAGTTAATGGTCTCGACAAGTAACTATTATCTCCTTTTTTAATTCTTGCCAGAAGATTATCAGCGCTATAATAATTCAACAAAGCATCTCTCATTTGTTTTAAATATGCTTTATTATTTATTTCAAAAGTTTTCTTATTACTCCATACATTTAAATCAACCATCTCTTTTATAATTTCTACTGTATTCTCATGATTACTCACGTATTTTGAAGGTACTGGTATTTTTACATCTCTTACTTCTCCTAATTCAATCATCTTATCAAATTCAGCTTTTATCTTTTTTCTAATATTTTTCAAAACTTTACGCATATTAAAGTTAAGTTCTTTTTGAAAATTTGTTAACTTCTCGCTATCTACGCTATCTTCTTCGTTATTTGTTGAAAACAGCATATCCTCTAATTGATATTTCTCAATTTGATCCTCCCAAAATTGTGGTAAATCAAATTTATTGTCTTTTAAGAATTTTACTACTTCGTAATCACTAAAACCAAAAGCACTAATTGCAACAGGATCCACTCTCTTAATTTCATCAATTTTTTCTTTTGTTGCATTTACATTTGCAGCTGTTAGCAAATGTAAAGTTATCACTACTAAAAATATTGGCCATATTTTCATATTTCCTGTTTTCATAAATATTCCTCTGTTGTCTTTTTTCTTATGCTATAGCAAAGAGAGTTTTAATGTTATTTTTTTTTTGATTTTTTTAAAAAAAATTAATAATCTCTAAATATCAAGAGATTAAAAATATCATTCTAAAATTTTTATTGATAAACATTTTTTATATTGAACATTTTTTGTTGGCAATTTAATCACACATCACCAAGTCATATACAATTATTAGATAAAGACTATCTTAATTCTGTCCATTGTTTCCTATGACCATTTATGCTAGTATGCGCTGATTTTTATAAATATCTTCTACAAAATATTTCACTTTAATAATAAACAAGGAATTTATTCATGAATCAAACAATCCCTCTATTAAGCAAAAAATTATTTTTTATCATTCCTATACTGCTTTTAATCTTTCAAAGTTGTGGTGGCAAAAATTCAAGTAACCCAAATGCTACTAACTACTTTGGCGATCAAGCTGGCAATAGTGTAACCGATGCAAATACCCTATTAAATGTAAAAACCATTTCTGATAAAATAAAAGAGTATGGTTACATCATTGAGGGAACTATCGAAATACCTACTGATCGTGAAACCTATCTATTTTCACATTATATTGATTTACAAAGGGAAAAATTATCTCATCCAGATGATCGCAGTGCCATTGCCAAGATTGATGAAATTTTAACCAATGATCGTAAATTCGAAAAAGATTTTTATGAAAAATATCAAAATGCTTATCCTATTATTAATGAAAATAATTTTAGGGATAATAAAACAATAAATGAAAATAGTATAAAATTTTGGATTGCTAAACAGATTAAATATACATCCATTCCCATAGAAAAGAGTAAAAAAACAGTTAAATTAACTTTGAACGAAGTGGTTATTGATAAAAGTAGTATTATCTATGGGACAAATTCGATTACTGTTAAATATCAAGCAATTTGTGATGGTATCCGTGAAATCAATGCTCGTGGAAATTCTGCGGATGCAGGTGATAATGATATGTTAAAAGAGGGAGATTCAATTAAAGTTCCTCGTAATATATTTAAAAACTTCTATTCAACTCTTGATATGGAATCAATATTGAAAAAAAATTCTCTTCATCTATCATCTAGCTCTGATTTAATAAATAAAGTAGATCATAAAGAATCAATAGATAAATTATTACAAATAAAGAATAAAAAAATCCCTAATGTTTGTTATGAAAATAAAGGAGATGAGATCTCACTAAATAATTACTTTTATTACTTCGATCATACTCTTAGCAGTTGTAAAGTAAGCAGTGAGGATTTAAGTACTTTAGTAGTTACCAAAGCAATTGTGAAAAAACCTGATTATTCAATTTATCCTGAATATCACAGATTATTTAGTGATAATAAATTAGATATTTTTATCTACTTTGGAAAGGTTGGAGAAGAGGCACCTTACAACACAAAAATTCTTTTGCAAAAACTCTTTGAAATGGGATTTTCAACTACCAATCAAGAGGATATGGAATTTAATCAATATTTTGAGAAAGGACTTTTTAAGCTTACCAAAATGGTGGCCAGTGAAAATGGAGAAAATGAGATCGCCCTTAATGTAACTATCGTGATGTCTGAAAAAATGGAACATAAGAAAGCAAAGGAATTATTTACTAAAGCAATCGCAACTGAAGAGATTATCTATTATGATGGTCATGCTGGTTATGGTGCCAACATTAATGAATACTTCACCAAATCTGATACATATCCAAAAGATCAATATCAAATAATTTTTCTCGATGGATGTAACACCTACTACTACGGAGTCTCTGAGATACTTACCTCTAAAGCAGTTCGCGATTTCGACTTTTTAAATCACAACATCGATTTAGTAAGTACCTATTCTAGTGCTCATATGTTATGGACTATAAAAGTTGATTTTATTAAAACCTTTGAATTGGCGGCCATTAATTATAAAATACCTTCCGAGAAATGGTCAAAAAAATTACTTAAAGAGCTTAGTTGGTATGATATCATCAGCAGAATAAATAAATTAGATAATGCCAATGCAAACTATATGGTTAGTGGTGAACAAGGAAATGATTATAAACCAGGAAAAGAGGTTTATATCAGTCAGAAAAATTCTGGTGACAATACTAGAATCCTCTCAGATATAATTATATACTCTACCCACACTATCGCTGAAAAGAAAAAATTCTTCTCTTACTTAATGGAGGCCACTCAACAACAAAATAATAATAGTAATAATAATAGATCACTTCAAGATATTACCAAAAGCATGAGTGAATTATGTAAAGAATTTTCCATTAAAGTGGCCAAAGATATTATTAGTCCATTTTTTCACCCAGATACTTGTATCCTTAAAAAAACAAGTTTGGGTAACGATACTATTGTAAATGGCCAGCAAATATCAAATGGCAGTACTCTTTTCTTTGATAAGAATGGTTTTGTTAACAGCATTCAATTATCAAAAGACACTATAATAAATGGAGTAAAATATAAAAAGAGTGAATCATCAATCTCAAGATTAAATTCTGGTAATCTCGATTTCTATGAAAATGGACAGGTAAAACGCGGTTATTTAGCAACAAATATGAAATTATCTGACATTGTTAAAACAAGTAATATAGGTATAGATGTAGATGTTGCTAATACAGAGATTTCATCTGAAGAACGCAATTCTAGCATTAATTTTCATTCAAATGGAATGCTTAAATCAGCAACATTGGCCAAAGATACGCTAATCAAGGGAATTACTTTGGCCGCTAAAAATGAAATCGAATTTTCAGAAAAGGGTAAACTTACACATGGAAGATTGGGAAAAAATACTATAATTGGTGATATGGAATATAAGATTGGTCACAGTATTTATCTTCTAGAAAATGGTGAACTTTCAAATACAACTCAAAAGAGTGGAGTTATCCAAGAAAATAAAATAATTAATGGTATTTTATATCCAAAAGGCACATATCTTGAATTTTCAAGAATTAGAGAACGTAATTCTAACGATAATTCACTAAAAATTCAACAAGCTACACTTATAATTACAACAACTATAAATGGAATATCATTACCAGCAAAATCAGTTGTAAACTTTAGTTATGATAAGAATGCAAATATTAATATAACCAATCCTAATCCTAATCCTAATCCTAATGAATATAAAAAATATTCAATTGAAGTTTCTACTCCATATAATCTAACTATTAATGGTGTTACATATAATACTACTAAAAATGAAAATGAGCATAATTATATTAGCTTTTATGAGAATTCAGTTATTGGCCATGCCAAACCTTTAAATGATTTTACTTATAATGGTATTACATATTCAAAAAACAATTATTTATACTTTTATAAAAGTGGCAAACTTAAATCTGCTACTTTAAAAGATAACACTATAATTAACTCCTTTGAATTAAAGAAAGAAACAAATGTCTCCTTTTATGAAAATGGTCAACTACAAAGTGGTAATTCAAATATGGAATTTATTCGAAATGGAATCACATTTAAGGGTAACTCTTTCTTTAAATTACATATGGATGGAAGTTTCAAATCAGGACGGGCCAGTAAAAATAGCATAATTAAAAATATGGATAATCTTGAAATCCTTCCTCGTAATGTAGAATTTTATCCAGATGGCAATTTAAAGATGGCCACCCCTGCTAATGAAAATTTGCTAATGAATGGTGTCCGTTTAGCAAAAAAAGAAATGCTTACTTTCCATCCAAACAAAAGATTGAAACGTGCACGTATTGCTGAAGACACTCGTATCAACGGACTTTTATTTCTTAAATTCGATTCTGAAAATTATGATGATGAACATGGTGATCCAGATGAGGGTGCTCTTTCCTTTTACGATAATGGAACTTTAATGAGTGGTTTTTTAAAAGATGATTCTGTAACTACTGATGGTATAAAAATTAAAGGACGAAGAAATGTCAACTTCTTTGCTGATGGTGGATTTAAGTCTGGTGTTATCATAGAGGTAGTCTCTAAACGAGGTAATGGCAACCTAATAGACTTTTGCACAGGAATGACTGTTTTATACAGTAAAGATAGAGTTAAACGTTGTAAGTTAAACGAAGATAGAGTTATCGAAGGACAAAATATTCCAAAAGGAACATTTGTAAAATTTGATGAGAAAGGAAAGTTCATTCCAATATCTGATGGAGAAAATTATTATGATGACAATGATGATAATGATGATAACGATAATAATGATAGTGATATCAATTATGATTATGATGATGATGATAGATATGATGATTAGGAATTAATTAGATAATATAATTAGAGATAATTATAGATAATTAGAAAGGAGTTACGGCATAACCTACGTCACCAACATGGTATTCAATAGGAAGATCAGTATCTTCGTATGGAGTTATAGCATTAACTGCAGTTACATCAGCTGCAGTACATGTGGTAAGAGTTCCTAAGTGAGTTACATCATCAATTGGAAATGCATGTTGAAAGAATTGAAGTCCGGCCAAAGCAGTATAATTACTATATTCATTTAAATTATTTCCATACTTTGTTGTAACAACAGCAGCTGTTCTAGCAGCAGTATACCAGCTAGCATAATCTGAATCTAAAGATTTTGCCTTAGAACAGAAATAGTATGAAGTTGCATTGGCGATAGTACTATCATATGCAGCTCCCGTAAGAAATCTGATTCTTGCAAGATAGTGAGCAGTAGTTGAAGTCTCATCTGCACCACCTACTGCATCTATGGCAAATGCATATTGGCTAGCAGTAGAAGCATGATTATGATATCTCCTTAGATATTTTAGTGTAAATAATTTTGTTTTACTATTGCCATCAAGTCTAAAGCGAACATGATTTTTTTCGTTGCTTGTTCTACTAATACGCTCTAAATACAAAGCTCCACTTAATTCATCATATGTACCAACTGTATGAGATCTTTCATCAGTACCAGTTTGAGTTTGATATACTAAAAACTTCCATTTACTGTCAGCATATGACCAAGCAAATTTTACTACCATTGAATTATCAAATGTCATAGTTCGCTCATATTGATAGGTCTGAGGAGTAAATCCAACACCAAAAAGGAATCCAACGTTGCGAGTGGTAGAGCCAGAAGCTGCAGTTAATGATAGATTAAAAACTGCATTTTTATAGGTAACAGTTTTAATAACGTCATTAAGTGGAGTCATACCGTTTTGAATAAGGATAGATACTAAATTTATATCATCTAGGATATTGTCTGCTCCCCAGTTATTATTTGCAGATTGAGTTGTATCCGCAAAGTTAAAACGAGATGATTTTCCTAAAAATCTAAAAATTTCATACCCAAACCAACCAGCATTTGTAGCAGTATCACTATCACTTGACGTATCACCTAATTTAAACCAATCAGGAAGTGTGTCTACCGCTTTAGTAGAAATATCATTGTAAATTGCATCTGCATATCTATCTGCAGCTGCAGCTCCACCTGCATCTGGTAGAGTAGCATCAGCTACAGTTTTAAGATCCAACGTACCTGCCGTATTAACAGGATCACTACCTCCACCACAAGAAATAAAAAGACACAAAGTTAAAATTAAAGATAAACCAATGATCAAAAACTTCATAATTTCCCTCCAAAGAAAGAATAATAAAAAATCAATTGTAGTTCCAATTGTAGTTTAATTTACAATTCCAATTTTAATTTCCAATTTCAATTTTAAGGCAAATAATACCATTCTTGAAGTTTTTTTTTTTTTTTATTGCATTACCGACTATTTATATCAGACATATTAATTAATATATTACTAAAATATACTTGAGTAAAAAACTTTGACCTGGAATTTTTAATACTTCTAAATATTTATTGATTTCAAAACCATAATTTTTTAGCTTTTTTACTTTACTAAATGTCAAACTTAATTGTAAGCAACTTTAAATAATTACACTAACCTGATAATATTAGTCTGTTAACTAGTAACTGAAAGGAGCTCTTATGAAATCACCTCTTCTCGTTATCTTTGCCTTAATTTTTGTTTTTTTTAGCAATGCTACTGCCACTACTACTACCTCTTCTTCTAGTACTCACACCAGATCAACTCCAAAAACAATTTCCGACAAGTTAAAAGAGTTCACCTATAAATTTAATGGTGAAGTTGAAATCAATTACGATTTAGAGACACTTTTAGTTTCACACTTCCTCGATATAAGAAGAGAAGTATTATCATATCCTGATGATAAAGAGATGCAAGAAAAATTAAAGAAAATCCTTAGCAGCTTCAAACTCTTCAAAGAGGATTTTTTAAGCAAATATCAAAATAGCTGGCCGATCGTAAATGAGAAGATCCATAACATAAATAGCAGAGATGCAATCAATACAAGTGCTCTCGCTATCTGGGTTGAAAGACAAATTAATTTTACCTTCTTACTCTTTCAAAATGATTCCACAAAAAATATTAATCTCTCTTTAATAGATTTAAAAATAGAAAATTTTAGCATCAATACAAATAACAAAACAATCTTAGTACAATACCAAGCTACCTTAAATGGAATTAGAAAATTTGATTCTCATTATAATAGTACCTCTAATAATGATATTAATGAGAGTCCACTTAAAATTGGAGATCAATTTAGTGTACCTAAAAATACCTTACGTCGCTACATCGATGATTTAGGAATTGATGAGTTTTATAATAGTGCAGTTAATGCCATCAAAGCAGAAGATATCATTAGCATAGGAATTGAAGCTGATATTTTTTTAAACAAAACTAGTGATGGTAATGTAAAAAATCTTTGCTACGAAAAGAGAGGGAAAATTATCTCTCCTCTTAACTATTTCTATTACTTTTCTTCCACTTATGTGAACTGTACAAATGACATAACTCCCTCGATTAATTTAAAAGTAGTTGATGTGCAAGTTAAGAGTGAAAATTATGATATCTATCCTGAGTACCATCGTTTAATGGAAGATGGTAATGTTGATATCTTTATTTTCTTTAATAAAGTAGGAAATGAAGCTCCTAGAAAAAGTAAACAATTGTTGGCCCTCCTAAAAAAACGCGGGTTCATTGAACAAAAATTGCGAGAGGGAAGATACATTTTAAATAAAAGTGTTAATGATATAAATTTTAAAGTTGAAGTAGTTGTGCAAGAAGAGTTGGCGGCCGTTCCCAATCTTCCACAACAAGAAAATCCTTTTACCCTGCTAGCAACTGCTGTTCGTAATGAAGAAATTATAATCTATGATGGCCACTCTGGCTTTGGTGGTAATTTATCCGAAGTATTTTCTACATCTGAGGCATATCCTGCAAATAAATATCAAATAATTTTTTTAAATGCCTGCTACTCTTACTCCTATGCTATTAATGAAATTTTAAGTGCCAAAGCACTTAAAGATTTTGATTTTAAAAACTTAAATATTGATGTAGTGGCCACCTATAAATCATCTGTTATGTCTGCTGCCTTAAAAGATTACTTTATTGAAAAACTTTTAGCGGCCGCTGCTATTTACAAAAAGAGTGCTGGAGAATGGAGTGCTGAGGATAAGAAAAATTTAAGTTGGTTTGCAATTATAAAGAAGATAAATGCTTATGATACTCACGATGCCATCTATTTGGTGAGTGGCGAACAAGGAAATGACTATCAACCAGGAAAAAGAGAATTTCATTTTGAACCAGATAGTGAAGATACAATTACTGTTCTAAAGAGAATTATTTTAGCAGATATTTATCCCCCTAGTATCAAGAAAAAAGCATTAGAGCATTTACTTAATCTCGAAGCAAGCAAACATAGTGACTACAAAGAAGTACTTGCATCATTACAAAATATTTGCTTAGAGTACAAAAAAAGCATTGACCGAGATGTGCTCTCAGAATTATTTCACATCGATTCTTGCCAAGTTAGTAAATTTACCTCTGCATATCCCTACACTATAAATAATGTCACATGGGATAGCAAAACTATTTTCTATTACAACTATACTACTTCTAGTGATTCGACTACTACACAAAAATTAAGTAGAGTTGTTATTCCTCGACCTAAACAAATCTCTAATTATTTATTTAAAGATGGGATCTCATTTTATGATGATGGAACTATATGGTATGCAGGACTTGCTGAACCCATAGAAGATAAAGAGAAAAATATCACCTATATAGAATCTATAAATTTTTTCAAAGATGGCAAAATTTCAGGTGGAAAATTTTTAAATAACTATAAATGGAATGGAATCACCTTCATGGAATTTATCTCTTTTTATGAAAATGGTAATGTAAGTTCTGGTAAGAATAAATTCCCTGTTGCTTTTTATGAAATTCAATTTAAAGCAGCAGGATGGCTTTCCTTTCATAATAACGGCAAGTTTTCAGGAGGTGAACTTTCTCAAAATGTTGAACTACAAGGAATCGAATTTAAATCCTACATCTCCTTTACAGAAAATGGAAAAGTCAAGTCTGGTGTTTTGGCCAAAGATCAAATCATTTCAAATATACCTCTAAAGGCAGACGCTTATATTGAACTTTTCGAGAATGGACAACTAGCTGCAGGCAATATCAATGGAAGAATTATTTATCAAGATCTTCCACTACATAATTGGATACGCTTCTATGAAAATGGGCAAATTGAAAATGCATATCTTTATCAAGCAGTTTCAGTTAAAGGGATTGATTTTATAGAGAGTATTTCCTTTTATCCTAATGGAAATATTAAAAGTGGAAAATTAGCAAAAGATACAACTATTCAAGGGATCTTTTTTAAACAAAATTCCTATATCAATTTTAAAGAAGATGGACAGATTGTTAGTCCTTGATAGTCGAATTATCTACCCAATTATCTATCCATTGAAGATAACTTTCATTTCCCTGTTCAATATCATAGCTAATAATACAAGGACAAGTGTAGGGGTGATTTGCAGAGATAGCATCTTTAACTTGATTAAATAAACTCTTTTTTGTTTTTGCTATCATTATAGTTTCTGCTGACTCTTCCAACTTACCCTCCCAAAAATAGAGAGAGGTCGCATTTTCAATTAAATTAGCACAAGCAATAAGTTTTTTTTCTAAAAGTAATTTAGCAACTCTCATTGCACTCTCTTTATTTGGAAAGGGAGTATAGATAACACAAAATTTTGTACTCATAATATATTCATCCTATGCATAATCTCGGCATAATCTAGGTAAAACAATATTATTATTTGTTAGAAATTGTAAGATTTGTTTTTCAAATATACAAGGTGCGATTTGATATCCTTAGTTTAATTTTTTTTTAAAGTAATCAGAGACAATTTTTCCACTCTGGTATCTAAATGATCATGATAAATTTTTCTATTTCTCTTACAATATCATTCATTAAGAAGAGTGAAGTGTGCAAGTTAATAAAAATAAAGCTGTAAGTTTTTGTCACAAAAATTCATCAACATCTCTAATGACATGTCATAAGGTTTGCATATAAATAAAACAAAGGTAGAGATCAGAAAGATCAAAACCAAAAAAATAAAAAAAAGGAGTAAATTAATGAAAACACCTCTACTCAAAAAACTCAAAAATTTAACAATATCAACTTCCTTACTCTTTCTCTTAATGGCCATAGTGTCATGTAAAAATATTTCCGCTCCAAACAATACAAATCTCTCTCCAGAAAATCTTAACGTATCTAACACTGATAATGAGAGCGACAAAAACAGTGATAAGAACAGTGATAAAATGACCAAAGCGATTGTAGGAAGTATCGATTGGCTTTCTGTTGTTAGTTTAAACAAGGCCCGCGAAGTACAAATGAATGTTAAAGCAGTTGGATTAATCGATATACCTTCAATGGATAGTAGATGTACTGCTTTTTTAGTTAGTGAAGATATGATCATGACTAACTGGCATTGCTTTCCAAGTGCAAATGATGCCGCTGGCGCCAGAGCTTATTTTGATTTTACCTCTGAAAAAAGTGGTCGTACGTCTTACAAAACTGGCAATTCATTTTTGTGTGAGGAACTTTTGTTAACTTACGAAACACTAGATGTAGCAATACTTAAATGTAGTGGTAAACCTGGAAAAGCATATGGAACACTAAATTTAGAAGAGGAGAAGGTAGATCGAAGTATAGGAGATGATATCTATGTAATCCACCAAAATTGTGATTACTATACAGATACAGAGTGTGCTCCAACTAAAAAGTTTTCTCCTGGTAAAGTTGTAGATAAAGGAGATGCATTAGCACCAGCTCGTGATATGGATCTCTTTTACGATGCCGATACTTTAGGTGGATCATCTGGTAGTCCAGTATTTAGTACTTCAAGCAATCAAGTGATCGCTCTTCATCACAATGGACATGGAATAACATATTTTAGCAACGGACGAGGAGATAGAAACTCTGGTGTACCAATGGGATTAATCGTTAATTACTTAAAAAATAATTATCCAGAGATATTTGCAAAAATATTTAATCGAAGTAACAGTAACAGCAGTAACAGTGGTGATGGTATGATCACATTAAATCAGAACCAAGTAAATGCACATGGTGGTCTGTTAAGTCGTAATAGCAAACTTTTAGGAAACGTTGATAGCGCAAATGATATACACTATTACAAATACAACCAAACCACTAATGGAAGTTTAAGTATAACCTTAAATTACGATTCTAAAAAAAGAGATTTCGATTTGTACTTATTAAGTGATGCTAAAAACATCTTGGCCAAAAGTGAGTCTGCTGGAGATCTTGATCGATTAAATAAAACACTAAAGGCCGGAACATACTATATAGCAATCAAAGGTTATAATAGCGCTACTGGATCATACACTCTGACTGTAAAATAAAATTAAAAAATTAAACAAATTAAACAAAGGGAACTACGATTACTAAACGGGTTCCCTTTTTATATACAGAGTTTACAACTACGGCCCCTCCCATCTCTTCAACCACACTTTTAATAGCACTCATTCCAATACCTCTACCAGAGGTAATAGATACTCCCTCAGACAATGAAAATGATTCATCAAAAATATGTTGAATAACCGTATTGTCATCATTTTCAATTTTATCTTTGCTCATTCCAATTTTTAACAACTTTTCTCTGATTTTTTGTGGATCAATGCCTCGACCATCATCTTGAATAGTAATCTTTAAAGTATTATTATTTTGATATTTTTGAATAGTAAAGGATACCATTATACGACCATTTATTGGCTTGCCCAAACGTTCTCGCTCCTCTGATGTTTCCAGACCATGATCAACTATATTCATGAAAGCATGTTCAAGCACAGTAGATAATTTAGTATAGTTATCTGCATCTACTTTTATCTCATTACCTTGGAATATTATTGGATCTACATTTTTATTTCTTTTTTGAGCTTGCTTTGAAACTAAATTATCATATGCCTGAAATAAATGTATTATTGGAATTTTTACAAATTGGTCCACCAAAGTTTCAAGCAAAGGATTCTTTTCACCTAAAACTTTTGATAGTTTTTTAGTATAATTTTTTAATTCAGAGATATTTATTTCAGTTCTATGTTGGCCATCAACTATTGCATCCCCTAAAAATGAGTGAAAACTAGAAATCCTTTTGTTAAAAAGATTATTTATAGTAACAATATTTTGTTTCATTCTTGGCAAGTAAGATAAATATTTTTTATCATTAGAATTGACCTCTGTTCCTGCCGTTACTCCTGCTACTTCATCTAATTCTGCTTCATAGTTATGAAGAATCACTTGTAAATCAGTAAGTGAATATACTCCACAGCCACCCTTTAGAGAGTGTAATAGTATCTTAATCTTTTTTATATTAAAATAATTTATATCTGACTCTGCTTTTTCCAACAAATCCTCTAACTCTATGATCATCTTTCTTGCATCTTTTAAAAAGATAACAAATTGTTTTTTATTTTTGATAAGATTAATTATCATGCTGGCATAATCTAAATTTTTTTGTGCCTCCAATTTTGCTTGTTGTTCTTGAGTTCTATCTGTTGCCACCATAACTACACTAATAAGCTTTTTGCTTAAATCAAACATTGGATAATACTCTAAAGAAATAAAACGACGATCATATTTTTTAACCGATGATGGGCCTAGTTTACAAATATCTTTAAATGGAATTTTTAATTCGAAAAGTGCCTTAATCCATTTTTTAATATTTTCTGATTCTTTTTCATCAACTGAGATTAATTCCCAAAGAAACTTGCCATCAGGCTGACACTTCATTAAATCAATAGTTGCTTTAGTATAATTAGGAAGACACTTACCACTACTATCAAATACCACCAATCCCTGACCTAAACTATCAATCATCATGTTAATTAATTGCTCAGTATTTTTTCTTTGAGTAATATCACGAGAAACTGCAACGTATAGATCGTTAGTAATCTTTGTAATAGATGTTTCAATAGGAATAACCTTTCCATCTACATGAGTTAAGTATTGTTCTCCACTCCACTTTCCATATTTCCAAACATCTTCCCATACACTCTCAATCTGTTTGTTAAGTTCTTGATGAAAATGAGATTTCCAATCTACGTTTAAAACTTCGCTCAAACTTTTATATCCTAAAAGTGAGAGCTGTGCTTTGTTAGCAAATAGGTATGTAGCATTTTGATTTAGTATGGCCATTCCATCTACTGAACTCTCAATGGCCTCCATCTGCATTCGCGCTAACTCTTCCGTTTTCTTTTTATCTAAAACACTATTAATTCTAAGAGTGACTTCTTCTGCTCTAAAAGGTTTATTAATGAAATCATCTGCACCTAAAGTTATTGAATCATTACAAGACTCTTCTGTACCAAAACTAGTCATAACTATTATTGGAGTGTTTTTGATTCTTTTATCAGGATGTTCCTTGATTTTTTTTACTAACTGCAAACCATCCATTTCAGGCATTTGCATATCTGTTATTACAATCTCAATATTACGATTTTCTTCTTTTTGTAAATCTTCCAAAGCAATTTTTCCATTCAGGGAATGGATCACTTTATGTCCCAGCTTATTTAAAAGAAAAACAGTTTTTTTTGCTTGTAATTGAGTATCTTCCACTAACAGAATAATGCTCATAGGTAACTCTAACCTTGATTCTTTTGAATGCTTCGGGCCCGCATGCTTGGATCAACTCGCCTGAGCAACAAATAATTTAATATAATCGATAAAACTACTATGCTAAAAATAAACAAAGCAAATTTTGCAATACTGATTCTAAAGAGTATTCCATCTATAATTTCAGAGGAGATGTGGCCTAGTACTAGAGTTTGATTAACTATCCATAAACTAGTAATAGAAACAATAACTCCTTCAAAAAAAATCAAAATCAAAAATATGATAAATATCTTTTTTTTGAAATCATTTTTAATTTCTATATATATATTCTTTAGAAAATTCATTTGATCCCTCTCTATATCTCCCTCTCTCTTTAATCCCTTCATAAATAATATTACTACCTTTTGTGATTCTTTAGAAGAAAGTTTTACCTTTAAAAAAGAATACAAAAGATAATAGTCTACAAAAATGATCTATAATTAACATATATAAATTATATTAATCTTAGATTAACTACTAATATATTAACTGCTATAATTAGAATTATTCTTGATATGTTTTTTTCATCTTAAATAAATTCATTTGAAGGAGGAGAAATGCAAAAGTATTTTATCTACTGCTCGATTTTGGTAATTTTATCAATATTCACTCTGCTTTTATCTAGTACATGCTATTCTGAAGATAAGAGTGCTGGTTGTGGACTTGGAAGTTTGGCGGCACCACAACAAACACTCATTTCAACAACTACTGCTAACATTGTTGATTACTTTCTTCCATCTAAGATTTCAGCAACAACTACTGGCACCTCTGGTTGTGCTAAACACTCACTAGTAATGAAACATAAGATGGATCTTCACTACACTCAAGTAAATTTTGAAAATCTAAAACAAGAAATTGCAATGGGTGGTGGAATTTATACCCAGGTATTTGGTCGGACTTTAGGATGTAATGATGAAGTCTATCCAACTTTCTCAGATAGGATGCAAAAAAATTATCAGCGCATCTTCATTCAAAACAATGACAATTCAGTAAAAGCATTAGATAGTGTTAAATATATAATCAAGGGCGATCCAATACTTTCAAAAAAATGTAATGTTGGAGCATAAGCTACCAGTTAGAATAGGAGGAAAATTAAATGAAAATTTTTATCAATACAATTTTTTTAACAATTTTTTTATTGTTCTCTTTGATTTTATCTACAAGCATTTGGGCCGGAGGAGATACTAGTACAGGATGTGGTGTTGGTTGGTATGTAACCAAATCTATGACCACTATTGGTGCCACTACTCGAGCAAGTACCAATGGTACTTTTTCAAATACTCTAGCTATGACGTCAGGTACTTCTGGTTGTGCTCGACATAGTATTGTTATGAATGAAAAAATGGGTTTGCATTTTATAGCAGCAAATTATCAAAATATTCTACAAGATCTTTCACAAGGAAATGGTGAATATTTACTAGGTCTCTCACGTACTATGGGATGCTCCGATAATGTAAGTAACATTTTTTCTACGGAAGCAAGATCGCACTTTTCAGAGATCTTTCCAATTGTAAATGGCCAAGAAAATCCTGAAAGATCATTGCAATCCTTAAAAAAAGTAATAAAAAACAATCAAATTCTAGTCAGCAATTGTAATATTTTAGGTTAAGATATTTCAAATTAACTACTTCACTTCAACTT
The DNA here is from genome assembly GCA_015232355.1 of Oligoflexia bacterium. Lineage (GTDB taxonomy): Bacteria > Bdellovibrionota > Bacteriovoracia > Bacteriovoracales > Bacteriovoracaceae > JADFZW01. Next base: position 125,973 of record JADFZW010000001.1, read on the forward strand.
AAAACATTTTTTAAAAAATTTAATTTATGGACAGATTTCAACTGCACTTAAGAATACTTTTTCCATTTTTAGCTTTAATTTTATTTTTCTCTTCTTACTGTTACTCTTTTGAATCAACAATAAGCGAAGATAAACTATCTCTTCTTGCTAATTCAAAGTATTGGTTACGATTAGGACATTATAAAAAAACCATTTTTGGAGGTTATAAAGGGCAAATCGACAATCAAAAATTCTATCTAGCAAATGATGGAAAATTTAATCCTCTAAGTGAATTGAAGGCCACTCTCGATTTGTTTCTAAAAAGCAATAATTATAAAGATGATAACTTTCATCCACAATGCTTGTATCCTGCCAGATATCGTTTTATAAAGAGTGAATTACCCTCTACTCTTACTACGGCCAAATGTAATGATTTAAATGATTGGATGAACTCTCTATCACCTCAAGGGGCCACACTAGTATATGCCAGCAGCTATCCTAACAATCCCGGATCAACTTTTGGTCATACCTATTTAAAAATTATCTCCAATAATGATTCCAGATTGCAGGCAGGATCGGCAGGATCGACAAGTTCATCAGGATCAACTACAAACTCTAGAACTGCTCATTTGGATTTATTAGATTACTCCATAAGCTATGCTGCCAACACCGCAGATGCCTTCGGACTTACTTACGCTTTTAATGGAATCTTTGGTGGATACATCGGATATTTTGCATTACAGCCTTCATATATGAAAGTTAACGAATATAGTGATCGTGAAGATCGTGATCTATGGGAATATAATTTAAATATCACTGAGCAAGATGCTAAGCGGATGATGTATCACTTTTGGGAATTAAATCAAGATGCTTTCTTCGATTACTTTTTCTTCGATGAAAATTGTGCTTATCAATTGTTAACTTTAATTGAAGTGGCCCGTTTGGATTGGGAATTAACTGATAGTGTATGGCTTTATTTAACTCCTGCTGACTCCATAAAATTAATCGCTAATAATCCTAATTCCATCAAAGAGGTAAGATATCGACCTTCGCTCTATAAAAGAGTAATGAAAAAAATTGAACAACTACAAAGAGATCAAAAAATTATTTTTAAAGATATAATTGAATATAAAAAACCAATTGAAATAGTTAAAGAAGATGCAAAAACACTTGAGACCATCGCCAGTTATCTTTTCTTTCGCAAACAAGCACAGCTAAATAAGCTGGACCAGCAACAAACTGAACTCTATAATAAATCATTTCTACTTCGTTCAAATCTGGGCGCTAAAAGTTCCATTGAAGAAGTAACTATTAGTGCACCTAAAAATGATTCTCCTGTAGATGCTCACAATTCAGTACAAGTAGGATACAGCTTTGGTAGCAGTAACACTCAAACTTACAATTACAATCACACTTATCAGGAATTAACTTTTCGTCCCGCCCTCCATGATATTTTAAATAATACTCAAGGATACTCTACCTTCACCCATTTAGAAGTACTAAAAATGAAACTAAGATATTACAACCAAAAGAGTAAATTATATTTGGAAGAATGGAAATTTGTAGATGCAATTTCTCTAACACCTTACGAATCTATTGAGCGAAAGTATTCATGGCAATTAGATTTTAAGAGTTATATGCTAAAAGATATTGGAGAAGCTGATAGATTGGCCATAAGTTTTAGGCCATCAATGGGTTATTCCTTCACTCCCACTAACGAATGGTTTCTACTATATTCTCTACTAGGTATTAACCTCGAAGCACAATCTATTTTTAAACACTACATGCGTTTTGGGCCAATGTTAAAAATCGGGGCCATAAGTAACCTCTCCAAAATTTATCGATTACAATTGATGGCAGAATTAATTGCTGATGTTTTTCAAAGTAGTCGACAAAAATACTTTCACCAATATTATTTAGATCAATCATTTGTTTTAACACAAAATTTAGATTTAAGATTGCATCTTTTTTGGTTAAATAGAAGTGATGAACGATTTAATAATTATAAAGAAGGAAGCTTGACCATTAATTATCACTATTAGAAATATGCGCGTCCCTTATACCTTGTACCTTATACCTTAGATATAGTAGAGGCAATTAGTATGAAAACTCTAATCGAACTAAATAACAAACGAAGAAATCTATTAATTAATCCCAAATTTCAACTTAAAGTTATTGGATACTTCTCTCTTGTTTCTTTATTTATAACTGCTTTCCTCTATATTGGACTTTACTTTATTGCTCAAAATATGATCAAGCAAGGTATCGAAGCAGGAGTAAGTACTGACAATGTTTATTTTAAAGTAGTTGAACAACAACTGAGTGCTAGCTCTTCAATATTGATCGCTATCTTTATTGCCAGCTTAATCTTTTTTATAATTGTAGGTACAGTAATTTCTCATAAAATTGCTGGGCCTATCTTTCGAATATGCTCTACTCTTTCAAAATGTAAAACTAAAGAGGATTTTAAGGAAATAAAATTTAGAGATAGTGATTACTTTCCAGAATTGGCAAAGGAGATTAATCATTTCATAGAAAGAATCTAGAGGAAATATATGATATATAATAACAATATTTTTTTTAAAAACTTATTAATCATCTTTATTACTGTCCTATTAATTTTTAATCCCATTGCCAATGATATGCAGTTGATACCTGTAAGTTATGCAGATGCTACCACTGATTGTTTGGCCAAAAAAACTGAACAAGAAAGAGCATCATGTATATTGGCACTTTGTGATTCCAAATCGGATGTGGCGGCTAAAGAGAGTTGCAGAAGAGATGCTTCTAAGAAAATTATGAGTAAAGCTGAAAATGTAGAAGGTTTTGATATCGCCAATAAATCTTTAACCATTACACTAACAATAATAAATCTTATTGTTTGGACTATTGCTGATATCTTCTCTGGAATATCTGATTTGAAAGGATCGGGTTGTAATACATTGTCTAGAATAATGATGACCGTTGGAATGTTGATTAATAGTATTCTCAGCGCTATTGCTTTTATTATAGATATAATAATGACATTAACCGTACATAAATCATTCTTTGAAAAATCAGCAGGAGGTGCTGATACACAAATTGCAGCTTTACAATTTTCCAAAGATGCAGAAACTATAAAATTATCTTCTCTCATAATGAGTTCAGTAATTACAGGAATAGTAATTGTCTTCTTTGCGTTAGCACTAATTCTGGCGATCTATGAGTGGATTAAACCACCTCATTGTGAAGTGCCAACTGATAAGGCCAGTGATGAGATGAAAAAGCTTCAAGAAGAGTTTAAAAAGAAAGCAAAAGATCCGAAGACAACTTTAGGTTGTGGTGATACTGCCAAATTAATTATGGGTATTGTAAAAATAGCTGTTAGATTAGGAGGTGGTGTTGGAACCTTTACTTCTGTTTTTAGCAACAAAGATGATTATATAACCAATCAAACAGGCAAATTAATCAAAGGCGGATTTGCTATCGTGGGCGTTATCGTAACAATATATTCTTTAATCCAACTTGTATATTGTAAAGGAGGATTCCGTAATGTTGGGACCTTCAATGCCGTAACCAGCAAAGCAAAGATTTTAGTAACTGCCACTAACACTCCATATGGAAGAGCTATCTTAGCGGCCATTTTAGGTGGATTAATGTCAACTCAATTTGGTATTCTAATTAAACTCATTACTGTTCAACAAGATAAAATAAATAAAGTGCAAGAAATGATGGATGCTTTAAAAAAGATGAATACCGGTGGAACCGGATTAGCTGTACCATCACCATCGGTTACACCAACCGTTATACCATTAGATGCAAATTTATTTTCTCCAAATGAAAACAATAAAAAATATAAAGATAATTTTTTATCTTTTATTTTTGATAAAATATTAAGTGTTTTACTGCCATATGCTTTTAGCACAAAAGATCTTTTCTCCTCTGTATTTGCAGATGCCAACTCCGATCCTCTTAGTGTTGTTAAGAAAAATCTATCACTTTGTTATTCAGATATTCAAACCATGAAAGAGGACGAGCAATGCAAATGTAAAACAAATAACAGTTGTGGAAAACTTTCTGCAAATTCTCTTCCATCAGAGCTAAGATTACCTCCAATAACAAAGACATTCGACATGATAAACCAATGGCTTAAAGGAGATCTTTTTTTAACTGATATAAAATTTAATGATGTGAAAAAGAATGTCGATGATATGAATGAAATAGAAAATAAGTTTGCAAAGTATTTAGAAAAAAATAAACCCGACATCTACAAACAATACAAAGGAATTAAAGAACAGGCACAAAAAGAAACTGACCAGATAATAAAATTTGGAATGGAGAATATAGAAGAACCTGCGGAATCTAACTCCAAAATTTTAAACAACGTCATCTCAGAATTAATCAAAAAAGATCCTGACATACAAAAGTTCATAAAGGGATTAAACACTGATATAGTTCATTCAGCTGATTCAATTAATTCAATTAATTCAATTAATTCAATTAATTCAATTAATTCAATTAATTCAATTAATTCAATTAATTCAATCAATTTAGTTGATTCAAAAACAAATGAGAATAAAACAATATCTCCAGAGCTCTCTACAGAAAATCAGAATCAAAATCAAAACCAGGAACAAGTGCAGAATCAAAATAAAGACTATAGCTACAAATATAAAAGTATTTTAAATGATCCCACTAAAAATATTTTTACAATCATCTCTAGTAGATACAAAGTAATCAATGAAAGATTACAACTCTACTCTGAACCTACTGCATCTATCATTCCTACTCCTTAATTGGTCGAAACCGCATAATAGAAGTAAACTTCAAATCTATTTAATAATCCTCCTTTCCTAAAACTCCAAGGCAAATCTTTGCTGGCATAAAATATCGGCCACTCGAGTGCAGTAGTAAACAAAGCAAATAAATTTTTTTCTCTATAAAAATCAACTACAAAAATTTCAGTAAGATTATACTTTTTTTTATCAATCCTATCCGTATAAGGAATAAGAAATATATCTCCGGATTTTGGTATTGATGTTTTCAAATCAAAGTGTTTAAAATTAGCATTAGCATTTGAAGCATACCATTGCCAACCCCAATGGCCTACAAACCAAATGGTATTTCCACTCTCAATGTGATGTTGATGTAATTTGTTTTTGATTATCTCTACAGCTTTTCTTGAAGTATCCGCATAGTAGTAATCAGAAATTCCCAATGTAACACCAAGAAAAACTGTAACTACTAAAATCCCTCTCAGGAAAAAATTATTTATTTGCGGAAAGATCTCCAATCCCAAAATTAATAGTAATGGAGGTAATGAGATAAGAAGATGTCTTGTGGCCAAAAAAGGAGAAAATAAAATCGCAAAACTCATTCCTGCAAAAAACCAAATGTATAGAAATAATTTTTGCTGATCTTTCTTTTTATAATCTCGAAAAATATTTTTAAGAGAATGAATCAGTAAAATAAAAATTGAAATACCGTTCAAAAGAAAGAGTATTGATAATATCTTATCATTTAAGCGATCACTTATAACTTCAAAATAAACAAGCAAAGGGAGTGAAATAAACAATATTAAAAAAAGAAAATTACTTTTATAGGAAATGTTTTTAAAAAAATATGGAATCGCTATAATCCCAATAGGAAGAATTGCACCCAATATTGCTAACCAATATTTTCCTCGCCTGAAAATAATTTCATATAGAGAAACTTGCGGTCTGGGTCTATCTAAAATGTGAATGTGGCCATAATCATAGTAATTAAAGAGCGACCATAAGACTATCATTGTAATTGGTATAATAATTACCCACGTCCACTTCTTTTTATAATCTCTAGAACTAAATAATAAGAGAGAGCTCAAAACTACTATCATCACTAGTGCCGTATATTTTGTTAAAATTGCAAACCCACAAAAAATACCGGCCGCTATCACTAATACTAATGCCAATGACAATGACAATCTTTCATCCCTAGTAATCGCTAACTTTAACGACCATACAGAAGCAAGTGAAAGCGCCAACATTGGAATATCTGTCATCACATTTTGATTAACAATAAATGCAGGGCCTAAAGCAAAGAGGGCGGTTAAAAACATTTGATGTTTTTTATCGACTTCAAACATCACCGTCAATCTATAAAAAAAGTAAATAGCAAAGAAGGAGAATATTGCAATAATTAGGTGAAGAAATATAGGAAAATGGACATGATTAGATTTAAAAAGTAAAATAAACGGCACTATCAAATAACTCAAAAGATGTGGCTGATTGATTTTAGAGACTGGGGCATATGATCCCTCCCAATTAACCAGAAATTGCATAGGATGCAGTGGATTTGCAATAATTCCCTTTGCAACTTCAATATAGGCAGTATCATCAATATGAATTGCTTTATTTATATTTATTAGAGTAACTGTAAAGAAAATAAAAAAAATCCAAACCGAAGAGTTAATTTGTTGATTGGATAAAAATTTGTAAATGAATTTCATGTTTCATGTTTCATGTTTCATGCAAGTGATTTAAAATATTCTGCCGTTTTAATCATTCCTTCTTCAAAATCAACTTGCGGGCGATAATCACTTATTGATTGCAACTTGGCCAAGCAAGGTCTTCTTCTGACTGGATCATCTTTGGGAAGTTCTTTGAAAACAATTTTCGATTTGCTATTTAAAATTTTAATTATCAGCTCTGCTGTCTCTAAAATAGTCTTCTCATCTGGATTTCCAATATTGAAAGGTCCTGGCCCATATGAAAACATAACATTATGAATAGCTGTCACTAAATCAGTAACATAACAAAATGAACGCGTCTGTTGGCCATCACCATATACCGTAAGATCTTCACCTCTCAATGCTTGATTAATAAAATTAGGAACCACTCGACCATCATTTGCACGCATTCTTGGCCCATAGGTATTAAATATTCTCACAATCCTGGTATCAACTGCATATTTCGTTCGAAAACTGCTAGTCATCGCTTCCGCAAAACGTTTCGATTCATCATAACAAGAGCGTGGACCATTTATCTGCACATGTCCGACATAATCTTCAACTTGCGGATGAATCTGCGGATCTCCATATACTTCAGATGTTGATGCCTCTAAAAAGCGTGCTCCCTTCTCTCTCGCCAACTCTAGTAAGCGCAAAGTACCTTCCGAATTTACTCTCATAATTTCAATTGGTATTTTGGCAAAATCAATAGGCGATGCTGGAGATGCTAAACTAAAAATATAATCTATCTTTTCATTCTTTAAATCAGCGAGTGGCAATTCATGTATAATATCCATCTCATAAAACTTAAAATTACGATACTCTTTAAGCAAGTACTCTGCATTTGATCTGCTACCAGTAATAAAATTATCTACTCCAATAACCTTTGCACCTAACTTCAAATAAAACTCAGACAGATGTCCAGGAACAAAACCTGCGGCCCCGGCCACAAAGATGGTTTTTCCATTAAGATCTTTTGGTAACACAACTTTTTTCATTTTCTATTCTCACATATTTCACATTTATAATTTATAATTTATTTAAACAAAAATCACTCATCACTTTATATGCACGTTCTGCAATCAATTTTCTCTTTACATTTTTAGCAATCTTGCCAGATATCTCCAGAGGAGGAAAGAGTCCCATGTTAATATTTGATGGTGAAGGTGTGCTTCCCTCTGGAATGGTCATCAAATAATTTATCAAAGAACCCATTGCACTCTCTAGTGGCCAATTTTTATTACCATGAAGACCATGAAGATCATGAAGTATCTGATATCCAACATAGATACCTGAAGCAGCGCTCTCCGTATAACCCTCAACACCTGTTATTTGCCCAGCAAAAAAAAGTTTCGAAAATTTTTTTGAACTTAAATCTGAATTTAAAACCTTCTTGGCAAATAGAAAAGAGTTTCTATGAATTGAACCAAATTTTAAAAATTTTGCGTTTTCAAAACCTGGAATCATTTTAAAAATACGCTCCTGCTCTCTATATGTAAGTCGTGTTTGAAATCCAACCAAGTTATAAGCATCACCCAATAGATTTTCACGCCTCAATTGTACAACTGCATAGGGACGTTTTCCATCTGCACGTTTTCCATCTGCATACTCTAAACCCACAGGTTTCATACAAGAAAAGCGTAAAGTATCAACCCCCCTCTGGGCCATAACATCCACCGGAAGACAACTCTCAAAAAATTTTAACTCTTCAAAATCTCTCGACGACACCTTTTCCCCATCTCTTAATGCTTCCACAAATTTTATATAATGATCTTTGCTATCAAAAGGTGCATTCAGATAACCAATTTCACTCTGAGATTTATCTTGATTCTGATCATTATGATCTTTCTGATCCTTATATCGATCCTTCCAATAAAGTTTACTATAATCAAGAGATTCACCATCTACTACAGGAGCAATGGCATCATAAAAATAAAAATCACCCTCAAAATTATTTCTAATCCAAATATCCAGAGGAGAAGAAGTCAAAGGCCCTGTTGCAATTACCACATAATCACATGAAAGTTCCTTCATCTTCAGCATCGGGTCTGCAAGTTGCTCTTTTATCAACGTTATATTCTTATTTGATAAAATTGCATTAGTTATATATTGAGAGAATAGCTCTCGATCAACGGCCAGCGCATCGCCGGCCGGCACTCTAGTTTGATAGGCAGCCTCGATGATTAGTGAATTAAATAGACTCATTTCCCTCTTTAAAACACCATGAGGAGATTCGTTATCAACTGATTTTAAAGAGTTACTACATACTAATTCTGCAAGTAAATTTTGAAATTTCTGAGCAGGATTGAGAGATAAAAATTTTCCTTCTACTAAAAAGACCTTTATGCCCCTGTTGGCCAAATACCAACTGCACTCAACTCCAGCAAGTCCTGCTCCAACAACTAGGACATGTCTTAAGACAGATCCATTTTGATTTGTATTTTTGTTTATATAATTATTAAGATGACTATTCTCTGTTTGACTCATAAAAAGGTATTTTATAATAATAAATAATAAATTAAGGAGATAAATATAATATGGATATCCAACTCAACATTCACCAAACTCATCACAGCGTTGCTGATTTTCCAAAGATTAAAAACTACCTAATCGATCACTTTAAGTCAATCAAGCAAGATGATCAAAAATTACAACTACATCTCTTTCCTGAGTTATTTTTAACTGGATATCCACTTCAAGATCTTTGCCTTAATCGCTCATTTATACTCGCCTATCAAAAACTGATCGCAGATATCAATTATTGGAGTGAACATGAAAATAACTGCAATAAAACCTCTACTCTTTTGTTAATGGGCGGACTTGATTACACCTTTGATAACAACAAAGACAATGACAATGACAACTGGCCACTTGAAATTAAAAACGTGATTTATAAGCTTGTCCCAGGTGAAAAATTAACTCCTATTTATAGTAAAATTTTACTTCCAAACTATGATATCTTCGATGAAAAAAAGTATTTTACCCCTGGAGAAACTCCACAAATTTTACAGTGGAATAATAAACATCTAGCACTTATGATCTGTGAGGATATGTGGCCAAGCTCCGCTCACAAAGTTAATCCTCTAGATGAAATAGATAAATACATTCATGAAAAGAAAATTAATCTTGATCTAATAATTAATTTAAGTGCAGGTCCATATCACATTAACAAAAATTGGATTCGTATAAATCAAGGACAATATATTTCCAAACGTTTTAAAGCACCATTTGCTTATGTGAATAGAGTTGGAGGAGAGGATGAGATTTTATTTGATGGGCAAAGTTTTATAGTTAATGAAGATAATTTCATTATTAAGGCAAATGCCTTCAAAGCACAACTTCTCTCTATTAATCTTACGGATACTTCTTCATTAAACACTCAAGGAACTCAATACGCTCAAAACACTCATCACAACTCAAAAGTTAAAATCAAAGATAATATTTGGGCACAACTCTACTCTCCAGAAATTGTTATCCCAACAGCACCTGCCAACACTGATCTCAACAAGAAACTTCCCATTCTCCCAGAGTGGAGTAATGGCGAATGTCAGGAGGCAATTGATGCTTTAATATTTGGTCTTAATGAGTATGCTCAAAAATCAAACTTTAATAATTTTTTAATTGCACTCTCGGGAGGAATGGACTCTTGTTTGACTTTGGCACTTGCTCATTTTTGCTCTAAAGCTAAAGGTCGCTCGAACACTACATCGAACACTATAAAAGTCGAAGCTATCTTTATGCCCTCAAAATATTCATCGACTCTAAGTTACCAACTCTCTAAAGATCTTTGTAACAACTTAAATATTCCTCTTCATTATTTACCAATAAAGTTTTTACACTCATCTTGTCAGAAGGCAATCGAAGAGACATTCAAATTACCATTTGTTGGTTTGGCCGACGAAAATATTCAAAGTAGATTGCGCGGGATGCTCCTCTATGCACGCTCAAATCAAACTAATGCATTGGTAATAAATACCTCTAATAAATCTGAATTAGCAGTAGGTTATTCTACTATGTATGGTGATAGTGTCGGTGGCATAAGCTTACTTGGAGATTTGTACAAAACTGAAGTCTATCAACTGGCCAACTATATCAATCACGCCTATAATAATTTAATACCACAAGAGGTTATTAGTAGAGCTCCCTCTGCTGAGTTGAGAGAAAACCAAACTGATATGATGAGCTTACCTCCCTATGAACGTTTAGATGTTATCTTGGAGGGAATTTTGAGTTACCATATGTCGGCATCAGAATTAATTAATTTAGGATTCTCAAAAGAAGAAGTACTAAAAACTTTTAAACTCTACTATAATTCTGAATATAAACGTAAACAATTTGGACCTATAATTAAAATTAAATCAAAGAGTTTCGGGTTTGGTTATAGAGTTCCAATTAATAAGGACAACAACTTTTACTCTATATAAATAATAAATAATAAATAATAAATAAGTATTTAAATCTAAGGGGATGAATATTATGAGAAACAAAATAAAAAAAATGGCACGATTAGTGGAATTAACAAAACTTCAGCATAAAAAAGGCGTAGCACACGTACAAAATATGTTTTTTAATAAAGATATCTACGCTGCCTTAGATTTTTTGAAAGATAATGTTAACAACTTTATAAAGAAAAAGGAACTTAAAGAGTTACAACAATCACTATCAACTCTTTTAGCATCATCCATTAAAGAGGCACAAAAAGAGTTAACTAAAGTAATTGAAGATAAGGTTTCTAAAGTTCAAAAAATAATTGAAAAAAAATTAAACACTAAAATTAAATCAATAAAGATTAGTAAGAAAGCTTCAAGATCAAGTTTAAAAAAGAAGAATAGTAAAACAAGAACAAGAAGAATAACAAGAACAAGCAAACATACTAACGAATGATAATGGAGTGGAGTGGATATGAAAAAAAGGGGGAACTCAAATTCTCTAAATTTTTAGATGCTCCTGAATTCCCCAAGTATAGATCCATCCCCCATAATATTTACTTATAACACTATCTTTAATAAATAAATATTTTAAAAAAAATATTTATTTACATTGAAGGGAGCTTTAAAATGCAAATACTAACCTACAACCCAAGAAAAAAGGTGGATCCAAAAATGTGTTCAAAGAGTTTCCCCCTAACAATCGCTTCACTTAAACTTTTGATAGAAACATTAGATCTCGATGAACTAAACAGCTCATATTTTTTAAGTTTAATTGAAAAATATAAACAAAATAAGAAAAATAACTATCGATTGTATGATAAAAATCATACAATTCAAAAAAATCATCCGTCTTCCGATCAATTTACTCCTGTATTTCCGACTGCAGTTGCTCCAGATGAATTGCTAAATACCTTAACGGTTGCTTCCTACAACGAGATAAAAAAATCCAAAGAAATATACGAGAAAATAGCTCAAAAAATTATTCTTCTATCAAAACCCATGCAAGCAGGAACTGGTTCAACTATTGAAAGAAAAAAATACTTAAGTAAAATACTAGGAATAAGTGAAGAGAGTGTAACATTGGGGCCAAAGGGTGCTGATCTTTATATCGATATTGAACACGAAGGAAAAAAACATAAAGCTAACTTGGCCGAGATTCAAATCATCAGATCAATAAATGAAGCACTCTCTAAAAAATGGAAAAAAATTATCTTCCATGACATTGTTGGATTTGAAACAAGTAAAGCAGTAAAAGATGTTTGGAATAAACCATCGGTCTTTGATTTAAAAAAAAGTTATCGTCAACTAATCGATTTAAATTCAGATTCTATAAGTTATTTTGGATCAACTACCCAAAATAATCTTCCAACTATTGATGAGCAAGGAAATCTTTCTCTCAACCGTACAGCTCCAGGAGGACACGCTCTATTTGGAATTGAAGCACTAAGAGCTGCGATCTTTGATAGCACACTTCTTCCAAGCTATAATAGCGGCAACGACAACAACGATTGCCACTTAATTGGAGTAGTTGGTAATGGTGAAGATTTGGGTAGCACACCAGATCCAATGATTGCCGGATATATGGTTAGTAAAAATTGGGCAATTGTAATGATCACCACCGAAAAGACTACTGTTGATCTAAAAGGAGGACAACTTGCAATTGTCTCCAACAATCAAAATAATCAAAATAATCAAAAAGAAGAGTATGTAACTATCATCGAACAAGCACAAGCAAAAGCACAAGGAGAGGATGCGCTTCGACTCTTTGAAGAGATTGGACTTCGTGAAGGCGACAAGATGGCATACTTCAATACCAACGTAGCACTCTTTAATTACAATATCCTTGTCCCTAAAATTAAAGCATTGGTAGCAGAAATAGGCGAGAGTGAATTTATGAATATTATCACTCCCGATCTAATTCAAAATCAAAAGACTCAAATTGATCACGATAAAGTAAGTAGAAAATATATTCAACTTGAGGGAGCAATGGGGTCGGTACTCTTAAATCTGGATCGCTATTGGCGTAAACGTTACTGCGCTCCTTTAGTTAATTTTATTAATATAGAAAAAGAGGATCGTACAAAATTCTTCTCTCCTATTAAAACTGCATTTGATTTCTTTATGCTCTTTCATTCAGATCGTTTTAATTTTGATCAAACAAGCAAACGTTTAATCAATCTACGTCCAAATGCTCTTCCGCTGGTTAATTTGAATAACAAGTTCTACGCTGAAGTTGAAAATGTTCTTAACACCTTCAACAACACTAGCATTATCGAATTGGATACACTTCATCTTGAAGGTGGCGGCATTGTCGATTTTTCTAATTGTAAATTATGTGGGTACATCAAAATTGATAATCGCTCTTCTAATGCTATAACATTACGAGATCTACAAAATCACTATTTTACTTATGATCAAGATCTTTTGGTAATAAAAGATATGGAAATTGAAATCGAAGAAGATGGTCGTATTAAAATATTAAAAATGAATTAATGATGAATTAATGATGAATTAATGATGAATTAATGATGAATTAATGATGATTGGTAATGCTCTATAACCCTCTTTGCATCTTTGTTTATTACAGAAAAAGCAGTTAACACATCTAAAGCATCCTCACTTATAACTATTTTCCCCTCTCCTTCTGCCACTGCATCTAAATAATCTTTAATAATCTTATCTACAAAGTCATATTGTTTATTTTCGATTACTCCACCTAAGCTATTACCTCCAGTGAATTTTAATTCATTATCTCGAATATCTTTGTAAATTCCCTCTAACATCTCCTCTCTTAAATCCTTCACTCCCTCTAATTTTTTATTTACCTTCACAAACTCATCCATCTTCATCTTTTCTTTAACATAAGAATTATGTAAGTCAGTATTGAGCATCATAATCGAATAGGATAATGAATAGGCAGTGTCTGCACTAATAGCACTACTATTATTTTGACTAGCATACTTTTTTCCAAATGCTGATAATATTCTATCAATCTTTTGGGATTCACCTGTAATATAGATTTTTTTAACCATCTCTCTTATGGCCTCAATTATATTCATATTGGTAAAATCAAATTGATCAATAAATTCTTTCAATAACAACTTTTGGGATTCGCTACCCAAATAATCACAGAGCGCTCTTTTGTCTAAACTTACAGAGGAGGAATAGAGAAATTTAGCAATATTCATAGGACTATTATCAGCAATTTCTCCTTTTGAAATTAAAAATTCCACTGCCTTCGCTGGAGATTTAGTAAAATAATATTTACCAATATCTAATACATTTCTAGAATATCTCTTGTCCTCTTCTGAGAGAGAGAGCATAGTTACTTTATTTACATTTCTAACATCTTTAACATCTTCAACATCTTCAATATTAAAAAAACAACTAAAAGGAGATTTGGATTTTTTTTCAATCAAATATTGTTGAAATGTTTTAAGTTTATCGTATAAAGGATTTTTTGCATTTTTAAGTTTATACTTTCTAAACAAATACTTCATCTCTTCTGATTTATTCTGTGAAAGCATATATCTCCATGCTGATTTTTTCATTTTTCCTTTATTGTATTGATTAAGTCCCTTCTTAAATACTTTTTCTATTATCTTTAATCGTTGGTCAAACTTAAGTTTGCTTAGAGAATTGGCATCTACTAGCATGTATAGCAATGGTCTTTCGATAATCTTTTTACTACCAACAATAGATCGAGTCGTCATCTGAAACGCATTTAAAAATTTTTCATCAATATTCTTTGCATCTAAAATGATGTTTAAAACTGAATAGTCTATTTGCGAGTTTAATATTTCGCTAAAAGTATTGACTGATATATTCTTTCCAGAATCAACATATTTTCTAATAGCTAAAATATCTCTTTCTTTAATATTTTTTAGCAATAATTGTTGCTCCTGATCCTGATCTTTCTCTTGATTAAAATTATCAGCAAATGCAAACGTTACACTTACGATTAAAGTTACCATAATAGAAAAATAAAGAATCAAACGAAAAAATACCTCTGATATAATAATCATAAACACCCTCCTGGTTGTGTATGATTATCCCTGATTGCATGCAAACAACCTAGAAATTTTTTTTCTTAAATATTCTCTGATTAGTTTTAAATATTTAAAAGCAAAACAATATCTATTGTTTAAATTAGATGGCCACCCTTTGAGGCATAATCAACACATCCTCAAACACAAAATGATTATTTTTTGAATGGTTCTTTTACATTATTAGCTTTCTTACATGTTGGTGAATTAAGTTTATCTAGAAGAGAAAGTTCTGCATGAACACCGGAATTAACAATCATATATTTACCTGTCAGTTTATCTTTACATTTTTTTACAAATGTTAATTTTTCTGAAGCACTTTCACTTCCTGGTTTTGTCCAAAGATAACCTATCCAACAACCAGCAGGATCAAGATCAACTCCATAATAATGTAAATCCAAAACGTGATATCCTCCAGTAAAAGATTTATGGGCCAAATGCATATCACCTTCAAGTCCTGGCTTAGTAGGATGTAGGATAATTAATTTATATGGATCATGAGAAGTAGCATCCATTTTTACATAATCTAAAACTGCCACATAATTATCTTTACAAAAACGATATCGAAAAATTTTTCCAAAAGCACTCTTTGGGTCCTGCCTATCTCCTGCTCCATTTTCTTCTATCCATTTACAAGACATTTCAGCAGCAATCTGTGCTTCCTTTGCTTGAAGTTCTGGTAAAGAACAATTTTCTTTGGAATTAAACAAAAATATTTGTTTATCATCAGAAACAGCAGCAGCAAAAGCAGAAGCGGGGAAAGAATAAATAGATACCCCTGTGAGCACCACAATTGACATTACAAGGATTCTTTTAAGAAAAGTTGATTTCACATTCATCATTTAACCTCATCATTTGTAAATTCTATTTATTTAATTATTATCCGCTGAGTTCATCGCTTTATCAATTAAAATTGGCACAATAAATTTTATTACCAATCGACATTACAAGCTTTTACAAATTTCATTACTGTAACAATCACTATTTATAATAAAATAAGTAATTAACTCTTAAGTGATTTACTCTAGTGTTATCGCTTGTGTATATATGTAATGTTGTTTTTTAAGTTAACTTTAATCATCACGTTTAATGAACATTTTGATGAAAGTGAGAAGGAGGAATATAAAAAACATTTATAAACAATTTATAACTGATCTAGTCTCTTTTAATTTTTTTTATAATTGTTTAAACAATTATAATTTTTGGTACGGTTTTTTATTTTTTTTAAATTAGTTAACCACAATAACCAAAACAAAGGGGGACTCTAATGAAAAATGGCCTAAACAAAATTAGCACGTTATCTGATTATCGGAATAAAATCCAGGCCAATGAAGAGGAGAATGTTATAAAGGAGTATGCTCCATTTATTAAATTCATTGCTAGAAAATTTTTATCAAAAATTCCACATAATGTTGAGTTAGATGATTTAATTTCTTGTGGAGTTATTGGGCTTATGGATGCAATAAAAAAGTATAATCCTGATAAGAAAAATAAATTTAAGACTTATGCTGAATTTAGAATTAGAGGCGCAATTTTAGATGAGCTTCGTAATTTAGATTTTGTACCAAGATCAATTAGAGAAAAGTTTAAATTAATTGAAAAAACAAAGAGAGCACTTGAAGAAAGCTTAGAACGAACTCCAACTGATAAAGAGATGGCGGAAACTCTCTCTATGGAAATTGAAGATTACCAACTAATTTTGGATAGTATTAAAACTGTATCCATGGTTAACATTGAAGATCTTATCCATAATTATGTTGATGATCATCATGGTTGTGAACAAACATATTTAGCTGACGAAAGAATCAGTTGTAATCCATTTTTTATGGTAAATTATAAGCATGCAAGTGAGAGAATTTTTGACTCTTTATCTAGGTTACCTGAAATTGAAAGAAAGATATTACAGATGTACTACTATGAAGGATTGAAGATTAAAGAGATTGCTGATGGTCTTCATTTAACTCCTGCAAGAGTATCTCAACTGCATATTAGAGGCATAAATTCACTCAAGCAAACCTTAAAAGATGAGTTTGATACAGCAGAAGATTTAAGTATGGTCCAAGCTGCTTAACCTACGGTCTAAGGTCAGAAATAGTATGCTAAATCAAAACCAAGTGTAGTCCAGCTAATAAAGAGTCGCCTATCATTATTATTCTCATCTTTAAAATTTTCACCACGTATTACCTCAGCAAATCGATAGGTAAATTTAAGTCCTACATGCAGCTTCGATGTTATTCTTCTATGTATTCCATAATCAGCACGCAAACCGGCCCCCTCATATTTTTTAGAACTACCATCTACGCTAACTTGATTGTAAGTTATAAAACAAGTTGTAGTATGAAAGAGATTATCTATACTTAAAATATTAATTTGATAGGGAAACATAAAACGATATGAGATTCCAGCTCCAACAGAGAATACGCTTTGCCTGATTTCATTTGATCGTATAATATTTTCTTCAGCATAAGGATTTACAGAATTTCTAGAAGCAGTAGTTGTCGCCTTATTAAAATCCATTTTATCCCATGAAAAAATTGTCTCTAACCAAAAGACATCCAAATTTCTTGCATATCCCACATCACCACCATACACTTTTTTTACATCAAAAACATTAGGACTAGTTGCGAGTGCAATAGTATAACGATTTATATCTTTATTTAATGAATAATAGCGATCATATACTCCGGTGTATTCATTTTTATCTGAAATATATAGTTCATCTTCCAAATTAAAAACTCTTCCTTTTTTTTCGTCTTTTTCTTCTTTAATATTTCCATCAGCAATAGCACTATCTTTCTCCTTTTCAACTTCCTTTTGTTTATCTTTTTCCTTTTCTGCCTCTACTGCTGCTGCGGCAGCAGCAGCTTCTGCATTCTCTCCTTGATCTATCTTTAATGATGCCTCATCATTTTTTTCTGCACTCTTGAATTCTTCCCTCTCATTATCTTCATTCTTCGGCGATGATTTAGGTGATGACTTAGGTGATGATTTAGCAGCAGAAGATTTCGGAGATGAGATCGCAGGTTGTGAACTATCCTCCGCTGGAACGGCCGAAGCATCCGAAGCAGCTGGACCATCCGAAGCAGCTGGACCATCTGGAGCAGCTGAAGATCCATCAGCGGCAGCAGCAGTAGCAGTACCAGCACCATCATTTGATGACCCTCCATCTCCCTCCTGAGCAATCACACTTTGAATACAAATATTTAAACAACCATATAATAAAATAAAAACCAAAATTACTTTTAACTTTATCATCACTTATTTTCCTCCCTCACTGCTAAGGTTTCAAAATTATCACCAGGAAAATCTTCTACTCCCATCTCCTTGGCCAAATCCAATTTAGCTTTCAAGTGACGAAATTTTGTTCCTTCCATTAGTTCCTCTGCATTTTTGAGAGTAAGAATTGCATCTTTAATTTCCAAAAATGTTGTCTTTTGTGCCAAATAATTTTCTAGCGTTTGACTAAACTCCTTGCGAGCATTTGCAAGATATGGAGTAACAATAGCTATCTCTTTTTCTAACTCAACAATATTTTCCAATATCTTGCGAACACTGGTATCCACATATTTTTTTGAACTATCATAATCAATCTTTGCAATTGTCTTTTGATAAAATGCCTCTGCCCTCTTGCGGCCATTAAAAAAACCTTCAGGTCCTAAAATATCCCAACTCATATTGATACTGGCCCTCAATTCAATATTAGAACCACCGGGATCATTTAATCTAGTACCATCTGATCTATACTCCGTGGTTGTAAACATGGTCTTTCCACCTGTACTACTAAACGTATGTAGGTAGCTTCCAAAATTAATAGAAAACTTTGGTAGTGGTAAATTTTCTTTAAATGCAATTTCAAAATTTCTATGAGCGGCCGAAAGTACTTGCATCTTATTTTTAATTAGCATGCTATTTTCTTGATAGCTATTAACGGCCTGATCTAAAGATATATTGACTCTCTTATAGCGCAAATACTCTTCTGGTTTAAATGAAGTAAATGCTTCTTCACCTAAAATATAAGAGAGTGCTTTTTCAAAATTTTTAGTATTAACTCTGGCCTCATTATATTGTTGTTGAGCAATCAAGTATTGTGCTCGTGATTGATAATATTGTTGTTCATTCATCTTTTTTAATGCCAACTTTTCTCGCCCTACTCGATAAACAAAGGTTGAATGGCGAACATAATCCTGGGCCACACGCTCAAAGGTCTTTAGTTTAATTAATTCAAAATACAAAGCTATTAGATCTAATTTTAAATTGCGTCTCTCCTCAAAAAGATTTTCTGATCTTCTCTGATTCTCCTCCTTAACATTTAAATATTTTGCATAATCTTTTCCCCAATTAAATACGCTATACTCACCAAAATCCAATCCCACATATCCATCTGGCATACTTCTAGAGGTACTTAAATTATCTTTAGAAAATAATCTAGAAATTCTTTGATTTTCAGCTTTAATTACCAAGTTTATTTGCGGATACCAAAAGCTATCATTGTTTCTTGAACGTGCAATTTCTAATATAAATTTTTGATACTGACGAATCTTCTCCTGTGGATTCTCTCTCAAACCTTGCTCCAGTACCCAGCGCAAACTTACACTTTTAGGCACATTCAAAGCATCGTAATCTGAATTTTTTTCTTTTACATCACCATCATCAGCAGCTTCATCATCAACATTTCCTCTCTTTTTTTTCTTACCCTTCTTAAAAATATCTATATTTGTGGTTATTGGTCGATCGATTGAATTCTCTTTTAATTGTTCTTGATCCTGACCTTGATCTTGAGCGCGAACGCGATCATGAGAAAAAATCATACCTCCAACCAAGAGAAAAAGAATAACCCAGGCACTATTCAAAAAGTTTACTTTTTTAATCATGTTTTTATCTCCATCACTCAACTAAAAAAACGATAACATTAATAATTACAGAGTGAAAAGATAAGATTTTTAAAGTTAGAAAATTAGATGGGTCTTTTTAGATGGGTTTTATATACTAATTCCAGGACAACCTCTGCGTACTATATTCTCTTCCAAGCTCTTTGCTTGCAAATTCATCAATTCAATTTGTTGATCAACTCTACTTGAAATATATTCCAATTTTTTAATAAGCGTTTTTTTTCTCTCTGGAATCTGTGTCCTTAGTTTTTCAATTCTCTTCGATAAAGCTATAGCTTTTTGTTTTAGTATTATTCTATTCTCCCTGGTTTTTAGTAACTCATCACACATTATGCTGATTTTTGGGTTGGTCACTACATTCTCTTCGGCCGCGAAGAGAGTATTATCAAAATTGACAATAGGTATTGTCAGCATAGTAATGAGAGGAAAGAAAAGATAAACTTTAGTAAAATAGTTCAATATAACCACATTACCACCTCGTCCCATTTAATGACCTGCCAAATAAAAATCAAATTTAATCAAATTTTATTATAACATAATTTCAAAAATTCCTTTCAATGTGATAACTTTCTCTCTTTGATTAAACATATTTTAAACATATTTTAATAACCGGTAATAAATAAAAACTAAACAAAAATATGACATCGGCAGAACCATTAAAAATCGTCATTCTTATTCCAGCACGCTATCACTCTTCGCGTTTTCCAGGAAAACCTTTAGCTCAAATCAATGGAAAAAGCATGATTGAAAGAGTTTATCAAAATGCTACAGATTCTACCTTTGATACTTTTGTAGTAACTGACGATAATCAAATTGAAAAACACGTTCTTAACTTTGGAGGAAAAGTTTTGCGTGTTGATGATGATGTCTGTTGTGGAACTGATCGAATTCACCTCTCTTACCAACGCTTTCTAAAAAACAGCAAGAGCAGTACAAATAATAAAAATATAAATTATTCTTTGATTATTAACCTTCAAGGTGATGAACCACTTTTAACCGGATCTCTCTTGAAAAAATTAGGATACTGGCACCTTAATTCAAACTACCATATTGCTACTTTAGTAAAAAGACACTCGCTCGCCTCTACACATGACCATGACAATGATAAATATTTAAATCCCAATGTAGTAAAAGCAATTTTCATCGCTGATGATAATAATACAAAAAAAGATACAGAAGGTGGATACTGTCCATATTTTTCTCGTTCACCTATTCCACACAACACTACTTGCGACACAAACTTGAATTGGTATCAACACATTGGAGTCTACAGCTATCTTCCTCAAGCACTGGAAACTTTTGTACAAACAAAACCAACACAATTAGAACAAATGGAACGATTAGAACAATTGCGAGCACTATCTCTTAATATGCGCATAGGAGCACTCGCTACTGAAGCAAATCTCATTGGCGTTGATATACCTGAAGATATTATTAAAGTTGAGAATGAACTAAAAAAGCACGATTGAAAAAGCACAATTGAAAAGCACTAAGGAGCACTTAAATATGAACTATAATGGCCATAACAACTACAACAATACCAGAGAAAATGTTCCCAATAGGAATGTAAAAAAATATATTTTTATCACTGGTGGAGTAACTAGCTCTTTAGGAAAGGGATTAGCAGCAGCTTCGATTGCATCACTACTCGAGCGTAGAGGAATAAAGGTGAGCATGCTTAAGATGGATCCATATATTAATATCGATCCAGGAACTATGAGTCCCATTCAACATGGTGAAGTTTTTGTAACCGATGATGGAGCAGAGACCGATTTGGATTTAGGTCACTATGAAAGGTTTACCTCGCTTAATCTCTTAAAGAAAAATAATTTCACCAGCGGCCAAGTCTATTTAAAAGTAATTGAAAATGAGCGTGAAGGAAAGTATCTTGGAAAAACTGTGCAAGTAGTACCTCATATTACTGATGAGATTAAGAGAAGAATTCATCTCGCTGCTGAAGATTCTGATATCTTGATTGCCGAAATTGGCGGCACTGTTGGTGATATTGAATCGCTACCATTTCTAGAGGCAATCAGACAATTTGCATCTTCAGTTGGAAAAGATCATGCGCTCTTTATTCATTTGGTTTTAATTCCCTATATTGAAGCGGCCAAAGAACTTAAATCCAAACCAGCACAACACTCTGTCAAAGAGTTGCGAGGAATTGGTTTATTTCCAGATATTATGATTTGTAGAGCTGATAAAGTTGTTGATCAATCGATAATAAATAAGATCTCCCTCTTTTGTGACGTTCCTGAGAGTAACGTTTTTCAATCAATTGATGTCGATACTATTTATAAATTACCTCTAGAATTTCATCGTCAGGGTCTAGATACAAAAATCACAGATCTGCTCAACATTTGGTCCGCCAGACCCAACATCAGTGATCTGGAAAAAGTTGTATACAACTACGAACATCCATTAAAGAAAATTCGTATTGGTATTGTTGGAAAATATACCGAGCTAACTGAATCCTATAAATCATTAGACGAAGCACTCAGACATGCGGCCATCTCTCATCAAGTAAAGGCTGACTTACATTACATCGATGCTGAAGAGTTAGAAAATAATGATGATTTAAAAGTAAAAACCGCTGCTATAGAAAAATTAAAAGAAGTTGATGGTATCTTAATTCCAGGTGGTTTTGGAGAGCGAGGCACTGAGGGAAAAATTTTAGCGATTCAATATGCCCGCACTCATAAGATTCCATTTTTTGGAATATGTCTTGGAATGCAATTAGCAGTAATTGAAATCGCTCGCAATCTTGCTAACATCAAAGATGCTGTATCCGAGGAGTTTGCAGAGAGTGGCCAGGGCACACCTGTGATTCACTATCTCAAAGGACAAATTAAAGATGGGCCTAAGGGAGGCAATATGCGCCTTGGTGCTTTCTCTTGTTCTATTCTTCCAGAGACGCTAGCTTATTTAATTTATGAGAAAGAAAAAATTTCCGAGAGACATCGCCATCGTCTAGAAGTGAATAATTTATATCTTCCACAAATAAAGGAGACCGGACTTATTATTTCAGGAATAAATAAAGAGTATAATTTAGTGGAGATTATTGAGATCGATCCTAGAGATCATCCATTTTTTATTGGCTGCCAATTTCACCCGGAATTTAAATCAAGACCCTATGATTCTCATCCAATATTTAAAAATTTTTTAAGGGCCATCATTGAACAAATAAAGAATTAATAAAAGAACTAAATGTATGAACAACAAAAAAAATAAATTAGATTTATATATCGGCCCTTGCGTTTTAGAAAGTGAAGCTCTCGCAATGGAAATAGCTGAGCACATCACCACTGAACTAAAAGAATTTGAGAGCGAAATCAATATCACCTTTAAAGCAAGCTATGATAAAGCAAACAGAACCTCCATTAATTCCTTTCGTGGCCCAGGAATAGATCAGGGCCTTAAACTTTTAAACAAGATCCGTGATAAATATTCTCTTCCCATTCTAACTGATTTTCATAGTGCAGATGAGGCAGAGATTGTTGCCAAATACGCCGATGTTATTCAAGTGCCCGCATTCTTATGTCGGCAAACAGATATGATTGTGGCCGGTGCTCAAGCAGCGAAAAAATTTAATCGCATTCTTAAAATAAAGAAAGGACAATTTCTCGCTCCCGAAGACACAAAAAATATTATTGATAAAGCAACCACCATCATCTCCAAAGATAAAATTATCATAACTGAAAGAGGGATCTCTTTTGGCTATAACAATTTAATTGTTGATATGACTTCTTTTCAAATAATCAAAAGCTACGGAGTAAAGACAGTCTACGATGCCACTCATAGTGTTCAATGTCCTGGAGGACTTGGACAAATTACAGGGGGAAAACGTCAATTCATCGAAGTATTAGCGAAAGCGGCACTTGCAGCAGGAGCAGATGGAATTTTCTTGGAAACTCATCCTAATCCCGATAAGGCGCTCTCAGATCCCATGACCTCTTGGCCACTTAAAAATGTCAAACCACTAATCGAAACACTTCTAAAAATATACAGGGCAGTTTAAGTGTTATGAATATGAACATGAACATGAATCAAAAAATAAAAAGCATTCCTTCTCCTCTTAAAAATATTGCTAAAAAATTTAAAAAAAAATTATTGCCTATAAAATTTTTAGCACTCGATGCAGATGGAATATTAACTAATGGACTGGTTTATTATAGTGGTAATGAGATTGAGTTCAATCGCTACTTTAATGTTTATGATGGTTACATCATCAAAGTTTTAATTAATGCAGGAATAGAGGTAGGAGTTATCTCTGGTGGTAACAGTATAGGATTATGTAAGAGAATTGATTATCTAAAAATAAATCCTCGCTACGTTTTTTTAGGAAGTGAAGACAAAAGAGATGCCTATTTACAAATAAAAAAATTAACTAACCTTAGTGACAACCAAATTTGTTATATGGGTGATGACCTTTACGATATTCCACTCCTTAACCGAGTCGGTTTTGCGGCAACTGTTCCTGATGCCTCTATAGAGGTGAAAGCATTTGCAGATTATGTAACCAAGCGAAGAGGTGGCGAAGGTGCCGTTCGTGAGGTAGCAGATCTTATTCGTTACGCTCAAGGAATTTATCCATTGATTGAAGACTTTTAAAACCTTTTAAGAAAAAAAATAATGAATAAAAAATATAAAATCGCACTCGTAATTGGCTCTGGAATGTTTGCTACATCCATGGCCTCGGTTTTGGCCAACAATTTCAATCTAGTAATAATTAAAGTAAGAAGAGATGAAATATACCAGATGTTTAAAGCTGGAGAAAACTCTGCATACCTTCCGGGAATAAAACTCCCTACAAATGTTATTCCCGCTCTAAGCTGGGCGGAAGTTGATACTCTTAGAGGATCATCTCTTTCTGATATAGAAATAATTGTTTCTGGTTTACCTTCAGCGGCCATAAAAGAATACTTTGCTGATTACCAAGGGGAGATCTCTCGCTACTTAAAATTAAATATTCCTTTTGTATCACTAACTAAAGGAATCGATCCTATCGACTTAAAACTCTCTGATGATATCTTATTTGATTACTTTAATCCTTACCGTGATCTAATAACTTTTTTATCTGGGCCCTCATTTGCAGAGGAGATTTTGCAACAACAAATCACCTTAGTATCACTCGCCGGTAGATCAAATAAAACTTTAACTCAAGTTTCAAACATGCTTAACACTCCCTTTTTTAAATTATTTCCAACTTACGATATTAAAGGAGTGTTGCTTGGTGGGGCCTTAAAAAATGTTTTGGCCATCGCTGGAGGAATCATCGAGGAATTAGGTTACAATCACAACACCAGAGCAGCGCTAATCACTGCTGGTATTGCAGATATGTTGCGATTTGGAGTTGTCTTTAATGCTAGATCTGAGAGCTTCTATGGTTTTAGTGGCATGGGAGACTTGATTCTTACGACAACAGGAAATTTAAGTCGTAATAAAATTTTTGGAATGGAGATCGCTCGTGGCGAGAATAGCGAAAAAAACATCCAAGAAATTTTAGCTAAACATCACACTGTTATTGAAGGTTATCAGACTGCCAAAGCAGCACAACTTATCTCTGAAAGATATGATATTAAATGTAAAATATTTAATGGCGTCTATAGCGTTCTCTATGAAAATGCTAATCCCACAGCAGTGATTAACAATCTGATGGATTTTTCCTCTCGAGTAAAGACACTCTTTTAGGTTGACTGACAAACTAGATGTACGTACAATATTAAAGTACGTACGTACAAAAAGAAAAAAGCAAAGCAAGCAGTAAACAGGAATAAAATTTTATGAAATTAACAGCTTCACAACTTCGTCAAAATATTTATAAAATTCTTGATAGTATCGTCGAGACAGGTAGTTCAGTAGAAATCGAACGAAATGGACATCTTTTACAAATCACTCAAGTAAAAAGATCATATAGCAAATTAAGTAAATTAAAAAAAAGAAAAATAACTGATGAAGACTCTGAGAATTTTACTCACATAGATTGGTCACACGAATGGAAGGGAGTAAAATAATGGATCTATATTTTTTAGACACCAATGCAACAATTTGGTTATACCAGGGAGAACTAGAGTATTTTGATAAACAAATATTAACTATTATGGAAAAACATGATCTCTATATCTCACCAATGGTTACACTTGAGTTACAATATCTATATGAAATTGATCGCATAAAAAAAAGCGGAGATAAAATTGTAAGTGAATTATATAAATCAATAGGTTTGCAAGTTCACAATATTCCTTTAACCGTGCTCATTGAAAAAGCACTTACTGAAGAATGGACCAGAGATCCTTTTGATAGATTAATAACTACACACGCTAAATTAGAGGATGCTTATTTAATTACTAAAGACAAAACAATCTTAAAAAACTACAAACGTGCAATTTGGTAAGGGACTGCTTCAACCATAGTAAAATATAGTAAAAATATAAATAAAAAACCCCTCTTTAAACATCCTAGTTTATTTAAACTTCCTGTTTTAAAGAGGGGAAGATTTTTTTTATTTATTTAAAAATTGTCGACCAAAAGGCCGAATTATGTCCATCTAAATTGATTACGATGGTAAAAGTAATCACCTTAAGAGATCCGTGCGACAAAACTGAACAGATCAGATCAAGTCAGGTCAGAACAAAATAAAACAAAACAAGACAAAACAAGACAAGACAAAACAAGACAGATCAGATCAGAAAACACCACATATGCCGCAACAGTATAGTATATCCTATATTTCCATCCATGAAATTAGAAACAATAACAATCATCCTTGAAACAAAATCCATTTCGTATACACACAGAAAAATCCATTTTTCAAGACAAGACAAGACAAGACAAGAAAAAAAACGAAAATACAAAAGACAAAAAAGAAAAGAGAAAAAAGAAAAAAGAAAGGGAAAAAATGGATCTCTTAAAATATGTCGGATTTAGTATCAAAAAAAACTTGAAAGCAGAGGGAAACATTTAAGAGTTGTGAACCAGTTTAAGATACTAAATCAAAAACCTAGAAAAAACGTACCTCCTAAAAAAGACCAGGTTTTAAAAACCCTCTATCAAAAACCTAATCTTTCACCTCGTTTCGGCAATTCCAAACCCATAAATCACGCTGGGTGATCCTTAGGGCGAAACTTTGCTCCCGAATCTTTCGAATTCGGTCACCTTTATCGTCGGGTTTAATTGATCCTAAAATTATCAATCAAAATGAAAAAATAATCAATTGAAATTTTAAATATTCATTTATCTATTGGAATCTTTGAGAATTTTCACTATCTAATTCTCTATAAAATTTACTGAGCTCATCAATAGAAACTGTTGCAGTTCCTCTCTTGGCAACTACAATTCCAGAGGCACAATTAGCAAGCCAACAAGATTCCTCTAACGTTGCTTTCGACACCAACGAAGCAGTAATCACACTAATTGCAGTATCACCTGCTCCTGAAACATCAAAAACTTCCTTGGCAACAGTAGGTATAATATGAAACTTTCCATCACCCTTTGTATCAATAAGTCCCATACCATTTGCTCCAAGAGTGATCACCACCATATCTAAATTTAATTTACTAACTAAAATGTCTGCCATCTTTTCTAGTTTCTTTTCTTTAGAGTAACCAAGACCCCGCACCATGATGGTGGCCTCCTCTAAATTTGGCTTTAACAAGTTAGCATTTTTATAACAAGATGGATTGGCACTTCTACTTGGATCAACTGTTACTAATTTATTACTCTCACGAAATAGATCAATAATTGTTGCTAATAATTTTTCCTCTACAATCCCTTTACCATAATCTTCTATTATCAATGCCGAATGTTTATCACTCATTCCTTTAATTAGCGATTCAATTTGCTCACAAGAACTAAGATGAAGATCATTCTTACTTTCATAATCTATTCTACAAATTTGTTGAGTGTTGGTTGTCACACGTTCTTTCAAAGTAGTTGTTCTACCTTTTTCTTTCACAATAGCTTTAGGATTTAATTCTCTCTCCAACATCAAACGCTCAAACTCACTTCCATTCTTATCATCACCAATTACTGAACAAAGAGTAGAAGCAATTTTCAAACTCCGAAGATTATCACTTACATTAGCTGCCAATCCAAGTTTGTACCACTCTTCACTTACCTCCAACACTGCAACTGGCGCCTCTGGTGATATTCGCGAAACACTTCCATAGGTATACTTATCAATACCAACATCTCCAAAAACTAATATTGGATTAATCAAAGAAAAATTATCAGTAATTTCCTTAAATCGTTTTTCTGTTAATTCCCAAAATGATTTGGGAACAGCTGAATTATTTTTACTGTTATCTTTATCTTTATCTTTATCTTTATCTTTATCTTTGTCATTATTTAAAATCATCTTATTCCTCTAACATCTTCAAGACTTGATTTCCAACACTCTCAACTTTTAAGAGTGACATACAATTTTTATCATCACATTTTATGCCACACTTTCTGTCACATTTAAAATGCGCATGGCAATCAACAAATGGAATAAATATTTTAACTCTTTCACTGGAATTGTTCAAAAATAAGGGACCCCAACGTTTCGGTGACTGAACTTTGATTGGAGAATATATCGCTACAACCGATACACCTAAGGCATTTGCAATATGGGTAGTCCCAGTGCTTGGTCCTATAAATAATTTAGATTTTGACAAAAGTGCCATGTATGCTCTGGTGCCGACTTTCTCGCCATTCATAAAAAAAATCTTTTTTCGAATAGAATCATACGATCCTTCATTTCCTTTTCCTTCATTAGCATACAATAATTTTTTTATGGGAGTAATATATAACTCATCCACCTCTGTAAAAGAGATAATATATTTGTATGCGGAAATATTTTTTTCAATAAATAAAATCAACTTCAAATAAAATTCTGCAGGCCAATTTAAAGCGCTTCCTCTCATTCCAGGATGAATAACTAAATACTCATCTGTTGAAGTAAATTTAAATTGAAAATTTATCTCTTCTGCTAATCTTCGAACTCGCTCCATTCCTCTCTCTATTTCTTCTTCTGTTAGCTTCAACGGCAGAGCTATTCTCTCAGTTAGTTTGTTTAAATCAAATGGTAAAAAAATCCCAATTGTTTGCAACAACTTTATATTGTACATTCCCTCGTGCATCTCCACTTGTGATCGTCTCTGCCATATGGCCCTATTTAGAAAAATAAAATGATTAAGACGATTTCGCAAACCACCTCTAAACTTCACTCCACTAAAAAAAGAGACCCAAGAGGGAAAATTATCTCCACCAACATATAAGTAGTGAGTGATAAAAAGTGATCGAAATGTATTATTTAATTTTTTATATCGACCCCAAAAACTCTCTCTCCTATCATAGGACAACACTTTATCTATATAAGGATTGTGCTTAAGCAATTCATCATTACCCCTCTGTACTAAAAAATAAACTTTTGAAGATGGATAATACTCCTTTATAAATTGCGCCAGTGGCAGAGTTAGAATCGTATCTCCAATGGCATCGCTACGATTAATAAGTATATTCATTATTACCTTATTACTTTATTACCTTATTACATTACTACCTTGCTGCTTGGGCCACAATAGCATCCACAACCTGTTCTAAACTCATTTCAGAGCTATCTATTAAAATTGCATCATCTGCCCTCTTCAAAGGAGCAATCGCACGCTTTGAATCCTCTTCATCTCTTTTCTTTACATCATTATAGAGTTCTTCAAAAGTAATTGTTTTGGCCGCTACCGCCGCTACCTTTTTTAAATCCTGCAAACGTCTGGCGGTTCTTACCTCTAAAGAAGCAGTAAGAAAAATTTTACAAAATGCATTCGGAAAAACTACCGTCCCAATATCTCTCCCCTCCATAACAGCACCAGAGGAAACATTTTTCACTAATTCTCTCTGAAAATTAAGAAGAAAACTTCTAACGTAGGAGAGACGTGAAACTTTTGAAGATAGGTCAGAGATGTAGTGCTCTCTTATCTTTAAGCTAACATCTTCACCATTAACACCAATAAATAGCTGACCATTTTGATATTGATATTCCAATCTAAAAGTATTGGTATCTAAAAGCGCACTTCGACACTTAATATCCTTTTCTTTATCCTCTAATTCAGAAGCAGAAGATAAAATATTATCATCAACAAGAAATAATCCCTTACTATTAAGATAATAAGCAATCGCTCTAAACATTGCACCAGTATCTATGTGCATGAAATTCATTTTCTTGGCCACTAACTTGGCCACCGTCGACTTTCCACTTCCAGATGGTCCATCAATGGCCACTACTTTATCTTTTATATTATCTTTTCTACTTTCCATAATGACTCCCATAATCTTAATGGCCCCTCAATCAAGGCACATAAGAGGGCCACATCAACACCTTGAATGCATCTTGAATACAGCTTGAATACAATATTTCCCATAAAACTTAACAAATAATACCTCAATTGCACAATTTTTTATTATTTCAAGAGGTAAAGATCATGGAAGATCTTGGCATTCAACTTGCTCAAAGAAATGTTGTCAGGGAGATTTGAGCAAAAATCCTCTAACAAAATTTTTAGTCTTAAGTTTTAAGTTAAAAAAAAATTGTACTTTTACTAACAACCTTGAGGAGTTTTTTAAATGAAAAAATTATTCGCATTAATTACACTTGCACTTTTAACATCAATTTCAACTTTTTCAGCATTTGCTTATGGCCCACAAGATATTTCACTTGGCACACCAGGGTATGCAGGCACAGGTTGCCCTAATGGGAGTGCTTCAGTTACTCTAGCTCCAGATAAAAAATCATTAAGTATTCTTTTCGATCAATATGTAGCAACTGCAGGCGGTACTACTGGTAAATCTTTAGATAGAAAAACATGTAACTTAGCAGTTCCAGTACACGTCCCACAAGGTTACAGCATTTCAGTTTTTAAAATAGATTATAGAGGATATGTTAACGTTCCAGTTGGCGGTTCTGGTACATTCAATGTTGAGTATTTCTTTGCAGGTATCCGCGCTCCACAATACACAAAAACTTTTAGTGGTGGACATGATGGTGAGTACGTTTTATCTGATGGTTTAGTTGGTAGAGCATTTGTTTGGTCAGCATGCGGACAAGATGTAAATTTAAGAGTTAACTCTTCGATGCTTGTAAGAAGCAACCGTGGTTTTGAAGATGCTATGGGAACAGTTGATTCAATCGACATCAAAGCTGGAATGGTTTACCACATTCAGTGGAGAGAGTGTAGATAACAGACCTATCACGATAGTCATATTGATAAGGTCTTTTTACATAACATTACAAAAATGGCCACTTAGAGAAATAAAAAACTTTAAGTGGCCATTTTTTTTATCTCTTTTACCTCTTCTTTCCAATATAAATTGTCACCAATCCAAAAGTTAATGGGATCATTTTTACATCTAAAAAATTCGCCTTCTCTAAAATCGAGACAAACTTTTCTCCACAAGGAAAACTTCTCGCTGATTTATTTAAGTAATCATAAGCCTTAAAATCTTTTGAAATTAATCCACCAACAAATGGAACAAAGAAGTTTAAATATGGAATAAAAAATGGTTTGAATATTGGGTTTATTCCTTCTGCAGAAAATTCCAAAATTACTACTTGCCCACCCATTTTTAACATTCGATGAATATTAGCAAGTCCTCTGTCTAGATCATAAAAATTTCTCACTCCAAATGCAGAGGTTATGATATCAAAACTTTCACTCTTATACTCTGGATCAGCAACTGCTACTGCATCCGCCACTCTAAAATCCACAAAAAAATCACTCATCCTCCTATTCGCAAACTTCTTCTTCGCCAATTCGATCATAGATGTTTCAAGATCAATGGCTGTAACATTAAATTCAATCGCGCTCTTATTCTTTAAAATCGCAAATAGCAAATCCCCTGTTCCTGTAGCTATATCTAGCATGGAAAATTTCGAACATTTATTATTCTTATTACTCTCATAATGATCCATCACTAAAGCTGCAGCAACTCTCCTCCAATGAATATCAATTCCAAATGAGAGAGCATGATTAAGAAAATCATATGTCGTACTAATTTTATCAAACACAACAACTCCTCTATCTTACTTGCAAACCCATTTTCATTTTAATTATTTACTTTAACGGCCACAAATGTTAAAGAACTTTACTTATTTACCTATTATTTTATCTATTATTAACTTAAAGATAATAAGGATAATTCGAAGTGTTTTTCATCGTCGGGCCATGCGCCTTAGAATCATTAGCACAAGTCAAACCTATCGCTCTACTCTGCGAACGATTTGGAATTTCATATTTTCGCTCTCAAATATTTAAACCACGAACTCATCACTACTCCTTCCAGGGGCTTGGTACTGAAGGAATGGATATTGTCAATTTTCTTATCTCTAAAAATCTCTCACTGGTCAGCGAAGTACTATCCGTTGAGCATCTTTTAATTGTAAAAGAATTTGCATCAATTATTCAAATCGGCGCACGAAACATGCAAAACTTTGAACTATTAAAAAAAATTGGGCCAATTGTTTACCAACAAAATAATTCACAATCATCACTACCATATGTCTTACTTAAAAGAGGACCTGCTAATACCGAAGAGGAGTGGTTAGCATCAGCTAGTTACCTAGAAGCATTTGGCGTTCCACAATCAAAAATCATTCTTTGTGAACGCGGCACTAGAAATCACGTCTCACCAAAGGGTGTTACTTTGGATTTTGCTCTTGCTTACAAGGTAAAAAGCACGACCAATTACAGAGTAATAATTGATCCTAGTCATGGAACACGCGACGCTAACTTGGTATTACCTATGATTAAAGCAGCAATCTCAATGGATTTTGATGGCGTTATGGTTGAAGTTCACCCAAATCCAAAAGAGGCGTTGAGCGACCCTGAACAAACTGTATCCTTAGAAGATTTTGAAAATTTCTTGGTAACAAATGGTTTTGATGGTCATATGCCACATAGTGATCATATGCCACATATACAAATGCAGACGTTGAAAGAGAGATCACTTAGTGAACAATCATCATCCCAAATCATTTCTTGAACAATTCATTCCCCAAAGTGTTTTAAGGGCCACAAGTGATCTAAGATTAGATATCTCAGTCAATCAAAAAAATGTTGATGTCGAAATAAAAAATTTATTAAATAAATCTATGTTTATTGGTGGAAAGAGATTGCGTCCACTCTTAATGTTTCTCTTTGCTAAACTATACAAAATCCCTCTGGAAATCATCTCTCCTTACGCTCTCTCTGCTGAACTAATTCATTTGGCCACTCTCTCCCATGATGATGTGATAGATAACGCCACCACTCGCAGAGGTATTCCCTCTATAAATATTCTCTCCTCAAATAAAAGGGCCATCCTCACAGGAGATTACCTTCTTGCATATACAGTTTTTGAACTTTGCAAGTTTGACAATATTAGAATTCTTCAAGAGCTATCAGCTGTAATAAAAGAATTAGCACTTGGAGAATGGATGCAATTAAATTTGACAGAGGGAAAAATAGATCTGCCACCCAAAATAAGTGAGGTTGAGGAGATCGCCAAGAAAAAAACTGCCAGCGTAATTAGCTTTTGCACTATCGTGCCAGCAATTCTTTCGAAGAGATCAGAAAAGATAATTGAGCTGACTCGCTCAATTGGCCACACATTTGGAATTGCTTTTCAACTCTCAGATGATCTTTTGGATTTTTCATCAGAGGAACAAACTGGCAAAAATGCCTTTAACGACTTAAACAATGGCACTTTAAATTCAGTGGCCGTAGATTTTTTCAATCTTCATCCAAAATATTGGCAACGTTGGATAAAAAATGAATTTAATATTGATCAGGAGATAAAAAACCCAGAGGTCTATAAGCTTTTAGAAGATTCAAAGAGTAATATAAAAAAATTAATTCAAGAAAAAAAACATTTGATGAATGAATCTCTTGACAATCTCGCCTCTGAACTAGAATGTGAATGTGATTATAAATGTGAACTTGAAAAAGAGATAATTGAGTCAATGAAGTCACTATCAGAGTACATTTACCTGCGTGATCACTAATTTCACTAATCTCATTAATCTCATGAGCTCATAAGCTCAATAATCTCTTGACCCAACAGCAACATTATATGAGAATTATTAATAGACTAGAAAATGCATATTGCCTTCGGTCAATAAAAAGCATTCTTTTTAGCAAATTCATTCTAGTCAATTATTTATTGTTTAGTTATATTTGACGGATCTTATTTAATTTTTTTACAAAAGGAGAAAAGGGTAGGAATTATGACAAATGAAACAATCAAAGTTAAGGTTGAAGATCAGCAAAACGTAGATAGAATATTGAAAAAATTTAAACGATTATGTGAAAGTTACGGTATCGTAAGAGAATATAAAAGACGTCAGTCCTATTCAAAACCATCCGTTTGTTTAAAAGAAAAACGTAAAGCTGCCGATAAGAGAAGAAAGAAAGCTTACATGAAACAAAAGTACTCCGGCGAGCGAATCTAGATAGAACAAGCAAATCAATTTATTTTATTCCAAATATTAAAACAAACACATCTTTTGTTTTTCTTTCTCCTTTAGATTCTTCTCTATATAAATGTGATCAGAATCAAGACAAGAGGATAAATAGTACATTAGGGAACCATAAGTTGAAGGTAGCGGAGTAAAGATTTGCACCTGTTCAGGAGTAAATTTCATATTCTTTTTAATAAATGATTTTAAATTTAGAGCATTTTGATCATTACATCCTGGATAGCAAACCATAAAGTAGTAAGTTAAAAATTGCTTTAGACCTAACTCTTTGTTGATATCTTCAAATGATTTTTTAAATTGCAATAACATTTTTTGTCCAGGATCAGTTGGCTTTCCCATCAATTTTAAAACTTCTTCATCGATATGTTCTGGCGCCAACTTTAATTGTCCGGATGTATGATCTTTGATAATTTTTTTTAAATATTTAATTCCAAATTTCTCATCACTCACAACCAAATCATAGCGAATGCCAGAGCTAATAAATACCTTCTTAACCTTAACATTTTTAACATCGTTAACATCTTTAATTTCACTCACTCTCTCAAGTAGCTTAAGCTGCTGGTGATGAAAATGTGGCATTTTCTGACACTTTTGAGGGAAGAGACACCTTTTATTTTTACATCCACCAACTTCTAACTTTAAAGCACAATCACCACCATACATGTTGGCAGTTGCTCCACCTAAATCTGAAATATATCCTTTGAAATCATCTCTCGATGCAATTTGAGTTATCTCACGTATGATGGAATCAATCGAGCGACTAAGAATAGTTCTTCCTTGATGAAGATTTATGGAACAAAAGTTACACTCACCATAGCAACCACGGTGAGTGGTTATTGAAAATTTAATAGTATTTAGTGCTCGTACTTCTCCATCTTTTTTATAATAGGGATGAACATCTCTTTGATATGGAAGCTCATATATACTATCTAATTCAGAAGTGGTGAGATGAAGTGCTGGTGGATTTTGAATAAGAAATCTATTTTTGTCACATGCTTGATATAATGCTTTTGCATTCTTTGGATCATTATTCATATAAAATTGATCAAACATCAAAGCGAAGCTCTCTTTGCTTTCTAATACACTTTGATGAGAGGGTAATTCTAGAAACTCCCAGGTTGTAGGAACCTCTTTAGCGGTATATAGAATTCCTCTGACTCTCTTAAGCTCATCAGAATAATTTAAGTAATTATTTCCTGACTCTCTACACTCTCTAAACTTTCTAAAAATTTGCGCCAACTCTAATATCGCTTTCTCTCCCATACCATAAACTAACAAATCAGCTTTTGAATCTAAAAGGATCGATCTCTTGAGTTTATCACTCCAGTAATCGTAATGAGAAAATCGGCGCAAAGTTGCTTCCACTCCTCCCAAAATAATTGGAACACTATTTTTAAAATATTTTTTTATTAGATTACAATAAACAATTAGAGCACGATCTGGTCTTTTATTATTTACTGTTCCGGGAGTAAAATCATCTTGCTTGCGCTTTTTCAAGAGGGCAGTGTAGTTGGCCACCATTGAATCCATTGAACCAGAACTAATGCCCCAAAAGAGTTTTGGTTCCCCAAGACGTTTTATGTCAACATCACTATCTATGGCCGGTTGAGCAATGATTCCCACTCTGAAACCAGCATTAAGTAGTACCCGACCGATAACTGATACACCAATATACGAACTGTCGATATAGGTATCTCCAGAGACTAAAATCACATCTAGCTCTTTCCAATTTAATTTTATTAGCTCTTCTTTTGTTGTTGGTATAAACATACTTTGTACTTATAATTAAATTTATAAAATGATAAGGATTTTGATAAGGAGTTTTATGAAAGTGGCCATCTTGGGCCTATCTCAGGCCGGAAAAAAAACCCTCTTTGAATTACTAACTTCACGAGAGGTAAGTGCAAACAAAAGAGCAGGCGAGGTAATCGCAGGCAAAGCTACTGTCTGGGATAAAAGAGTTGATGAGATCTCTAAAATTGCTAAACCAGCAAAGATTACTTATGCACAAACAGATATCTCTCTTTGTTCTGATATAGATAACTCCGCAGGAAGTGGCAAAGGAGTCAGCACTTGGATTCTAGAGGCAAAAACTGCCGATCTCTTATGTGTTGTGGTTAGAGATTTTGCCTCTGAAGATGTCTATCATCCGGCCGGATCTGTTAATGCTGATCGAGACAAAGAAAATTTAGAGGCGGAATTAATCTTTGCAGATTTAGATTTAGTGGAAAAACGCCTTGATCGCATTGAAAAAGATAAGAAAAAAATTAAAATGACAGCTACTCAATCTCTAGAGGAAACAACTATTTTAAAGTTTAAAAAAACTCTTGAAGATAATAAAAAGCTAAGTACTTTGACTATTACTCCAGAGGAAGAGGCAGCGATTAGCAGTTTGAATTTTTTAACTATTAAACCAATCATCTGGTGTTACAACGTCGATGAAAATAAATTACGAGGGCACTCACAAACAGATGACATTTTTTTAGTTTCAGCACAAATAGAAAAAGAGATTTTAGCTATCGAAGATTTGCAAGAGCGAGCAGAGTATTTAAAGGATTTAAATATTACTTCCCTTGGTAGTGATCGCTTAAATATTGCAGCTTATGATCTATTAGGATTGATGTCTTTTTATACTATGGGGAAAGATGAAGTTCGCGCTTGGACTATAAGAAAAGGAACAAGTGCTCCTAAAGCAGCTGGAAAAATTCATAGCGATATTGAGAGAGGATTTATCAGAGTGGAAGTTATAAAATATGATGATCTAATCACTTGTGGAAGCGAACAAAAGGTTAGAACATTAGGTAAATTTATGGTAAAAGGTCAAGATTATATTATTGAAGATGGAGACATCTGTAACTTTCTCTTTAATGTGTAAGATTTAATTTAAAAGGAGGTAATTCCTTATTATGAAAACAAACAATACTCTTTTACTTTTAATTTTAATTTTTTCTTTGTGTTTTTTTACATCTCTATCTTTTGCTGAAGATGATCCTTCTCAAAACCCAAACAGTGTAGAAAATCTTAAAAATTTCTTTCCTAGTGCCAACGAAAACACTACTGTCCCTGTTGTTCCTGAGCAACCGGAAGAGATAGTTCCTGAGCCACAACCAGCTCAACCAATTCCTCCTCCTCCAGTTGTCCCAGCTGACGATAACAATAGTGTTGGTAATGGTAGTATGATTAATATGAATAACTATAACAACAACTACAATGCAAATCCAGAAGACTTCCAACCATTAAACGATTGAGTTACTTTATTTGTTTGACCAACTCATTTATCATCTCACAATATATCTTGTAATTTTTCTCTACGAATTGCTTTACATTAGAATAATCTCCATTGGGAATTGGTAACTTAGATAGAAATAATTTTTCTGCTTGTTCTTTGCTCTTTTGTGTTAAACCTTTCAGATCAGAATCAGAACCGGCCAAATTAACCATTGGTCGCAATTGAGAAATTGCCTTCGATTCTCCATTTATCCTGGCCCAAGTTTGTTTCATATTAGTATATTTTCGTTGTTCATCTGTAGTAAGATTTAAAAATTTCACACATAATACGTCTGTAAGTATCGCCCTAGTAATCATACGTGAACTAAGTTCGGTTACATAATTTCCAGTAGATTCGTCAAAAGCACCCTTGTTTTTTCGTTCTAGAAGATCCTGGGCCACAATATTAGAGTTAATAATATTTTTGTCAATTGGTGGTCTTGGTACCTTTTCACAATCAATTAAACCATTTTTGAGATCCTCTTTCTTGTTTTTTTGAGAACAATTTAATGCCGCTACATTATTATCCATAGCTGTTGGATCATCTATAGGGTATCCGTCAGAAGCAAGATTTAGCTTACTGCCACTATGCTGAACAAATGCGATACCTTTTTTTTCAGCATCTTCTAAAAATTTGGCCCTATTTTCCTTTGCAGGTAAACCAACCCCTACTGCAAATGGAATAATACAATCTTTATTTACCTTAAGACATGTTTCTTTAAATGCATCGGGACCACCGAAAGTTTTCCTTAAATTTGCTCTTACTAATAGTATATCTTTCTTTGTA
Source organism: Oligoflexia bacterium (assembly GCA_015232355.1). Lineage (GTDB taxonomy): Bacteria > Bdellovibrionota > Bacteriovoracia > Bacteriovoracales > Bacteriovoracaceae > JADFZW01. Next base: position 164,328 of record JADFZW010000001.1, read on the forward strand.
AAAGGTATTTCTTTACCATCATTACATGGAATTATTTGCCACTCATCTTGTAATCTATCATCAATTGTCTCTCTCAATGTCTTACTGTCTTCTTTGGCCACTAATTTTATCTTTGGTTGTACTCCATTGGCCTTCATAATATCTTCTGCTATTGATATCATCTCTTTTGGAATAATATACTCATCTCCCTCTTTAAGTGTTATAGGGCCAAGTATCATTGAATCACAAACATATCCAGTGTATTGTTTGCCATCAACATGCCTACCATCAAAAATTGCAGCATATTCTGATTCTTCCCAAACAGAAGTATATGTTCCATCTTTCATTGGTTTCCAAGGAAGAACTAACTGTTGTATCGCTGTGTTTGTAAATGGTCTTTCTTGAAAAGAAATCAGATCATCTTTAGTAAGCTCTGTATGTGGAGCATGTTTAGTAAATAGTTTAGTATTCTCCATATGAAAACATAGATCTATAAGCTTTTCTTGAATTTTCAACAAGGTCTCTTTATCTATATTTTCATCAATGTTTTTACCTTGAAGTTGATTGTGATTTCGTATCATTTTTTTTAATATTTCGTTTTTTATTTCAGCAATATTTTCCGTCTCTTTGAATTTACATTCAGGGATTGTAAAAACGCCACGATACTTAGTAGGCATTGCATGGACAAATTTTAAATGTTTTAATATATCACTCCAGGTGTATTTTGTTTTTATTTCATTACAATCAATTTTTTTATCTTCACTTTTTTTATCTTCACAATTAGGATTTCCGTTAGTTACTTTCTTCACATCACTGCAGGAATTAATCACTAATCTAAATAACTTAACAAATACATTACTCTCATCTGTCGCATAGGAGTTGTTACTTGACAGAATATACATTGAAGCAGTTAATAAAAAACTGGCAATCAATATCAACAAGAGCGCTTTAATTCTGATTTGTTTCATCGATTCTCCTTATTTAATTAAAGATATATTTATTTTTATTGTCTGCGATTTGAAATTGCTTTTGTTTGAAAGAAATACCAAATAAGTCCAAAACCCGCAAAATGATAATACTTTTGTTTAACCAGCGGACTATCTTGAAAGACTGCACCCTCTAAACGATCATAGCGATAAAAAGCATATCCATAAAATGGACCAACTTTTCTACTCAAAAACAAAGTTGCATGAGCACCACTATAACCAGCATTCGCATTGTAAGCAGGTCTATTTGCTCTAGCATAATCGGGTGAGACTCCATAAAAATAATTATGATACTTTTCAGATCCCCACATTGCAGCTACAGTAAGCTCACTAAAAAATCCTAAGGTGTAATCTTGAGGATACATAGTGTATGAAACAAATGGAACCATAAAGCATCCCTGATATTTAGCATAGAAAAAATCAATTGCATTTACTGCTCTTATGGGAAGTTCCACACTAAGTGTATTAAGATTATTTTTATCACGCCAAAAGGTCCAAGCTAGCGCTGGACCAATCTCAAAAGTTGGATCAAGAGTGGGCATTCCTGCTCGTGCGTGATTTTCAGCACTGTTCACTCTTAAAGATGCCATCATACTCATGCCTAAACTAAAATCACCCTTCTCGTAAAAATTTCCTTGAACCATTGAATTTTTAGCATAGACTTTTTCACCTCTATAAATGAAAAAAGGAATAGGCCATAAATAACTCTCACTCTGATCAGAACCACGATAGTGATTCATATGCAAATATAAAAAACCGGCACCTAATTCAAATAATGGTAAAGCTCCCTCTCTACTCTTATTAAGATCTTGACTCTCTTTTTCAACTACAGCATCATTTTTAGCTTCTTTTTTTATTATTATTTCACCCTTTCCTGGATCATAAGTATTTACTGAAGCATATTTCTGCAAGCTATCATCTTTACCCAATACAAATGTTGATTCCGTAAAGATTGGAAAATAACAGAGGATAAACATAAAGATGAAAGTAAAGGGCAATTTTAATGCGGACACAACAACCTCGTATGAAAAAGGTTTCTTAGATTTATTATAGATCAATTTATTGAAATAATACTTTTAACCAGCAATACTTAAATTTTTCCCCCTCAAATATTTTACTAAAATATTTTTAATTGATATATTCAGGCAATAACAACAACGAGTAATATAAGAACAATTCTTCTGAACATATTAAACATAGGAGTATTTATGCTTTTCACTTCACTACCCTTTTTAGTTATCGTAGTTATTCTAATATTTAACACCGTTAAGATTTTAAACGAATATGAGAGAGCTGTAGTATTTCGCTTAGGACGCTTTACTGGAATAAGAGGGCCTGGTTTAATCATCTTGATTCCTGGAATAGAAAAAATGCGTAGAGTGGATCTAAGAACAGTTACTATGGATATTCCATCTCAAGACATCATCACTCGCGATAACGTAACATTGAAAGTAAATGGTGTGGTATATTTCAGAGTAAATAATCCTGAAATGGCGATAATAAACATTGAAGATTATTTAATGGCCACAGGTCAGATTGCTCAAACCACCTTAAGATCTATTATTGGTCAATTCGAACTAGATGAATTACTCTCACAAAGAGATAAAATAAACCAAAAGTTACAAATAATCTTGGATGAGCAAACAGAATCATGGGGTATTAAAGTTTCAGCAGTTGAAGTGAAGGCCATTGATTTACCAATTGAAATGCAAAGAGCGATGGCCAAGCAAGCAGAAGCGGAAAGAAATAAAAGAGCTAAAGTTATCTCTGCAGAGGGAGAATTGGATGCTTCAATTAAATTAGCAGAGGCGGCCCGTAATTTAAGCTCAGAGAGTGGTGCAATCATATTGCGATATTTAGATACAATGAAAGAGATCTCTACTGGTGAAGGAAAAACTACAACTTTCTTTCCAATTCCAATAGACTTCATTCAAAGTGTGATTCAACAATTAAACAAGAAGTAATTTGATTCAATATGCATATTCTGGTTATTAGATTTTCTAGCTTAGGAGATGTTGTACTAACTACCTCTACGGTAAGTGCAATAAAAAAACAGATGGGAAGTGCGGTATTTTTAAGTTACCTCACATCCTCTATGTTTGCTCCTTTGCTAGAGGGTCATCCTCATATTGATCAAGTATACTCCTTTTCCAGACGTGGGGGGATGCGGGGTTTATTTGAATTAATTAAATTTGTAAATGAGATAAATCGCAAACATAAAATTGATTTGATTATTGATATGCATGGAAGTTTGCGTTCACTATTTATTCGTCTGTTATTTTTTACTATTCCAAGAATAAGTATCGATAAAAGAACATTCGAGAGAGTTTTACTTACTCTATGTAAAGTAAACATAATGGTTAAAACTAAAAATAAAACTAAATCTAAAAGTTTCCCTCGCTTTGGAGAATTACTGTTAAAACGAAATGTAAGTGATTTGTTACCAATATTTGAAGGGCCGCAATCGCAATTGAATGATCAATCCTTTGATCAACTCTCTTCATTTGTTACTTTAAATGCAAGTAAAAAATATCCAGCAAATCAACAACAACTCTCTTCTACTGCCATTACCTACCAAGATAACAGTACTGATAGTAGTATTGATTTTATCGATGGAAAAAAATTTATTGCCATTGTCCCTTCAGCATCCTATGCAAAAAAAAGATGGCCTAGTGAAAAATTCTACGCTCTGATTGAGGAGCTGCTTCAACACAATACCTTTAAAGATTATTCATACATAATCTTGGCCGGCAAAGATGATAGTTTTTGTGATATTTTTAATCCTTTAGTAAAAAAATATCCTCAACAAGTTTTTAACTTGCAAGGAAAAACTAATTTAACCCAATCAACTATTTATTTAAAGAAAGCATTAATGGTAGTGGGAAACGATACAGGTTTACCTCATATTGCTGAAGCTGTGGGTACACCAAGTATATTTATTCTCGGACCAACTGGTGAAGAGTTTGGATTCTATCCCCACTTAAAATACTCTAAGATGGTAGCAAAGAAATTGTGGTGCCGTCCATGCACGACTAATGGCCAGGGATTTTGTATTAGAAAACAAAGATACTGTCTGAATAATGTTACCACCCTTGAAGTTATTTCCGCTATGACCTCTGTACTCTACAATCTCCAGAGTGAAAGTGATAGTGAGATTGAGATTGAGGGTGAGGGTGAGGAAAAAGCAAAATGAAAAAAAATCTACCAGATTTAATTATTATATTTTGCTACAAAACTTTTTTATATTTTTTATGGCCATTTTTCCTCTATCCTCTAGTCAATATATTGCTAGCAAAAATAATTCCTTTACTCAAAGAAAGAAAATCATTTGAAAATAGGAATAAATATAGTTCTTCATTTAAATTAGAAGGGGAAGGAGAAGGAGAAGGTAAGAGAGCGGCCGTAACATTTGAAGTATCCAGCGAAGGTGAATTAGAACAAATTCGTCCATTAGTTAATCGCTTATTGGCCGACAATCAATTATTAGAGATTATCTTTTGCTCTGATAGTGTTGAAAATGCTTTGCTGGCACTAGCAGAAAGATATCCTGCCAATCTTCGAATTTTACGTCTACCTTTAATCAGTTTTTTTCCCTACCGACTTAAACATACTTCCTCAGATTGGATGAGCTCTTCAACGCTAATTTTATGCCGTTATGATTTTTTTCCAGAATTAATATTGCTTGGAAGACGCCCGGACATTAATTTTATTCTTCTGTCAGCAACACTTAAAGATAAAGAAAAAAAATTAAATTCAAAAAGATCTTTGTATTTGCGTTTATATCATTTATATTTCAAATTTATCTATAGCTCCTTTAATCAAATTTTAACTGCTACCCCTCAAGATAATACACGCTTTAAAAAATACTTTAACCTTGAAACGGCCACAGTTGATTTTCGAATATTACAAGTTGCCGAGAGAGTAAAAAATCATCAAATCAAATTGCAAAAACTTCCATTCTTTAAAGAATTGCACTCGCTAATAAATTCATTTCCAAAAGAAAAGACGATAATCTTTGGCAGCTTTTGGGAAATTGAAGCACAAGCATTTGAGGATAATGATTTTATTCATGGAATATTAAACAAACAAATTCAAGTAACCATTGTACCACACCTACTAGACAAAATTTCTATTCAAAAAATTGCAGATAGCATTTCACAGGCAACCGGCAACAAACTTCCTATTTACACTATTGATGAAACGAACCAACATTTAAAAGTTGAAACTTGCAAAATCTTTAATCAAATTAAAGAAAAAAATGGCATCTTGATCTTAGGGCTCAAGGGTATTTTATGTGAATTATACTACCTCTACACTCACGCTTTTGTAGGTGGTGGCCATGGTCGCTCTATTCACTCTGTAATTGAACCCTATTTGGCCAACTGTTTATCCTATGTTGGTCCCAAGGTATTTCGTTCGACAGAGTATGATTTGATAAAAGAATTATCACCTCAAGAAATTAATATCGTCTCTCAACTACCAACATTTTATCAAGTGATAACTAAAAATATCAACATCAATAAAGATATTGATCTTCTCTCAAGAGAAAATATTATCAACAACATGCAAGTGCCATTCGACACTTTTTTAAAAAAAATTACAACCAATGCAACAAAGTAAAAGTAAGCAGACAACAAAACCAATTTATAATTTTCTCTCTTATATCTTATATATTCATCATTTAAATCATGATTGCAAAAATATAAATATATTAACCGACTTCCATGAGACTGTCCTGGCCAAAAACATAATTCAAAATCTTAACCTGCTAGATATTTGTCTTTTGAAAAAAATTGCTCAAAAACATCAAATTGTTCCTTTGAAATATTTAGAAAATTACATCTTTGAAAATCCCTGCACCCTAATCTTTAATGATCGGCAGATTCTATTAGGAAGATCTACTCGCAAAAATTTACTAGAAATATTAAGAAAATTTCCAATATTATTTTTTAATTCATCAAAACTAACCGATCAAGATCTGGCGCAAATAGAAACAAGTTTTTATCAACATATCGATCACTTGGCAGAACAAATACTCTCGTCTAGTGCTATGGTCTTAGCTACATCGACAACTACACCCACAACTAACAATAAATATTTCGACATATTAAAAAATCTTCAAGATATTACTCTAAAGATTCAAACCACTAAAACTCTCACTAGCTCAGATTTATCTCTTAAAACTTTTCTTGATCTATTACAATTACAAGCAACTCATCAAAAGAAAAATATTTTAGATAATTTCAGTTTACTAGAAGTTTTTATCTATCTGTTATCTCCACACTACTACTTAAAAATTGATGAATTGAATGCCGATCTTCATTCAATGTTTATTAGAAGAGGAGGAACTTTTTTTTCTTCTGCTTCTAGCGCTAATGCTAATGCCAGCATTCAGGTTGAAAAAAAACTAATCAGTTATTCATATATGTGCTGGGAACAAAATGACAACGAGTATTCTCCACTTTTTAATTCATCCACTATTAGCAATAATTTAATAATTTCTAACACCGATGCAATTTTAAGTGATATACCATACATTGAAATCAAACATACGCGCAGTAAAAATATTTTAAAAACAAATTTTTTAGTTCCTTATATTAAGGGGAATGAGTTCAATCAAAGTTACTATCATAATAAAGTTCTAAATGATAATATATTCAAATTCAAAGTATCACCTATGTCCTCCTCTAGTAAAATAGAGCATTTTCAAAATGTCAGTGGCGCAAATTTAACTTATCAAAAATACTTTGAACATTCGTCTTCTATCTCATCAACACCATCTGCAATCTCAAAAAAGAACATTATGAGAGAATATGGATTAATCTCCTCTCTCTTAAGAATTGATCATCAACTTCACTGTATAAACCAACCGACACCTGCATGTTTAATGAAGTAATAAAAATTACCGCGAATAAAAACATATGAGACAAAAATAAAGATTGGCCATTTTATATATTTATGAAAACCGATCATTCCTCCATATATTAAAACAATCACCATATTTGCCAATACTGGAAAAAGATAGCGACCTTGTAATCCAATACCAAAAGATCTTATATTTAAATATGAAAAATAATTCTGTGCAATTACTGCTATTACATAAAAGAGGGCACTAATAATAAGAATATTAAAAACAGGATTAGAAAAACAGCGATAAAAATTAAAGAGTAGCATAATCGTTATCGCCAACTTTAAAATAAGAATCTCCATTTTCATATTTCCATAAAATTTAATCATAGATATGTGCCCATGAATAGCAAGAATACCACCAAATGCTTCTTCAAAATATCTATTTAAATAATCTTTAAATCGCATAATCTCTTGTGTTTTCGATTTTTCTTTTAAGTGATAATCCCTTTGATACATTCCTGCACCAGAGATACATTTCTCTTTACCAAATACACTTTCACATCCAGGAGTTAGAGATTTATAGAGTACTAAATTACGTAGGTAGATGTTGCTATTCAAGAAAATGAAAAACAAAATGGGAATAATAAGAAATATTTCTTTGAGTGCAAATGTTTTTTTTAACACAAAAGGTATTTGATCTTTTTTTGATTTTAAAAAATAATACAATAAAATAATAGTTTGAACTAATATAAGTGGTAAATATGTAGCTTTAGTTGCAGTTCCAATCAATGTTATCAACAAAAAGATCTCTAACTGAAGACGTTTGTGATGTTTTATAAATTGTATCAAATGATAAAAGGAAGCAATCGCCAGCAAATTAATTAAATTATCATAGGAATTTGCCACTGAATGGGCCACAAACATCATAATGTTTGTTAAAACCATAAGAATAGTAATTTGAATAAGTTTATTTTTAACTACTTCTTTTGTTACCAGATAAATATATAAAAACTTAAATACTGCTAATAAAATATTTATATATCGTAAAAAGAGTTGTTGGGGGATATTGAATAATTCAAAAATTTTTAATTTAAGTAGATTCCCATATAAGAAATGGTAAAAGAAGGGACTAGTCCTTAATGGGCCATAGGTTAAAGTGTTTTCATTATCCTTAAAAAACAGTATATGTTCGCTAGCATACAAACGAATTCTTTCAAAATGTTCAGCCTCATCAGGGAAAGCACAATCATAGCAAATTCTTATCGCATAGAAGAGAAGTTGTGAAATAAACCCTAAAGATATTAAGGCCAATATAAAATTATAAATATATTTTTCTATCTTTGATTCAGATTCAAATTCAGATTCAAATTCAGATTCAAATTCATCTTTGTCACTCATCAACAAAAATCTCCTTAGAAAAATGAAGTGAAATTAAATTATTTGTTATAAAAGACTACACTTTTTGGGGTCTTATTAATATATTATTTAATAATATAAAAAAAAATATAATTAAAGAAGTGTGTTATATATGCAAAAAAAACAACTACAATTAACTCTATGGCAACGAATTTCCTATCGTATAATTAATTTTATTGCTAGCACTGGACTTCAAGATGAACATAAGAAAATGGGAGCAAATTTAGCACTTAAACATTTCTTATCATTCTCTGAAAATATCGAGGGCGCATCTGTTTTAGAGTTAGGAACTAAACGTCACAATCCACAAATTCCAACAATACATCATCATTGGGTTCCCGAAGCAAAAGAATTCTTAGGCACTGATTGTGAGGCAGGCATGGATGTTGATATTGTAGCAGACCTTCATTGTCTAGCAGATGTGGTTGGCGATGAACGTTTTGATATTATCATTTCTTGTTCCACCCTTGAACACATCAAATATCCACATCTGGCCGCTCATCAAATTATGCGTTCACTTAAAATAGGTGGCACGTTATTTATACAAACACATCAAACTCTTCCATATCATGGATATCCTCACGACTATTTTCGCTATTCTATCGAAGCTCTTCGTGGATTGTTTGGTGAAAAGATGGGAATGAAAATCGAAGAGGCCAATTACGAATTTCCCGCTCGAATATGTTCTCCTCAAGACACTAATGCTTGCAGAGTGAGTACTTATATTAATGTTTGTTTGTTAGCAAAAAAAATAAAACAAACACCAAAAGAATTTCAATATGAATTATAATAAACTTATATATTTTATTTCCATAACTTTATTACTTTTATATGGAATTTTTACAGTCTACAATACCGCTCAAAATATGGGTGTCGCTGGAGATGAGGAATTCAATCGTTATGTAGGAACAGTATATTTAAAATTCAAGAATCTAAAAGAGCCAGAAATTTATCGTGATCATCCTGCATTCTCTATGTGGATACAATATCTCCCCGCACATCTAAGTAATATCGAAACACCGTTTTTATACCGTCTATATAATTTAATTCTCTACTCGCTTGCAGGATTTATTTTCGCTTTTTTATTATGGAGAGATAGTCATCCAATAAGTGCTCTTATCTTTGCATCTTTTTATGCTACAGAACCAACACTGAAAGCAATGTCCTCCTTGAATAATAATGATTCAGGTATGGCACTCTACATAGGAATAACTACCCTACTGCTTTGGTCTCTGTGGAAAAAAAGCAAGAGTGAATTAGGACATACTTGCTATATTATTAGAAGCATCTTCGCTGCATTCTTATTCGGTATTGCTATAAATAGCAAATTATCTGCTGGTCTTCTCCTGCCATTTTATTTTGTGATATTTATTTTTATTGAACCACTCTTTTTTAATTTTAATCACAACAAACATAGTAAATATATAACAAAAATAATTGATTTACTATTTTTGTCACTGGTAGGACTCTCTACTATCTATCTCTCATATTTTTTCATACCCGATCATGCATTTTATATATTTAGAAAAAGTGTTAAATTCCAATTGGCCAGCAATAACAAAGGTCATATTGGTTTTATATTTGGAAATTATTCATATTATGGTTTTTGGTATTTTTTTCTAGCGCTATATCTTTTAAAAACACCAATCATCCACTTGCTTACAACTTGCTTCGGATGGGGTCTAACATTTTCAAAGATTTCTTCCATAAAGAATTACTACAAAGAGATCTTTTGTTTTTTTCTACCTGCACTTTTTATTGGTATATTTTTAAGTCGAGGTAATTTACATGCTGGTTATCGCTACTGTTTACCTGCTATACTTTTGCTACTTCTAGGGTGTTCAATTACGTTTAAAGATTTTTTGTTAAAATCAGCATATAAACGTCTTATTGTCTTTGTAGTGATTTTTTCAAGCATGGCCACTGATATCAATACATTTCTTCGAGATGACTTTATCTCATCCTTTAATATTTTTACTCCTACTCACACTAGAAATTTTTGTGATTCCAATAATCATTGGTTTCAAGATGTTTCTCCTAAATTTTCCAAATGGAAAGAAAGGGCAGTACCATTTTACAAACTAGATTTTGCTAACTTTCTAAAAAATACCGCTACTAATGATCGTAAATTAGTCTACCTGGGTGCCAGTGAACTTTGTGGTATTGGCGCCTATCCATTTTCTGTTAGTGCACGAGCATTTCCTCCTGGAGAACTTAAAGGTGCACATGAATTTATTTCAATCTCTCCCTTAGAACTCTTTTTAGTTTTAAGTCACTATCCTTATCCTCGTGATCCTGTCATCGTAGGTGGCCAATCGATTAATATTCATCCACTTAATTTTGAACAAGAATTAATAAATGAAGGAAAAGGACCATTTAAAATAGAGCATTCAAATTTATTGGAATTAGCATCCAGAAATTCTATTAAACTTCAACTTACTTATGATCCAAATAATATTAAGAATTATATTTTTCGAGATTACAAAGCATTAAAATTTTTCATTGAAAAGAATACAACTTTAAAACCAAAAGAGATTTTACTAACCTTTCAAGCACAAATGCAAACGCAAGGTCGGCAAAAACAAAAATTCCTTCTAGTTATTGAAAATTTTCCATTCCTGAATATAAAAATGAATCAAACTTCTTTGATTCAAAACTCTGTACAAGAAAAAGTTTGGAATACTTTTGAAGTTTCATCAAGTGATAATAAATTAGAATTTAAAATTAGTTATTTTAATGATGATTTATCAAGGATAATAAAATCTGAACAAAATCTTTTTTGGTTAAAGTCTTTATAAATTTGTAACAAAATTTTTATAATTATTGTTGAGCTTTCTCTAAAAGTTCTTTTAATGCTTGCCAACGCTTACCATACTTTGCTTTATCATCATCTGCTTTCATCCAAATAAAATCTGGATGATCTTTAACTGAATTTCCAGTCCATTTTCCACCGATAATTTTATTATCTTTATCAAGCTCTAATACACCTGTGTATACAACTTTATGTCTAGCACTGCTGTCATCTCCGTAAGGTTGTTCTCTTGAAGATAATTCTCCTAACCAATCAACTGTTAATTCGATTTCTACTTCACGTACTGTACCAACAGCACTGTCTTGACTAGCTTCTTTTTTATCAGAAATAACTTTAGTACTATAACCAAAAATTGGTTGATTCCATACTGGAGCATCGATAGTCTTATCCATTACAAAGCCCTGTCCTTGTGGAATCAAATTAGTAAGCGCCAAGTAGAATGTAGCTATATGAACATCTTTATATTCTAACTCGTCACCAGTAATTTTATCAGATTCTATATTACATCTTCTACCAGCACCACAATCTTCTCCATTACTTACTTCACCTTCAAAATACAAATCTAAAGCTTTTAAGTCTGAAGAATTAAATTGAATACTTATTCCGTTAGGATTTTTTACTGTAACTGGCTTTGGTTCCTTGCAATTTAAGGCCCTTGATGCCCAACCATGACATAAACCAAACCATCCTTTTCCCTCTGGATTTTTAAATACTGAATCAGTTCTCTCAATTTCTTCTCTAGTTAATGAATAAGAGTAATCCCCCAAATACAAATCCAATTTCATAGTAGGAGGTAATTTGTTGATTTTTTCTTGTGACATTAAAAATTTCATAGTGAATACATTGTGGGTCAAAAGATCAAATTTATTGTAGGTTCTATCAAGAGATGGACTATAACGAAGTCCTCCCTTAACTGTCGGCCAATAATTTTCTGGCCAAGGTTTATTTTCTAACTCTGATTGTTTAGGTAGAGTTTCGAAATCATAATTAAGAGTAAGCGGATTATTGGCAAATTTGCCTGCTGTTCTCATAAGCTCAGGATTGTTTTTTGAATCCATTTTCTCGGCCAGAACAGTAAATGAAAGAAAAAAGCAAGAAACAGAGAGAGACAAAAGAAGAGCGCTAAATAACTTAAAATGTTTAATCGAATACACTGGGTAACTCCTTGGAAAAAATTAATATAATAAAAAAACACAACTATTACTAAAAATAGATAGAAGACACGAACTGAAAACTGAGAAATTAAAACTTAAAACATAAATCCAACTAAAAAGTTGCTGCATTATAAGTTAAAAAAAAATAATTTTCACTTGTAATTATCAATATGTGTATTTTTTACTCGACTTTACGTTTGCGAATTATTGACGTTAAAACACCTCTATGCTCTACTATTATTTTATAATCCTATGTAGGTACGTATGCTAAAAATATTTATCATATCAATTATCTCAATTATTTCAATCATCACCACTCTTACATCTACATCTTCTTTTTCTAAAGAGTTGGAAGAGTTATTTATTAATGTCCCAGCATCAGCAAACAACAGCAACAATACTCCTCCTGTTGTTTCTCCTTCTCAACCACCACCCACTGGATATTTAGGAGGACATAAAATTAAAATCTTATGGGCCATCCTAACCAATCCACTAACCACACAAGTAATATTTAATTTTAGCGAAAAACACAAAGCTGTAATTAATAAAAAGAAACTCGAATATCGATCTGCTACAAGTTTCACCTGGTATGGAACTGTTGAGGATAAACCACTAGAAGATATCGTAGTAACTATTCATAACGGAAAAATCTATGCTTCACTCAAGATCGAAAATCATTTTTTCGTTTTATACACTCTCCCCAGCACCTCAAGCGAATTCGAATATGCAATTGCAGATTATGAATACAAACAACCAGATCTCATTAATGATGCCATAATACCTTCAAATTTAAATAGCGATAGCAAAAGCGATAATAATAAGACCAATACTAGCAATACTAGCAATCTTACAAGCAAAGCTAACGATGATGGAACTCTCATGGATATATTGGTTGTCTATACTACCGCTGCTGCTTCCGCCGCTTCTTCGGTAGGAGGAATTGATCTTTTAATTCAAAATGCCGTTGATACAACAAATCTGATTCTCTCCAATAGTGATGTTAACTACAGAGTAAGAGTTGTGCGTTCTCAAGAGGTCATTTACACAGATCCAGTAGATATCGAAATTGCTTTAGATCAAGTAACAGATTCATCTGATGGTAACATTGATAGTGTTCATACTCTTAGAGATGAAGTGGGAGCAGATTTTGTAAGTTTTTGGGTTAAATATTTAGGTGGTCCATACGCGGGCATAGGATATCTTCTAACAACAGGTAGTGCAAGTTCTCGAGCACCAGCTGCATTTACGGTAGTAGCAATGGAGGCAGGATATGATAACTCCGTCACCTTCGCTCACGAATTAGGTCACAACTGGGGAGCACATCATGAGAGAGCAAATGCCACTAGACAAGGATCTTATTACTACTCCTATGGATACTACACTGGAGTATATGGCACAATCATGAGTTACCAGTACCAGGGAGCTAGAGTAAAATACTTTTCCAATCCAGCAAAACAATATAATGGTGCCACTCTAGGAGTTGGAATCGAAAATCAGAGTACTGCTGCCAATAATAGTTTAACTTTGAATAATCAAGCACTACAATCTGCTTCTTATAGAACCACAGTAATTGATCCTGGTAATACTACCACTATTACATCAACTGGTGTTGCCGCTATTGAACTAATGAAAAAGAAAACTATGGTTGAGGGTTGTTTTATTGCTACTGCCGCTTACGGAACTCCATTTGATAAGGATCTTGATATCCTTCGCCGTTTTAGAGATGAGATCTTAGAAACATATTCACTGGGAAGATGGTTTACTAATTTTTATTATCAAAACTCACCTCCTCTGGCCCGTTGGCTTGTACATAATAGTTGGGCCCAAAAACCAACTCGCTTACTACTTAAACCAGTTGTTTTGTTTGCCAACTATCTGCTAAAAAATAGAGGTAAAAAAAATAAATGAAAAAAAATATTTTTTTAACCACATTAACCTTAATGATATCATTGGTGTCAATCATATTTACTTCGAGAATATCCTTTGCTGGTGAACTAGATCTCTCTGCTCAATATTGGAGTGTAGCTGGAAGCGGATCTCTATCCGCATCCAATCTTGCTCTCTCAACTATAGACAAAAATGATACTGCCGCATACTTTGCCACTATTCAATATTATCAAAAAAATAGTTTCTTCCATTTCACCAACATACTTTTACGAGGAACATACTTACTCTACAGTTCAACTAACGATAATGAAAAAATAACTACCGATATAAATGCCAGCAATGCTGATCTATTTTTCTTTCCAATAAATTTATCTGGTCTCGAAATAGGAGGTGGACTTAAAGCAATCCAAGGAGAATTTAAAGAGACATATACATCACTACAAACAACTTACTCTTACAAAGCCACGATATATATTCCTATGGCCTATCTTGGTTTCCAATATAACCTTGATACAAATTTCAAACTTCAGGCCATTGTATTAGGAATGAAAGCAAAAAAGGGATCCTATTATGATTATCTTGGACAACTAAGTTACAGTGGATTTAGTCACTCTTCTTCTCCCAAAATTTCCCTAAGTCTAGGTTATCGTCAATTCACTCTCAAACACAAAGATGATGAATTAGAGTTCGACTTAAGATTTAGCGGCCCCTTTGGAGGAGCGCTGATTGCTTTCTAAAATTTCAAACTCCTAAGATAAAAATAAGTAATACACTCTTCCACTACCACCTTGAATTTTTTGTTGGCATTAATTAAATCTTCTCTATATGTATATGTGCCCGCAGATGTTTTACACCCATCACAAGAATTTTGATTTTGATTTTGATTTTGATTTTGATTGAATTTCTTATAGCACCCTTTCGAAATAAAAAGTGGTAATTCCAGCTTATCTTTTATTTTAACAAAGGGAAATTTTTCTACTTCATCATTTTCATTTTCATCTTCATTTTCTACCCACAAGTAGGAAAATAATAAATCACTATTATCTGATAAATTAGACAGTATATTTAAAAAAGCAAAATGATTTGCAATATAAAGATAAAAATCACTAAATATTTTAACTGCAGGAAAGCGCAATTTTATCTCTTTGGCATAGATAAAATGGGCGGGATTGTTTAACCCAACAACAAAAGTTATATCTTCTCTGTTATTGCTATGTTTAGAAAAAAATTCACACATACTTTGAATATTTGCATTCACATCTGTAGGTGTATCAATTGGGTGTAAAGGGAAGAAATAAAATTTCTCTTGCCAATTACCTACCTCTGCCAATTGTAATTTTCCACTTTTAAGTTTATTCCACGATATAAATGGACTCTCTTGGTTTAAAGGATTTAAATTTTTTCGTCTAGATAAAAAGTGCCAAAATTCCCTCTGATTTTCGACCTGTGCTGCTTTGAAATTCATTTCTGAAGATAACTTTTTTGATCCTTCTTTTAGGCAATCGCTGACTTGCTGATAGAGTTGATTTTTTATCTTCTTGAGAAGAGAAATAGGGACAATGTAATTTCTAGATATCTTCACCTTATCCAAATCCAAAACAATTTCTACAGGAAAATCTTTTGATTCCGTTAGCAATTTACTTATTGTAGTTATAAAAGAATTGCCCTCTGATTCTGCTACCTCAGCTATCTCAGCTATCTCAGCTAAAGAAAATTGGTACTCTTTAGAAAGTAGGGGAATAAAAAAAGTCAATGTCTTATCTTGAAAAATCAAATTTGCTTTAATTTTATTTTTATAAACTTTAATCTTCTTTTCATCGAATGAGCGAAGCAAAGATGGTTCATCTGATGAATATCTTTTACTCTGAGTAAGATATACTTCATCTCCAATCGACATATGAACAGTCGATGGAAGATTTATTTCTACAATATCAACTATTTGATTTTTTTTTGCTTTTACTCTTATATTAAAGGCATTGAAATGAGTTCCTCCGCCTGACTTAAACAAAACCAATAGCTGATCATTTTGCCAAAGATCCTCATTTAATTTTAATCTAATTCCTGAATTTGCCAAAACTTTTTGTATACTCCCTAAATAGATTCCACGATGTCCAGGATAGGTATTATCAATCAGATCATCTGCTTTGGGATTATTAAAATAACCTTTGCTTGTTTTTCTAGAAAAAGTAAGTTTGGCAGCATTTGATAATTGTTGGTATTTTTCCTCTGATAACTTTTCACGCTCATCTAAAATTGCACGATAAAATCTCACCACATTATAAACGTACTCTTTGCTCTTCATTCTTCCTTCAATCTTAAATGAGTTCACTCCCGCTTCCGCCAACTTCAAAATATCTCTTCCTAAATTTAAATCATTACATGAAAAACAATAATTTTTTTTATTTTCATTCTTAGGATTATTGTTATTAGCAGAGTAAAAATAGTTGCGACAAATTTGCGCACACTCTCCTCTATTTCCAGAACGATTTAAGAGAAGACCTGAGCATAAACAAAGACCAGAAAAGGAGTAGCATAGAGCGCCGTGAATAAAGACTTCCAATTCCATCTCTCTATACTGGCACTTTAAATTCTTTAAATTCTTGATTGCATCTATACACAACTCTCTTGAAAGTACCACTCTACTTATTCCATTTTTTTGGGCCCATTCAAGTCCCATTGAATTATGAAGCGCCATTTGAGTTGAAGCATGAATTTTAAATTCTGGAAATTTTGTTTTTATAATCTCTAGTAGACCCAAATCCTGAATTATAAGACCATCAATAGCGATTAATCTCAGCTCTTCAAGCGTGTCACAGAGTAATTGGAGTTCACTATCTTTAAGAAGAGTATTTAAAGTTACATATATTTTTTTTTCTCTCCCTTTTTCTCTCCCTTTCTCTCTCTCTGGCGCATGAAGAGCATAATGCTTTAAACGCCTTAAATCTTTGAAGGAAAAATTTGTAGCGGATTTTCGTGCAGAAAAGTTTTTTAGTCCAAGATAAACACTATCGGCACCAGCATTATAGGCAATAATTGCCGTATGTAAATCTCCAGCTGGTGCTAATAACTCAACATTCGTATTCATTTTACTATTCCTGATATTGCCCGACAAAAATGATAATAATTATTATTTATTCCTATTGTAGTAATCTTATTGTATCTAATTTATAATTTCACTTGTAAACGATTTTTAGAACGATCTTAGAATGATCTTAGAATGATCTTAGAATGATCTTATTAATGATTTTGGAATAATTTTTTAGCAAAGGATTTTTATGAAAAAACTCGAAAAGCAAACAATTAATGGTAACAATGCTGCTGCTCATGTAGCTTACGCTTTTAGCGACGTGGCCGCTATCTATCCAATCACTCCATCCTCTGAGATGGGTGAGTACTCTGATCTTTGGGCCGCCAATGGTAGAAAAAATATCTTTGGCGAAGTAGTTGATGTAATCGAAATGCAATCAGAAGCAGGAGCGGCCGGTGCTGTTCATGGTTCACTCTCTGCTGGTGCTTTCACTACTACATTTACTGCCTCTCAAGGTCTAATGCTTATGTTACCAAACATGCACAAGATCGCTGGTGAAATGTTACCAACTGTTTTTCACGTCTCTGCAAGGGCGCTTGCAGCTCAATCACTCTCTATCTTTGGTGATCACTCTGACGTGATGTCTGCTCGTAATACTGGTTTTGCTATGACCGTATCATCTTCAGTGCAAGAGGTGATGGATATGGCCATCGTTTCACATCTGGCCACTCTTAAATCGAAAATTCCATTCTTACACTTCTTTGATGGTTTCAGAACTTCTAGTGAAACTCAAAAAATTGAAGTTGCAAGTTATGATGATTTAGCATCTCTTATCGAACCACAATACATTGAAGATTTCAGATCTCGCGCTCTCAATCCAGAAAATCCAAAATTAAAAGTTGGAGCACAAAATCCAGATGTATATTTTCAAGGAAGAGAGACTACTAATAAAGAGTACACTGCTACTCCAGCAATTGTTCAAGAGTATATGGACAAAGTTGCAAAATTAGTTGGAAGACAATATCACTTATTTGATTATGTAGGTGATCCTAATGCTGAAAAATTAATTATAGCTATGGGAAGTGGTTGTGAAACAATCGAAGAGACAATTAATTACTTAAGAAATAAGGGTGAAAAAATTGGTTTAGTAAAAGTACGTTTATTTAGACCATTTTGTGGCGAAACACTTGCGAAAGCAATTCCATCCTCTGTAAAAAAGATTGCAGTACTAGATAGAACAAAAGAACCAGGTGCTATCGGCGATCCATTATACTTAGATGTATTGGCCGCTCTCAAAGATAGAAAAGAATTAAAAATTATTGGTGGTAGATATGGATTGTCCTCTAAAGAATTTACTCCATCAATGGTAAAAGCAGTTTATGATTTTCTAGATGCTAAGTGCACTCATGGTTTTACAGTTGGTATTAATGATGATGTAACTCATCTTTCGATTCCTGTTAAAGAAGAAATTAATACTACTCCTAAAGGAACCATCACTTGTAAATTTTGGGGACTAGGAGCTGACGGTACTGTTGGTGCAAATAAAAACTCAATCACCATTATTGGTGACAATACAGAAATGTATGCTCAAGGATATTTTCAATATGACTCTAAAAAATCTGGTGGTATTACCAGAAGCCATTTGCGTTTTGGTAAAGAGCAAATCAGATCATCATACTTGGTAAATCATGCAGACTTCATTGCTTGCCATAATCCTGCATTCATTGGTCGCTACGATATTTTAGAGGGAATTAAGGATGGTGGAACACTACTTATTAATTCCAATTGGAAATCAGAGGATGTATTTAATAATCTTACTGAAGATATGCAAAAGACTATTATAGAAAAGAAAATCAAACTCTATAATATCGATGCTCTAAAAATTTCTACAGAAGTAGGACTTGGCGCTCGAATCAACACTGTTATGCAAGCAGCTTTCTTTGCAATATCAAACGTACTCGATCGTAAAGAGGCAGTTGGTATGATTAAAAAAGCAATTCAAAAATCCTACTCTAAAAAGGGCCAAGGAATTGTGGATATGAACTGGAAGGCAGTAGATGCTACTGATAATGCTCTTAAAGAAATTCCAGTTCCAAGTAAACCAACAGGCAAATCAACACCAATGAAGCGTTTAATTCCAGAAAATGCTGATCACTTCACTCGCACAATTATTGAACCAATCATGAGAGAAAAGGGTGATACAATAAAAGTATCTGAGATGCCTTATGATGGAATTATTCCAAACACTACTACTCGTCTAGAAAAACGTGGTGTTGCTCCTAAAGTTCCACACTGGCATGCTGATAAATGTATTCAATGTAATCAATGTGCATTTGTATGTCCACACGCTGCTGTTCGTGCAAAATTAATTGAACCAAAGAGTCTGTCATCAGCACCTTCAACTTTTAATGCTGTTGAAGCAAAAGGAAAAGATAAAGATTATAAATATAAAATTCAAGTCTATCCAGAAGATTGCATTGGTTGCGAAGATTGTGTGAATGAGTGTCCAGTTCAAGCGCTTACTATGAGTCCTACAGATGAAGAACGTACTCGTGGTGAAACTAAAAATGCTGAATTTTTTGATTCACTTCCAACAGACATTTTAGGAAGCAATAAAGAAGATACAGTTAAGGGTAGCCAATTTAAACAACCATTACTTGAGTTCTCTGGTGCTTGCGGTGGTTGCGGTGAAACTCCATACGTTCGTTTACTTACTCAACTATTCGGCGATCGCATGATCATTGCAAATGCTACTGGCTGTTCATCCATTTGGGGCGGAACTTTCCCATCAATTCCTTATTGTAAAAATAAAGATGGGCATGGACCTGCTTGGGCCAATTCACTCTTTGAAGATAATGCTGAATATGGATTAGGAATGAGACTAGCAGTTGATTCCAATCGTAGACTATTAAAGAGCACGGCCAGTACACTTATTAGTACTGCCTCTGCTGGATCTAGCATCGACAATGAATTAAAAAATGCACTTACTTGGTCACTTGAACATTGGGATGCTACAGATGAAGAAGCAAAGAAAAATGCTCATAAGATAAAAGATTTATTAGCAGTAGCACTTAAAAAATCAAATTCTTCGAGTGAAAAATTAATTAAGAAAGCAATTGAATTACAAAACTATTTTATTGCTAAATCAGTTTGGTCACTTGGAGGAGATGGCTGGGCCTATGATATTGGTTACGGCGGTCTTGATCACTCTCTGGCAACTGGAAAAAATATGAACGTGTTGGTTATGGATACTGAAGTCTACTCAAATACTGGAGGACAAGCATCTAAATCATCACCACTAGGTGCTGTTGCTAAATTTGCAGAAGCAGGAAAAAATACTGTTAAAAAAGATTTAGGTATGATGTTTATGAGCTATGGTTACGTTTATGTTGCATCTGTGGCCATGGGAGCTAATAAAAATCAATTAATCAAAGCTCTCAAAGAAGCAGAAGCATACAATGGCCCATCAATTGTAATTGCATACGCTCCTTGTATTAATCATGGAATAGATATGTCTAAGAGTCAGGAACGTGAAAAGTTAGCAGTAGATTCTGGTTATTGGATTTTATATCGTTACAACCCACTACTTAAAGCAGAGGGAAAAAATCCACTTATCTTAGATTCAAAAGAACCAAAATATGCTGTTACTGATTTCTTGAAAGAAGAGACACGTTACACCTCTCTAGAAAGAAGCTTCCCTGAGCGTTCTGCTTCTTTTAAAGAGCGCTTTAGTGTTTACGTAAAAGAGAGATATGAGCAATACAAGAGATTAGCGGAATCGAAATAATCATATTTCATACTTCATTATCTTTATCAATTATAAAAAATTCCCATAGAATTTTATTCACACCTGGCCTAAACTAATATTAGGTATCTGAATTACTTTTTTATTTTATAACCTTTACTTTAATAATAGAGAATAATTTATGATTGATGATGATATCTATAAAAACTTTTCTGCTGATTGCGAAGATTTACTAGAAGAAGCTGAAGAATCATTGCTTGGTCTAATAAAAGATGATGGTAAACCACTCGATCCTACCACAAAGAAGAATTTTTTTACTCAACTCATGCGTGTTTTTCATAGTATTAAAGGTATGTCCGGCATGGTGGGATTACCAGAGCTAAATAAACATGCTCATCATCTAGAAGATCTACTCTTAGTGGTCAGTAAATCTGGAATAAACCGAATTCAATGTGATTACCTTATTAGAGAGATCGATATCATTCGTGCCTTCTTAAAAAATAACGATCTAAACTTTACTGCAAAATATAGTGTTACTGATTTTCTTGATCTAGGAATTGCTAGTAGTAGCAATGCTGATGGTTCTGGCAATATTAATAATCTTAATGATGATAAATCGACAAGTTCATCAACAGATCAAGCAACAAATCAAGCAACAGATCAACTAGCAGCAGAGCAAACAAGCAATACAAACAAATCCACTATAGCTAACAACAATCTCAACAAACATAAAAAAGATAGTGTATATAACTATTTTAAACGTCTACCTGAAGCACATATAGGTACAGTAAAAAATATTTTAAGTGAAGCAATCGAAGGTATTGAAATAAAACAAAACTTAAATTTATCAGTCGACTATTACGATACTCTTACTTACGTAGTACCATTTCAAAATAATAAAAAAAGTGTCTGCGGTGCTTTCGTTTTAGATTTTTCTGATAATACTCTACCACCAATTGTCGCTAATACCATTGCTAAAAACATTGGTCTTGAACATGAATTCGCTAATGCTCAAGAACTTATCAAAGATGTTTTAAGTGAATTTTTTTACACCATCATTGGTAAAACCATCTCCGAGTGGTCAACACTAGGATTACTCACTGAACTTAACAATTTAATATCCAACGAAGATAGTCCAGATTTAAAACTTCCATTTAAAAGTGATAATGTTAAATACCTTTATGAAATTCTCTTCCATTTAGAAAGTGGCCATATCCGCTTTAAAATTTTATTCTCTGAAAAACAAAAAGCTACGGCCACAACTCTCAATAAAATTTTAATCGTTGACGATTCCAAAACAGTTAGGGCCGCACTCAAGAGTGGATTAAAGAAAGAACATTACATCACTGAAGAAGCAGCAGATGGATTGGAAGCAATTGAAAAGTACACATCCTTTGCACCAAACTTAGTGATCATTGACTTAATTATGCCTCGACTAGGAGGTATGGATGCCATTAAAAAGATACGCGAAATCGATAATCGCGCCAACTTTATTATTTTAAGTTCAGTAACAAACAAAGAGGATGCAGAGAATGCTAAAGAGCTAGGAGTTTTATGTTACATTACCAAGCCCTTACATATGAGTTTTATCCTAGAGACTATTAATAAAACCTCTCTCTCTAAGGAAGTTGCTCTTTCCAAAGAACAAATAGAGCAAGAAGAAGAAGCGGTTCCACGTATAGACTTTACAGAAGAAGGAATTACCGCCGAAGATAAAATATTAGTAGTTGATGATTCGAAAACCATTCGCCTTTTTGTTGCAAAAAATTTACAAAAAGAGGGGCTTGTAGTTATTGAAGCAACTAATGGCCAAGAGGCAATTGAAAAGTTTGTAGAATTTAAACCAAACATCGTTATCATGGATTTGGTTATGCCAGTAATGAATGGCTTCGATGCCATGAGAGAAATTAGACGAATGGATGGCAATGTTAAATTTATTGTTCTAACATCTAAGAATAAAGATGAGGGTGATATCAGTTCTTTGCAAGCAGTTGACATCTCTTCTTACATCTTAAAACCATTCGACATCGGACAAATCATTGAAGATGTAAGAAACATCTCTAGTGCATCCAAGGAACAAAACAAGCAATCCAATAAAAAAATATTAGTTGTAAATAAATCGAAGACACTCAGACATGTTATGATTCAAATTTTAAACAATGAAGGATTTGAAATAGAAGAAGCGGGAACAGGTCCAGAAGCAGTTGAAAAGTTTAAAATATTTTCTCCAGTTTTAACCATTATGGATTTGAATCTACCTTACCTTAGTGGCTTCGAAGCAATGACTCAAATTCGTGAGCTAAATAGCGAAGCAAAGTTTGTTGTTTTAAGCTCACGTTCTAAAAACAATGACATCAATAAACTACTTTCAGTGGTTAAAAATGCTTTAGATCATTAGAACATTATAACATTATGCTATTTTATTTAATTCCTCTTTTAATCTACTAATCTCCTCTTCTAATCTCTTTCTCTTATTTTCTCTCTCTTCTTTTTCATTTTTCTCAAAAGTCTGCTTCTCTTTTAAATACTTTCTCTGCAAATCAGAACACATCTCCGTCATATCATCTATCTCTGCATTTAGTTTTTCCACTTCTGCTTCACTATGATTTGCTTTTCTAATCTCTTCTTTCAATAACAAAATTTCATTAAATAACGTTTTTACTTCATTATACTCATCTATCTTATGCTTTAAAGAATTACTTCTTTGAACTGCCTTGCTTATAACTCTCTCTAACTCTTCCATCTCAACAACATATAAATTATATAAATCAACACTCATCACATGGTGATTTTTTCTCTTGTACTCCATCTCTTTTTTTTGAAGTCTATCTATTAATTTATTTCTCTCACTAACAAAAAACTCCAATTTACACTTTATATCTTTCAATTTTACTAGTTTCAACTCCTGCTCATGCAAATCAACCTTTATTTGCTCATACAGTGGTAAAGTAGATTTTTCTCTATTGCTTTTCTTTATCCCTTCAAAAAAATTTCCAATATCTATATCGGTGGTGGTATTAATCGATGGTTCTTTTTTTATCGCCTCTTCAATATGTTGATGTTGAAATTGAGATTGAGATTGAGATTGAAGTTGAACTTTAGTCTGCATGGTTAAAGTTATGTCTTGTGTATCGTCAGAAGAGGAGGAATTTGGATAGGAAATTTGAACAGAAGAGGCATCAACAGACCCTGTTCCCTGTTTTTTACTTAATATATATTTTATTTTACCAATTTCAAGAGTGTCCCCTGTGTTCAACTTATACTTAGTCTGCGCAGGAATTTTTTGTGAGTTTATCCTTGTTCCATTGAAAGAATGCAAATCAATAATATAACAACCATCCTCTTCTAAACAAACTTTAATATGTTTGCTACTGATATCTACATCCTTAACAATTATATCACATTTAGAACTTCTACCTATAATTAGTCCATCTCTCAATTTCAATTGATTGTTATTTCTTTGATCAATTAAAATATAAGTGTCTTTGTTTTTGTCTTTATCTTTATCTGTGCTTGTACAATCATGCGCCATTTATCTCCCCCCTATAAAATACTTGGATAATGACGATTACTGATCCTTTTTAACTATAGAAATATTTTTAAATTTATCTGCCAGCTTAGAGCTAAATTGATTATTTTTCGAAGTTGTCTGTTGTTGATGATGCTGATGCTGTTGCTGTTGTTTTTGTTCTAAATGCTTCTTCCACTCATCCTTATTTGGATCCGGTGGTACATTTAAAGAGATTCTTCTACCTTCCATATCTATTTCATCAATTTGTATAGTGGTAACATCTCCAACTTTAAGTTTGTCATATGGAAATTCAGGATTTTCTGCAACTTTCGATTTTGGAAGAAGTCCAATTATTCCCTCTTCTAATTCAACAAAAATTCCATAGACCTCTCGTCTAATAACTCTTCCACTTACTACTGATCCAGAAGGGAAATTTTCTAAAACTAGTGCCCATGGATCGGAACCAGCATCTTTTAGTGATAGAAGCGCACGTCTTGAATCGATTTGAATCTCCTTAATCATAACAGTAATACGCTCACCCTCTTTAAATAATTCATCTGAGCGAACAACTCGTTTTGTATAACTCATCTCTGATAAAGGAATGAGCCCTTCAATTCCAGGTGCTATCTCTACAAAGGCACCAAACTTCACACAACGAATTACCTTACCTGTTACTATTTGCCCCTCTTTAAAATTTTCAGAAACCTTCATCCATGGTTCATCAGATGTTTGTTTCATTGAAAGAGAGATTCTAAGTTTTCCTTCTTTAACTTCACTCTTGATAACCTTAACTGTAACTTCTTGGCCTATAGTCACCACTGTTCTTGGATCATCTACTCTCGACCAACTTAGCTCTGAAACGTGAAGGAGTCCCTCTACACCTGGAGCGATTTCAACAAAAGCACCAAATGCTTCAATCTTTTTAATTACTCCTTTTAGTGTATCGCCCTCTTTAGTATTTTGAATAAATGCTTTTTCAGAGAGCTCCCTCTGAGACTGCAGAAGTTTACGTCTGGAAACTATAATATTTCTTCCACCCTCTGTTATCTCGGAGATTAAAAATTCCAATTTTTGGCCAACATAATCAGCAGCATTTTCTACTCTTGATATATCAATTTGACTTATTGGACAGAAAGCTACTTTCCCTCTAATAGAGACACGTACTCCTCCATTACAAACTTCACTTATCTTTCCCTCTATAGGAAGCTTACTCCTATATGCTTCAAGTATATCTTGGGCATGACTTTTAGCTGTTGGTGAAACTGAAAGAGAGACTTCAGATCCTTTTACTTTTGTTATATAAAGATCAAGTTTATCTCCAACCTTATAAGCAAAAATTCCCTCTGAATTAAGAAGTTCCTTCCTCGAACAAGTTCCATCTACTGGTCTGCCTGCATCTTTTTTTATAGAAAAAAATACTTCAGCATCACCTATGGCCATCAACTCACAACTAATCTTCTCTCCTGCAGATAACTTTCTAATGGGCGCAGAAAATGATTCTTGTAGCAGATTATTAAATGGTGAAGACGACCGTGACGATGACGACTCTGACGAATGAGTTGACAAATCTTCTCCACTATCATCATCTCCTTCATTACTTTGATCGAGGAGATCACCAAACTCTTTACTAAACTTTTCATTAAACTTTATGTTGCTATTTATTTTATTTTTCATTGCTCGATTATATATACACTTTCACCCATTTGACAAATGATTGATTCTCTCAATAAACTGCAATCTATCTTGTGTTGTATCATAGGTGATATGCACGATCTCACCATTTTTCATTCCATAATGATCTTTGCTACCAAGAGCAATGATTAATTGTTTTAAGAAAAAACCATGCGTAACAATTGCAACATTTTTATTAGAGGAATTTTTAGAGATATTTTCAGCGATGTTCAAGATCGAGCGAATGGCCGCCACCGCCCTTTGACGAAAAATATTTTTTTTCTCTCCTTCTGGAAATCCAAATTCATCATCACTCTCATCATCACTGGCCCACCTCTCTAAAGAATTAACTCCAAACTTATCTTTAATTTCACTTTGTAATAATCCTGAGGCAAGGCCTGGATCAATCTCACTCAAATCCTCCCTCTGAAAAACAGGTACCTCTAAATATTTTGCCACAATTTGCGCAGTCTCTAATGCTCTTTTTAGCGGACTGGAATAAATTGCTTGAATTTTAATGTCCATTAATTTGGGGGCCACCTCTGCTGCTTGCGCACGACCATTTTCATTTAACAAAATATCAATTCTTCCTTGAAAGCGACCGATCTTGTTCCAATCTGTCTCTCCATGTCTGAAGCAATAGAGATGTAAATGTTTTATTTCCAATATTTTTTTCATGCTAATCAATTATCATCTATCAAAAGTTTCTGGCCAGATAGTATTAGTAGCGGTAGTAAAAAAAATTATGAATAACAAAAATACATCATATCCAATAATGCATCCAATATCGTATCCAAAAAATCAAAGAGCAAATATTATTAGCAAATCAGTTCCTGGAGATAAAAGCATCTCTCTTCGTAAATCAGAGGATAAAATGATTGCCCCTGGTCTGCAAGGATTCGCTTTAATGGCGGGAATTGTAGTCGACAGTGCACTCGGATCGACAGTAACTGATGTTGATGGCAACACATACTTAGATATCATTGGTGGCATTGGCGTAGGCGGTATCGGTCACTCTCATCCAAAATATATTGAAGCATTAAAAGTTCAATTAGAAAAAGTAGCAATTGGAAGTTTTACTTCAACTGCTAGAATAGAATTACTGCAACAACTAAATGAACATCGTCTACATCAAAATTTAAATCGCATTCAATTCTACTCTAGTGGCGCAGAGGCAGTTGAATCTGCAATAAGACTTGCAAAAAATTATACAAAGAAATGGGAATTAGTTAGCTTCTGGGGTGGATTTCATGGAAAGACTCAAGGAGCGCTTGCTCTAATGGGTTCTGATTTTAAAAATACCTATGGACCTTTTTCTCCTGGAACACATATTCTTCCCTATGCAAATTGCTATCGTTGTCCATTTAAAATGAGTTATGAAAATAAGAAGTGCGGACTCTATTGTATAGAGTGGGCTAGAAAGCAACTCAAGATGGAACTTAGTAGCGGGGGCGAAGGCGTGGCCGCTTTTATTATCGAGCCAATGCAAGGAACAGCTGGAAATGTAATTCCACCAATAGAGTTTATGGTTGAGGTTGCAAACTTGGCAAAAGAGTTTGAGGCACTTTTAATAGTTGATGAAATGATTACTGGTTTTGGTCGTACTGGTCTCTATTGGGGATCAATGCATTCACAAATTAAACCAGATATTATTACCATCGGAAAACAATTTGCAGGTGGTTTCCCCTTGAGTGCAATTATCTCAAGTGATGAGATCACGGCCGCCAGACCGTGGTCAAATCCTTCGGGATCATCTTCTAGTTATGGTGGCAATCCATTAGCAATGGCGGCCGCCAATGCTGCTCTAAAAATTATCAATGAAGAAAAATTAGTTGAGAACTCTAATAGGGTTGGCAAATATTTTCTAGATAAAATTAAAGATTATCCCTCACGCTTTCCATTCATAGGAGAAGTTAGAGGACAAGGACTATTCTTAAGTATTGAGATGGTAAGCGATAAAAAAAATCGCACTCCACTTTCTAAAGAAAAATGTAACCTGATCTTTGATCAATTTTTAAAACGTGGATTACTTACTATGTCTTATACTGGAAGTTTTCGAATTCAACCGGCCATGACAATTGATACAGCTACTGTAGATAATATCGTTGCCATTATGGATGAGGTATTTGAATCATTACGAAACGAATTATGCTGCCAATAACTTAAGATCAGAATTAAAGTCAGAATTAGAGTCAGAATTGACCAAAGTAAATCTTCCAATCATATCTACCAGTGTTTTTGATTGAACATTTAAATCCTCTACTGCCAAAGCAGATCCTTCAGCATCTTGAGTATTTTTTTGAGTCACTTCACCAACTTGCTTTAATCCAAGATTTACCTGCGAGACACCTTGTGATTGCTCATTCGATGCCGCTGCTATTTCACTTACAAGTTTAGTTACCTCAGTTATTCCAGTAACAATGTGATTAAGTGCTGTAGCAGTCTCCTTTGCAATATTAGAACCCTGATCAACTTTACATTTAGAATCTTCAATTAGTCCTGTAGTCTCTTTCGCTGCCTCTGCACTTCTGGCGGCCAAATTTCTTACCTCTTCTGCAACAACAGCAAAACCCTTCCCATGTTTACCAGCACGTGCTGCCTCAACTGCTGCATTTAGTGCCAATAGATTTGTTTGAAATGCAATCTCATCGATAACTTTAATAATCTTCGAAATGTTTTGACTTGAATCGATTATATCACTCATGGCCTTCAACATATTGGCCATCTGACTATTTCCCTTGTTTGCACTATCACTCACTTCGCTGGTTAGTGTTCGCGCTTTCCTTGCATTCTCGGCATTACTGTTGATCTGACTTCCAATTTCTGTCATAGAAGCAGTAATCTCCTCTAAAGATGATGCTTGTTTAGCTGCACCCTTTTGTAAGTTGGCACCAGTCTCGGTTACCACTTGAGAAGAAGTAGTCACTTTACCTACTACTAGGCCAACTTTCGTAAGAATACTATTTAGCGATGAAGTAGTCTCGTTAACTGCATTTTTGATTATTGAAAGATCACCTTTATAATCTCCCTTGACCGCTACACTAAGATTACCTTTTGCTACCTCTTGTAAAACTTTTACTGCTTCATTCATTGGTCGCAGTATCTCATCAACCAGATGATTTACACCAGTTAATATTCTCTTATACTCACCTTGATAGCAACTGTGATCTGCTCTAGTATGTAAATCACCATTAAGTACCGCTTTAGTTGCATCATCTAGAGATTTATTAACTGAAACTAGAGTATCAACCATTACATTCATGGCCAGCATACACTCACCAATCTCCGTGGAATCATTTACATCTATCTTAGACATATTACCCTTAGAAATTTCCTCCGCAAAGATCGCCATTTTGCGAACAGCACTTCCAATCTTACTACCTATTATTAAGACCAAATATAATAGCTGCTACTAATACTGCCAAACTAACAATAAAAATTATATATCCCATCTTTACAATTGGTTCATATGCCTCTTTTGTTGTCATCTCCACCATAACGGCCCACTTATTATCAAGAAAATTTTCAATCGAGCCAACACTCAAAACACTCTTTCCTTTATAGTTAGTAGTTTCTTCAATTAAAATTCGACCTGTTTCCGAGTTATCACTAGCAAATGCTAACACCTTATCTATTATTGGAGATTTTAACTTTCCTTCTTCACTAACAGCATTGCCTGCATATTGATTTCCTAAAGTATATTTGCTATCAGAAGATCGAGTATCAGTCCTAAGTTTCCTATCACTTCCAATTAAATAAATCTCTCCAGTCGAACCAAGCCCAGTAGTAAATTTTGAAATAATATTTATTAACTCCCAATCCAACTCAACATAGAGAGTGGCCATTCGTTCATTTTTCGAATAACCATCACGATCATACTTAGAAAACATTGGGAATAAGAGAAAAGACGCCATCCTTCCCAATTTATCAGAGTAAAATAGATCAACTAAATATGCTCTACTATTGCTTACTTCTACTTTACCAATGCTATTAAATATCTTTGCTAAGTTTGTATCCTTAAAACTACCAGTTATTAAATTTTTCCCTAAAAAAATATCTCGTTTTGCTTGAGCAATAACTATTCCACCACTTTGAATAATTCCTAAATTTTTTATTCCATATTGAAAAAGCAACTCTTGAAAAATCTCTTTATATTTGTTGTCTAAATCAGTGTAGTATTTTTGATCTAAGGGAGTATCTTGTGAAATATCAATTCCCGCACCAAAAGCAATACTCTCATAAGCAACCGATGCATCCTGAATAAACTTACTGGATGCCAATGATTTGATGCTACTTACTTGATTTGTTAAAATACTTGATATCTCATTTACTTTGTTTCTATGAACTGCCAATAAATTATCATTAATATTTTTTTTAATAGCATTAAGTGAGACATAGTAGCTGATCAAACCCAGTGCTAATAAAGCAAAAAATGAAATAATTACAAAAGATGCTACAAGAAATGTCTTCAAGTTATACTTGATCCCTATAATTGCAAACATATTTGCTAATAAACCATTACTCCCTTTATTAGCACTATGAATATTATGACTATTATGAATATTGTGAATACCACGACTCATAAAAATCCTTTTAAATTAAATTATTTTTATTCCCACGTTCCAGAACCTAATACCCAATCTTTCCCATCTGGTGTTTTACATGATTTTACCCAAGATACTTTTGGAGAAGGATCTGACTCCCCAAACTTTGTCCACTTGTATGTCACCCAATCTCCCTCTGGTTTTACTTTTACTGCTTTCACGAATTCTACAAAGAGTGCTTTACCATCTGGATCTTTCGATTCAGAGATATCTTTTCCATCTAATTGTGGCTTTATTGGATGCATGACCATGAATGGTTTATCTTCAAAAGTTTGAATCCAAATGTAATCTGGTTCTCCACAACAGTCATAACGAAATTTTTTAATTTCTGCTATACCATCTTTACCTTTTGCTTTAACTATCTCACACATCTTATCAACGCTTGCTTTGACAACTTCTCTCTTGCAAATAGCCTTCTTTTTAGCATCAGTACAGTTTTCTTGAGCAAATAAATTCAAAGAAAAAAAAGCACACATAAGTAATACAAAAATAAAAAATCCTCTTTTCATAAAAAATCCTCCATTAATTTAGTTTGTTAAATTTTATCAATATTAAACATGCATTGAAGTCATGTTCAAACATGTCTATTATCAACTATTATTATACTTTTAATCATTATTCATTTCAAAAATAAATTCAACTAGGCATTTTGATACTCGTTATCATCAAAGAATAAGAATTAAATTTCAGAAAATGCATAGGCAAAGGTGAGCATAATACTCAAGGAATTGGAATTCGAACTCTGCAAATAATCACTCTCATTATTTTTGTCGGTTAATTCTGAAACTCTTAACATCATATAGTTCATACCCAAGCGGGCATCAATTTTCATATTAATTTGATATAGTAAATGAGATCCCATACTAATACCGGTTGCATTTCCCGTGTATTCACTGTATTCACCATATTCACCGTATTCAGATCTTTTTGTATAACGAGGGAAATAATGTCCTATAAAAATCATAAAAATATCAAAATAATTCATTCTCCATACTCTTATTCTTGTTCCTAAATTAACTCCCAAAGCAGATATCGAGCTATTATTACTAGATGAAAAAAAATAATCAGAACCTAGTATTAATGAGTAAGAGTATTTAGGAAAAAGCTCTAATCCAAAAGAGAACATGCTAGTGTTGGAAAAATATTGATAACCAAAATATATATCTTTTTTCTTTATTAATTCGCTACTCTCAAAATCATCAAGCGGTTGTGTTATCTTTTCAATATTTTTTCCATTAAATGATAGCGATTCACTATTTAATAAACTCATATCCTGTATCTTTCTTTTAATCCTTTTGTCTTTCTTATCTTTTAAGATAAGATCGTCTCTATCTATATAAGCAATTTTATCTTTCAATATAACTACATAAACCTCTCTTCCACCACTAATTACAATCGATTTACTGCCAATCACTAGTTGCTTATTCTTAGAAATTTTTCCTATCGGTACTTTTAATTCTCGATCTGAGTAAATTAATGCTGGATCACTTTTAACAATCACCTCTCTCTCTGATTTAGGATTTAAATTATAGTTCTTATTATCATTATCATCCTCACTCCAGTTTAAATTTTCATTTC
The DNA here is from genome assembly GCA_015232355.1 of Oligoflexia bacterium. GTDB lineage: Bacteria > Bdellovibrionota > Bacteriovoracia > Bacteriovoracales > Bacteriovoracaceae > JADFZW01. Next base: position 196,549 of record JADFZW010000001.1, read on the forward strand.
TTATATCTATATTATTTTTATTTTTATTTTTATTTTTAGAAGTATTTAAATCAACATCTACTCGCTTAATATAAGCAATTTTTCCTTCAACAACGATAGGGCATGGATCATCATCTGATAGAAGTGTTGATACGTCTCCTAAGATTACTCTCTTTTTTGCAGATACTGATCCAATAGGTATAGTTAACTCTTTATCTGCATAGATAATTGCTGTTTCACTTATAATGGTCGCTATTTGAGTTGCAAATAATTGACTAGAAAAGGTGATCGAAAGACAAAATATCAAATACCACATTAAAATATGACAACTTTTTGAGACAGTTTTGTTTTTAAAATTTAAAAGCATATTTTAAAACTAACATAAATTTTATTTAAAACCAAATCAAAAATATCAAAGCATTACACAGTACTATCTTCAATAATCAAGATATCAATTAAAAATTAAATGTTAATTTTTTTTAACTAGAGAGATACTTGAAATTACCAATTCAAATTGGAGTTTTAAATGAAAATATTTTTCACTATCTTTACTATTTTTACTACTTTTACCTTCTCTACAGTATTCATTGTCAGTGCCATTGCTAACGACAGCAATCGCAACAGCAATAGCAATAAGAAAATTATATTTACCTCCCCTACTTTAAATGTGGAAATATATAAAAGCAAATTAGTTTCCAATGAAGATATTAATACAATAAAAAATCTTCTCTCAAAGATTGCTAACATGTTAACCGACATTGTTGATGGAACAGAAAAAAAACAAATTCCAACAGTAAAATTCAACATGATGGTAATAAATTGTGGTAACAATGCTTATTATCAAGATGATAATAATTTTGTTGTTATCCCCACTCATTATTCAAAAAAGCAAAACATTAATACGGATTTACTTACTAAATCCGGTGTTGATAAATTTTTAATTGATCAAAATAAAATTGAGAAAAAATCATCGGTAGCTAATTCATGCCTTCAACCAATAGAGCTTACTATGCCTCTTGCTCACGAAATTGGGCATGCAATCTTTTCACGTTTGGCCCAAAACTATCCTCACCTGAAAAATTTCAACCTCTATGCTGAACTTGAAAAAAGAATTGATATCTTTGAGACAATCAGCAATGCTCGCCAAAGAGGAGGAAATATGGATTTTTCCTTTCAAAGACAAAATAAAACATTCGATGATATTTATAAAGAAACTGAAAAATTAAGTGATGAAGAATTTAGAAATCAATATAAAAATCTGTTTCAACGTTTAAATGTTCCAAACAATGAATTTCCTCTCTCTATCGATGCCTATAAGTTAGTAATCGCCGCCAGTGAATTTTTTTCAGATATCATCGCAATAATTATTTCTCAAAAAACATGTAATAATGTTTGCATCGGTGAAAATGATAAAAACAATCAATTTCGAAATTTCAGTGGTCCGATAGATGAAATCCTCGAAGTATCAAAAAATCTAAAGGCCACAGATGCTCACTACTATTTTGGAATCGCTAGGAGATTTTTGGGTGCTAATTCAAAATTTCAAAATATGATAAGAAATAGCAATAGTAATATATGCTATACTCCCGAACAACTTCAAAAGATTGCATTAACTCTCAAAGAAATTATTTCAGCATTCGACAAAGAACTCTTTCGATTAAGTAATTGTGACGACAATGCCAATAATTCATCACCTATAAATTGTGTAAATATAAATCTTTCACTTATAGAACGTTTAAAAAAAATATTGTAACTATTTTTTTACACTCATCTACTACGGGCATTTGATCTTCGAAAGATCGGAGGTAGATTCAATTGATTTTACTAAGGAGAATAATTTTGGATCGTTTTTTTGAAGCCATTTACGATTGATTCCAAAACGAGAGGGAGCATCTTCATCTACAGTATAGTGAGCAACTGCCTGAGCAAAATACTCCAATTCATTTCTGGCAGCATAGGGATCAGAGATCATATTGCGTTTCTTTGCATCCAAATATAAATTTTTCACACAAGCTTTTATATCATCTGATAAAAGATTAGCATAAAATTGATGGGCCACTTCATGAGATGCCAAACGATATTCTCCAAAAACTGCACCCAAGGTTTCATATAGATCAACAACTGCCATATCACCACCTGATCCACGCAAATCATCCCACAAACGATTATCTCCCTCATATCCAGCAGATTGAAGACGTCGATCTTGAAGATAATCATTGTTAGGAGTTTCGCTTAAAAGTTCAAAGACATCTTTTAAATAGAGACGAAGACCATCGTTATATAAACTATCTATATGTTTAACAAAAAATCTCATGGCATATTTTAATTTTTCAACTCCACCATCAGAGAGAATATTATAATTCACAACATACCTACTTAAATTTTCACTGAAGTTTAATTTGCTCACTTGCGCTGTCATATCGTCAAGTAGTGTTTGGAAATCAGCATAAGCTTTTTGTTTTCTCTTTCTGGCCACAACCTCTAATCCACGATGAGAACGATTGTTGTATGGACAAATTTTATGAGCATCCCAAAAATACTTTTGAGCACGATATCCATCTGACTTATTTAAATACAAACTACCAATAAAAATTAAGAGGTCTGTTTTGTTATTATTTTCACTTAAACTTAAATCCAGCGCTTTCTTTAAAGTATCATTTAAATTAGTCTTTCCTTGTAACCAATCGTTTTTTATACTTAGAAATTTCTTTAAAGCATCTCCTCTTAAAAAATAATTTTTACATACAGACTCTTTTAATTCACTATAGGTATAGGTCATTCTTTCCAGTGGTAATGAAGAGAGTGGATTTGCCTCCTCTAAAAAAGCATCATAAAGCTTTCCTGCAAATTTAAAATTATCTTTGTCTTGTCTATAAAATGCTATATAGGAGCCCCAAAACCATAAACTCGGTCTTATAAATTTTTTATGATAGTTGGTAATAAATTCTAAAGCTTTTTTGTCATCTTTGTGGTGTTTGGCAAAAGCATAAAGAATATCTGCGATAAGATGTTCGCTAAAAATATAATCGGCAAAACTATAGGAACGTTTTGTTAGCCCAATTATTTCTAGCAACTTATTATCATCAATGACTCCACCTTGAACAAGATAGGTAAGAAATTCCTTTAAATTGGCCCTATCAGCAACTGTTAAAAAGCTGCTCTTCTTTAAAATATTCTCTATTTCAGATTCATCAAGATTAAAATTAGTATAAATAAACTTAGCGTAGAGATATAGTGTACCTAAATAGATTGATGATTCATCATAATTCTCAACCAAAGATTCTTGAAAGAAAAACTTAGCTTTCTCGAATTGAAAAGAGTTCGTAGCACAAACTGCTCCCTCAACTAAAACATTGTTTAAAAAATTCTCACCTCTTCGAAACTTTTGGGTACAATTGTCGGCCAAGGCAATACATGAATAAAAATCACCTGCCTCACTCAATGCAATTATCTTTTTTAAAGCTAAATCCACATCTTCACATTCAGTATTGTAGTTGACTGCAGAAGGAGAGGAAGAAGGATCAGTTGCTGACATTCGCGAGCTTTTTAATGGATAAACTATTGATCTAAACTGTTCCCTCATTTGAAATGATAGTGTTAAAGCAAGCTTCTCTATTTGTGGATTAACTGCAGAATGGGCAATATTACTCCTGCAACCACAAAACATAAAAACTATTAAACAAAGAAAACTAATTAATTTCATTTATCTTAAAACCCTTTAAACCCTTTAAACCCTTAAAATAAATTTCAGAACTTTTATCACTTTTTACTCTATTGTTAAACAAAATAGCTTAACAATATCTGAAACAATATCTACATATTTGATCATGCAGAATAAATGCCATAATATTTATTTTTTTTATTCTCTAGATAAAAGATTCAGGGTCAAAATAGCACTTCAAATCTTCTTTCAATTTATTTCAGATGAGTTAATATAGAATTAAGGTAAAAAAAAAAGCAAACATTAAATTATGAGACTAAAAACAATTTACTTTACTACAATCTTAACTTTCATTACTGTTATTGCCACTACTTCAATCACCTCTGCGACAGCAACGACAGCAGCAAGAATCACAGATAAGATAACACTTAAAAAATTTGAAGTATTAAATTCTAACAAATATAGCTTCTCTTTTAGAGATGCATGCGATTTGTTTGGTTACAAAAATCTTCCTCTCATCGATCCGGCCGGCAGTAGCAATATTGATTGCATGGGCGCAAAAGTTAGTATCTCAGCATTTTGTAATAAAAAACTCCTCCAAGAGGATGTTCGCTCCAAATTTATGAGGGCCATAATAGACAAAGAGAAGAGAAAAATAATTTGTCAGACTGGCGATCGAGTAATCCTTGGAGTGCTTTGTAATAACAAAAATTTTTGCAAAGAAGATCCATTTATGGAGTGTAATCGCTTACGAAAACTACTGGCACAAAATCTTACGCTACTCCACCAGTCTATAACCACAACCGCAACAGATTCAACTTCTGAAGAACAATTATCATCTTCCACTAACGAAGAGATTAAGGTAAATGTAAATGTAAATAAGAAGAGTAAATTACTTAATTGTTACTTTGTAAGTGATAAATATATTCAAGATGATGAATTACTAATCAACAATAGCAAACTGTAATGAATAAAAAAAATAAGCTGGCCATTCTAGGATTTGGAAATCAAGGCAAGGCCTGGGCCCTTAATCTTCGAGATTCAGGTGTAGATTTTACTATACTCTTAAAAAAAAATAGTCCTTCTTGTGGGAAAGCTCGCAAACTTGGGTTTAAAAAAATTTGCTCACTTGAAAATGAAGGTCTTGAACATTTGAGTGAGTTCACTCACATTGTAATGCTCACTCCTGATAACACTCACTTTGAAATTCTAACTAAATACAAAGAACAATTTAACCAAAATGCTACCTTTATCTATGCACATGGGTTTAGTTTTAATCGCTATCAACTAAGATACATCAATGAGAACTGGACTCATCTCTTGCTTGCACCTAAAGCAATTGCCAGTGAATTAAGATTTCAATATGAGGTTAAAGGAGGATTGGCGGCAGTTTACAGCGTAGAAAATTCCGAGAACAATTCTGAAAATAATTCAAATAACAAGTCTGCAAATGATGATCGTCAATTTCTCTTCGATCTGGCCAAAAAGTTAGGCATTAATTCTGGTCCCTATCAAACAACTTTTTACAAAGAGTGCGTGGCCGATCTCTTCTCTGAGCAATCAATTCTTTGCTCTGTACTCCCATATCTATCTGAACTATGCTTTAACTTACTGCGGGCCAGAGGAATTGAGCGTGAAGTTGCCTATCTTGAATGTTGGTACGAAGTGAAGTTAATTGTTGATACCCTAATAAAAGTGGGCCCTCATGATTTTTTTAAATTAATCAGTCCCAATGCCCTTATTGGAGGAGAGAAGGGCAAAAATATTTTACTTGATGATCATTTCAAACAAAATTTATCAACTATTATTCTGGAAGATATTTTAAGCGGAAAATTTGAACAAGAGATTGATAATACAAATGAAAACGAGCTAAGAAAACGTATTGATGATTATTGGAAGAGTAGTGAGCTAAATCAAGTTCATCAGCAAATGAAACCGCTACTGTTTAGACTAGATTAGATTACATAACTTTCTTTTTTGCCTCTATAACCATCGCCTCTCTCTCTTTCTCATCACTCCAGCGACGTTGAGCTTCGCTTGATAACTTATGAATTGGATCAAAGTATGTAAAAATCATATTTGGTTTAACAAATGGTGCTTTCCATACTGAAATACCATTCTCTTCATCATAATATTCATAAGAGGCCACATGGCGTTTTCCTCCGCCTCCTGGAAGATCACAAACAAAAGTAGGAATATTGTATCCAGCAGTTGTTCCTCTAATACACTTTTCTAATTCCACACTCTCTCTCAAAGTAACTCTGAAGTGCTCACATCCTTGAACCATATCAGGAACAAAAACATAATATGGTTGAATATTGATGTAGCTTAGTTTCTTAACTAAAGTAACCATCTCAAGGGCATTTGAATTAACTCCCTCTTGTAAAACTGCTTGATTTCTAACCACAATATTTTCTGCAAACAAACGTTCCATTGCCTGCACTGACCACTTGGTTATCTCTGTTGGACTTGAAAAGTGAGTATGAATTGCAATCTGCTTACCCATCGATCTTGCTTTTTTATTAATTGCAGAGATAGCATTTACCCAAACATCATCCGTTAAAATCTTTTGAGGGAATATAGCAATCCCTTTAGTTGCATAACGAAGACGTCTAACGTGAGGAATGTTTAATAGAGTTTCACCAACCAAAGTTATTTGGGCCGCGGTCAAATTATAAATATCTCCACCCGAAATAACCACGTCCTCAATTTGTGGATTAGTTCGCACATATTCAAAGACTGGATCCCAATTTTTAACATTGGCACCGTAAGTATGTTTTTCAATTTTTTCAGTTGAACCACCAATCAAACGACTGCGAGTGCAGTACGAGCAATAAACAGGACAAGTTGCAATAGTTAGAAAAAGAACTTTGTCTGGATAACGATGAGTAAGTAGTGGCACTGGAGAATCACTATCTTCGGCCAAAGAATCGAGCTTAAAGAATGGGTGATCTGCTTTAAATTGAGAGGCAATTGGTAGAAATTGTTTTCGAAGAGGATCATTTATTGGATCATTCCAATTTATTAAAGCAAAAACATAAGGAGTAATACGGATATTCATCGGAGTTAGATTTTGTCCATCAATCAAATCTTTCATGAATGCATCACTAACTCTGGACCCCAACACACTCTTAATTTGATCAACTTTGCGAATCGAATTATGTGCCTGCCAATTGTGATCGTTGAATTGCTCTTCACTTACTTCTTTCCATCCTGGTAACTCTTTCCAAAAATGATCTTCTCTAAACTCACGATGTTTTAATTCTATTTTCATAATCAATTACCCCTTAACTATCATTTAAAATTAATTTTCAATTGATAAAATTTAATTTTTATTTGACGATATTTAACACAACTTTACGATATTTGGCACCACAAAGATTAGCATAAATTAAAGACTTTTTCTTTTTTTTTTGCTACACAATCTTCTAAAGATTATTAAGATTAGTTTGTTTATAATTTATTTTTACAATTTATTTTTAAAATTTATTTTTGGAGAAAATTAAAATGAAAAAAGAAGCGTGCCGCTATGGAACACATAGAGTTATTTTCCCTGAGAAAGTTCTTCCTCAAACAGCTCAAAGAATCGACAACTCTCTACCAATCTACGATAACGAATTATTAGTTGAAGTAGATACTTTAAATATAGATTCAGCATCCTTTAGACAAATGAAAGAGGCATGCAATCACGATATCGAAGGTGTAAAAAAAATGATTCTCTCAATTGTTAAAGAGAGAGGAAAACAACAAAACCCAGTTACCGGATCAGGCGGAATGCTTCTGGGAAAAGTAAAAGAGATCGGTTCAAAATATCCAAACATAAAAAATTTTAAAGTAGGTGATAAGGTTGCAAGTTTAGTATCGCTATCACTTACTCCACTTCATATCGAAGAAATCATAACTGTTTTTCCAGATCGTGATCAAGTGAAGATTAAAGGATACGCAGTATTTTTTGCTTCTGGCGTTTTAGCAAAAATCCCAACTGACATGCCAGAGACTTTGGCACTCGCAATCTTAGATGTTGCCGGCGCTCCTGCTCAAACATATCGTTTAGTAAAACCAAATCAAAATGTAGTTATCATTGGTGCCGGTGGAAAATCTGGAAGTATCTGCTGTGCTGTTGCTCGCGATATCTTGGGGCCAACAGGTAAGTTGATTGCTATTCAACCATCTGAGAAGGGACGTAATCGAATTAAAGAACTCGGATATTGTGATGAGGTTTTGGGAGTAGATGCTTGCAGTCCAGTTGATTGTCAAAAAGAAGTTGAAAGAATCACCAATGGAGAGATGGCAGATGTAGTAATCAACTGTGCTCCAGTTGAAAATACAGAGATGTCTTCTGTTATGTGTGCAAAGAACTCTAACAATGCAACTGTATACTTTTTCACTATGGCCACAAGTTTTACCAAGGCGGCACTAGGAGCAGAGGGAATTGGTTCCGATGCTCTACTTATTGTTGGTAACGGATATGCTCCTAACCATGATTTGATTGCTTTGGATGTAGTTCGTAAGCATAAAAAATTAAGAGATCTATTCGAAAAAGTTTATTCTTAAATCATATTAAATTTAATATAATTTAAGAATGAAAACTATCGCCTTTATTGGTTCTGATAAGAATGCGGGTAAAACTACCTCTCTTAATTTTGTTTATCAAAAATTAAAAAGAGAAGCTAAAGAAGTTAAAGAAGCTAAAGAAAGAAATTTTATCATTACCTCTGTTGGAATCAATGGCGAGGAGTTTGACAACTACGAAAGCTCCGATCTTCATAAATATCTAAAGCCAGATATAACAATATATCGAGGCGACTACTTTGTTACTGCTACCGAACATCTGGAAAAATTAAGCGGACAATATAAAATCATCCACATCTTTGATGGCCCAAGATTTTCTAAAATTTTAATTTTGGGCCAGATGTTGGTTGATTGTAAATTAGTATTGGAGGGCCCAAATGAAAAGGATGAGTTGCTGGAAGTAAAAAATTATTTAAATTTAAATTCAAAAAAAGGTTCACTTCAACATCAACATCAATTTTTTCTAATTGATGGCTCTATTGATAGACAGGTGCTGGCCCATCCTAAAATCAGTGACTACTTTTTCTTTTCGCTCCTTCTAAGTAATCGTCCAGAGCAGATCAATAAGGCAAATAATTTGTTAGTTCCAATAGGGCTTGTTAGTTGCGATCATTGTATAGCAGATTACATAAGAAACATTTTAAATAATGATAAGAATGGTAACAACACAAAATCTCTGCTCTTAAAAATAGAATACGAACAGGGTAAAAGTAATAGTATTTCCACTATCTACCGAGGAACCAAGATAGCTTTTTTAGATGATGAACTTATTAAACATTGTATAAAATACTCCGATACCGATAGTAACAGCAATCTCTACCTCTACCTAAACAGTGCACTTACAAAATCGCTTAATAATATCTTAGTTCCATTTAAACACTTAAAAATAATTCTTGATAACTTTACTATCTATCAAGATGTCTCAGCCTGCAAGACCTCCCTTCTAAGTGATGTCTTGGATCTCGCCAAGGATCTAGTCAAAGATAAAGACCACAAAATACTTTTATTAAATCAAATCAATGTCTCGGCACTCTTTATGAGAGAAGAAGTTGATATGGATACATCCATAATACACAAGTACAGTGGTAAAAAACCGGTAATAAATATCTTCAGAGAGAACTTAAATGAAATTAGAGTTAGCAAATGGTTTAATTAAGAAAGAGTTGTTCGAAGAATTAGAGATTGAAAATTACTTTAAATTATTTGATCTGGATATTCCTTTGCTCCAACATAAAATTCTTAACTTCTTAACTCAAGAAGAGGGTTTTGATCACTTCCAAAGTTTGAAAGAAATTGAAGATAGAATTGGAAATGAAACTATCGATAAGATAATCTCCCAAAGCAGATCTCTTGCAAACTTAGATAAAATCCTTCCTCTTTTCCAGAGTGGAAAACTGCAACTTTATCAATTCTATACTCTAGGAAATTATCTGGTCAGCGAGTTAGAAATCATCAAAATGGAAGAAAAAGATGGTGTTGAAAATAGGAATAAAATCTCGCTACTTGCAAAGTTAGTGAAACTTTTAGAGGAGTACTTAGAAGATAATTTTAGGAATTTTTTAATACCTGAGAATTTTTCGGATACCTTAACGGAGATTAAAATTCTTGAAGATAATATCTCAAAAGCAATAACTGAATATGAAAAGGATATCTTACAGCAAACTAAACTCAAGATGCTCTATCCATATCCCAAAGAGGTAAGCGCGCAAGAGGTTTCAAAAAATAAAAAAATTGAGAAATCTCCTCTGCTAACGGTAAGTAAGCAAAGTGGGCACTCTTATTCTTATTATCTAATTGATTATCAACTTCCAAAGAGTATAAAGAGTCAAATCTCTAAAAAGGATAAGCTTGCACTCAACCTCTCTCAAGAATTAGAAAATAAATTACAACAATTAAACAACAAAATAAAAAAATTCTATCCTGAGTTCAACAAATGCTACCAGCAGCGCTTAGAGTTAACATTCAACTACTGCTTAGTTTGGTGTAAACAACGTTACTCTCTCTCATTTCCAACATTTCAAACCTTTCCAACAAATTTGCACTACTCTTTCACAATTCAAGAGGGAATTTTACCTGCACTAAAGAATAAAGAGGAAAAACAAAAACGCTACACTCCACTAAGCATCGATATCGAAAATGGTTCCAATGTTTTGTTTGGTGGGAATATGAGTGGTAAAACCACTCTGCTTAAAACCATCTATTTCTTGCTAATGATGATAAAAATCGGACTGCCAATTCCCGCAAAAAAATTATCTATTTCAAAATTTCCATCTCAAATTTTAATCCATCTTCCAAGTTATGGAAATTTACAAACTGGTCTTTCTAGCTTTGCAGAAGAGATGAATTTCTTCTCTCAAAAATTTGAAACTGGCAGCGTAGTATTAGTTGATGAACTATTTAAATCAACTAACCCACTTAGCGGCGCAATGCTGTCAAATATATTTTTAGAGGAGTTTTCAGACTCAAAAAAGGAGATACTCTTTTTTTGCAGCACTCACTATACCGAAGTTTTATCTAATAACTCTATCTCTCTCTATCGTATGAGTGAAGGTAGTGAAGGTAATGAAGGTAATAATACAAATAAGGAGTTCTCAGTAGAACTCTTTTGTAAAAGAGAAGATAATAGTAGCAGCGATAAGAGCGATAGAGATAAGAATTTACAAACCTGGGCCCATAACAATCTAAAGCGACCTCTCTCTTTGGCACTCAATTTTTCTATCTCTGAAACAATAAAAGAAAAGATCAAACTCTCTTTAAAAGAATAGTCAAAATCCTAAATAAACGTTAAAATAAGCGATATTTTTTTGTTTTAATTATTAAAATAAAGGAGTGCGTTTTAATGCCTAATATCCATCTAGATCCAAACAAAATTCACCGTGCAAAAGATCTAGCACGAGAAATTGCAAAAGAGGTTCATCAATTTGTAAAATTGCATTCATCAGTTTCAGTAGAACGTGCTGTTTTACGTCTCTATGGAGTTGATGGCGTTGATAAGGATGGCACTCCATTCTCCAATAGAATCGTTGACATCTTGAAACGCAAAGAGCGTTTAGGTACTGGAATCTCTCATCACTTCGCTGCCGCTCTCTTAAAAACTAAAAGAGATCCTCAAGCAACCGCTGAAATAATTATTGATAACAAAATTGATTTTGGAAATATTACATCTTTTTCTGCCGGAGAAATTCGCGCAAAAGAAGAGGAGATGGCCAACAAAGCAGTTGAGCTGATCGATAAATCAAGAAAGGTAAAACAAGAAAAACAACAACGCTACAAAGTTCCTCCCACACCTTGGCGCTATCTAATCGTGGCCACTGGAAATATTTACGAGGATCGTACACAAGCAAAAGCAGCAGTAATGGCGGGAGCAGATATTATTGCAGTTATTAGAAGTACTGCTCAATCACTCTTAGATTATGTTCCTTACGGTGCAACCACTACTGGATTTGGTGGAACCTTTGCCACTCAAGAAAATTTTAGAATTATGAGGGCCGCTTTAGATGAAGCATGCGAAGAGTTTGGTCGTTACATTCGCTTAGTAAATTACTCCTCCGGACTTTGTATGGCCGAAATTGCAACCTGTGCGGCCCTAGAAAATTTAGATATGCTCTTAAACGATTCCATGTATGGAATTCTTTTTAGAGATATAAATGCTAAACGAACTTTTATTGATCAATATTTTAGTCGCTTAATCTGCGCTCGCTCTAAAATAATAATTAATACTGGAGAAGATAACTATTTAACTACCTCCGATGCTATTGAGAATGCATACACTGTAACTGCCTCTCAATTAATTAACGAAGCATTGGCAAAGGACTCACTCTTAACAGAAGATCTGATGGGATTAGGACATGCATATGAGATAAATCCTAAAGTAGAAAATGCATTTCTTTACGAGTTGGCACACGCAGAATTGGCATGCACTTTATTTCCAAATGCTCCTCTCAAGTATATGCCTCCAACAAAATATAAGAGCACTGATATCTTCCAATCTCACGCCATGGATACACTATTTAATTTAGCATCAGTTACCACTCATCAAGGAATTCATTTAGCAGGTATCTTAACCGAAGCAATTCATACACCGCTAATGCAAGATCGATATAAAGCGCTTAACAGTATCAACTATGCTTTTAATGTGGCCAAAAATTTGGGTGAGGAGATTGAATATAAAAAAGATGGTTTCATTGTAAAACGTGCAAACCAAGTATTAGATGAAGTTCTTTCCTTCCTTGAAAAAGTTAAGGGTATTGGTTTGATCAACGCCATTGCCGAAGGATCATTTGCAGACGTAAAACGTCTACCAACTGGTGGTAAGGGACTTGATGGGGTATTTAAGAAAGATCGAGATTACTCAAATCCTGTTATGGATAAAATTGAGAGAGAGGGAGTGATTAAATAATGAGTGCACAAAAAACAAAAACAAAAACAAAAACAAGAACAAAATTAAAAACAAAACCAAAAGTACAACCAAAAGCAAATGCAAAACCAAAAGCAAAAGCAAATGCTAAGACAAAAGTAGATGATCTCTCCACCATTCAAATGATCAAACCCTATGGTGATACTCTAAATGATGGTGTAGTTCAACTCTCCTTCACTCTACCAGTAGAATGCTCCGCTCGTGCGAAGAAAGCAGCAGAATTATATGTACAAAAACTTAGCTTCGATGAAGTTCAAGTTACTCACGCTCATAAAATCGCTCACAATTTTACTTACTTTGTAGTCTACGCTCGTGCAAAACACATGATCGATTATTCAAAGGTTAAAGCATCCGAAGTAACAACCAAAGAGATGGATTTTTATCAGATCAATGATTTGATCAAAAATAGACTTCTTCGTCCATTGGTAGTTGTCGGTGCCACTATTGGTGACGATGCTCACACTGTAGGTATCGATGCTATTATGAACATGAAGGGATACAATCAAAATTATGGTTTAGAAAGATATCCTGAGATTCGTGCTTACAATATGGGTGCTCAAATTCCTACCGAAGAACTTTTAAAGAAAGCACTAGAAATCGATGCTGATGCCATTTTAGTTTCCCAAACTGTAACTCAAAAGGATGCTCACATTAGAAACTTCACTGCATTTATTGAATTGTTGGAAGCAGAAAATTTAAGAAAGAAATTCTTGTTAGTGGCCGGTGGCCCACGAGTGACTAATGATCTAGCAATTGAACTTGGTTATGAAGCTGGCTTTGGTCCAGGCACTCTTCCCTCTCAAGTTGCTTCATTTCTAATCACTAAGATCCTAGATAAGAAAGGTATTAACTACGAAAATAGTAATAATAATAAAAATACTAACGATAACATTAACTTTCACACTAATACTAATGTTAGCGCTAGCTACTACCAAGATGGAGAATAAAAAATGCGTAATACAAAAGAACTAGAAAAACCAAAATTAAAATTAAATCGTACAGATGAACTATACAAAGAAGCATGGGATTTAATTCCAGGTGCAGTTGCAGGCATCAGACGTCCTTATAATTTTGTTCCTGGTGAATATCCAATATTCTTCCAAAGCGCCAAGGGTGGTAAAGTAACCGATGCTGATGGAAATGAATATTTGGATATGCTTTGCTCTTATGGCCCAATTATTATTGGTCACCGTGAAGAGGAAATCGACAACGCTGTAATCGAGCAGATGAGAAATCATGGTTTTTGTATGTCTTTAGTTCAAGAGGTGCAAAATAAACTCGCTCACAAATTACGCTCGATAATTCCTTGTTGTGAAAAAGTCTCCTTCGTTAAAACTGGTTCAGATGCAACTACCATCGCCACTAGAGTTGCTCGCGCCTACACTGGAAAATTAAAAATATTACGTTGTGGTTATCATGGTTGGCATGATTGGTGCGTAGAAGTTAAAGGTGGAATCCCAAATAAATTTTATGAAGATGTTCATGAGTTTCATTACAATCATCTTGATGAAGTTGAAAAACTACTTAAAGAACATGCTAACAATGTTGCCGCTATTATTGTAACTCCAGTAGGTCATCCTCTAGCAGAAAATGTACAAATGCCTAAACCAGGTTACTTGCAAGAGTTGCAAAAGTTGGCCCGCCATCATGGTGCTGTTTTAATCTTTGATGAAATTAGAAGTGGATTTAGAGTGAATTTAGGTGGGGCCCAAAAAGAGTTTGGAGTTACACCTGATCTTGCAGTCTTTGGAAAAGCAATGGGCAATGGTTATCCAATCAGCGCACTTGTAGGAAAAAAAGAGATTATGGATGTGTTGGTAGATAAAGTATTCTTAAGCTCAACATTTTTTCCAAATAGCTTAGAGATGGTAGCTGCTTTAAAAAATATTGAAATTTTAGAGCGCGATAAAATTCTAGATGCTATCAAAGTTAAGGGACAAAAATTTGCAACTAAAGTGAAAAAGTATATAGCTGAAAGTGAGATTCCTTGTGAATTTTCAGGTGAACCATGGATGCCTTATATAACATTTCCAAAGGATGAAAAAAAGTTATACAAAGATTTACGTAATCGCTTCTACACTGAACTAATCAGAAGAAATGTATTCTTACAACCATATCACCACGGTTACATTGCTTACAGACACAGTGATGCTGATCTAGACAATGCTTGTGAAATGATTGGTGAAAGTTTATGGAGTTTAAAAGCACTTCTTAAATAAACAGTAAACAGGAGCAAATATGAGTAGTAATAATAATATGAATCCCATAATTATTTCCTGCCCCGTGGTCGGGGCCGAACATACGAGAGAGAGTTATCCTCATCTCCCTCTCACACCCGAAGAGATTGCCAATTCTGCAGCGGAAGCAGTGGCAGCTGGTGCGAGCATTATTCATCTTCATGTAAGAGATGAAAATGGACGTCCAACTCAGAGAGTGGATATCTTTGAAAAGGTTTCAAAATTAATTCGTGAACGTTGTGAGTGTATTTTACAATACTCTACAGGTGGCGCAGTTGGAACTGCCGTTGATCTTCGTTGTGCTCCTCTCTCTCTCAAACCTGAAATGGGCACACTATCCATGGGCACGATGAATTTTGGATCAGACATCTTTGAAAATTCTGAAGCAACTATTATTCAAATATCCAAAGCACTACAAGAAAATGGTGTTGTGGCCGAATTAGAAATTTTTGATTATGGAATGCTTGAGGCGGTTGAACGCTTTAAAAAGAAAAATCTTATTCCACATAAATTTCATGTTGATTTTGTTTTAGGTGTCCCTGGAGGAATGAGTGGCGAGATAAGAAATTTAGTAATGTTAGTTGATCGTTTGCCGGCGAACCAAACTTGGGCCGTAGCAGGCATTGGTCGCTATCAATTACCTCTCGCCACTGCTGCTGTAGCAATGGGTGGACACGTTCGCGTGGGCATTGAAGACAACATCTTTTATCGTAAAGGTGAAATGTGTAAATCAAATGCAGAACTAATTAAAAGAGTTGTCCGCATTGCTAATGAGTTTGATCGCCATCCTGCAACCGTGGCCGAAGCAAAGAAAATACTTGCTATCTAATCAACAATTAAACCTTTTGGTTTATTTGCTCAAAACACCCCAAATTAAAAAATATATAGATGCTAAACATGCTTTAAAATAAAGTTGAATTAATTTTGTATAATATTTTTAGTATATTTTAAAATTTGGATTATAATACTTAGTAATAGTAATTTATTTCGATAGGAGAAGTTGATGATAATAAAAACAGCTAAAAAAAAATTAATTACCTTTGTTCTTTTTTTATTAATTTTTTCTTCTTTACTTACTATTAGTGCTATTACCACCAATACGATAATGACCACTACTAGTGCAAGTGAAGATGTTCAACTTGGTAATCAAAATACTAAGGGGCCAGGACAAGAGATCAAATTTGGGCCAGAGATAACTTTTTCCAATGAGATTACAAAAGCAGCACAAGAGATGTATGGATCGATGCAGATATCTACTACTGTTACCAGAATGTATGCTGAAAATATTTCAAACCTAATTAATGCTAAATGCAAAAAGCATCCAGACTTTAAATGTGAAATAAAAAAAAGTTTTCACCCACATGCTGAAGCAATAGCATATGATGTTATTTTTACTTATAAAAAAGATGGAAAAGATAAAGAAGAAAAATTTACAATATCAACTGATCCAAAGGTAGTGGAAATAAATAGTTCGCCATTTACTTTAGAAGAGATTGCAAATAAAAAGTTTGCCTATAAAAAAATGATGGATATTGTATATGATACTATACGAGAAGTACGATTATCTCAAAAACAAATTAGTGAAATTATAGCTTTCACAGACAGTAATTATCTAGTATATGGGGTTAGGCCTTACAAGCTTGTGGAGGAAAAGAAAAAAACAAAGGAATTATTATTAAAAGCTCAAAAAAATCCAGAATTAACGAAACTGAATCCAGGTGGAGGTGGTGGCCATATTCATTTGGATTTTCAAAATACCTTTAAAGGTGATTATTGCAAATCACTAGATTATATCTCTGAAATGATAAACATAATGCCATATATGAATATTGGTGTTGGATGCTGTTCAATTAATGAGAGTCAGGCGAACTTAAATTTAGAAGAGATGAAAAATATAATTGATAAATGTAATAGTGAATGCATGAAGAGTGATGTTAGTAATAGTGGCAGGAGAAAAGCTATAGTAATAAAATGTTTTAATGAAATAAACGAAAAAATTTATAGCATCAGCGGAGTGATGGGCATGAAACCTCCTCAGAAATACCAAGGTATTAATCTTTTAAAGATAGTAGGAGGTGATGAATCTAGTGAAGATGCCTATACTGCCGGTAGAATTAGGATGTCAGATGGAACGGAAAAGAATGTGAGTGATGGTTTAGCAGATGATATTTTATTAAAAAACAATGCAACTATTGAGATGAGAGCATTTAATCATCAGAAAACGCGTGAAGAATTATTACAGCAAACAAAAATCTTGGATGCTATTGTTAGATATGTAAAAGAAAAAAAATCATCTTCAACAATAAATACTTCCTTTCTAAATTTTGATTCATTTATTAAATGCGGATATAAATCTAAACCTGTGGAGGTAGGTGACAAATCAGTTAATTACCTCTACTTTGTTCAAAAAGAACGTATACAAAGATGTGAAGAAAACGACGACGCCATTAAATGTGCGGCCAAAGCAATATTTGATTTTAGACAAAAAATTGATGAGTTTAACAAAGAAAATAATTCTAAAGAAAAGAAAATTAAATTAACAGACAATGATATGTTCAGTATCATCTGTAATAATAAAATCAAAAATAGGATAGCAAAAGAGGTTATAAGTTTAAGAAAAGAGAGAGAAGGAGATGAGATAAAAGATTCACTTAAAAAATCGGTTAAAGTTATTTCTTTACCTATAATGAAAAATCCTGATGAGTGTAAGGATAAATAGATCAAGAAAGTGACACAACTATTCCTCCTGAAAGCACTCTATTTCCCTCTAACATATTTTCCATCTTTATTAAAAGCGGATGTGGATTTTTTATAAAAGGAGGAACAATAAATATAAATTCTATTTTATTTAATTTCCAATCGGATTGATTGCGAATACAGTTTAAAAAATTTCTCACTCGAAAATTTTTCTCACCATATGTAGTAGCTTGTTTGAAAAACACATAAGGATTAAAAGGATTAGGTTCTATGGCCACCCACATACATCCTTTTTTACTCAATGAAGATGCAACACGAAGATAATGATCAAAATCAATACCTGTACCTGTACCTGTATCAGTACCTAGATGGTGTAGTACATCGTTAGTAAGTATTAAATCAAATTTTTGATTTTTTGTGGAGTTGAGAGTGAGCGACTCAAAATCACTACAAATATATTCAATTCTATGCTCATTTTTATTATTTTGTTTTAGAGCATATTCTACATAACTAGATTGTGGTTCTACTCCAGTCCATGAAATGTAATTGTTATGATCGTAATAAGAAATTTTTTTCGAAAGATCTCGCAGTAACATTCCAGTACCACAACCAATTTCTAAAACTGCAAAATCAGATTTTGATTTAGATTCTATCGATTCTGTCAATTCTGTCAATTCTGTCAATTCAGTCAATTCCTGTGATTCTGCTAATCTTTGAAGCAACAATTTTTCAATATATTTTTTTCTTCTATTATATAACCAACCCTGCCTCAAACTTTCATACTCTGCAGGTCGATTATCCCAAATAGAATTTTGTATTTTATTCTTATTAGATTTCATGAAATAATTTTGTGAGACCAAAGTTCACTTAAAAATTTTTCCCAAGGATAAATAGTAATTTTGTTATTTAAAAGACGTTTACTTTTATCATTTGAAATCACAATATATTGCTTACATATATTTTCTTCTTTTAGGGCCAATAAACCTTTCAAATGTTTTTCCGATACTAAGTTTGTAGATTTTATTTCAATTGCAATATGTTTACCTATAATACAATCAACTCCTAGTCCGCTTTTAGTTCGCCAGTAATATAATTTCTCATCGATTCTTGTGTAATCTAAATATGCCTTAATTTCGTTAATAATAAAATGTTCAAAGTTGTGGCCAAACTCTATACTTCCTGAAGAAATTTCTCCTTTCTTCGCCAAATAATTAACAACACCAATATCAAATAAATATAGTTTAGATTTGGTTGTTGCTTTTCTTGAGACCGTTTCAGTAAATGGAAGAACTTCATAGGCCATTAATGTATCAATCAAAATCTGAACATAATTAATAATTGTTCGCGAAGGAACACCGGCATCACTACCTAATTGCTCATAATTTAATTCTTTCCCATTAGTCAGTGCAATTGTGTCCAAAAATCGCAAAAAATAATCATACTTTTTAACAAGACCTTCTTGAATAATTTCTTCACGTAAATATAAATTTGTATAATTTTTTAATTCTTCCTTGTAATCATCTGATCCATATATGTATGGCAGTCCTCCTCTATTTAGATATTGGATTAAATTAAAATCTGGAATTTCCGGGTAGACCAATGGAAATAGATGAGCTTCCCATGCTCTTCCACCTAATAAATTACTAGCGCCACGTTTTAATTTACGCGCACTACTTCCACTAAGAAGAAATCGTAAATTTTTTTTCTTAATCAAGCGATGAACTTCATCTAAAAGTTTAGGTAATTTTTGAATTTCATCAATAATAATTATCTTTGATAATCCATTTTCTGTTGGATTTTCTTCTTCTATAAGCGATGGTCTTTGGGCCAAACGATTAAATGTTTCGTTTTCTAATAGATCATATAATTTTGTATTTGGAAACTGTTGTTCCATCAAAGTAGTTTTGCCAGTACTTCTTGGCCCAAATAAAAAGAAACTCTTTTTTTTAATCAATTTGAGCAAATCTAAATTTCTAATATACATGAAAAAATCCTCTGACAGAAACCTAAAAAATTAAACAAAAAATATTTTTGATATTTAGTGTCTGGAAGGACCTTAGTATAACATAGTTATCAACAACATCGGAAACTATTTTTCCATTTTAGCATCATTTTCCGAAAAATCGTTTCGGTTATTGCCAAGATGCAATCCCTATCAAAAAAACTCAAACTCCTGATGACCTGCAAATCCCTCACAATATAAATCTGCAGTCATCTTTATTTTATTTTTGGACCCAGGTAACAACAAATCCCCCATATCTGGAAAATCAAACAACACCTCATTTACCTCTGGTAAAACAATTTCTCCCGGCAAAGCACGAAAACGAAATTTCATAAAATTATTTTTGGCATTTCCTAAAAAACACTTAATACTCCACATTCCATCAGTGGTATTTTTTATCTGCAATTGATTTATCAGTGGCCGATCTTCAATCATAATTCGAGGGTAAATATTAAGAATAATATGAGAGTGAAGTGCTGGAGCACGTCCCTTATTAGAAATTAAAATTCTATAGTGAGATGGCCGACCATATTTTATTAGATTCAAATGAAGATTGGGTTCTTTACGATAACTAAATAATGCTGAAACCAATGAGTGAGGTGCAGGCACTGAGGATTCTCCATGACGAAAATAATAGGAGCGATTGCGTACCACTTGATGTGGAGGATTTAATCCTTGCTCTACAAAAATCAAAATCACTCCTTTATCGATAACTGTCGAAACTGTCGATTCCTCACCAAATTCATCTCTAAATTCATCTTCAGATTCTACGCGCTCTTCTTCCATTACCACCACTTCAACGCTAAAATCTATCTTGGGCTCAACTGCACTACTCAATGCTCGCATTAGATGCTGAATATTTATTTTTTCAATCTCATAACAATTAAGCGAGAACTTACTATGGACACGAACCACTTTTCCCTCTTCTGATTCCTTATCTCCCTTATCCTCCTTAATACCTAAGGCCAGCAATCCTCCAGAGGTATTAGCAAAAGCAGAGAGATGTTTTCCTAATTCAAACTTCACTTTATCTAAAGAAATCAGTTGATCATTATTTAAAATCTTTCCCATATCCTTGGCATCAAATTGTGTTCCTTCATCTCCTCCATGATTTAAATAATCAAGTAATTTCCAAACATCGCTTCTAGAAACTAATCTATTCTCTGTAAACGCATCTCTGAAAAAAAGTTCTTTGATCTTTGACATTTTAAATTATCCTTCATAATAGGGTGGGCCGACCGATCATCTCTACTTAATACTATTCTCATACCTGAAATTTAAGTTGGCAAGTTACTCCAGCATTAATCAAATAAACACAATTTTGCCTTTTACTCCTCTCAAAAAACATCACTGTTATTACAAATGATGAATGGGTTGCTGTTTATCATTCACTCGACATATCAGAAGAATATTACAAAGAAGTTCTCTCAAGAATACATCATCGATTATAAGCTTTTTTTCTTCGATACGCCGTAAATAAATAGGACTAATTAAGTCGGTCTTTTTGACAATTCGAGGCACGCGCGTATTACCATCTCTTTTTTTAGTAAAGATTTTTCATATCTTTTCCGAAATGTTGAGCATGAAACTATTAGAACAATTCTCGGAAAAAATATCAAACATCATTAGCAAGGTAAAAGGATCGAACAGCAAAGACAAGAGCAAAGATAACACTAGTGACAGTAATAAGAACAGTAACGATAAAACCAGTAGTAGCATAAATATCAGTGAATCTTCCATCTCCAAAAAGACAATACCAAATCAAAAAATTCCAATCGGTTCTACTGAAACTGCCAATACAGATAAACCAATTAAAATAGATGATGATGAAGAACAAAAGCAAAAGAAAAGAAAAATAATAAAAAATATTTTAATGGGGTTAGTGTTAGTTCTTGCAATCAGTATTGTACTTGAACCAGAGGAGGAAGTAAAAAATAGCAAAACTGATAAAACAAAAACTGCTGATACAGAAACATCTCAAGAAAAAAAGGGAAAATTAAGAAGAAAATTTAATCCTAAGACAATGGAAAAAAGTGAACAAGCTTCCAACACAGATGGAGTGCCTAGTGAACAAAAAAAATCAAATACCGAAAATACACCCACTACCACTACAACTACCACTACTAATGCTAATACTGACACTTCAAATCCAGCATCTGTGGATGGATCATTATTAGGTCAAAAAAAAGAGGAAACAAAAACAACAGGTGAGACAACGGCAATTGATCCAAACAATAATAGCAACAAACCAAATACTGCTACTGAAAATGTACAAGATATTATATCTGCACCTATAGCTGGAAATGAAAATGCTCCAAAAATTAATGGACCAAAAATTGATAATGTTGATAGTTTATCTGATAATAAATCAGTTGATAAACTTAAAAATCTTGTGAATAAAATATCTTCAGATAACAACACTATTCCTATCACTAACACATCCAGTACAAATATAAATACAAATACAAGTACAAGTAGAGTTCCATCTTCTAATGAGTCAGATAGTGAATCCTTTAGTGAGTCATTAGAATCAACTTCAAAAGATCCTGATCCTATTGCTGATTCTAATTCTAATTCTAATTCTAATTCTAATTCTAATTCTAATTCTAATTCTAAAACAAATTCTGACCTCATTCCTGTCCCAAATTACAATGCCAGAGGCAGAGGATTGGTTTATAATTGCAAAGGAAAACACTGGGCCTGCTTAAATAAAACACACTACTTTCAATGCAAGAATAATCAAATTTGGTCAAAACAAAAAAAGACTCCTCCTGGATGTATAATATTGGAGGTATATGTGTCCGAAGAAGATTGTGTCGAAGTACAACAAATAAAAGTAAATGAAAATAATACCTCTAACCTTTGTGATGTTTAATATGAAAAAAAATATAAAAAAAACAACAACTATCAAAAAGAGCAAGATTAATAAAAAAAAGCAATCACCTAAAACTAACATCGATGAATTAGTACTTTTAAAAAATAATCTTGATGATTTGGTTGATAATATGCAAATAGAATTGGAACGAGTTAAGGGATTACACTCCAAGTATGTTCCAAGAAGATATAAAGATTTTAAAGGCATGCAAATTATCAGTCGATATAATGCCGGCGATCAGAGTGGTGGTGAATTCTTTGATATAATCAGTGACAACAATATACTTTTTTTGATTATGTCACATTCTACATCTTATCTATCATCAAATTGCGTTATCAGTCTAATTTCTAAAATCAATGAATATAAAAACAGTGGCCCAGAAGATTTTATAAAAACTTTAAATACAAATTTAATTAAAAATATTGAAGAGAGTTTTAAACCAAAATATAAGGGTGGAAAATTTATTCATCCAAATTTAAATATAAAACACTCAATCGAAATTTTAGCAGCAGAAATTGATTTAAAAGCACTTACCGTAGAAGGCATTAATCTGGGAACAACTCTTTTCTCCTCCCAATACACTAATTTCAACACAAGTGATACTACTGACACATCAACCACCTCCGCAGCACCAACAATCCCCCAAGACTCTGAGCGGATTGATCAATTTTTTAATCATTACTCTTTTAAATACAAGCTTCAGAGAGGTGAAAAACTTGTTATTTTATCTCCTGGATTTCGTAAAAATATTAAAGATATTCTTGACAATATAGATATAAATAACTTTATTAAACTACATCAAGAAAAAAAATTACCTGATCTTATTGATGAATTATTCTTTCAGTTGAAAAAAAGTAATGACTATAACATGTCCAACAATTATCCTATATATGACTCGTCTTCTATCATTATTGAGGTGAATGAAAATGTTATTACAGAAGCATAAAATTTACATACGAATTTCCGCTAATCTTTTTATTACATTTGCCATGATCACCATCATGGCGTCAGTTGTAGCGTCCGCATCTAACACAACAGGAAGCACATCAAACACATCAATTACTCCTGAAATAAACCTCTTTACAGTAAAAGATTGCTTGCTTAGCGATTTTAACATCAAGGTCATGCATGACACCTTCGCCTTCGGACTCTTCCAAAATATAATCTCCGTTGAAAAAAAACACTGTATCTTAAAAATTACTCATGAAAAATATAAGTTCATGAAAACTGATTGGATTATTGATGTGTGCAGAGGACCAGTACATATTAAGAAAAATATGAATGGACTTAAGGTCATAAAAAAAGATTCATACTGCTACGTAAACGACCAAGAGGATAATTCAAAAAATAATCATGACAAAAATTTAACCGATTATTGCTTTGAATATTTAAAAATTCGTTCGATCATACAAGATGATGGTCTTATATTTGCAAACGGTGATCGAGAAGATATCTCATCAGAACACGGAAAACTCTATTGCTCATTTCTGTTAGTAAAAAAATACTTACAAGATGCTTTTATTTTCAGCTTACATAACAAATATGAAAATAATCTTAATCTTTTACTTGAAAGCAATTCAAATCCTACTCCTACTCCGGCTCCGGCCCCTGTTTCTACTCCGGCCCCTGCTGCCGCCCCTATTATCTCTCCATCTCCAGCATCTCCAACGGCAACTATTACTCCTATTGCTGCCTCGGCAGCAACAGCGGTAACAGACGATAAAGAAAAAGAAAAAGATAATACGAAAAATAATAACGAAGCAAAAGAAAATAAAAAAGAAAAAAGTATTTGGGATCTATTTTTTTAGAAATGCTTTTCTCTTAATCTCAGGAAATCTTTCAATCGCATATCTAAGAGTAGTACGCTTCATACGATAATAATTCCTTCTAATATATTCTTCTGCTAATCGATTATTCCTTTTATAAACCTCTCTAATCATCCATCCACATGCTTTTTGAAGTAAGTCTTGTTCATCATCTAACAACATATCACATATTTTAAAAGTTAATTCAAAAGAGTCATTTCTAATCATATAGTGAGTCGCGATCACAGCAATTCTTCTATCCCAGAGAAGCTTTGATTTGGCCAAACGATACAGTAAAGTAAAATGTTTTGATTCGTATTCATATTCGTATTCATATTCGTATTCATATTCAAAAATATATCCTCCAACAATGACCCCTGCACTCACATCCACTAAATCCCAATTATTAATTCGAGAAGAGTTTTTAGTTAACAATCTTTTTAATCTCTTCCTCAACACTTGCTCTCATCTCAGGAGAAATAACATAATAAAAATCATTGCCCCTTCCACTACTTTTAAATTGTAAAAATTCTGCAAAGTCATTTACCCAATCACTTCTAAAATTTAAGCATGGAATTAAATAAAGTTCTATATCTCTCTTCGCAACTTTTTTCTTTAAAATATTTCCTAATTCATGAAGTGTTTCCAGGCAATCAACTAAGAATCCTGGGGTAGATATTGCGATTTTTAGTGGCAGCAGCGGTTGATCCTTATGATTGTTACCTTGAAGTTCATATATCAAATCTTCCAAGTAAGGATCTGTCCATTTCCCACCACCAAATCGTGATTGAAAAGCATAGCGAAGAATATTTTTATTTTTTACTGAAGTAATTCCATTGCTAATTAAAAAATACGTTTCGAGAACACCTTCTAAATAACGACAACAATCCAAGCGTTTAGAATTATCGCCCTTATCTCCCCTCTTTCCCAAAGGCATACCATGATAAGATAGTATTAAATAATCAAATAAAATTCCTTCTGTACGCTTATCTTCGATAAATTGATCTATCATTTTACAAGTTTGATCAATAAAACATTTGGCCAAATGGTAACTTCCTATAAAATGAAATTCAAAATCTAATTGCAAATTAATCTCTCTTGATCTCTTATAGAACTCGTCTAATACTATCGCATTTGTAGGGCCAGAATAAATAGGGTAATGAGGAATCAAAATCAATTTTGAATTTAACGATAATGACACTGATAAGTTCGCTCTTCTTTTTTTAATCTTCTCTAAAACACTTCTCATGTCAGGATTTGAAAATAAATAAGTCTCATGAAAAATAAGAATAGAATTACAATTAGAATTTTTTCCTGTTTTTTTTTTAAGCTCTTCAATAAAAAGATTAAAATATTTTACTAATGGCATTTCTCCAGCAAAGAGAGTAGAAGTACATAAAGATTTGTATGCAGAGATTAATTTAAATGGTCGAAGAGTTAAAATAAATAAATACAAAATAATCATCCACAAAATTTCTTTTATTATTCCATCTCTCTTCACAACTCTATCGCTACTTAAAAAATCTTTTAAATATCTTCTGATTTCAAAATAAGATATATTTTGTGGTGAACCCAATTGTACTAAGATAACATCTATAACACTCGTATCATTCGTATCAATCGTATCATTCGTTTGCAAAAATATTCCCCTATTGTATTGTAGTAAAACCAAAGCATCCTCTGGCAATTAGATTGCAAAACTATATCATTTTGTATAGCATGTATCACATTAGCAATATAAAATTAACGATATAAAATATTTATACTACAAATTCCAAAGGGACAATTCATATGGTCAAGAAGATCCATAAGGTCAATAAAGTTATTAATCACTCTATTAAACATAAACAATCTGCTAATCATCCTCTAAAAAGTTATCGAACTTCAAAAGATCTTGAACGGGTGACGAAATTAGGCGAAAAAATTACTCCTGAATTTAATTATGCTCCAGAAATTCTTGAAGCATTTACAAACAAACACCCCAATAGAGATGCATGGACTAGCTTAATCTGTACAGAATTTACCACTCTATGTCCTAAAACTGGTCAACCAGATTTTGCAAAAATTTTTATTAACTATATTGCAGATAAATCAATGGTCGAATCAAAATCACTAAAATTATATTTAACTAGCTTCAGACAACATGGACACTTTCACGAAGATCTCATTCAAATAATATGCAATGATCTCTCATCTCTACTACTTCCTAGATATTTAGAAGTTGTTGGAGTATTTACTCCACGAGGAGGTATCAGTATTTTCCCTTATTGTAATTATTCAAACAACCAAGAACAATATAAAGAGTTGAAGAATAAACGTTTGTTCGAGTACATTCCTGGAAAATATTCAATGGATTTATCTTTACTCTATTGATGACTAAAATGGCGACAAAACATAAAAAAAAGGGAGCTCCCTGCAAAGCTCCCTTGTTCGGCATCCTGCCTATTTTGAGAGTTACTTCATGTCCCTCTCAAATTCTATTATACAAAATATTTCAAAAGATTAAAGATATTTAATTAAAGGAAATATTTTCCTTTAAATAGGCATCTTATTGACCACATTTGACTCAAAAAAATCCGTCCATTAAAATAATATTATATTCTGACTAAATTCTTTTTAAACTGATTTTGAAACTATTATCTGTTGTTTTTTAGTTGTTATTTAGTTGTTATTTAGTTGTTATCTAGTTGTTATTTAACTATTATTCACTTTAAAGCATTTAATAAACCTATGAAACTAACTAACTATTTGCTTGGATTTTTCACAAAAAAATCTGCAACTACTTATAAACATGACGAGCACCCTGAAAATGATCAAGCTAAAAGGGCCACAAATGACAAAAGGACTGTCAAAACTTTTACATTCTATATCCCGGCCCCTCCTCCAAGAAAACACGGATACCGAGAAAAAGAATTTGATAAATTATTTTATACATTCATAAATAGTGGTTATAAAATAATTTCTATTCAAACTGCAACCCATAGTGGTCCTTTAAGCTCCGGGCTCTGGATAATATGCGTAGTAGAATCCACCAATATTACAAATGATCAGCTAGATTTAAGCTTCCCCTCTCTATCATATGATTTAAACAATAATGAAGATATAGAATTAGATATTAGGACAGAGACAGTGCTAGAAACTATATTCGAAGAAAAAGAAAATACAGAGAAATATACTAAGAGAGAGATATAGAGTATTGGAGATTTTAGTTCCAATAATAAAAATGAAAGTATATACTAACCCATGTTCAATTAAATATAAATTTTCTTCAGATTATTTTTTAGATTTATTTAAATATCTTTATCATGCCATACAATATTAGTATAAAATTTTTCAATACCCTAACTATAATTCTACTAGCAACAGTATTATCCAACAACTATGGATGCACATATTTTATCAATAATGATCAGCGAGATATTAATAAAATAAAAATTAAAGAGACAACTAAATTAAACAACCTTTGTGGTTCTGAACACAATTTTGTCAACAAACTAAGAGATGACAGCGAACTAATAAAAAATAAAAAAGAGATAAAAAAATATAACGATCTCTTCTTCGGTAATAACTTATCAACTAATCCATCAGACTGGGAAGAATTCTTAAAAATTCTAACTTCTAAAGGAGCAAAGCTCTCCTTTATTGAGAAAACAATACTTTGGTCTCTTTTACAAATGAATATTAGACCTGATCTTTCCTCTCCGACTGCAAATTTACAATTACTCATTGATGATAATGGTAATGGTGTGTATTGGGAATTTACTGTAAATGAATCATCAAAAATTCTGTCTTTGTTATTATCAGGAAATAACCCCATTTCTCAAACCGATAAATTGTCTAATGAAAAAGATGAGATCTCTCTTTTGATCGAAGATATCGAAAAGCAATCAACAAAAAAACGAGAACATCATGCTAGCAATCTCGTGACAACAAATTCACAAAACGAAAAAAACAATCAAACTGATAATACCAAAAAGGAAAATCAAAAGGAAAATCAAAAGGAAAATCAAAAAGAAAAGCAAAAGGAAAAAAAGGATCCACTTAATTTTTATCCTTACTTGTTTGCTTTGGAAACAATTGCAAATCACTACCACTCAAGATACACTCTTATAGAACTAGCAGAATTTTTAGATAAATATTATAACTTCTCAATCGTAGTTAATGAAGATTTCGAAAAATTCTTAATTGAATTAACTTCATCACTACGAACTGACACTGATTTAAAGAAAAACTATTTTCATGATGATGATATATTAAAAAATTATGAACAAATACCCAAACTTAATTTTTCAAAAATTATCCAACGTTATAACAAAAACACTCCCAAAACACTTGCCAATTCTATATATAAAATATCAAATTCCTTATATAAAATTAATTTAAGTACTTCAAATAATTTAAGTGCCCAATTAAATAACTCAAACACCAAGACCCCGAACACTAAAAACCCAACCCCTATCATCGGAAACAATCCAAAAAGTAACTCGGAAAATAATTCTGAAAACAATTCAAAAGATATAAAAATTCTTTGCAACAAAGATTTAAATAAATATGAACAATTTTTGTTAAACATAAATGATCAACAAATTAAAGGTAATATTTTTGGTCACTACTCGATCAAAGAAGGTAAAAGCATGCTAGCATTCTCTCGTCAACTTATTACCTACGCCTCATCTTTATTTGAAAGTCCACTTATAGCAACCGTAAACATCCATCCTAATCAACAAGACTCTCTTGCCACTATATGTTTCGTACAAAATCCATCAACTACAAATCAATCTTCCATCTCTTTAATTTCCACTAATGACAGAGATCCTTCTCAACATCTACACCATCTATTAAAACACGATGTCAGCAATATAAATTCTCTTGAAAAAATAAAACAACTACTACAAAACGCACGTTATGTTATATTAAAAAATCCTCTGCGTTTGGTGTTTGAATCAAAAAGAACTAGCAAAGATCAATTAGAAAAAATTGTATACATGGATGTTCCTGTTTATCATTCCCCAGCACTCGGTAATATCTGGAGTGTAGCTCACTTTACAAATAGTCCCTCTGGAATAGTCATCGATGATCGAAATATCGAATCTGGACTCTGTTTTCAATCTAATACTAACAACTAAAATAGAATCTATAACTAAAAAAGGAATTATCTACTATGAAGTATCTTTCCATTGACATCGAATCTACTGGACTAGAAAAAAATTCTTATTTGATAGAATTTGCAGCAATTCCATTTGATACTGCCACAAAAAAAATCGAACAATCCATGCTATTTCATTCATTAGTACAATGTCCCTCCTTCGATTCAATCCGCCCACTTCTCGATCCATGGGTTATTGAACACAATAAAAATTTAATAATACAGGCCAATTCAAAGGGATTACCTATTCTTGAGTTTAGAAAACAATTTGATGATTATCTAAAGAGTGAATCAATCAGACAATATTTTCAAAATGAAAAAAATGACAAAATCACTCTCTTTGGAAAATCACTTAATGCTTTAGACTTGCCCATGCTCCATCGCGACCTCGGACACACATTCATGAATAAATTCTTTTCTCATAAGGTAATGGATCTAACTTGCTTTTGCTTTGGATTGATAGATTTAGGACTTTTACCTAAAGGACTTGATTCTAGCTCTGAACTTGTAAAATATTTTAACATAAACGTAGGTGTAGTCGCTCATACAGCAACTGAAGATGCCATCAACACCGCTGATATTTATCTGCGCATTCTAAATAAACTCAAAGATAAAATAAATTAACATTACTTACTGTTGAAAAATTGCCCCGGATCAGTAGTCTTTCCTGAACGTCTAACTTCAAAGTGTAGATGAGGTCCACTCGATCTACCAGTACTTCCTACTAAAGCAATTATTTGTCCTCTCTTCACTCTCTCTCCCTGCTTTACTAATTTCTTTGAAAGATGACCATATAGAGTAGCTATTCCATTATCATGACTGACCATCAAAACCTCTCCATATCCATCAGGATCATTAGTGGAAATAGAAACCTCTCCATCTTCAGAGGCAACAACATATGAACCCATCGGGGCACCTACATCAATTCCATCATGAATATGATTTTGTCGATCCTCTCCATAAACTGAAGTTATTCTATTAGAAGCTGGAGTCGGCCACAAAAAATATCCATCATAATAATTAGCATTGGAATATAATCCTTCACTAAAAGCTGACCCCATCAATTTGGGTAATATTCCATAATTTTGAGGTATAAAAACCCACTCCCCCTTCTGCCATTTGGCATTTTTGTTGGCATTAAATATAGAATCGTATGGAATATTAAATTCTTTAACCAATGATTCGATTGAATCACCATCTCTAAAAAGAACATACTTGCCGCTTCTTATATAAGAGTGTGAGCAAGAAAAGAGGAAAAAAAAGATTAAGCTTAAAAGTATTTTATTTTTAATAATACCCATTACTTAATATTTTAAAATTACTCTGCACTTATAACAAGTTAAAAAGTTATTTAATAAATTATAAATTTATTAAGTTATAAACTTATTTTGTCCAGCAATCTTTGCAGTTCACTGTTATGGGGATAATCCTTTGTTAGATACCCGATCGGAGTAATCGATATATATCCTTGATCGACTGATTTACAATCACTATCTTCAATATCATCATAACCTTGATAATTCGTACCAATCCAAAAAAATGTTTTCTTCCTTGGACTCTGAAAAGGAATAACACTGCCACCATAATTTCTAAAACCATGTTTAGTTATTTTAGCACCTAAAATTTTTTGATCGTAAGGAACATTAATATTAATAAAAAATTTTGGTGGTATTAATTTATGTATACCATTTAACACAAGCTCTTTAATGAAATTAACTGCGAAAGTAAAATCCTCAGGCACATCCTTAAACTTATCATTAAATTCAACTGCCAAACTAACTGACATTGCAGGAAGAAAGTGAAGTGCTGCCTCTCTGGCCGCTCCTACTGTTCCCGAATAAAAAATATCTTGGCCAAGATTTCCACCACGATTTATTCCAGAGATAACTAAATCTGGTTGTTGATCTTTCCACAAATATTTAATTCCCGCCAAAACACAATCAGCAGGAAAACCATCTAAAGCATAAAAATTTTTTTCTCTCTCTTCAATTTGAATTGGTCTTCTTAAATTCAAACTGTGTCCAGTAGTTGAACGTTCAAAACTAGGTGCCACTACTAAAACTTCATAATTTGTAATTTTCGAGAAGGTATTTAAAAGAACTTTTAAACATGGTGCTTGAATGCCATCGTCATTACTTATTAATATTCTCACAATTTTTCCTCAATTTATTTAAGTCCACATTCCTGTAGCAAACTTCTATACTCTGATCAATTGGTAGTGATGCATATTCTACTTTTACATGATCACTGTCGAAATTTGCTAGTAATTTTTTTAAATTTTGCCATTGGGCCCTGATTATCAATTTAAGAGGTCCTTGTTGTTCATATCTCTCACTACTTCTAACATAAAAAATTTGCAAAAAACTAAGAATGGCCTCACGACTCAAGTATTGACCAAACATATCCGCATCAATGACGATTCCCTCTAGATACTCTGACTCTAATAATGAATTTAATTCATTACTCTCTCGATAGTGCCACCAATAGGGGTGTTTAAATCCATCATAATATTTTCTTCCTAGATCATCTGAAAACTCTAAAGGAAATAATGGAAATAGTTCTCTTAAATCGTCCAACATCTTTTGAATAACAAAATCCCTCTCATTTTCATATCTTAAAAAACAATGCATATCTTTGTTGTATTCTTCTGAGAGAATTTGCAAAAATTTATATTGTTGTAAAAAATTAAAAGATCTGGGCCTAAAATCAAAGGAATAACAATTAATCCCTATACTCTTTAAAAATTGAATTGTTCTTACATCATAAATCCCTTCTACTCGCAAATTAATATCTTTCATAAAGTTAATTCCTGTTTAATCCTTGCTTAATTCCTGCTTAGAAAAGTAATTAAATATCACTCTAAAAAAAAGATCCCCTCTAGAGGTAGCAATCGATTCTGGATGAAATTGATAACTAACCCCTCTAGTAAATCTTCCCGCCAAACAATCAAATGATCTCTGATAATATTTTAATACTAAATCAAACTCTTTGATGGCCGGAAATTTTTGAATAAAGGAGAAGGTATCCACAACTAAAGAATTGTAGCATTGTACTTCCAACAACTCTCCCCAATACTTTTTAGGAAATACTCCAGACCAATTTGGTATACAAAAGGTAGTGGTCTGTCCATGTAATGGTTTAGCTGAACGTTTTACTTTAAAACCAAATATACTCATAAGAATCTGATGCCCAAGACATATTCCAATATGAAAGACATTTCTATTAACAAGTAATCTTTTGATTTCTAAAAAAAAATGTTTATACTCCTCGGGATGGCCAGGTCCTGGACCATATATTAAAACTATTCGCTCGGATTTTTTTTGTGGATTACAGCTCTTTAAAAAATCCCTCACTCTCTTGTAAGGAACTACTGCTACATTTTTTTCACTTATTCCCATTTGAATGAGTATTGAATAGATATTGTATGTAAAACTATCATCAAAATCTAAGATGATTATTTTAGCAATTTTAGCAATTTTAATACTTTTAGCTTTCAGTTAAATCACCTCACACTCACTGACCAATCGGTTGCATGAGCGAAGTGAAAGTGTTTTCACCAAAATTCAAATAGAAATTAAATCGAATCTCCCCCCTAGTATTTGGCACAGTAACATAGCCAACTTCCATCTTCCAACAATTATTAGTAGGACTATAGGTTGCAAAATATGTTGCTTTAGTATATTCCCTAACCACCAAATCATAATCATATGTACCACCAACTTTCAAAGTATCAAAGGGAGTTGCCGCCCAAGTGATACTCCATGTTTTAGTTGGAGTAATCCCAACTGGAACCATGTTGTCATACCTTAAAGTGAAACCAAAACTCCAAATATCAAATCCTCTTCCCACACTTAACGACAATGCATCTCTACCTGTCTGAACTTTTTCACCACGAGCAGCTTGATATTTATACATATGAGTATCGGAAGCGCCTATACCCCAGGAACCAATACTAAATCCAGTAGAGACATTTAAACTAGTCAAGTTATCAACAAATTTTGGCTCTCCAGTTCTTAGAGTCACACCTTGTGAAACATTAAAAGATGCAATCTCACCGTAATCAAAATTATTTTTAACAAAAAAACCATCTTTGTTATAATTAAATTCTTTGGGTGTCTTTTTAAAAATCCTATTGTTCACAGAAAAGACAACAGTATTTCTCTCTGGAGGAGATGATCTGGTAGCATTAGATCCTATCTCATGATTTAATCTTTTAGGTGCATCCAAATAATCGAAGTGTCCTCCATTTTTTATTTGCTCTCTAAAGTAGGTATTTCCCCAATAAGTTTGATTAGCAGTATAATAGTGGCGTACATCAAATAAAATTGAATGACGATAACCACCTCTCTGAATAGAGAGCTTTTCATCCACATAACTTCCCTCTAATTTTGGTAGTCCTCCCATCATAAAATCTTTATCATTACTGCTGGAAAAATTACTGGTGTTTGTAGAATCAAAAAAGAGTTTCTCATCAACTGGAACCTTTTCCAAGCATTTGTAGCATTGTTGATTTTTAGATTCCATTCTTTTATTTTTTTCTTTTTTGTCATCGTCTTTTTTCTCAGGAGTGATTTCCTCTCTATTTTCAATTTGATCAACGGGGATTTCTTCTATGTAACCAGTGTTGTATATCTTTTCAATCTCAAAAAAAGCACCACTTACAAAGATTGTTCCTCTTTTAGTAAAACGCTTCTCGCTCGATTCTTGTGGAAAATAGTAAAAGAGATTTTCAGATTTAATTTTGGTTTCAAAGGTAATAGGACCTAATCTTCCCAGACTCCATTTAATATAAGGATTTGCCTCTAAACGATGAGCATTTCTAATCCACTTATTCCTATCCCAAACTTCCACTCCCTCAGCAGTTGTTCCCTTTAAATAAAGAGTTTCATCATGATCAACATGATTTTGTTTAAAATTATTATAGACTAATTCCACCACCAACGAAGCATTATAAAAAAATGGGATTTTACTATAAAAGAGAGGCCAAGGGGTAAATGCTAAATTAATTCTAGGAAGAGTTTGTACATACTGATGATCAAAACCGTTGGGATTATTGTTTGGATCACCGTAGATAAGATTTCTATTAAAATTTATTTCCGTGGTCATATCCGCAAGCGAACTATGTAAATCAAAGAATGTATGAAAGGGTAACTCTGATCCCATTAATCTTTTAGAGATGTATTGGTAGTAATCAGAAACAATATCCATCTCCCGCGCATTCATAAAATACAAGTGGTGAGTTAAATAATTTTTAAATTGAAAATGATGTTCATAGCTACCATAGTATCGCAAATAGTGTGTGCCTGAAGGATTATCTCTAGGATTATCTTTAACCGTCCAAGGGCGACTCTCAATATTTGGTGGAACATAGTATCTGTCGTTAGCCTGCAAAGATTGAATCTCAAACCACCTGTTTTCTCCTAGCGCCTGTCTATACTCCAACTCATTGGCAAAACCCCGTCTACCCATCGATCCTGGAATTAAAGTCATATCTTTGTCATAATTCATGGCCCAAAACCATGGCTGCCTATATTTGAAACCATCTAAAAATGAGAGGGAAAATTCTGGAAAAAGAAATCCTGTTTGCCTTCCCTTCTTAATCGGCAAAATCATATATGGCAGATACAAAATAGGAACACTATTTGATTTCACTAAAGCATTTTGAATATGAACATACTCTCGCAGAGTAATTCGCACTTTCTTTCCATACATCGACCATGACTCTGGACAATCTTTACAAGTGGTATACTCAGCATCTGTTGCTAAAATAACATCCGCAGAGATCTTAGTGGCCCACTCTGCAACTACACTATATCCATCAGTCACAATTCTTGCATTTCTTATGGTCAAGCGCTTAGTATTTATATCATAATTCATCTCCTGTCCGTACATGGTGAGACCTCCACCAATATAGCGTACATTACCTTTCACATCGACAGTCAGCTTATTTCTATCAAATGTAGCACTCTCACCATAGATAGTTTCTCCACCGTGAATAATAACCACATTTCCAATTGCCTCATCAATATTTGTCTCAGGATGATGGGTACTCTTATCCGCACTCACTTTAATTTGATCACCTACTGCCATCTCCATCGGAGAAGCAAATAATTGCAACGACTGAAAACAAACTGAAAGTAAAAATAAAATCGCAACAGCAGTGGTATGCTTAGACTTTATTGAACAGATAAGTTTGCACAGTCCCCACAAAATAGTACGAACCTGTGACCAACACTCTCTTTCCTTGCAATTCTTCTTTATTTGTAACAAAGCTCTCCCAATCTTCAATATACGAAATGTATTGAAGTGAATCCTTTTCAATACCACTACTATCACTAAATTTTTTGAAAAAATCACTACTAAAATGAAATGCTTTTGTATGTTCGAAGGAAGTAAAGATTATTTTTTGGGCCAACGAAGAGTTTCCTGCAAAAAGTTTAAAGATAAAAAATGGTTCCTCCTCATATGATCTCTTCGATAGAGCGATTAATGCATAATCAAATCTCTCATTTTGATCTGCTCTATTTGCAAAATGAAGTAACTTCCTTACTCCATCTAAATTATGAGAGCCAATAAAGACAAACTTTGCACCAAAATAATCTAATTCCTCATTGCGTCCTTTAAAAAATGGAATCTTCTCATAATCGACTTGTTGTTGATTAATTTGATCAACAACCTCTCTAGCATTTTTCCCATCTTGTTCTAATTGTTCTAAAATTTTAAAAAGCACATATGCTAGACGACGATTCCTTTTAGAAAAGTTATCCTCTTTCTTCGACACTGCAACTTCAAAAAGATCAATCCAATTGAAACTACCCTTCTCTCTCTCTCTTGAAAAATCTTTTGCAAAATCTTCTACAAAATTTCTAGTTATCTCTCTTAAATACTCCAATTCAAAATTTGTAACTAGCGGAGCGCTCACTCTAGTAATTCCTAATTTTTCAAATAAAATCTTTTTGTAACCAACACCCAACAAATCTTGATGATCACGCGAAATTGATGTTATCGCCGTCAAGTCAGCATCAAAAAGATTCACTCCATCGATACGACCGCCAATTCCAACTTCTAAAATCAACACCTTCAAAAAATCATTATCAAACGAGAGAACGTACTTAACAAACACACAAAGCATGAGTTCATAATAGCTGACTTTCTCTCCGATCGAACAAGCGCGCTCATACTCACTCTCCAACAAATCTTTCAATTTTTCATAGGAGATCAGCTCTCCATCAAAGCTTATTCTCTCTCTGATACTCATCACATGCGGAGAGATCCAGAGAGCGTGATGAACGCCTGCTTTTTTTAACAAATGAGAGAGAGTATAGCAGGTCTCACCTTTGCCATTGGTTCCTGCGACTGTAACAATTTTGATCTTTCTAGTTTTTGCGATTTCTCTAATGGAATCACAAAGCATTCTCTCTAATCGTAACGATCCCTTTTTAAATTTCTCTTTACCTACCCTCTCTAAACACCAATTATTTAGTTCCTCTTCTTTCTCTAAATCGAAACCATCACCAAAGGTATCAGTTTTAATTTTTATGCCATCAATCTTTGAGTTTAAACAATCTTTATTTATTTTTAATATTTTGCCATTCATACTTTGAAAAACCACTGAAAAAAAAATCATATCAAATCATAATAGTTAACCATATCACTTAATTATTTCTAAAAGTAGACGATAAGCATTGTATAAGACGAGTAACTAAGACTAGTAACTCAATAAATAAAAATAAAGGTTGAGGTCACAATGCAAATAATAGATACAGACACAAAGACAAAGACAACAAAATATCCACATCTGCTTCAATTTGTAGTTTCTGCAACAATAGCTGTAACTATACTAATTGCAATTTTTCCTACTTCTCTACTCGCATCTACAGAAACAGTAGAAGTAGAAAAATTGCCAAAAATACCAACCCCCAAAAATGAAAAAGATGAATGCAGCAGCAATAATGATTGTATAAAAATCATAAAAGAGGCCAAGAAAGAATGCAAAGAATTTAAAACCGACAAGACAAGAGTTAATCCCTATGGCGAATGCCTCCTGCATAACATATTTTATCAAACAAGTGATCTTACAACAGACGAGAGAGCTAAAATTTTAAAACCAGCACTTGTTAAAATATCAGAACATATCTGCAAAAATCCAGATGAAAATAATTTAAAGATAATAACAGAAGAAGCTATTAAGTATGAACAGGGTCCTTCTGATAAAAAAATTAATTTATGCCTTCTACATACCCAATCTCAAACTCCTATCGATAAAGACAAAAAGAATAAAGATTGCGTACTTTCATGGCTCATAAGTAAATACACCGCCATCTCTAATCTAAACAACGATTATACAAATCCTCTAAACGCTCTCTCACATATTGCAAATAAACTATCTGAAATCGATAATCAAATCAAGGAGAAGAAAAAACAAAACCAAGAACCACCTGAGGATTTAAAACTTCAGTACCATAATTATTTAAGAGAACTTATGTATTTAAGTAAAAATAAGTATGCTGATTTCCATGCAGATGCAAATTTTAAGTATGGTCCACAAATTGGACTATTACGATATAAAATCAAAAAATTGTCAGAGGAACAAAAAAATAAAAAGGATATTACTCAAGGAATAGAAAATAAGAAAAAATTCGAATCCCTTGGAAAATTAAATGACCTTCTAACAAACTTTGCGGATCCTAATCCTTTAAAATTAGTTACCCATCTGAATAAGATATCAAAAAAAGCGAAGAGTATAAAATTATTTAAAGGTCCTCCTATAGATAAAGAAACCTGGAAAAAAGAAAATCCAAAGCAAATTATCGAAAATTTAGGACTTCTAAAACATCAAACCAAAGATCTACGTGATCAAATAGAAACCTTAAAA
Organism: Oligoflexia bacterium; assembly: GCA_015232355.1. GTDB lineage: Bacteria > Bdellovibrionota > Bacteriovoracia > Bacteriovoracales > Bacteriovoracaceae > JADFZW01. The sequence goes on from JADFZW010000001.1 coordinate 234,815, forward strand.
AATGAATGTCTTGATATTAAAAAGGATCCTACTAATTCTCAAACCATAGAATCAAAGCAGAAACTCAAAGCAAATGGAGACTACATAAAATCCATCGAACCATTAATGAGTGAAGTACCAAAACCTGACGTTTCAGATGTTTTATTTGATATATTAAATATAAAAACTAATCTTCAAGATAACGATTACCCAGACAATTTTAAATCAACTCATAATACACCAGTAACCAATCCCGAAATGTGTTCATCAAAAGAAAAACCTATGCCACAAGAAAAACTAGGGAAACTTAAAAGCGCAAAAGATCTTAACAATATAGACAAAGCTTCTATCTCTAAAATTCTTGATATGAAACATACACCTACACCAAAAAAAACTACTCTTAAAAAAGAAGATGAGGATGAAGAAAAAACTGAAACTACTAGCACAATAAATACTCCACTAAAAGATGAACAGACCTCAAAAGAAATTGCTAGAAGAGCAACTCCTACGATGGGATCTATTAATAATCAAAAAACCCCTTCAGCTAGAGTAAAAACTATAAAGGATAAAGATGATGATGATCCTTGTAGCACTGATTACAGCGATAAGGATGAAAATAAAAATAAAGAAAGTTGCTTATATGATGGACGTGACGAAAAAGCAAAAGGACTCGGTGAAGGTTTAGGAAATATAGCTAAAAAAATGGAAGAACCACAACAAAGACAAATGCCTTTTATGTTTCCTCCTCAAATGAATCAAATGCCATTTATTCCAATGCCTACAACCGGCTGGCTCCCTGGACTATTCTAGTCAATAACTTATCTCTCAAGAAATGAGCACTTAATACTGGCATTTTATACCATTATCATGGTATAAAAACATCATACCTGTAATTTTATACCACAATAGTAGTATAAAAATGTAACCTCAATAAATAAAGTGAAAGTTTTATGACAACAAAAATAATTGATAAAGCTGTTAAAAAAAAACGTAGATCTCAAAACGAAATAGTTAAGGACTTAGGATCAGTCGCGATCTTCATACGTTCACATCGTAAATTATTAGATCACACTCAAGAACAATTAGCAGAACGTTCAGGTGTAAGTTTGAATTTTATAAAAGCACTGGAGCTCGGGAAAAAAAATCTTAGAATGGATAAGGTTAATCAGTTGTTAAACTTTTTTGGTGCAGAATTAAAACCTATCTTGAAAAACACGAGAACGACGGAGACTCACAAATGATTCGAAAAGGGAATGTATATGTCTTTAACGTTTTTGCTGGGGTTATTGAAGAAACTGATGATGGTAAATATATATTTACCTATGATGATTTGTATGTCGCTAAAGAAGGCGCGAAACCTGTTAGCATAAGCATGCCCGTCACAAAGAAAACATATACTAATAATTTTTTATTCCCATTTTTTGATGGGCTTATTCCAGAGGGTTGGATATTAAATTTGACAATTAAAAATTGGAAAATTGATCCCAAAGATCGCATGAGATTATTATTAACTGCTTGCAGAGATTGCATCGGTGCTGTCCATGTTACTTCATGTGATGAAAATGGAAATGAAAGTGAGGGTTAAAAGTGATGGTTAAAAGTGAGGATTAATGTGAATTTTTTCAAAAAATGTTTTGTTTGTTATGAGGATATTGAGGAGAATAAATTTTATCACTCTAAGTGTGGAAAAAATCTCTTTGGAACTGAAAATTTGCAATATCTCGAAATTAAAATGGACGATATAGAAAAATTAGCAAAGGAGAATATAAATAAACGACTGACTATACCTGGAGTACAAAAGAAACTTTCACTTGATATCAAATCCATAATATCGTCCAAAGCTCAAAGGATAACGTTTGTTGGGGCCCTTGGAGGAACTCATATTTTAAAACCACCAACAGAAGAATACCCAGATATGCCTGAGATTGAAAATTTAACAATGAATCTTGCCAAAATATGCAATATAAAAACCGCCGAGCATGGTTTGATACAAATGGCGGATGGAACAATCGCATACATCACCAAAAGATTTGATCGAATTGGAAAGCTCAAAGTAGCAGTGGAAGATCTTTGTCAATTATCAGAGATGCTTACAGAACAAAAATACAAAAGCTCATCAGAGAAAGTAGGTAAGATAATTGCTAAATATGCTACATACCCGGGCAATGATCTCCTTAATTATTTTGAGCTTCTAATATTTTCTTTCTTAACCGGAAACTCAGATATGCACCTTAAAAATTTTTCTTTGCTAACAAATGATAAGGGAATCATTTCACTATCACCGGCCTATGATTTATTATCCACAAGATTATTGATAAATGAATCCGATGATCCAGAAGAACTTGCTTTAGCAATTAATGGTAAAAAAAATAAAATAGAACTGAAAGATTTTTTGGCATTAGGAAAAAATTTAAATATACCTGACAATGTAGTAAGAAAAAGTATAGCACGATTTACTAAAAATATTGTTCCTATTACAGAATGTATTGGCAAAAGCATTTTAAAAGATCATCTAAAAAAAGATTTCAAAAAATTAATAGAGGATAGATTAGGAAGAATAGTATAACTTACATACTAATATACCGACATACCGATATCTCGATACTCACCTCATTGTTGATTCTCAATGCTTGACAAGAAAACTCTCCTATATTATGGTGCCCTAGCTCTAGCTGTTACTCGCGCTTAGTCGCTTAACCATTAACCATAAACCCTAACCACGAAGGAACTTTTCAAGGAATTATCTATGAAAAAAAACATTTTTCTTTTTCTCTCTTTACTTCTACTCTTACTCTGTCTCTGTCCTCTTCTCGCAATCTCTGCGACCGCAATCTCTGCGGCCGAAACTACTTCCACCACTGTCTCTACGACAACTACTACATATCCAACTATTCCAAAACTACAACTTGACTGGAGAATGGATTTAGTTAAAGAAAACGTTGATCACAATACTCAATATCGATATACCGAACTCACCGCTGCTCAAAGAGGAAATTCTGAAGGAAACGATATTCGTTTCGCTCTTCCTGTCATTCGTCTTGATCTAAAAGGAAAACTTAACAAAGACATTTCATATCGTGCTCGTTATCGCTTAAATAGATCAACTGATCTTTATCCAGCAAACGTTGATGAGACTGGTCCAGCACTAGATTATGCTTACGTTGAATACAAAGGAATCCCTGATCTAACTCTTCGTTTTGGTAAAGATTGCTTCTATCATGGAGGTTGGGAAAGTTCTATTAGCTCTAAAGATGGCTACTCCTACTCTCTAAATAGTTTTTCTCTCTATCGTACCGGCGTTGGCGCATTCTATACTCTCCAAAAAATCCACCAATTTGGTTTACAAGTAATGAACAACCAATTTAACGAATATAACCAAGAAAAATTACTCTACGGTGCCAGCTACCAATTAGCTCTCTTAGGCGGAATCATCAATCCTCTTATCTCTTACCATGTAGATCCACGTGACAAACAAGTTATAGGTGGAACAACTCCGGCCCAGGCCACCACTAGTCCAACAGTAGCATCTACAGTAAAAGCAACAAACAACACCTACTTTGCAATTGGAAATAGAGTAAAGTTTATGAACTTCATTTGGGATGTTGATTATCTTGCTAACAAGACTGAAGCAATCGTGGATGGTGAAAGAGATAGTACTGATAAATCCTATGTTTCTACTCTATTCTATAAATACAAAAGTTTTCGTCCACAAATTAAATATGCTCAAAGTAAGGCAAAATCAAAAGACATTGATACCTATACTCGTCACGACTATCACGCTGTTGTTGAATACTACTTCAATCCTGCTGAAGATTTCAGAGTTCACGTTGGTTTCATTGGACAAAATAAAGATAAAGTAAATGGTTCTAAATATCGTGATAGAACATATATGATTGGAATGGCCGGTTCTTTCTAAAGAATAAATTTCGATAAATCAGTTCTCTTCGCTAAATCCCCTACAGTCTTACTTACATACTTCGCATCGATCTTGATGGTCTTGCCCTCATTTTCATTTGCTTTAAAGCTGATCTCTTCCAACATCTTTTCTAAAACCGTATGTAATCTTCTTGCTCCAATATTTTCTACATTTTGATTAATTTCAAAAGCAAGAGAAGCAATCTCTTTGATCGCCTCAGGAGTGAAATTTAGATTAACTCCCTCTGTGGCCATTAGTGCTTTATATTGTTTAATTAAGTTTGCTTCGGTCTCAGTTAAGATATTTATAAAATCATCGGCGGTCAGTGCTGCCAACTCCACTCTAATTGGAAGTCGTCCTTGCAATTCTGGCAATAAATCAGCTGGCTTGGCCACATGAAAGGCACCAGAAGCAATAAAAAGAATATGATTGGTTCTAACTGTTCCATGCTTAGTTAATACCGATGTTCCCTCTATCAGTGGTAGTAAATCTCTTTGTACTCCTTCACGACTTACATCCGCTCCCCCACTTTGTCTCTCTGAACGAGCACAGATTTTATCGAACTCATCTATAAAAACAATTCCATTTTGTTCAACGGCAGTGATCGCATCTTGAATCATCTTTTCTTGATCCAATAATTTATCACTCTCTTCATTCATAATTATTTTATAAGCTTCTTTAATGGCAATTCTTCTATTCTTAGTTTTAGTTCCAAATGCTTTTCCTAAAGCATCTCCAATATTCATCATTCCAATCTGAGCACCGGGCATTCCAGGAATATCAAAGGTAGGAAAGAGATTAGCATTATCATTTACTTTAATTTCAATCTCCATATCATTTAGTTCACCTTTAGCTAAAAGATCATGATAGTACTGGCGATCACCATCAATATATTCGGGATTGCTTTCGATAGCATCGAGAATACGTTTTTCCGTATGCCCTTTAGCATTGATCTCCACATTTTTTCTAAGTAGCTCTTTAGTTAAACTAATGGAGATCTCAATCAAGTCACGAATAATTTGTTCTACATCTCGACCAACATAACCAATCTCAGTATATTTAGTGGCCTCCACTTTAATAAATGGAGCATTTACTAATTTTGCTAATCTCTTGGCAATTTCAGTCTTACCAACACCAGTTGGTCCAATCATTAAAATATTTTTTGGCTGTACCTCTTCCTTTAAATTTTCATCCAACTTTTGTCGTCGCCAACGATTTCTTAAAGCTATCGCCACAGCTTTCTTAGCATCATTTTGCCCTATAATATAGCGATCTAATTCCTCTACAATCTCTCTGGGAGTTAATGTTGGTGCTTGAACTTGTTCTGGAACTGGAACTTGTTCTTGTTTTGGCCCTTTGTTATTTTTATTTTTTAAAGCTGATGATGAGGATGATGAGGAGGATGATTTATTCATGTTATAACATCTCCACTGTAAATTTTGTGTTGGTGTAGATACATATTTCAGAGGCAATTTGCATAGCTTTCATCGCAATCTCCTCAGCACCAAATGTCTCAATATCAATTAATGCTTTAGCGGCCGCCAGTGCATATGGACCACCAGAACCAATTCCTATTAAACCCTTCTCTGGTTCTAATACATCTCCAGTTCCTGAAATTAAAAGTGAAACACTTTTATCTGCAACTGCCATCATAGCTTCCAATCTTCTTAAATATTTATCTGTTCGCCAATCTTTAGCTAACTCCACTGCTGCTCTCGAGAGTTGCCGTGGATACTTATCCAATTTCTCCTCTAATCTCTCAAACAAAGTTAAGGCATCAGCAGTCGCACCAGCAAAGCCAGCGATCACTTGGCCATTGTGAAGACGTCTCACTTTTTTCGCCTCTGATTTTAAAATTATATCTCCCATCGTGACTTGCCCATCACCTGCGATTACAACTTTATTTCCCTTACGAACTGAAACAATAGTAGTTCCATGCCAAATCATCACTCCATTTCTCCCTGTTATTTTTAATTACTTTTTAATTTTTCAAAAATTGCATGTGTTGCTAACACAACCATATTTTTATCTCTAAACTCCAAAAGCTTAACAAAAATTTTATTTAAAATATCACCATATTTAATCTTCAAAAGATTATAGCTTTCTCTATCTATCAAAATTACAATTTGCTGAGATTTTTTTTGCTCATCAATATAGGTTTCTAACTCCGTTATTCCCAAAACATTAACTTCACCAAATCCCTCCCAGGAAATTAGATTTACAACATTGTAGTACGGATATATTGAGTTAACAATTTTCCAATTAATTAATTTCTTTTCAGAATTTGAATGTGAATTTGAATGTGAATTTGAGTATAGTGCTGAGCTATCTAAAACATCTATTATTTTAAAGAGCTCCACATCCCTGGTTGTAGTGGTTGTAATTGGAAATATTAGTAACAACAAAACTAAAACAACTAATAAACGCTTATGTACAAATATAAATCCTCTATGAAATCTCTCTCCTAATTTAGTCATCGGGTAAGCGGCAAGTACAGCTAGTGCTGGAAAAGAGGGTACAATGTAATTAGAATACTTCCAACGAACAAATGAAAAAAACACCACTACTACGAAAAAGAGTGATGCAAATAAGATAACCACACTTTTAAATCTATCATCAAATCTATATCTCGCTTTCTTTAGAATAAAATCTCTGATAATAAAAATAACCCCGATGATTCCCATAATCGACCATGGTCCCATATTTTCTAATAAATAATATGGATAAATTGAGAGCATAAAATCTTTTTGTCCTCTTCCTTGAACTATTGTAGAAAACAACTGGTTATTTACATAATCCCAAAATATTATCTCTCTTCCCTCTAAATACAGCAGTGCTGGCCATAAACAAAAGAGAGCAGCACCCAATGCAAGCGATACCCATGGCATTGCATTTTTAAAGAGCATGGAAATTTTTCCTGTTAATAACAAATGAACTACCACTGTCATAGGAATAATTAGTGCAGGAGGGCCCTTTTCAAGCAAAGCAAATCCCAAAAAAGTTCCCGCTAATAACCAGTACAGTGGCCACTTCCAACGATCACGATCACGATCACGATCAAAATAATTCTTGTACGCTTGAAAATAAAAAAAGAGTGAAAACAAAACTAACATCATCAACGTTATATCTAAGCTTGGAGATCTAGCTTTTTTAAAGAGTGGAGGTAGTAGCGAAAAAATCAAACCTGAATAAAAAGCAAATACTCGATTCCCTGATTGTCCAACAAAATAGGTTAACAATACAATCGATACAAAGGCACAACTTACACTAAAAAATCTGGCACTAACCCAACTAATACCAAAAATCTTAAAGAATATTCCCTCCATGATAAAGAGGAGTGGTGGATGTTGATTAAAAAGGGGATAATTAATTTCGCTCAAATACGGAGCAATCCATCTGTTGTATAAGACAGCATTTTTTCCAAGGGCCGCATACAAATGACCATCGTGAAAAAAACCTCTTACCCACAAATGTTGATATAGTAAAACTATTGCTGTTAAAAATACCAGCAAATAACTAATTTTCAGTAATCCTCTATCTCTATCTCTATTTTTTTCTCTATTAAGCATTATCTAAAAAATCTCATTAAAAAATTAACAAAAAATTTGAAGATTAAATTTGGGAAAATTCTCTTTTAACTCTTGATTAATTTTTCGAATCACTTCATCTGAAAAATATTTTTTTTGTGATAATTCACTAAGTGAAAGTGAGTGCACTAACCCTATTTTGAAATCTTCACTCTCTTGATTATTTTTTTGCACGTATCGATATAAAATCTCTGCAAATTTTTTAACTTCATCAACTATATCAACATCTGTATTAACATCTGTATTAACATGGATGTAATTAAGAAAAAAATCTCTCGCAAACGCTCTAGTAACAAACAACTCTTTATTATTCTGCTGTTCCTGATGCCTTTCTTTTTGTTGTTCTCGCCTCACACTTATTGCACCATCAAAAAGATAGTCTAGCTCAACATAGTGATCAGGAAACTCTGTTAATCTTTTATCACTAAACCATAAAATTCCTAAAGTATTTATATCAACATGATCTATCTGCATCTTGATCTTCTTCACTCTGCTTATCGGTTGAATGTTTGTCGGTTGACTGATTATCGTTTGACTTGCTTAAAGATTTTGCAATGGCATCCAAAACCCCATTGATAAAACCGCATGATTGTTCATCAGAAAATGATTTTGCAATTTCAATTGCTTCATCCATCACTACTCTCTGGGGAGTATCCCGAAGGTACATCAATTCATAGGTTGATTGTAAAAGAATTGTTAAATCCACCTTTGCAAGTTTAGCTATCGTCCAATTTTTTGAATGTGTCTCTATAGTTTTTTCCAACTCTCCATACTTAGAAAGTACTCCAGTAATGAGAGACAACGCGTATTCCATATTTTTACCAATTGGAATCTCTGGTTTGGCCAGCATCTTGGAAGAATCTGTCTCCATTGCAGACATCATCTCATTGAAATTTTCTATCGACTGTAAAATATTTTTCCCCTCTAAATTCTCCACTGATTCTTTGATTCCTCGAAATTGTAGATGATATAAAAATTGAAATGAATATACTCTAGCAATTCTTCGTGGATGTACTTTAGAATGGAAACCTCTCATACTTAAATTTTCCTTGAATTTTCCTTGAATTTTTCTATTAATTAAATCTTACTTTGTACTACTTGATCGCAGGATACACTGGAAATTCTTTACACAAACTGATTACATTATTTTTTATCTCTTTTAAGAGTGTTGTATCTTTAGAATTCTTTAATGCCTTTGCAATCCACAGAGCTATCTCTTTTACATGATTTTCTTTGAATCCTCTAGTAGTAATTGCAGGTGTTCCTAATCTAATGCCTGAGGTAACAAATGGTGATCTCTTATCTCCAGGAACCATATTCTTATTGCAGGTAATTGCAACTGTCTCTAAAATTGCTTGTGCCTCTTTACCTGACATATTAACTGAATCAGTTTTTACCAACATCAAATGATTATCTGTACCTTTAGAAACCAACTCCACTCCCTCTGACATTAAAGTTTTCGCCATCATCTGAGCATTAGCAATCACTTGTTGTTGATAGAGTTTGAAACTTGGATCAAGTGCCTCTTTGAAAGCAACTGCTTTGGCAGCAATCACATGTTCAAGTGGACCGCCTTGTACTCCTGGAAATACACTTGAATTTAATTTCTTCTCCCACTCTCCTGCAGTAAATAGTGCTGAATTGGTGGCCAAAATAATTCCACCTCGTGGCCCTCTCAATGTTTTATGAGTTGTTGAAGTAACTATATCTGCAATTCCTACAGGTGATGGATGAAGTCCGGCGGCAACCAATCCTGCAATGTGGGCCATATCCACCATTAAAATTGCGCCAACTTCATTTGCAATCTCTCTCATTAATTTAAAATCAATTATTCTTGGATAAGCAGAGGCACCAGCAATAATTAGTCTTGGCCGTTCACTCTTTACCATCTCTCTCATCTGATTGTAGTTGATAGTTTCAGTTACTGGATCAAGAGCGTATGAGCGTATGTTGTAGATTTGACCAGAAAAATTAACTGGACTTCCATGAGTTAAATGTCCACCCTCATTCAAACTCATTCCCATAACTTTATCGCCTGGTTTTAAGACCGCAAAGTAAGCGGCCATATTTGCCTGCGCACCCGAGTGAGGTTGTACATTGGCGTACTCAGCATTAAAGAGTTTTTTAAGTCTTGTACGAGCAAGTTCTTCAACTAAATCTACAAATTCACAACCACCATAATAGCGCTTCTGTGGATATCCTTCTGCATATTTATTTGTTAGAAGCGATCCTTGAGCTGACATTACCGCTGGACTTGCATAATTTTCAGAGGCAATAAGCTCAAGCCCCTCTTCCTGTCTCTTCCATTCACTCTTTATCAGTTCACTAATCTCTGGATCCATTTTACTTAAAGTAATAGCGTCTTGATGAAACACTTTTGTCTCCTCTGTTTTTTTCTTTAAAAATTTAATTTAATTAATTAAAGTTTACGAATTGAATTTAGCTTAGCATCTTTTGAAAATCAAACAAGAATTTGTACCACCAAAGCCAAAAGAGTTATTTAGAGAGTAATTGACAACTTTTCTTTCAGCTTTATTGGGCACATAGTTTAAATCACATTGTGGATCAGCTGTATCCAAATTTATGGTTGGAGGAATAATTCCATCTTTCATCGCAAGGATACAAAAAATTGATTCAATAGCACCAGCAGCACCAAGCAAATGTCCGATCATTGATTTTGTAGCACTAATTGATACTTTGTAAGCATGTTCTTTAAAAACATTTTTAATTGCATTTGTCTCTGCAACGTCTCCTAGTGGAGTGGCCGTTCCATGTGCATTGATATAATCAATTCTCTTCGCGGCCAAGTCCGCACTATACAACGCCTTCGACATACAAGAAATTGCTCCCTCTCCCTCTGGGTGAGGTGCAGTTGTATGATGAGCATCCGATGTAGCGGCCATCCCAACTAACTCTGCATAGATGCGCGCTCCTCTCAAAATTGCTCTCTCCATATCCTCTAACACTAAAACTCCCGCTCCCTCTCCGATAACAAAACCATCTCTATCTTTATCGAATGGACGAGATGCTTTTTCAGGTTCATCATTTCTCTTTGAGATTGCCTTCATATTAGCAAAACCAGAGATTGGTAAATATGATAAAACTGCTTCTGCTCCTCCTGTAATCACAACATCATGATGGCCTAACATTATCTCATGGGCCGCGGCCATAATTGCATGTCCACTGGAAGCACAAGCACTGGAGATAGAGTAATTAACTCCCTTGAATCCATGTCTGATTGAAATAAGTCCAGAAGTCATATTAGGAATAACTGCGGGAATAAAAAATGGACTAACTTTGCGATGGCCACCTTCAAGATAACCCATACATGTTTGTTCAATGTGAGGAAATCCCCCCATTCCCACTCCCATGATTACGCCAATTCTTTCCTTCTGAAAAAAATCACCATCAAACAATTTGGCATCTTTAATTGCTTCCTCACAGGAGTGAATCGCAAAATGAACAAATCTGTCGAATTTTTTTTGATCCTTCTCTGCAATTAAATCAGAAGAAACAGTAAAATCTTTAACTTCTCCTCCGAATTTAACAGGAAGATCTTTCAGATCGAAGTTTGAAAAATTAGAGATACCTGAACGTCCCTCTATGGCCCTGGCCCAAATATCATTCACATTAGAACCTAAACCACAAATAGCACCAATCCCAGTAATGGCAACTCTTTTAAGATTTTTACTATGCATATTTTTTACTGCTTCTTTGATTCTATATAACCAACAACATCTTTAATTGATTTTAAACCTTCAGCCTCATTTTCAGGAATCTCAATTCCAAACTCATCTTCCATCTTCATCATAAGCTCAACGATATCTAATGAATCAAGATTTAAATCATCTATAAAGCAGGTATCTCCACTTATCTTTGAGGGATCAATCTTTGTAGCCTCAGATACCAATTGAATTACTCGTTCTTGCATCATAAATAATAACCTCCAAATAAAATAATGATAAATCGAAATATATTAAATATAAAGTCCTCCATCAACTTTAATAACCTCTCCAGTTATATAGTTTGATGTTTCACTTAGTAAAAAACAAATTAAATTTGCAACATCTCTGGTGGTTCCGGCCCTTCCCAGAGGAATTTTCTCGAGATAACTCTCTTTAATCTTATCTCCTAATGCTGACGTCATATCTGTATCTATCAATCCAGGGCAAACAGCATTACATCTAACTCTCTTTGATGACATCTCTTTTGCATAAGATTTTGTAAGCCCAATCATTCCTGCTTTAGATGATGAGTATGCAATCTGCGCAGAATTTCCCATCAATCCAACAACAGAGCTAACATTTACGATAGAGACATTTGGCGCTTTCAAAAAATTTCTCGTTAGCGCTGAAGTAACAAAAATAGCACCCTTCAAGTTTGTATCGATAACTGCAGAGATATCTTCTTCTTTCAATCTTAATGCTAATTGATCTCTGCTAATACCAGCATTATTTACTAATCCAGAGATAACGTTTCCTTCCTTCAAAAAATCATTGATCGCTTTATTAACCTCATCATGATTAGAAATATTAAATGTAAGTGAACTAAATTTTCCTCCTAAATTCTCTATTTCCTCTCGTAATATCTTGGCGCCTTCAATATTTTTTTCACTGTTCCTATAATTACAAACCACATGCGATTTTTGTCTTGCTAGTAAAAGCGCAACCTCTCTACCAATTCCACGCATGGAACCTGTAACTAAAATCATCTTATCTTTTAAATCTGGATAATAAACAATTTCCTCTGTCATCTTTATTATTTCATCCATCTTAAGAATCCAACTCTTTTATTAATTCAGAAAATGAATTCTCATCACAAACCGAAATAACTTTCATCTCGGGTCTGATTTTTTTTATCATGCCCTTTAGTACTTTACCTGGGCCAACCTCTATGCAAAGAATCTCAGAGATTTGATTGTCAACATTTCCATTTTCAGATTGAGGAACTTTCATACTCTGAGACCACAGCACACTTCCGGCCACTTGGTTAACTAAATTCATTCTAATTATATTGGGGTCACTTCCCACCTTATATTCTTTAGCATCAACATTTGCAATATAAGTAATTTTATTTTTATTAAATTGTATCTTCTGTAACTCACTCTCTAATCTTTGCGCTGCCGGTCTCATGAGTGTAGAGTGAAATGGAGCAGATACTTCCAATGGAACATATCGCACTCTCGATGGCGCCACTCTCTCCTCTAAAATTTTTATTACTCGATCGCATGCGGCCACATGACCGGAGATTACAATTTGATCTGGATCATTGTAATTTGCGGGCATCACTTCTTCACAGTTAACACCATCACCACTTTTAGAAGCTTCTATGCATGCAGATCTTACACTCTCTTCTGGAACTTTTAATATCGCAATCATTTTACCAACACCCACTGGCACTGCTTCCTGCATATATTTTCCTCGAAGATTTACTACTCTTACTGCATCTTCAAAATCTAAAACTTCAGCGGCCACTAAACATGAGTACTCACCTACTGAGTGTCCTAGTACAAAATCAATTGCAATATTTTTAGAATCTAGAATTTTTTTTACTTCACTAAAGAGTGCAACTTCATAGGTAACTAATGCTGGCTGAGTATTTTGCGTTAATTTTAATTTCTCTTGTGGTCCATTAAAAACTATCTCTGATAAAGGATAATCAATAGTAGAGGAAAGAGCACGATCTGCTCTTACAAAGTATTCATGAAGATGTTTATATTGAGAATTTTCAGAAGATAAAAATGATTTTCCCATTCCTACATATTGTGAACCCTGGCCTGGAAATACAATTATAATTGATTTTTTCTTTGTTGTTCCTGACATCGCTATAGTTCCTCTTAATTTCTTTCAATATCTCAAAACAGTTGAAGCGGATGTAAGACCGCCACCAAATGCAGAAAATAATAACAACTGCCCACGCTTTATTCTGCCATCACTAACTGCTTGATGAAAAGCAGTTGGAATAGTTGCAGCTGAAGTATTCGCATAATCTTCAATATTGATAATAACTTTTTTGGGATCTATTGATAATCTATCTGCAGTTGCTTCAAGTATGCGGTGATTTGCCTGATGAGGAATGAACCAATCTATTTCATCTATTCCCTTTAATCCTGCTGCCTCCACTGCTGATAAAGAAATTTCTGCTAAAGTTCTTACGGCAACTTTAAACATCTCTTTTCCATTCATTGTCAGATATCTCTCTCTACTGGCCGCAATTTCTGGTGTGATTGGATTAACTGAACCACCATATGTTTGATAGAGAAAATCTCGTCCACTACCATCGGCACCAAGTTTAGTTGCTAAAATTTCCGATGAATCATTTGCATCTTCATTTCTTCCAACTAGCGCCACACCACAACCATCACCAAAGAGAATACATGTACCACGATCGCTCCAATCAACTTCACGACTAAGCATCTCTGATCCAATCACTAAAATATTTTTCATCATGCCTGTTTGAATAAATGCATTCGCGGTATTCAAACCATATAAAAAACCAGAGCAGGCAGCTGCAATATCCATGGCCGCACAGCCGTTAGTGATTCCTAATTTTGTTTGTAAAATAGTGGCACAATTTGGAAGACGATAATCTGGAGTGAAAGTGGCAAATATTATACAGTTGATATCGTTTGCAGAGAGATTGGCATTTTTTAATGCGATAAAAGCTGCATTCATCGCCATATCAGTTGGAAACTCTCCTCCATCTGTTGAAGAGATCCTGCGCTTTTTTATTCCTGTTCGCTCTGTAATCCATTGATCCGAAGTATCTATTGATCTGGCCAGATCATCATTGGTTACAACTTTTTGTGGATAATATAACCCTGTTCCTAAAATCTTCGCTCTATAAAGACCCATAAAATAATATACCCCTACACCAAAGGAATAATTAAACAAACCATTCCCTCTAATTCAAGGCAATTTTAAAAACCACGAATTAAAAAATAAAAAAATTAAAACTTAAAAAAAAATTACTTAATTAAAGACAAAATACTTATGGTGTTGTGATTAGTTCTTCGCCTCACTACTTCCATCTGCCTCACCCTCTTCTTCTGCAACTTTGATCTCAAATACCTCTCTACCTCTATAGGTTCCACATGATGGACAAGCACAATGAGGAAGAGTTACATCTTTGCAATTAGGACAAACAGCTGTTAATTTGCGATACAATTTGTGATGCTGGCCTGCTCGCCTCATTCCTTTTCTTGAAACACTTGTTCTCTTCTTTGGGGTTGCCATAATAACTCCGTAAAAAACTTAAACTTAAACTTAAACTTAAACTTAAATATATTTTAAATAGCAATTTGAATCAAAATCAATACGATATAATTTATAATTAGGCAAGCGCTCTTGCTCAACTATCTAACTAAAGAGTACAACAACTCTCTTGCTGATGAACACATATTTTTTCGTTAAGATTTTCCCCACAAACTTGACACAATCCTTTACACTCCTCTGTGTGAAGTGGAAGTTGATTGAGATTTAGAAATATTAGCTCGTGAATAAACTCTTTTATATCAACTATATTATCAGAGTAAAAATAGAGATCAACTTCACCCATATGATCTGTATAGAGTGTAAGTTGATCCGCATAAAGCTCACTCTTTTCCAAACTGCTCGGTATAAAACATACTTTAAAATCAACATCAATTTGCTCATACATCTCTTCAACACATCTTACACACAATGTTCTATAGCGAGCATTAATATTGCCCGTTAAAAAAATATGTTCTAATAACTCTGAATTTTCTTTTTTTATGATGGTGATTGAAAGATTTAAATATGACTCTCTATTTTCTTTTTCTTGATTCTGGAAACCATCTCCCTCCATTTCATCAAGCAGTAATTTTGGCCACTGATGATCATTATTATTTAATTGCATAATGGTTTCATTATTTAATGGAAATTTTCTTACGTTGACTGTTTGAATCTCTAACATTGATGGCCACTCCTAAAAAAAGTTAATTTCAGGACTCTTTATATTTTATAAGAACAACACTGTCAACGCCAAGCATATGACAATTTACTATTATTTTTTCTATAATTTAAATTATGAAGAAAATAATATTACTCACTGGATTTATGGGATCGGGCAAAAGTTTCTTAATAAAAAAATTTCAAAGGGAATTTAAATTAAATAAAAATGTAACACTAATTGATCTTGATAGCGAAGTATTGAAATCCTCATCGGCCACGTCTGTTATAGAAATGGGATTAAAAAATTTTAGAAGAGAAGAACAAAAAGTATTTAAAAAATTAATAAAACAATTTTCCTCTGAAGTTTCCTCTGAAAGCACACTAGTTATAGGATTAGGTGGGGGGACTCTAAATGAGAAAGCATTTAACTTTATCGCCACAATACCACTTGTTCAAATTGTCTGGTTAAATGTACCCTTTGAAGTTTGCTACAAAAGAATTCAAGATGAACAAAAAAAAACTGGCCTCACTAGACCACTTTTAAAGAAAGGAGAAGAGCATCTCATGCGCTTGTATGAAAAAAGAAAATCCTTTTACTCTCGCTCTAACATAAAACTTTCTTTAGAAGAAATTGACAAAATCAACACTTTCCATGACCTTTTAAAGTATCTACAAAAGTAATAAGTAAGAAGAAGAGGGGGAATAAGTGCATCTAACCACAACCAATCAACAGCAAAACAAAAAGTTGCCTGAAGATTTGCCAGAAAGCTTGCAAGCAGATTTTCAAGAGACAATTCAAGAGGCAATTGAATCAGTCGCCATAGTAATAGGTGATTTAAGTTGTGCTAACAACATCTCCAACATCTTCAAAAAATATAATTTATTTCCATATATTTTCACTGATATCGAAGAATACTTAATGAACATTTCCAATGATACTTTCAATCCATATATAACTATCTTCGATATAAAAGAGATTAGTGGCAAAACAAATCTCATCTCTAATCATCCCTTCTTTAAAGAAGTATCTAAGCAAAAACAAAAACATAATCTGTTTTTTTATTATGATGATCAATCAAAACCTCTACTACCTATATTGACCACTACCGCTCTTGCCACTTATCTCCGGCCAAATCAACTTATTTTCCATTCTAACGACAATAATTTGCAGCAAAAACTATTAACAATTATTGAGCGATTTAAAAAGAATACATCCCAAACATCTCCTAACGAATCTAACCACAAGCTATTACAAAAAAAAATAACCACTATTGAAGCTGAAAACAAACTACATAAAACATCCCTCTCTATAATAGATCATATCAATCAAGAATATAACAAGTTAAAGATCGCCCTTTATGAAAAAAGCGATTCCATCGATTCTTTCGATTCTATTTTTTCTAATATAAAGAAAAAAATATCCTTCGAAGGAAAAGAACAAATATCACAAGTATCCTTAGGCAAACTCGTATTTACTAATTTCTTATCTGATCTTTTTGATCAAATGAAGTCTATTGAAAAATTTTCATTTATATTCTCCAAAGAAAACAGTAATAAAAAAGTTAATCTCCTCTCTCCTTCTCTTATTGCAAATTCTAATAAATATTTTACTTTTCCTCTTCACTCTTTAGGTCTTGCCAGCACGAATGGAATCAATGCTACTATTCAAAATAAAATCATAACTACTGCTGTACAAATCGCCGGAGAACATTGTTGGTTTTTTAATCTTACGGCAACTGATCTCTTGGTTAACTATGTGGTTATAATTAAATTTAAAGATGATCATCTTTATAATGACAATGCTGAATGGAATCTACTAGAACCTCAATTAAATAATATCTATTCTAATATTTTATCTATCATCTCTCAACACACTATCTTCCCTCTAGAAAGAGGTGCTTACGGATGCAATTTTATCAAACCTTGGGAGTTTTTAAATTCTATCGAAAATAAAAATGACAAAATACACTTTGAAAAAACATTTGTTTGCATAGACTTTAGGCCACTTCTAACATTTATGAATGACAAACACTATAGTAAGTTCTTTTGGCGACCATTTATTGAAGATTTCTTTGGTCTCTTAAAAAAAGAATCCTCCTTTGAATTCGACATCACATATATTAGCATTAACATATTCTTTATTGTCATCGCTAAAAACTTTGAACATATCTTTCTAGACAGCTTTTACAAATACATAAAAGCTTTCTCGTACAACAAATATTTTGAAGATTCCCACATTCTTTCCACTCATCAATATATTCTTCCAGAAGTAACTACCTTCACTTCTCTTGCTAGAAAAGATTATTTAAAGCTACTCTAAATATGGCCAAAATGACCTTTTCTTCTCTTTTTTGCTTGGCACCTTAATTGCTAATTCAAAGCTGGGTAATAAGGCCCGATTAAAATATTTTACATTAACAATAAACGACAATGGAGATTAACGTCTATGTTACATGCCAAGAAAACAATTTCACTTTTACTTTCATTATCATTTATACTCTTATTTTCATCAATCTTTTTCTCTTGCACACCCGAACAGCATTTTGCGAATCTATTAAACAAATATGATCACTCTGGATACTCCTATTCGGTTGTAAAATCTAATGCCAATGATCCTACAATGACTGGTCAACGCTGGATCGTAGTAAGTGCTACTCTCTATGGTACCGTTACCACAGAAGATGGTCACACAAGCACAATTCCTACAGAGAGAAAATTTATTGCTTACAACATAACAAACTATACTGAGGGAATGAACTTTAATGATTTTGTATCAACTCTTCCATCTAATGGAATCAGAACTGATCTGCAAGCAGTAGGTGGCAATCTATATAGAGATACATTTACTGGAAACCTTTTCGAAGAATCCTCTGTTAGCAAAAAAGATTTAGAAAAAATAGGTGCCTTCAACCAACAACTAATTGTAAGTAAAATTGCAGAAAATCTTAGTAGTGAATTTGGTTTATCAGAAGAGCGTGGAGAAAAAATTGCAAAATTGGTTTATCAATGGAACTCACTCTCTAAACAGCGTAACATGACCGATGCAGATTTATCCACTATTGGAAAAGAAATTTTAGGTTTTGATATGAAAAAATGTAAAGATGCAATTTTAAATTCAAGTAGAGGTGATAATAATTTATTAAATGAATTAATAAATTCTGCCGCTTCTAAAAACAAAATCTCCCCTGAACACGTAAATCAAATATTAAACAGCATTATATAAATAAAAAAAATATTGCTAAATACTCTTCGTTTATTTAAGATACCTTCTGTATTAAGAATTAAGATTTTAGTAATCTCGTTTCAATGGTATTTTATGAGTGAAAATGAAGAAAAAATATCTAAGTTAATCCTATATTGGAAAATGGAATCAGAAAATGATTATCAAGCGGCGTTAGACGTTTGGAAAAAAGCTCAGAGAAATACTCATTCACTCTTTTTTCTCCATCTGAGTATCGAAAAAATATTAAAGGCATATCTGGTTTTTTTACATCAAAAACACGCTCCTTACTCTCACAATCTTCTATATCTTGCCGAACAAGCAAAAATTGCTTTAAGCGAAGATCAAAAAAAATTTTTATTAGAAGTAAATGAATTCAATCTAGAATGCCGATATCCCGATCAACAAAACTCGTTAAAAGAAAAAGCAACTGCAACTTTTATGAACCTATATCTCCAAAAAAGCGAGGACTTTAGATCATGGATATTAGAGAAATTAAAATAAAAGTCCTTGCATTCAGAAAGGAAATTATCCTCTCAGGTATTTATCCAGACTTGTTTGTTCTCTTTGGATCATATTATAAAGGAAACTACCGCACCGATAGTGATATAGATTTAGCAATTATCTCTAGAGATTTAGGTAAAGATCGATTTAAAGAAAGTACTCTGTTAAATTATATAGCATCAAAAGAAGATTCGCGTTTTGAAATTATTCCCGTCGGTTTATCTGAATATCTTGACCCATTACCAATCTCTCCAATAATTGCAGAGATAAAAGCAAACGGAACACCTTTATTTTAAAATAAAGTTAAACATTATCAGGAATGCTAATTATGCGCTTTAAGACTTGTCTTAAAATAAATCTAAACAAACTAAAAGAAAACTATCGTAAATTACGAGAGCTAGCAAACTCCAATAAAGTTTTATTTGTTATAAAGTCAAATGCCTATGGACATGGAATAGTGCCAATCGTTCGCTTCGCTGTTACTGAATTAGGTATCGATAGTTTTGGATCTGCATCTCTTGGCGAGGCCATCATTCTTCGTACCTCTCTTCCTGATCTACAATTTGATCTTTATGTATTCTCTGATTTAGAATTTGAAAATGAGTATCACAACAGACATCTCATTAACAAAAGAATTATTCCGGTAATCTCCACTATAAGAAATTTAAAACTAATATTAGAAAGTGATTTATGTAAATATATTCCACTTTGTTTAAAATTTGATACTGGAATGAATCGACTAGGAATAAAATATGCGGAAATAGAAGAATTAATCACTCTATTAAAAGCTCATAACAAATCATCACTCTTTCACGTTATGTCTCACTTTGCATCCTCATCTTCAAAAATCACCGAGGATAGCGGGAATGGACCATATAAACAGTATCAGCAATTTAAAGAGATCAAAAAAATTCTTATTCAAAATGGATTTACAATTGAAAGAAGTTCTATGGCCAATTCTGGTGCTATCGAACAAAAGTTCGCTCTAGAAGAAGAGACTCATATCCGTCCCGGATTACTACTATACGGTTTAAGTTCATTAAACAAAGAATTAAGATCATCATCTAATAGTAACTGGTCTGGTGAAAATATTTCCTCCCTAGAAACTCATGTGATCGATTTTTACAAAATAAAAAAAGGTGATCCTATTGGGTATGGTGGTCCACTCTCTCCTAGAGATGGCACTTTAGTATACTTAGCATATGGCTACGGTGATGGATTACTAAACTTTTATAATAAACTTAAAGTTGAACATTGTGGGTTCGTTGGAGAAATTATTGGCAGAATTAGCATGGATTTGATGGCCCTATTATTTCCTACCGAGGCTCACAATCACTTTAATGCCGGAGATACTGTTCTTATTTGGGACCACACCCCAAATAAAATTCTATCAATCGCAGATGAACATAGAGTAATTCCATATGAAATTCTTTGTGGAATTTCCGACCGTGTTCCTCGAGTATACACACTCTCATAATAACTCATGCAAATATACCCAATGTGATATAGAGTATTAATATAGAGCACTTATTCACAACCCGACCTCTTAGGTGTGGAGATTATAATAGATGGCAACTATTAAGAATTGGCTCATCAGAACCAGAACAAATCAAATTCTTGGGCCAGTATCGAAAATAAAAATAAAGGAATTAATATCCAATCATGCTATGGGACCTAATGATGAAATCAGCTCCGGCAACGGACACTGGTTTTTCATCAAGGAAAAGGATCTTGTGCAAAAATATGTCTTCGAAGACAACATCCAATCCTTTAATCCCATTAGTGAGGCAAAAGATGTCGTCTCTCTTTCTCAACCTCCTCAACCTCAACCTCAAGCTCAAAATATAAAGCAAGAGAATACAACATCAAAATTATCATCTCGAAAGTTTGTATCTGCAACAGGCGAAGAAGTTCTTTTACCCTCTCAAAATGATTTGGAGTATCCTGATGTCTTAAATGAAGCACCAGAAACTCCACCGTCACTTGATATTTGTAATCAAGCAAATCCCACAAACCAAAAATCAAACTACCAAGAAGACGATCCAGAAGATTCTATCGTTAACGGTGATATAACAGTAGCAACATCTTTAAGCAAACTAACAGGAGCAGGGTCAGGAACAGAAACAGAAAATAAAACTGAAGCTCAATACAAACAAAACTTTGATTTTTCACTTGATGCAAGTGAAATTACCGATCCATCACTTCCTAATCTAAAAAAACAAAAAACACCAATATCAACACCAGTATCAACATCAAATTCAATTTCAATTTCAAAAGATAGTAATAAGAATAACAAAAATGAATTTTTAGAACAAACACAACCACAAATAAAAAATACACTAGCACTGGTTAAAGATACAAAAGCAAATTATTTAAGTAACAAAAAAAACAGCAACAATTTAAATGTTAACTCTAATAACTCCACTAACTCTAATAATCCAAAAACTCCAGCAGCAGCAGCTAAAAAACGAGATGATCGCTTTCTTATATTATTACTAACAATAATCGTCATCGCTTTAGTATTTGCCGTGATTTATGGATTAAAATTCTTGAAAATGTATATCAAAACATAATATAGTCCACATCAATTTACTTTTATAGTCCTACACAACATTAAAAGCAGGCAACAAAACGATGTTAACTTCATCATCCTCATCATCTTCCAATATTTACATCTACCCCACTGACACAGTTTGGGGAATTGGCGGAAGCATTCTTAAACAAGATGTCTACTTGAAAATCATGAGCATAAAAAAGATCACTCACCCAAGACCGGTTTCAATACTATTTTCAGAGGCAGAAGAGATTGAGAAATATTTTAATCTACCTCCAAAATTTAGCAAAAGTTTTTTCGAGGAGTTTTTTAGTTTTGAAAGTACTCTAGGGCTGCCAATTAATCTAATTAAAGATCACTCAACCATTCCTCGATGGCTTTATCAAGAGAGTGAGATCGTAGCGATAAGAATGCTAAAATATTATTGGATAAAAGAGATCATTCAAAATGTAAATGCCCCTATCATAACCACAAGCTTAAACCTAACTGACTCTAGTCCAATTTTAAGCTACAACGAAGCACTCTCCTTTAAAAAGGAGTACGCTCCTTCGGCACTAATTGTAGAAATGAAAGTTGGAATTGAAAACTCACAAAACAATCTTCAATTATCTGGAACACCATCGTCTATAGTCTATCTTGATCATCAACAAAAGTTGAAAACTATAAGAGAAGGCAGATATTATAAGGAGTTAAAAAATTTACTCACCTACACCAGCTCCTACTAAACCATTACAGTGAACTACTCTCAACCTGAATTTTATCATTTTTGCGAAGATTCAATCCTATTAGCAGAATATGCTTCTAATCAAATAGTACAATTATATCTTAATTCCCCATTTTTAAATTTTGATATTTTAGATGTATGTGCAGGATGTGGAGTTGTTGGAATAGAAACACTAATAAAAGTACATTCGAAATTATCAACGATTTCTCCTTTATCCACGCCTCTTTTCACTTTAGACTTTATTGAATTGCAATCTGACTTCTACACTCACATCCAACAAAATCTAAAAATACAACACACGCAATTAAACAATTTGCTAATTTCTCCCCCTAATATTTATATCGGTTCTTTTCAAGAACAACAAAAAAATCTAGAAAACAAAAATAAAAACAAACAATATGATCTTATTCTTGTTAACCCCCCATATTTTTCCGCCAGCAAAAATCGTCTATCTCCATCTAACCACAAAAGAAATCTTTGCCGCTTCTTTCTTAATGGCACTCTCTCGGAACTGATACTATTTATCGACTCAAATTTAAAAAAACATGGCCAAGCTTTCTTCCTTAATAACAAAGTTGAAATAAAAAATTACTGCAAGACACTTTGAATGTAGATGGAAACAAGAAGCGACTTCATCTTTTCATCCGTTACATTTTGAAAAATTTGTTCCGCCTCCCTAGAAACTCTCCTATATTCAGGTGAGAATTGATGATATCTATCTTTTACTTTCACACTACTGTGGCCACTATGCCCCTGCACATTCTGCACATTTTCAATTCCAGATCCTGATCCTAGTCCTGATTCAGTTTCCGCTTCCGCTTCCGCTTCAATAAAATACTCAGTAGAGTGGCAAAAGTTTATACGCTTGATTGATTTTTTTAAAATTGGATATCGCTCCCATATCTTTTCTTTAATTGTCTCGGTGATAAAACTTAACTGAGAAGCAAATGCTGCGTGTTTTGTCATAACAATCAGAGTAGAATTTTGAATCTTTAAAGGAACGGTGTTCTTGCTCAACATTTCACCAACAATGTCCTTCCAATTATTGACTAATGAAAAAAAATCAAAAAAACTCTCCGAACTACCCTTACTTCGATTATAGGTTTTTCTTTGCCTTGACCCATTTAATCCTCTACTATTTATTCCACTTGTTTTACTTGCTTTGATTGCTTTAGTTGCTTTAGTTGCTTTAGTTGCCTTTGTTACTCTAGAGGGTGTAATATCGTCGAAGGATAGAAAATCAGATATTTTTTTAAACATATATACGTATCAAAAAAAAGTTTGCAAAAATAATATTTATGAACAATCTACTAAACTTAAAAAAGTTTACCTTAAATGCACTGACTCTTTCTATATTATTAATTTTGATATTTTTTTTACTACTCTTATCAAGTTGTTCCAATTACAGATTTAGAAAAACCACAAACCCTTTGGCACCATATAACATAAACACACTATCCATCCCAATGTTTTTAAACAAAAGCTCAATCCCAAATATCTCCGGTCCTATTACACGAGAGATTATGAACTCATTACTCCAATATCCAGATCTTAAAGTTTATGCTGGTGATTGGAAAAAATGTGATGGTATTCTTATTGGAGTTATTAATTCTGGTAGCTACATCAATTCAGCAACAAGAAGTGGTGGACAAGCGGAGATTAAACCAGACAGTAGAAGTATTGGCAACAGACGCTCAGTACTGGTACCAAATGGTACAAATATTAGCGCAACACTGACTCTAACTCTAATTAAAGATCCTACTCACAAAGAATTTGATTTTATAATATCAACAAGTGGAAAATATATCTATAATCATCCAAAAGTTGTCTTTTCGGAGAATATTACTCTCTCTGGTGGTTTCTCTAGAAGCATAAGCGAGGGTGTAGGAACAAACTCAGGAGTTGTAGTTAACTTTACTCAAAATAGAGGCAATCAAGATAAGGCCATTCAAGACATGGCCGAACAGGCAGCAACAAATTTCAGGAATGTGATATTAAATGCTTTCTAAATACTCTATTTGGGATTTTGATCATAAAATCGGCAAAAAAGCTCTCCTCGAAGAATCTCTCTTGAATTGTACAAATCATCTACCAATAAACCTTTTAGTGGAAGATTCTATTCTACAAAAATCAATCATCGATGAGACAATAAGTATTTTGTACAACAATGATAATTATAACTATAACGATAACTCAAATTCAAATCTGCTAGAAAAAAAATCACTGGGCGCCAAAGAAGTATCCATATCCTGGCTCCAACAAACACTTTTTGCTCCTACCCTATGGGATAACGATAACCAAATTTACATTATTCAAAATGGTGATGATTTAACAAAAGATAAAACAAACTTTTTTATCAAAAATAAGTTGAAACTAAGTAGCACTAATATCAGTTGCAAAATAATCATAATATTTTCTAAAAATACCGGGCCATTTAGTATTCTTACAAAAGAGGATATTGGCACATCAATAAAAATCGAAGCGCCTCGCTTTTATGAATTTAGAAAGTTACTAGATTATTGGACCCGCAAATTCGCTATCAAAAATCTAACTGATGAAGGAAAAAGCTATTTTTGTGAAATAATTAAACCAAACACCTACGACTACTACACTAACTTTTCAAAAATAGTACTCTTTAGTGAAGGTTTAAATCAAAATGAAAAAATCGATGTAAAGGATTTACAAAAGTTACTCTTTGCAAATAATATGGATTTTTTTAAATTAGCAAAGTTATTTTCCCAAAAAAAATTCAAAGAATTCTTCTCTATGCTTATAAACAACCACTCAGACCAGTCAAGTAATATGGTCACAAGTAATCTGATAAGTAGTGAACTAAAGAATTTATCTATTTTTATGCAAGGACATCTGCTCAAAATCTGCGATCCATCCTATTTGCAATATAAAAAAAGCAAACTGAATCTATATGAACAGGAAATCATTTCTTATTCTAAACATTGGGATAAGAGGGAGATAAAAAGAGCATTACGTTTCTTCGCAAACATTGAAAAATCCAGCAAGCAAAAGGATCCACTTATCCTCCACTCACTAGCACTGAAGAAATTTTTATCAAAACAGTGAAAACAGAAAAATTTTTTTTTTAATTTTGGGCCATGGCGGAAATTTTAGCAGCGATCCTAGAAGTTTTTCTAGCGGCAGCATTCTTTGATATTGCGCCAGTTTGAGCAACCTTAGCTAAAAGTGACTGAGCATTCACAAAAAGCTCTTTTGATAAATTACTATCTTTCTTTGCAATTGCCTCTCTAACTTTCTGTTCAGCATTTCTCGCCTTACTTCTATTCGACTTATTTCTCGCATTTCTAACTATTGCTTGCCTGGCCCTCTTTTCGGCCGACTTATGATTTGCCACAAAATTCTCCTATGTTTTTTTGTTACTTTGTTACTTTGTTAGCTTTTCGCCCAATGTACCAAGAAATATATTCCATAAAACGATATTCTGGCAAGAGCAAAAGTTCTATAAAAAGTCCCTATAATCTTAGATTATAAAAAATCTATCTCTCTTGAATTTGCGATGTTATAAATATTCTAGTAGGCAATTATGATGAATACATGATATCGATGCACAATTCTCAAACTAGAAGGAGATCTCTATGTCCAAAAAAATAATTAAAAAAGATAAAGATAAGGATAAAGATAAGGGTAGAGAACATGCAAAAAAAATAATGACTGCTCCAAAAAAAAAATCATCTCCATTAGTACGAACTAATAAAAATATAAAAAAAATTGAAGATAAACCAAAAAGAGATAAAGATAAGATAAGCAAACAACACAAAGGTCAGAGTCACTCAAGTGAAGTAAAAGCAACTCCTCAAACACAGAGTACAGCTAAAAAAGTAGTTAAAAGAGAGCATGTAGCTACCGTAGCTCTTCATAAAAAAGGACCTTTACATATCAATAAAAATTTCAAGAAAAGTCAGTCGCGTCCTATACCAAAAAAACCTATAAAAAGTTCACCTCAAACTTCGACTTCAAGTTCAAGTTCAAGTTTGAGTGATAAGAATAAACATCATGAAAAACCATCTGTACCAATAACAAAAGATAAGCAAGAACAAAAAACTACTAAGGAAAGTAAGACCCACACTACTAGTAATAAAAGAGTATCAGATTCTTTACATGCACCTAAACCAGAAATTTCCTCAAACGTTGAAACTTCAACATCATCATCTGCTCATACAACAACCACTTCTTCTGCCAGTTCTGCAGCTGCAGCTGCAGCTGCAAATACGGCAGTTTCCGCTACAGCGGCCGCAACAGCGGCAACCACCGCATCTTCTAATGTTACTCAAGAAAAAGCAGAAACATCAAATACAGCTGCAACTCCAACTTCACATGTACACCAATTGGCCAAACATGAAGTTACAGCAGAAGAAAATGATAGCGCCGATTTGGCCATTCCTAAATTAAAGGGTAAAAGAGGTCGTAAAAAGCTGGAAAAACCATCACCATCTTCTAGTGTCTCCTCTGAAAAAAATCTTGATTCAAAATCAACTTCTATAAATAACATTCATGCTCAGGAACAAGAACAACTATCAAAGAAAAGCAAACATCAAGTAACAACAAAGGAGATCGGAGACGATGATCTCGATGAGAGTGGAGATGATTTAGGATCAAATAAACTAAATATCGAAGATGATCTTGATCTTTCTGATAAAAGTGTTGATAAGCTGCTATCATCAGAAGAAAAGGATATAAAAGGAGAAAATCAAAGGCCCAAGGAATTAAAAGAACTCGAAGATAAAATCATGGAGGAAGTAGAATCCTTAAGTGAAGATTATAATATTGATGAAATTAGAGCGGTTATTAGGGAAATTGATTTTTTTAATCACAATGATTCTGATGAATGTTTAGAAAAATACTGTGAAAATTTACAAACAACACTTGGATATTGCAGGCAACACTATATCAAAAACTGGAAAAACATTAGAAAAAAACGGGCAATCCTCAAAGAGGGTAAACTACAAATGCTAATTGAAGAGTTAATTACTAAATATCCAGCAAAATATGTAGAGGCCATCATGCATGATTTGAGTGGTGATAAAGAATTCTATCAAGTGCTCAAAGAGTTAAATATAGATACTGGATTCCAAGATGATGATATTGGTGATCTAGATTTAGATGATGATTTAACTGTAGAAACAAGAAATATCACTGGAGTTAGAGTTAATTACGATGATGAGGACGTGCTATAGTCTTCTACAAAATCAGCAAGAAGTCTATTAGCATGTAAAGTTAGTGCTATATTTTCTCTGCTTATTTTATAAAATATTTTCAAACTATTACTCTCAACTTCGCTCCAGTCCTCACAAGTAAAATCATCTAGAGAATGCTCAATTATTGGCCCAACAAAATCCAACATCCTATACAAGTATTTTTCATATTTTCTACTATCGCCTTCACACATATCAATCGATAAAAAAAATGAAATGCATGAACTATCTTGATCTTGATCTTTATCTCCATAATCATCCAATAAAGATATAATCATTAACAATTCAGTAGAGTATAGTTGACAATAGAAATCGAATTTTTTTTTGATCTTATACTTATTAAAGATGATTTGGTAATTATAGTTAAGCAAATCCAAAATATCCTTTTTATATTTTGAAGGAATTTGCTCACCTTTGTCTTTATGTTCCTTTCTAGATAGAGAAATTTGCATTTTATTACCTCTTTGCAAAAACCTAATATAAAAATAAACTATATGTATAAGCTTATAATCGATAATGCAAGAATATATTTTTATTCGTAATGCTCATTTACTTTTGATCAACTATTAAAAAATAAAAGGATCGCTTATGGGATTAAGAGCTACCAAACCATCACCCGCTAATGCTACTGCTACAAATGCAGGCGCAAGTGCATCTGCCTCACCAGCATCTACAGCAACATCTGGTAGTGGAAAATCTGGTTTGTTAGCACTACCAATAGGTCACATACTTTTTAATGAGGGAGATAAAGCATCCTCTCTCTACATAATTCAAAAGGGTCAACTGCGCTTGTTTCGACCAAAGGGTAGAGGTTTTATTGAGCTAACTGTTTTGCGAGCTGGAGAAGTAATTGGAGAGATGGCATATTTCGCAGAAGATCCCAATGATCAAAAGAGAAGTTGTTCAGCACAAGCAATAACTCCAACTGAAGTTATAGAAATTTCCTTCAATGCCTTTACTAAAACATTAAGTACTCTCAATCCTTGGTTTAAAACCATATTCAATACTCTTGCAGAACGCTTACGAAAAACCAATACTCGTCTTAAAGAATTAGAATCAAACTCCGTTTCATCAGTACATGGTCCAGGCGGAAATCAGAGTGAATATAAGTTTTTTCGAAATATAGATGTGGTACGATTACTCTCCACTTTCTTTCTTGTAATCAAAGCACATTCAGAGAATAAAAATAACGTTTTTGAAATTCACAAGAAGACACTTAAACATTATGCTATTGATATTTACAATATCACTGATGCAAAATTTGAAGAATTCATTAATCTGCTGAAATATTTAGAATTATTAGAGCTCGCTCCAGACAACGACAACATTCCAAATATCATGAAATTTCCAAGAGTGGATATTTTACGATCACTTTTTATTTTTATCAACACTCAAAGAAATTTGGCCGATGACAAGAGAATTATAATTTCAGATAAATGTGAAATCTTTCTACAAAAAATATTAACTCAGTTATATGACAAAAAGATTGATACCCCTTGGGCAGAAGCTGAAATCAGCTCCATAATAACTGAGTTTAAAACAAAGGGAATAAGTGTAGATGCTTCTGATTTAAAACCGGCCATCGATTCAAAATTTTTAACTGAACCGATTGTAGGCAATGATGGTAAGTTAACCTGTAAAGTAGATCATGAATTTCTAAAAAAGAATTTTTTACCTATTCGTTTTATGAATGCTCTTAGTAAGTTTAATGAAAAAAAATCTAAGGTATAGATAAGTATATATATGAATATACAATTACTATAAAACACATAAAAACACATAGGAAGGATTTTTATTATGACAACAAAATGGTTTTATGTAGAAAATAACAACAAAATCGGACCGATTGAAGAAAACAATTTTATCGAGCTAATAAATAACGATATCGTTACTATAGAAACATACGTATGGAAAAAAGGATATAGTACTTGGATTAAAGCAAAAGATATTAATGAACTATTAACTTTAATACAAAAAAGACAAAGTATTCGATCTGCCACTAATAACAACACTACTAGCAATAACGTTAATGTCACTAAATTTAATTGGTATAAAATCGATGAAAATGAGAGAATATTTTATATAAAACAAAATGCCAACGATACTGTTTATGGCCCATTTTCATTATTGATTATCAAACAATTATATGAACAAAATAGGGTTAACGGAAAGTCATATATCTTTACTCCTCAGTGTGGTGAATGGTTGTTTTTAGCAGAGATACCTATTTTTGAAAAAGTTTTTATGGAGACACCTCCTGAAATTGAAGTAGCAGAAAAAGAACGTCGACAAAATCAGCGCAAACCCTTCGTAGCTAAAATGTTTTTACACGATAATCAAAAATTGTACGAAGGATTATGTCGAGACATTTCTATTGGTGGCATGCAAGTGTTGGTTTCAAATTTTCCAGCTAGCAAAGGAGATATCCTTTCAGTAAATGTACATCCTGATAACAGCGATTATCACTTCGTAGCTAAAGGTAAAGTTGCACGTGTTTTAGAGGGCAATCAAGGAATTTTTATTCTCTTTACAGAATTATCTGATGATGCTCGAAAGACTATAAATACTTATGTAAATGATTCGATTGAAAAATAAATAATCCTTCAGTTTGTGAGATAATTTATGGCAAATGCAGAAGATAAAAATGGAAAAAATGGAATCAATGATAAGGATAAAGACAAGGATAAAGATAAGGATAAGATTATAAGTCCGACCAGATTTGGTCGTTATTTAATATTAGACCATATCGTAGATGGTGGAATGGGTAAAATTTGTCGGGCCAGATTTCTAGGTGAACAAGCAGAGAAGATAGTGGCAATAAAAATGATCCGACCACAGTACTCATCCGATCCTAGTTTTAAAAAGATGTTTATGGATGAAATCAAAGTTGCATTTGGACTGATTCATCCCAATATTACCCAGACTTATGATTATGGAATTCAAAATGGTCAACTATATACCTCTATGGAATATAATGACGGCAAAACTTTAAAACAAGTTTTGGATCGACTTAAAGAAAAAAAATTTGCATTCCCAGTTGAAATTTGCATCTATATCACTTCCCAAGTATGTCAAGGGCTCTCCTACGCTCACAACTTCACTGATAAATTATCTGGAAAAACTCTAAATATCATTCATAGAGATATATCTCCTCATAATATTATGATTACTTTTGATGGGGGAGTAAAAATAATTGATTTTGGTATTGCTAAAGCAAATACAAATAGTGAAGAAACACAGGCAGGAACCATCAAAGGAAAACTCTCTTATTTAGCACCAGAATATCTTGAAGGAATGGAACTCGACCATCGTTATGATCAATTTGCCGTTGGAATAACTCTATGGGAATTACTTTGTTCAAAAAAAATGTTTCATGCTGAAAATGAATTGGCAATTTTAAAAAAAATTCAAACATGTAAAGTCCAAGCGCCATCTACTATAAATGCAAATGTCCCAAAAGAACTTGACCAAATTGTTTTAAAAGCACTTTCTAAGCAAAGAGAAGATCGTTACGAAAATATGGATCAATTTAATCGTGCTTTAGTAAAGTTGTTATACTCAACATATCCAGATTTTAATTCCACTGACTTAAGTTATTTTTCCAAAGAATTATTTAGAGATGATATAAAAAAGGATCGAGAAAAACTGGTCGATTTTGGTAAAATTGACATTACTCCATTTTTGCTAGAATTAAAAAGAGAGATGGAGGGTAAACCACAAACATCAAACAATGATAAGGATAATAACGATAATAAAAGTGATAAAGGAAAGGATCGTTCTAGTAAGAATGATAAGAATATTGAACACAGATCCGAAACCACAAGAAGAATTGTTTTAGATTTAGATGATGGTAATGAAAATGATTCTAGTCAATTATTATTAGGCAAAGCTGGAAATAATAACAATAGCATTGCTAAGAAAGGAATTTCTTCGTCTTCAGCATCATCAGCATCGTCAGCATCGTCTTCAGCACCGACATCGGCCACATCGTCAACATCGTCGGCCCCTCCTTTACCTAATAAAATTTCGTCTTCCACTGAACATTCTATTTCCAATAACCATAATTCAAGTTTGTCTAAACTTCCAAGTAAAGCTTCTTCCGTGGCAAAAAGTAAAAATATTTTTTCTATAAAAAACAAAGCACATGAAACATCAGTAGAAGTAAATGCTGTCTTAGAAAATAATGATGAAGATGACAATACCACAAAAAAAAGACCAATTATAAAAATAGTTGTATCTTTTATTTTTATTTTGGCATTGATTGGAGGAGGATATAAATTTTTTACTAAACCATCGACCACTCCTGAAGTTGCTAATAATTCAAATGCCAATAGCGCCAATAGCACAAATAAAAAAACACCAGGTAAAAACACAAAAGACGTTGCAAGAGAAATATCTTCAATCAACAGTCCATCCTCTTCTAACAATAACAACTCTGATAAAAAAGATACCGATTCTCAAAAGAAAAAAACAAAAAAAATTACTTTTAACAACTTCAATTCATTTCAAAAGTTTTTCATTAACAATCAAGAAATTGAATTTCACATAACTGGAATAGATCTCCCTCTATATACCAATCTAGAATTACGAATAGAACAAGATGGAATGCGACCCATTTTTATGAATTTTCAAATTGCCGATGATACTCCAGATACCATGCAATTACCTGATCCTAAACAAGGGATCTTTGGAATTCTTGAACTGTCAAGTGAGTACAATGGTTCCCCTGGATCTACAATATCATTTGAAATTGATGGTCACATTATAATTTACCCTATTCCTTTTACAGGGAAAAAAATTCCCATTGGTACCTATGAAGGAACCATCAGCAACAAAGAGTCTAACATAAGTAAAAAGATAACCTTTGAAATCAAGGAAGATTTAGTAACCAAATTGCATTGATATTTTGTTACGATATTTTTATTAAATATTTTTATTAAATATTTTCTTCTAATAGTAATTTGATCTTTTTCACTTCATCCTCTAACAACGGATTAAAAAGCAACTTCCCCTCAACCTTCTTAAACCAAGTTCTCTGAGATTTTGCTAAATGTCTTGTGGAAAAAAATATCTTTTCTACACATTCATCTATAGATTTTATTTCACCATGAAGATAACTTATCATCTCCTTATACCCAACTGAACGAAGTGGTCTCTCTTTCCCAGTAAAATTTTGAAGCGAATCTAATAAGCGCACCACTTCTTGCTCAAGTCCATCCTTTATCATCAACTCTATTCTTTTGCGAATAATCTTATCATGTTCGCTCT
Organism: Oligoflexia bacterium; assembly: GCA_015232355.1. Taxonomy (GTDB): domain Bacteria; phylum Bdellovibrionota; class Bacteriovoracia; order Bacteriovoracales; family Bacteriovoracaceae; genus JADFZW01. Next base: position 267,705 of record JADFZW010000001.1, read on the forward strand.
TCGGGACATCTAAATGTATGTGTATCATCTTTCCAAATCTTGTTTGTTGATCCATTCCATTGCCAATCCTCGCCTCAACAACATCAATACCATTAACACCATTAATACCATTAAACTTTTTTTTTGTTTGAGATATCTTAACTTTTGTATTCCAATAGTGTTCAATCGCTCTTCTAATTCTGTAATGATCGTTGATATGCAAAGTATGATAACTCTCTTCATCTACTCTTCGAAGTAAATCCCAAAATGGTTTAATCCCATGCTTGGCATACAATCTATCTGAACGGGCCACAATATCCTCTGGGGTAGTCGGTGAATCATACATTCCATTAATTAAAGCACGAAGATAAAAACCACTCCCTCCAACCAAAATTGGAATTGCTTTCGACTTTTGAATCTTCTTAATTACCTCTTCTGCTTGTTCTACAAAATCATGAGCATTCATTGGTTCTTTGATACTTCTTACGTCTAGTAGATGATGAACTATTCCCTCTCTTTCCTTTTCTGTTGGTTTGGCCGTGCCAATATTTAATTCTTTATAAAAGAGTAACGAATCAAAATTTACTATCGCCGCCATCAAACCTATTTTATCTCTTATATACTTCGCTATAATAATACTGGTTTTAGTTTTAAAGGTAGCGGTTGGACCAGAGACTACAATAATTTTATTTTGATAATTATGCTGATTCATAATCCCATTCATATTCACAAAGAAACTCATAAAGTAGTTGCAATGTTTGCCTTTATAGCATTATCTAATCCAATAGTGTCAATCATTGATTGAATGAATTTTTGATAAGTAATTCCCATTTTATCCATATATCGAAAACCATCTTTATTATTCGATATCATTTGCTCCATTTCTTTATTTTCTCTCAAAAAATATTCTTTGAGTTGCCTCTTTAAAGCTGTCAATTCTATCTGCTCTTTTAGTAATTGTTTATTTTGAAAAAATCTTTCCAGTGAATGAATTAATATTTCTAAAATTTTTGTATAGTCAATGTGGTTTAAAAATTTAGGAATACTTCTTAAAACAATTGTTGAATCACTTAAACGATCAAAATCAAAACCCAAAATTGAGTATAATTTAAAATTATCATCGAAATTTTTTTTTGAATTAGCAAAAGGAATACTAACTAATAGTGGAGTAACTTCACTCTCCTCAAAAGAATTAACTTTTTCTAAATTAACAATAAAATAATATAGTATCAGCTTTTGTAAGTTCACAACGTAGAGAGAATTAATATTTAATTCATCATTTTCTCTATATCCTCTTCCTAGATCTAATTGTTCACTATAATTATTACTGTAACTATAACTGTAATTCATCAACAAAAATGAATCTGCAGAAATATAATATACAGAAGTGTATTGCTTTTTGCTTACTTGTTCGCTTCTTCTACTACTATCTATGATAATACTATTATCGCTATCATTATTGCCTCTTCTATTATCGTTCCTATTATCTTCAACGTCATTTTGGTGTCTAACTATAAGATCGCTCTCTTCACCTAACTTATCGTTTTTTGGAGTTGGAGTTGATATTTTTATCTTCTTTAATGATTCTGATATCAAAGAGTACACCAAAGAAGAGTATAAAAATTTAATAAAAGTCTTGTTTGGATGTACATTAACATCCAGATGATCTTTAGGTAAATCTAGAAAAATGCAATATCCTCCACCTCTTTGAGCTTTACTTTCATTACCATTTTCATGTCGTATTTCTATTTCCCTCTCCCTATTTAACTGTTCAAAAAAATAGACTATCCTCTGATGAATATTTTTATCAATAACTAACCTTTTATTAACAAATAAATATTGTTCTCCAATGTTCGCATTTAAACTCAATATTACTTTTAATCTATATCCATCATATTCCACTTCAGTAATGTATAGTTCATTCTGATCTAGTGCTGGCCCTTTCCATAGTTGCTTTACTCTCGCTTCTATTTTTTCTATTTTTTCTATAGTTTCTATAGTTTCATTTTTTTCTATTGCTTCATATCTGCATCTATCCTTGCTATCCCATCTAATCTCAAAATTTACAAATGGAGAAGATAAAATAAAAGCATTTAAAATTTTTTTAATAGAGTTTTTCTCTGCAATCTTAGACTTTACAAACTTAAGTCTGGCCGGAGTATTGAAAAAAAGATCTGAGACATATATTAAAGTTCCATTAATATTATATTCACCATTATCTTCGCCAGAGATTTGTTGATATTCTAAAATCTCTCCTCCCTCAACAATAATTTTTCCACCTACAGATGATCCTTTAGGACGAGATATCATGGTAACTCTAGATACTGCTGCAATACTGGCCAGGGCCTCTCCTCTGAAACCAAAACTATTCAGATCATATAGATCATTAAAAGATGATATCTTCGAAGTAGTATGTCGAGAGAATGCTAATGGAAGATCTTCATATAGAATACCCACGCCATCATCAACAATCTCAATAAAATCTAGTCCATTATTAGCAATATGAATTTTTATTGATCTAGATTTAGCATCCAAAGAATTTTCAATTAGTTCTTTTATTAGATTTGCAGGTCTCTCAATAACCTCACCAGCTTTTATTTGATTGATTAAAAAATTGGGCAACAATTGTATTCTTGATATTGAACAATCTTGTTCCTGTTCCTGTTCCTGATTTTGATTTTGATTTTGATTTTGAGACTGGATCTTATTTTGCTGATGACTGATTTGTTCCATCTGTTCCATCGGAGGCATTTGGGGCACTTGATGTTCCTGGTTCGTCTTTATAAAAGTTAACTTGGTTTCGACCACCATTTTTAGATTTGTACAAGGCCATGTCAACTCTTTTAAAGAGATCTACTCCTGTATTTACACCTTGACGATAATCAGCAACTCCAAGAGATGCAGTTACTGGTAGCTTCTTATCTGAATAGATAAAATCATGAGCAGCAATTGTCGCCCTGACCCTCTCAGCTATTTGAAATCCATTTTTTAAATTAGTATTTGGAAGAAGTATACAAAACTCCTCTCCTCCATAGCGTGCAAAGATATCACACTCTCTAATACCTGCATTCCTAACCAAATCAGAGATCTCCTTCAAAACAAAATCTCCCGCATCATGACCATAATTATCGTTTAACTTTTTAAAATGATCCAAATCAAATAAAATTAGAGTAAGTGGCGTTCCTGTAACTTTTGATTTTTTTACTAACGAATCACAGGTCTGATTAAAGTATGCTTTATTATAACACTTGGTTAATCCATCCGTTACTGCTTCCTTTTTTATCTTATCATAAGTAAGCCTTTCCGGATCACCTTGTGGAAGATACTTAAAGGCAACTGCTCCTAACTTTACCACATCACCCTTTCGTAATTGTACTGGCCCGGAAATTTTAGTATTATTTAAAAAAGTACCATTTCTTGAACCCAAATCCTCTATAGTAACAGCAACACTATTCTCTGAAATTGCCTGAGTGGTAACCTGCAGATGCCTTCTTGATATTCCTTGAAATTCCAAAGCAAAAGTATTTTCTACACTCCTACCAAAAGTAATCACTCCAGGTTTTAAGTCAAAGATTGTACCATTAAGTTCCCCACCTATTGCTAAAAGGCATGCTGATTTACTTTTTGCTTCTTCTTCAGTTGACTGTAATGCTGCCTTTATGTCTGTTAAAACAACAGTTGAATCATCACCCATGAACATTCCCCTTCTTTTTATTTTTTTTATAACCTTATTTTAAACTAAAAATTTAAAAACTTAAAAATTTTAAAACTTAAAAACTTAAAACAAAGTTATCAACACAAAATTATTATCTCAGAAATTGTACTCACTATAAAAGACGTAAATTTTTCCTGCGACTACACTTGAGTTTTTGAGTCTACTTATATTTATTTTATCGTAACAACTCTAACTACTCTCTAGACTAAAACACTCAATTAACAGGTAAAACATATAAAACATGTAATTTGCCATAGCATTTATTTCATAGATATAATCTTAAATATAATGGAAATAATCTTAAGATTTTTTAAACCAAAGATCTTAAGTATTTAAATACAAAAAACAAATACTGTTATTTTTTACTAACCAATAGATTTATAAAAATATGTTTGAAAGTAATCTAGAATACAACAATATTTCCAGATCTCAAGAAGATGATATCAATGATGCTAGTAATGTTAATGCTGATATTGATAATGATAATGATAATAATCATATCAATGAAGGATGGTTTTTATATTGGAAAACATCTGCATCCCTTTGGAAAGGAAAATTAGAAAAATTTCCAAAATCAAAACCACTTTTTATTCCCCTTAATTGGGCCCATCATTTCATCACTGAAACAACTCTGGGAAGTAATGCAAGCAAAGATGTTGAACTTCCACAATATGATTTTGGGAAAAATCGTCCTGACACTAACATTGCAGAATTAGCTAGCATAGCAACTGAATTAGAGTTAAATGCTATATTTTTATTTCCAACAACTCCTAATCCCTTATTTGCCAATGGTGGCATTCCTGCATATTATGCAAAAAGTCCCTCTCAAACAGAAGATGGAATAACTATAGCAACTGCAACTGATCATGGGAAAATAAATAGAATCTACTCCTTCTTTGATCCAAGAGTTTACAAGGGATATAGTAAATTTTCTTTTGAATTTAGCAGATACCTTAATGAAAACAATCTCAATATTCATATAGCAATTTTAAATTGTGGTTATTTTAATAAAAACAATCAATTCATCTCCTATTTTGAAGATTATTCTCCTTGCTTTGAAAATGGACTTATAAAATACTCAGAAGTTAAAAGAAGAGAAAGAGAAAAAGAAAGAGAGAGTGAAAGTGAATTCTCAGAAAATAATCGCAACTTTAAAGAATCAAATAACAACAATGATGATCAGCTTATTATCGAAACGAAGAAAAAAATTGAGTTTTACGAAATCATTAAAGATCTATACATAACTACTGCCAAAGAATCTATCGGTGATAATTTCGAAGGTGTTATTGAGACAGCTTTTCTTGGTGGAGCACCTCTAGATATAATAAATAGAAGTATTGAAAAATATGAACATTCAATTCGATATTTCCCTTATATCATGCATTCTAAGATTATCGACGTTATCCCCACTACACTTTTGCTTCCCCCAAATATAAAAGAAGGCAAGATCACTAAAGTGATGAATGATTTTTTAGATGTTCCGCTAATTCAAAATAAATTGGAAAATTTAAATTCCTATGAAAATAACGAGTTTGATTTTTCCCCTCTCAATTTTTTTCATCTTTACACTCATTCTAATAACTCAATAACTAAAAATGATCCATGGAAATTAACTGGACTAATAAATTATTTGGATAAAAATTATACTCAAACATACACCCTCTTTACTAATACCAAGAATCTATCAAATGACGACTCTACTTATGACAAATCCTATTTTTTAATTGGCGCTAATCTCTCCAGTAATGAATTTTATAATGCTTTAAAAATTTTCATGAATGGTGGAAATGTCATAATTGACACTTACAATTTACACGCTCCTCTTATGAGAAAATTAGATGCTTTTTTCATTGAAAACTCTGTGCCATTACAAAAGATTAATTATGTCACAGAAGTTACGTTGGCATCACTCGGCCAGGGTAAAATGATACTTTTCAATCGACAAAAGATTGGAGATGAATCATTTGTTAAAAAGCATTCTTTCTGGGAAAATATCATTAGTTATTTTAATATCGATCACTTAAAGTTAAATTTTGAAAACGATGTCTTCTTTCAATGGAAAGGACGCCGCCCTTTTCATAATGAACTAGAATTCATCGAAATAAGACGAGTAATCTTTTATAATCCTAGCAGCTACAAACGAACTGTTAAAATACAAAAAAATAAAAATTTTGTATTGTTAAAAACTATTGATGAACAAAACGTTTTTGTTAACCCACACGAAAAGGGATTAGATATAGATCTTATGCCAAACTCCTCTGTGGGGATAGATTTTGGACATCTAGAATAATCTAGAATAAAGATAAGGGTACATGCTATGAGCATCAGCAACAACTGCGAACAAAATATCCTCTATTTAATTTATAAGAACTCTAGCAATCCTTTATCACCATCTCATTACAACATTCTCTATATAATTTCTTCGCTAGGAGAATTAGACCTATCTTCCCTCTCAAAGATTTACGAAAAGACATCTGTGCACAATGATATCACTTTTAACGATAGTAAGGTTAGCGATAGTAAGATTAGTGATACAAAAATTAATGATAACAGAAACAGTGATAACAAAACTTTTGGACCATTCTATGATCTTAAAGAGATCAAAACATTTACATTGGAAATTTTAAAAAAATTCGAACTTGACTGTGGATATATGATGTCTGTGCAAGAATATAATAGTTCAATTGAAAAAATAAACGAGATTAAAGATTCACTAGATATTTTCACAAATTATGGTCAAAAAGTATCACTGGAAGAGGATGGCGGCAGTACAGGCAAACTCTTTAAAAAAATATTTAAAGGTTGATCTTTCAAGTATTATTTACTATTAGTAGGTATGTTTGAAAATACATCTCCAAATATACATGATTTCGCAACAACAACTAACTTCTATAACTTAACATATTCAGAAGTAACGGCATACCTTTTACAAAATGGTCACTCAAAATTTGTAACCACTCAATTGTTCAATTGGATATATAAAAAAAATGAACGCAACCACACTCTATGGAGCAATATATCTAAGAATCTTAAATCTCAACTAACAAATCATTTCTCCTTTGCCATTCCAGAAATTATCACCACTCAAATTTCAAAGGATGGAACAGTTAAATTTTTATTTAAAATGTGTGATCAGGAAGTTGTTGAAGGAGTTTTAATAAAATTCCCCGATCGTCTCACTCTGTGTGTTTCAACTCAAGTAGGATGTGCAATGGGATGCAATTTTTGTTATACCGGCACTCAAGGATTCAAACGCAATCTAAGTACTGCTGAAATAGTTGGCCAGTACTTAAGTGCAGATCTATGGCTTAAAAATTTCAATCAAAATAATCAGAACAATCAGAACAATCAAAGCAATCTTGAAAAAATAACCAATGTGGTCTATATGGGACAGGGAGAACCACTAAATAATTTTTTAAATGTTAAAAAAGCAACACTCAATTTAATGGAACCGGAAGGATTGGCCATAGGTCAAAGAAAAATTACACTCTCCACCTCTGGAATGGTTCCACAAATTATGAAACTTGATGAATTTCCCTCAATAAACATAGCTATCTCACTTCACTCTGCAAGAAATTCTGTTCGAGATGTTTTAATGCCAATAAATAAAATATATGATCTCGAACGCTTATTTGAAGCAATCAAAACAATTCCTTTAAAAGCACATCGAAGAATTACCTATGAATATCTATTAATCGATGGACTTAATAACACTCTCTTGGATATAGAAGCTCTCTGCAAATTAATACCCAGAGAAACATCCAAAATTAATATCATTCCATTTAACGAATATCCTAATTCAAAATTCAAATGCCCCAGTGAGAGTAACATTCGCTGGTTTTCAGATGAATTAGGTAAAAGAAATTTTACTTCAACAATAAGGTTATCTAAGGGAGCAGACATTCTCGCTGCCTGCGGACAACTTCGCTCACAAATGCAAAGTGGCACCAGCGACTAACTACTTATCTAAAACCTTTTGATCAACATTTGGTTTGAAATCTTTTTTATTATCATATTCCCACATCACTCCAGAATAATCTGGTGATTTTAAATCTCTATTTACTACTCCCGCTGCTGGCCCATTCTTTAATGAAGATGCAGGTGATGAAGAAGATCTCCCTTCGTTAATATTGGCGACCTCACGAACTCCCTCTGTATCTTTTGCTAAATCACTGTTACTACCTTTGTTAGCATAGGATTTACTTGATGGGCCCTCAACCTTATAAAGAGCAGAATCATCGATGTCTGCTTCAACTGTCTTCACATTTTGTTGATTTTGAGTTTGATTTTGATTTTGATTTTGAGTTTGAGTAATTGCTGGCGCACGATTGTTTTCAATTTTACTTATGTCGATGCCCTCTATGGTTTTATCAACTGTACCTGTACCTGTGCCTTCCCCTGGAGCACCTTTCTGAGTAATATCGTCGGCCAATCCAACTCCCACTCCAACTTTAACTAGTACAAGCAAACTTAAAATCATAAAAGCATAAATTAATTTATTCATACAGATACTCTCTAAATAATTTAATTAATATTTAAAAATAACAAACCTCTAATACTTTAATATGTGTTTCGTCCAATGATATTTTTTCTTTAATTAATTTAAATATTTTTTTTCTATCGAATTATTTACACATAAGGTAATTTTGACCTTAACGTTAAAGTAAATTCCTCTTCACAACTCTCATCACTTTTTGCCAATTCTTGCCAATTCTCACCAATTGATTCTTTAATTTGTCTCTTTGCTTGTTTATTGTAATAATATTAGATATCAAATTTAATAATAAATTTATTAGAGGAGTTCTTCGTGCGTGTACACAAAAAAGGAATTGGCAGTATTCTAAAATTAGTATTCATTCTTTTTGCTGTTTTCTTGCTTTTTTCCCTCTATACAGTAAAAAAGTTGACCTCCAAGAGTGAATTATCATTGGATTTAAGTAAAGATAAAGACAACTCTATTGGTGTAGTTGAAGTTAAAGGTATTATTCTTGAATCAACCAAGATCGTTGATAATCTAGTTAGCGCAGAAAAAGCTAAAGAGATTAAGGCAATTATTGTACGAATTGACTCTCCTGGAGGAGCAGTAGCTCCCACTCAAGAGATCTACGAAGAAATAAAACGAATTGATAAAATCAAACCAGTCTATGCAAGCTTTGGTACAGTTGCGGCCAGCGGTGGCTACTACATTGGAGCTGCTGCCAGAAGAATATATGCACTACCAGGAACATTAACTGGATCAATTGGAGTATTAATGCAATTTAATGATCTCTCTAAACTCTACGAGTTTATCAAGATCTCTCCATCCGTAGTTAAATCAGGCCAATTCAAGGACATGGGAAATCCGGCCAGATCATTATCTGCAAAAGAACGCGAACTAATGCAAGATATGATCACTGGAGTTCACAAACAATTTATTAATGACATTCTAAAAAATAGAAAAAAATTAATTGCAGGAAACATTATTGACCATGCTCAAGGACAGATCTTTTCAGGTGAAAGCGCAATGAAATTGGGACTCATTGATCGTTTAGGTAGCTTATGGAGTGCTGGAAGAGAGATCCACGAAGAACTTAAACTTAAAGGTGAAATGAAGTTACAATTTATTAAGCAAAAAAAGACTAAATTTCCTATCTCAGATTTTTTTGATTACGTAGATGATACTGCAAGTTTTTTTAAGGGAATTTTTTCTTATAATAAAACACCACTGCTACTCTATAACCTTACTGAATAAATTAAAAACGAATAATAAAATAAGTTGATATCATGGAATTGTTGCTAATCTGGATTCAAAATCATCTGCTCTCAGTAATTGCACTAATTGTAACTACAGTGTTAATTTTTCATTACATAATTGAAAAAGATTACGCTATCAAACTCTCTAAAAAATATCGCACTTCTATTTATGAGGCACAATCAAAGATTTTTTTAAATGCCACTCAACATCTGATTCTTGGTAACAAAGATCTAGCGATAAAAGAGTTTTTAAATGCTATGGATATCAATCGTGAAACTTTGGAAATCTACTTCGCACTTGGAGGACTCTTTAGAAGTAATGGTGAAATCGAGAAAGCAATTAGTATTCATCGTTCACTTATTGCTAGGGAAAATATTTCGGAACCAACTCGCCTACGCGCACTCAAGGAATTAGCGATAGATTTTGATAAGGGCGGTTTCGTCGATTTGGCCATTGATACTTATAAAGATGTTCACAAAATTAATCGCGATCAGGCAGATGTATTGCTGGCATTATGTCGAATTCATGAAGATATCGAAAACTGGGATGAAGCCTACAAATATCGAATTATGCTCTCTAAAGTTTCCAATGAAAATCAATCAGAAACTATCTCTCATATACTAGTACAAAAAGCAAAAAAACTCTTTTTAGAAGGTCATTATCATGAATGCTTAGAGAGTTTAGAAGATGCATTTAAGTTTGCACCATCTGTATCTGCTAAAATATTGCAACTTAAATTATACATCATACAAGGTAGCACTGAAGATGCTAAAGCATCTTTGCTGGAAATTTTAAAAGAACATCCAATGTATGCATCTTTTGTCTTTGTCTCATTAAACGAAAGTATGTCTAGCACCAAAGATCAGCAAATAAAAGATCGATATGCTGAACGACTAAACGTACTTAAAAATATGTTTTTATCTCTTGGTGATAAAGATTTGTTAAGTTCTCCTTCAATTATCCTCTCAAAGATAAGATTGTTAAAAGATGAACATAAAATAGAAGAGGCATATGATATATTAAAAAATTGGATGATCACAAATAAAAATCATGGTGAAGCTATAAAAGCAGAGTTCGTAAAACTTTTAATTTCTCTAGGGAAACACGAAGAAGCTATGGCCCACACAACAGAATTATTAGATCGACTTCATCAATCACTCACACGCCACTTTTGTGGTCATTGTGGTTATAATTCCGATAGTATTTTTTGGCGATGTCCTCAATGTAGGGAGTGGGAGACAATTCAATTTCGATGGAAGATTTAAAATGAATTTAAGAATGAATTTAAACATAACAAAAATTTTTCTTCTACTTTACTTATTACTATTTCTCTTTTTTGAAGTACTCTACGTTGAAATGCTCTTCACTGAAATGCTCTTCGCTAGTGAAATCCAACGTGAATCTTTCTTAAGTGACCCACCCTCTCGTGATGAATCTATCAATTACAAAGATCTTGATACCAACACTAGCAATAAAACTACTGAAGAAGTAATCAATCTTCGCTCGGTAAGAGATGAAGAAAAAGATGCCGACACTGAACTCCAACCCCCTTTTCGTTTAGAGCAAAAAGCAGCAATTAAAAATAAAGATGATAAAGATAATAAAGACAATAAAAATATTAATGACACAAAAAAATTTGATAAAAATAAAGTTGTTGCAAAAAAATTAGTTGGCATATTTTACTTAAATAGATTATTTGCCAATATCCATCAACGTCCATCTTCTGATTCAAACTCTGTTTTGGCAATAGCATGCGCTCATCCCCTCAAAGTCTATGAGGACCCAGCAGAATCTACACACGCCCAGTGGGCACTAGTAAACAGCGAAAAGGTAGATGGATATATCATGAAAGCTTTTATCTCTGAACAACGAAATAACTCTTGTTTTCAAAATATCTATCCTCAATTCTTCAATTTGCTTAATCTCGACGTAACACAAATTTATTATTGGGGACGTTTACAAGATCATTTTATTTCTGGAAAATCCAAGGTCAAGTAGTCAAGTAAGGAGATATAAAAGATGAATCGTTTAAATCACCACCCTCTTGTATATTTACTTATATCTTTACTGATATCTTTACTGACATCTATCCCCTTAGTAGCAACTGCAGAGGAAACTCAACCCCAATCTCAAACACCTATTGATTTTTCAAACATAAAGAAAATTATCAAAAATGATCTTCTAGAAGAGGTGGTGGTTAAAAAAAACGAGATCATCCAAAACAATAAAAAAGAACAACAACGAAAAAAAGTTGAAACCTATCGTTTCCCATCTATTGATGATTTTTGGTCCTTTATCTCCGAGTATTGGATCGTACAAAACTCCTCTAAACTAATGTGGGATTTTGAAAAATCCGATCAAGGTTTAGATATAGCAGTCCAAACCATGCTGGAAAATTTAGGATTGTATGAAGTAAAATTCAAAATTCTCTTAACTAACAACACATCACTATTTCATTTTGCACTTCCTGCTGGCAACAACGAATGCATCTTTTTATTATCCTATCCATTCATGCGCAGTTTAGATCTAACCAAAACAGAGACCGCTCTCTTAATAGTTGAAGATTATTTTCGCTTAACTCAAAACTATTTCAAAGAGTATGTATACGAAAAAGACCTAGATAAATTTATTGGAGGAAATTTTTACCAAAAGAATTTTGATTTAAAATTAATAAATAAAGTTTTAAAAAATTATAGTTATATGATTTTCGAAAAAGGGTTTTCTCATCAACAACAATATGAAGTAACTAAAAAAATGGCCGAAAGTATACGAGTACAACCGAATTTATTAGCATCCTATGCAACACTATTAAACAAACAAGATCTGCTGGTTAAAAATAAAAATAATAAAGAATACAGTAGTTATATAAATAAGATCTATCCTACTCCTGAGACCCAATTACAATGGTTAAGCAAAAATTCTAATTCTAATATTATTAATTTTCCAAAAACAAATTAAACTAACTTATCCAGATGTGTTGATAAACTGATACAAATGACTAAAGATTTTATAAGACTAAAAAAAATAAAAAAATTACTCTCTCCTCAAAGTAATGCTGAAATAAAATTTGTATTTTATTATTTCTCGTCTTCGCTACTCTTTATCTTAACCTTCTTTATTGTTATATCTATCGCCATTTCATTTCATTTTTTACTTGACCATCAAATTGGGGAAATAAAAGAATGGCTCTATAAAAACGAATGGAATATCCTCTCTGTTTCTAAAATTATCTCTTTTGCGATTGCAATAATGCTTCTAAACAACATTTCATCCATTAGGATAAATACTAAAACATTTAAGCACTTTATCACCAAACTATTCTCCCTCTCTTCAGTAAAAGTGATGTTGCCAATATCCTATCTGCTGTTGATACTCTTTTGCGCCAATTATTTTTTTTGGAACATTCAAATCACCTCCATTATCTCATCTCTTGAAGAGTGCTCAAGTATCTTACTACTTTATCTATTGGAATTTTTACTTATCAGTTATCTAAAGGAGAAATGTTCCTTACAATTTTTCACCACAAAAAAAATCTCCTTTTTTATTCCTATTACCTTATCTATAATCTTTTGCTTGACGACTGCATCTATTTTCCCCTACAAAAAACTCATTATGTTTTTAATTATGTTAATAAATTTCATGACTATTCTTTTTATATTTTACAACATTAAAAGATCCACAGGATTTTTTTCATCTTTATACATATTAATAATTACCATTCCGAGCATCCTACTTGCTAACAACAATAGTTACCTCTACACTAATCGCACTATTCTCCATCATACACTAAACGATTTAGAGTTTTTTTTAGAATATACAATAGTATGGATCTTCGGGTTGTTATATATTCTATATAAGCAAACACAAAAAAATAAAATTAAAAATAAATTTAAAAATAAAATTAAAAATAAAATTAAAATCAGGAGTTATAGCAAATGGGAACCAAATTAGATATTATCCAGATAATTCTTAACTCTGGTCTTGTAGTGAAATTCGTTTTGTGTTTACTTATTCTCTTCTCCATTATCTCTTGGGCCATTATTTTAAAAAAAAGAAAAGAGCTAAACACACTTATTGATGCTAATGATGATTGGCTTACCTTTTATCGCTCAAATGTAAATTTAAATGACATCTTTATAAAATCAAAAGAGATGCCCTACTCGCCATTTTTAAATATCTTTCAAAAAGGTCATGAAGAGTTTATAAAAATTCGTGATAGTATCGGCAAAGGTTCTTCAAAAGAACTTCTCTATGAACATTTTTCATCCTTTGGTTTTACCTCTATTGAAAGAGCATTACGTAGAGCTATCAATGACTCTAATGAGCGAATGAGTAGCGCACTCTCCACTCTCGCCAGCATTGGTTCTGCAGCACCATTTATTGGATTATTCGGAACTGTCTGGGGAATTATCGATGCTTTCGTTGGATTAAGTGAAGGAATTACCAGCTTAGATGCTGTGGCACCGGGAATAGCTGAAGCACTAGTGGCCACAGCTATTGGATTAGCAACCGCTATTCCTGCAGTATTTTTCTACAATCACTTTAATAATCTCAATGAGAAATTAAACTTAGAGATGGATTCTTACGGACAAGAATTTATAAATATGCTTGAACGATTGGTAATTAAAACTTCCACCCCTGGAAGCTCCGGAACGCATGTGAAATAAAAATAAAATTAAAAATAAAATTAAAAAAGAAAAAGAAAAAGAAAAAGAAAAAGAAAACGAACAGGAGAAAAACAGTGGGATCATCTTTTGGATCATCTTCAAGAATAACATCATTAAGACCATCTAGAAAAGCCATCTCCGATATAAATGTCACTCCATTTGTTGACGTGGTCTTAGTTTTGTTAGTAATTTTCATGTTAACTGCTCCTCTAATGTACAATGGTATTAAATTAGAACTTCCAAAAACAAAAAAAGTAAATACCTTGAAGCTCTCATCCTCCCAAGTCATTCTATCCATGTCCCCTACTGGTGATTTTTATATTGGAAAAGAAAAATTCTTAATTGAAGATTTGATAGCAAAAATCAAATCAGAATTTGAACATAACAAAACAGAAACACTATTTTTAAGAGCACACTATAAACTGGAATATGGAAAAGTAGCAAAGCTGATGTCCTTTTTAAAAAAGAGTGGTATAAATAATATCGCCTTAGTAACTGAGATTGAGGAATAATGATTTAATATGTTTTTATCTATTATACACTCTCTTTTCTTGCACATACTATTCATCATTGGATTTTATTATCTACAGTCATTCCTATTTACACTTAATGAATCCTTTCAAAAAAAACACATCGACCTACTCAAAAGTTCCATCAGAGTAGATATGGTTTCACTACCAAAGATGACTTTACAAGAATTAAAAGATCAAGATCTGACCAGCAATCCCACTCAACCAAAAGAGAATGAACAAGCAAATAAGGATCTTAAAGTTCCTACTGAAAAAAAAGAAGAAGAGGTCAAAGCAGCAGATAAAGATAAAGTCATAGAGGAGTTAAGTAAAAAAAATGCTCATATTGCAGAAAAGGAAGCAAATAAACATGAACAAGATAATAAAAATCAAGGTAACAAAAAAACTCTTGATGAATTGGATCGCTTAATTGTTTCCGGCAATAAATTAAATAAAGGAACTCAAACCGAAAAGAGTGCAAGAGAGCTAAATGAAAACGAGCGAATTTTAAGTATGCTCGACAGCTATGGACAGACAATTGGAGAAAGCGTTCACAATTATTGGAAGCTTCCTAAATATCTACTTAATAAAAATTTAAAGTGTCGAATAAGAATATATCTCTCCAAAAGGGGCGATCTTTTAAAATTCGACCTCTTTGAATCCAGCAATAATAAAGAATTTGATCAAAAAGCAATAGAAGCAATTAAAAGTGCTTCCCCTTTCACTAATCCACCAAGTGAAATAATTGATAATATTCGTTCAGGGGAACTAATACTTGGTTTTCCACTTTAAAGTTAAAACTTTAAAGTTAAAATTTTATATTTGAGGTAGTACATGTTTAAGTTTAATATTAATGTTTTTGCACTTTCTATTTTCATTACTTTATTCTTTTCATCCATTTCAATTCTTCAAGCAGAAGATAAAAAAACAAATACCAATATCAACATTATTCCAGTTGGTGATGCAACCTTAGAGAGAGAAAAAATATCAATTATTCCTCCCTTTATTGATAGTTCTCTTAGTTCCAAATCAAATATCAATGCCAACCTCAGCAAACTGCTTGATGGTTTTCAATCGTTATTTCTAAACGATTTTGCTTTTTATCAAAATAAATTTCTTGTTCCTAATTATAAAGAGCTATCCTTAACTGGTGACAAATATAATTTACCTCATCTCTTCTATTCGCCAAATTATGAATTATGGAGACAAAAGAAAAGCGATTTTTTAATCCATGTCAAGGGAGTAAACGCTAAAAATAGCTTGAAAATCATCATACTGGCCTATGATGTAAAGAAGGCAAAGCAAATATATCAAAACACTTTATTTGTAACTGAATCCAACTACCGCAAAGAAGGTCATAAAGTTGCTAACGACATATATAAATTAATTACAGGAAAAGAATCAATATTTACCTCTCAAATTGTCTTCGTTTCTGATAGAGGTAGCGTTTATGCAAAAGGTGAAGTAACTAAAGAATTATATATCATGGACTTTGATGGCCACAATACAACCAAGCTCACCAACCATCAAGGAGTTGTAATCTCTCCTATGATTTCTAAAGATAAAAATCTTATCCTCTATAGTCTTATCAGAAACATTAAAGGCAAAAAGAAAAATGTTGATCTCTATCTTCTCGATTTAAAAAGTCAAACCACCAGACCAATTTCTACTCTCGAAGGAATTAACTCTGGAGCAGTTTTTTTACCCGATGGAGAAAATATCGCTCTTACTCTCTCTCAAAATGGTAATGCTGATATCTTTATAATGAATATAAACAGCAAACAACTTCGACAGATAACTAAACATCCAAGTGAAGATGTAGATCCTTCTATCTCTCACGATGGAAAACTGATGGCCTTTCTCTCTGGGCGACCAGGAAGAGCAATGATTTATGTATGTGATCCAAGTGGAATAGAAAAAGATGTTAGACGAGTTAGTTACGTTGGAGAATTTCATGCTACTCCAAGATTCTCTCCTGATGGACAAGAGATCGTCTTCTCATCGTGGGTTGATAATAATTTTGACATCTTTAGAATAGATACTGAAGGAAAAGTGTTACATCGTTTGACAAAAAACTTTGGTTCTTGTGAAGAACCATCATTTTCTAGTGATAATCAATTCATTGTTTTTAGCTCTAAGAGAAGTATTACTCGTAAAACCATTGTACAAGATTTATACATTATGGATCGAGATGGAGAAATCATCGGAGCAATCACTCACAATATTGGAAATTGTACATCTCCAAGATGGTCAAATTAATTTTTTCCTCTAAATTATCCTCTAAATTGTCTAATCTTTAGGCACTGCGAAAATTTATCTTGTAAAAAATTCAGATAGTGGTATAATTGCGTCAACATTTAATTCAACTCTACTTTAAAGTGTAAAAAAATAATTCACTTACAAAGTAAACAACTTAATAAAACGTTTAGGAGTTATACAATGAATGGTCTTCTAACCTATACATCAGATGATATTCAAAAATTAATGTCCATTCTTTATTCATCATTAGATGAATCCCTCTTTTTCTCAGAGCTATCCAAATTTATTAAAGACTTTACCAAAGCAGAGAGAGTTACTATTTACAAAGCAAATCCTGATGAATCCATAGAACTTACTTCAGTAGATGGTCGCCATACAGTTAACAAAATTAAAAGTGGTGAAGGTATTTTAGGTCATGTAGTAAAAACTAAAAGAGCATACTTCTCTAATATGATAAGAAGAGATCCTCTTTATAACAAATCTCACTATCCAACTCAAAACTCATCTCAACTTGTGATCGCTGAATTATGTATCCCTATTGTAGTAAATAATCAGGTGATTGCTGTTATTAATTTTCAATCTACTAACTCTGAAGTTAAATATGATTATAGCAATATAAATGCGATTCAAAATATTTTAACTGAAATTAAAAGACCACTGATCAACCTTCAAATGTACCTGGCATCCAAACACTTAAATGATGTACTTAATGTTAAACTAGAGCAGGAAATCAGATCTAAATCACCTCACGCTCTCTTTTCTTCCAACATACCTTTTTATAAAAAAATGTCCGCTTGTATACAAGATGTCAGTGATTCTTCTGAGGTAAATCTTATTGGTAACTCCCTAGTATTTCAAAAAATATTAGGATTGGCAGACTCAATATCTAAGACAAGAAACAATGTCTTAATAAATGGTAACAGCGGTGTAGGTAAACTCTCTCTTGCTTATCATATTTATAATAAGAGCAAGAGCAAAACTGATGCTAAAACTGATGCTAAAACTGATAATAATAATGAAAAACTTATCTTAGTTGATTGCCTTAAATTAAAAGAATTGGTGAATTTAAGAAATAGTGTCCCTAGCTTCGCTACCACTATTAATAGCAGTGAAGAAAATCCATTAACCGAAGCTTTTGCTTTAGTAAAAAATAATGGCACTATCATTTTAAAAAATATTCACAACATGCCTTTAACATCACAGATAGAATTACTAAATACTATAGAAAAACATGATGATATCAGAATAATTATTACTACCAGTCATAATGTTGATGATCTAATTCAAAAGGGCAAACTCAACAAACAACTGATGCAAACGTTGAATTATTTTCAAATTACAATTCCTGCTTTAAATGAACGAATGGAAGATCTTCTTTTATTAGTCGATGATTATCTAAATAATAAATCATCTCAGAAATCAACATCCTCTCAAAACAATCAAGAAAAGGTAAAAGTTGTTGAGACTAATGATGAGGTAAAACAAATCCTCCAAAGTTATAATTGGCCAGGTAACATAAAAGAGTTATGGAAGATTTTGAATTGCGCCATAACCATGACTGAAACAAACACAATAACTGCATCGCACTTACCAGATTTTATAAAACCAAAGAAGAGCAAAAAGAGTAAAGAAGAAGATGAGATGGAGTCCTTTGAACTTCAAACTTTGGATTTAATGGAAAAGAAGTATATAGTTTTGACCTTGCATAAACTAAAAGGAAACAAATCAAAGACTGCTAAGGCACTAGGAATAACCATCAAAACCCTATACAATAAACTTCACTATCATGGTATGAGTGATTTTATAAAAAAATAATGATAGAAATAAGATAATAAATAATTAATTAACCTTAACCTTAAACAATGGAGTAATAATCAAATGAAAGAGATGCCTATAACAAATAACTCCAAAATGATAGAAATCGAAAATGAGAATATAAGGGGGCTTAAAAATTTTAGACACTCTCAAGATATCGAGAATTTTTATCGTTTTGTTCACGAGCATGAGTTAAGAAGAGAAGCAAAGATTATCCTGGATCGAATTTTTGCTTATACAAGCAAAGCTAAAAAGAAAAAGAAAAACAAAGTATCCCAATAGCTATAATTTAAAACATAACAATAGTTCACACCCACCAAATAATAACATTTACTTAAAAATATCTTTTAATATAGAATTTAAATAAGAGATACTTTTACAGGTAGTATCTAGTACCTCTTCTCTTAAGATTTATCTTTTTTATTAAAAGGTGACTCTATGTACTTAAACAATGGTCGTGGCCCCCGTGATTTAAATAGTAATAGTCTCGTCCACACCAATAATATAAAAAGAAATACTAAAAATACTAATTTTTATTCTAAAGACGATCAAAATTATTCTATCAACTATATCTACCATCTTGAGGACGTTAGTGTTCAATTCGCAAAAAATAAAATTTTAAAATCAATATCATTCACCATTAATCCCCAAGATAAGATTTTTCTTATTGGACCATCTGGTGCTGGCAAAACTACTTTTTTAAAACTTTTACGAGGTATCGTTCGTCCCACTGAAGGTAGAATATTAAGATCATCAAATTCACACAACCAATCGAAAATCAGCAATTCAAATTATTTATGTAATCCATTAAATTTTGCTTCCCTAATATTTCAAGATTTCAGATTAATAAATGATTGGAGTCTGGAAGACAATCTATGGATCTCCTACGATCCTCAAATATATAAGAGCAAAGATGAGTTTAATGATGACTTAATTAATTTAAGCAAATTATTTACTATAAAAGATAAATTAGATTTTAAAGTCAGTGCTTGCAATGAAGGAATCAAACAAAAAACTGCCATCATAAGATCCCTTCTCAGCAAACCACAAGTTATTTTAGCAGATGAACCAACCAGCGCTCTCGACAATACCAACACAGAACGGCTCTATGAAATACTCACCTTCTACAATGAAAAAAATGGTATCACCTTTGTGTGGGCATCTCACAATAAAGATTTAATAAAAAATTTCTCTGGAAAAATAATTCAAGTTGATAATGGTCGACTCACATATATGGGACACTCATGTTTTACATAAATTGTTTTTTTAAAACCATCAGACATTCTCCCATTTGTGGATCAATCTTTATATTGATGTCTTCGCTCTTATTTCTGGCCGGATATCAAGGGGAGTATCTACAAAAAAAATTTTGGCAATACTATGGAGAAGATCTTTTCTATCCCTATTTTTATGTACTCTTTCAGGGAGAAAAAAATCTGCAATTGGCGCAAACACAGTTATCCAAACTTCCAGGTATTATTAAAATATATATTCAAGACAAGAATGTCTTAAGTGAAACAGTGAAAAAATCCTTTAGCGAAGTCAACCTACCTTTGGCCATCTCCTCAGAATTGGACAGTAATTTTTATGGAATGAAAATTATACTCGAACCAGATATCTCGGTGGATTCAACTAATTTGATAAAAAAATATATCGACCATCTATTTAAAAATGGAAATATTTCTAGTACTGCTATTAAAATTCGCTACAAATCCAACAATCAATATGATCGCAGTATTGTTTTATTATTAAAAAAATGGGGAGGAGTAATTCTCTTGATCTTTTTAATCATACTGTGGCCATTATCGTATTATATTTTCATGCTTCCAAACAAAAAAATTTTCTATCTAATGGAACTCTACCAACGTAGATCTCATATTGGAATAAAAGTAATCATTCCAATTATGATAATAATAAATTTAATTATTGCTTGTTCTTCTTTGTTTATTAATACTCCTTCGTACTTTGGATTACTATCTCTTATTGTATTAACTATTTTGATTATATTAACAGTTGAATATAAAAAATATGATTGCTTCGATAAGCTTTAAATTTAGAATATTACCTACTATTAGTACTATTAGTATTATTGGTATTATTGGTATGTTTTTACTTCAATCCATATCATCTTCATTTGCATCCATTAATAAACGATCATATAAAAAAGAGCTCGTCTCCAAATCAAGAGCAATTTTAAAAATTAAACATGAAATTGATAAATTAGAAAGAGAATTGAATAGTAAAAACGATGCTTATTTACAGCACATTGAAAAAATAAAAAAGATCGATAGTAGCATCGTTAATACAAATAACTTATTAATGGAGGCAAATTCTCGTTTAAACAAAAAAAAAGAATCTCTTAGTAAATTACTTCGAGCACACATAATGAACAATCTTGAGAATAATTCCTTAACCGATGACTATCAAGATATTGCCCATGATAATACTGCCTCTGAATCCGAATCATTGGAGTTTCTTTTAAAGAAACAAGTCTTAAAAATGAATATTGAACAGCAACTAAAGGCAGTTAACGAAGAACAATTAATTAATGAAAATCTAAAAAAAGAGTTGGATCTACTTAAAGAACGACTTAATGAATATTCACAAATTACCGAGGCGCTCTCTCAATTACTTCTTGAAATGGAAAATAAAAAAATTGAATTGGCCCAACAATATAACAAGATAGATATAGCAACTGCACCCAAAATTGAAAAAGTGGCCACTGCCACTGCTACTGCCACAGCTACGGAAAGCACTCTTATAAAAAACAATAATTTTGTTTCACCTTTACTAAATTTTTTCAAAGTTATCCCTGAAAAAAAAGGAGTAATGTTTCAATTCAAAGATAGCTCTCCTGTGTACGCTACAGACAAGGGTATCGTCGCATATTCAGGCACACTCTCCACCTACGGAAACATTATTATCATTGACCATGGAAAAGATATTCGTTCAGTTACACTTGGGAATTTTAAATGTAAGCTAAAAAAGAATGATTCAGTCGAAATTGGAGATATTGTTGGTTATACTATGAAAGGAGAACATAAGACTGGAAATCTTTATTTTGAAATAAGAGTTAAGGATTCTCCTCAAAATATCTCTAGCTGGTTTCAAAAAAAAGAATTAAATAAAATTTAACCTTGATATAATATATATATAAATTATAAATAAAATAATAGTGTAACCAGTAGTAAATTAACCGGCGGGAAATAAATGCTCAATTTAAACAAAAATTTGCATCTCTTATCTTTTAATATCCTTTTCTCATTTATTATCTTTCTATCATTTTATCTGTATTCAGCATCTATAACAGTCCCCCTATCAGCAGCAGAAAAAAATTCAGATACAAATAAAAATATTCCCGTAATGAGCAAAGGCCAACAAGCTCTCAGCGCTGCTGCCAAAGCAAAAAATGATTCCGCCAACAAATCTCGTTTTGAATATCTAGAGCTTTTTAATAAAATATTATTCATGATCGAAACTCAATACTATCGTGATGTGGACACAGGTAAGCTAGTTCAAGGAGCAATAAAGGGAATGATGGATACTCTCGATCCTCACTCATCTTTTTTAGATAAAGATATATTTAATAAAATGCAAGATGATACCTCTGGAGAATTTGGTGGATTAGGAATTGAAGTTACTCAAAAAGATGGAGTGATTTATATCATTACTCCACTTGATGATACTCCAGCATATAAAGCAGGACTTAAATCAGGAGATAAAATTGTTGAAATTGAACATGAATCCTGTCTAGGTCTAACATTGGAAGAGGCAGTAAAAAAAATGAAGGGCGATGTAGGGACCAAAATAATTTTAGGTATAGTTCGCGAAGGAATCACTGGTATAAGACAATACGAAATAGTTCGTGAAAAAATTAAAACTAAACCAGTCAAGTTTGAATTGATAGATAATAACTTTGCTTTTATTCGTTTAACTCAATTCCAAAGCAACTCTGCTGATTCCATTAGAAAAGCACTTCAAAAATTAAGAGAGGAATCGAAAAAAAATGGCGGCATCCTCGGAATCATTTTAGATTTAAGATCTAATCCCGGCGGACTTCTAGATGAAGCAGTAGAAGTGGCATCCATCTTTTTAAAAGAGGGAGTGGTCGTATCAATAGAGGGAAGAAATGAAGAAAAACGTGATGTACGTTATGTAGCTCAAACTCAACTGGAGCAAAAAGAATTAGATCTTCCTCTCATTGTATTAATTAATGGTGCCTCCGCCTCTGCTTCAGAGATTGTTGCCGGCGCACTTCAAGACTACAAAAGGGCCATCATTATGGGTAACCAATCATTTGGAAAGGGATCAGTTCAATCTGTGGCCAAAATAGACGAGGAAAATGGTGTGAAATTAACTATCGCCCAATATCTAACACCACTCAAACGTAAAATTCAAGCAGTAGGAATAAAACCAGATGTTGACTTAGATGAAATCGACGCCTCTTGGATAACTAGTAATTCAAAACCCGCCCGTTATATGAGAGAGCGAGATCTAAAAAATTATTTAAGTGCAACTATCGAAACTGATGCGGAAAAAGAGTTACGAATGAAACGAGAGAAAGAGGATCGTGCAAAAAGAATAAAAGAAATAGAAGAGAAACGTAAAGAAAAAGAAAAAAATAAAGATAAAAATAAGAGTGCTAGCAAAAGCAGTAAAGGAAGCAAAGGTAACGCTGTTAATGGCAATGGCGATGATGATGACGATGATGATGGCGATATGTTCAAAAAGTATGAAGCAAAGAGTGACTACCAGGTACTTCAAGCAATAAATTTCTTAAAATCTTTTAAGATATTCAAATCGTTTTTAAACAAGTAATAAATAGTAATGGAAACATTTACTGTATCGCAGATTCTTTTTTATATAAAGGATCTTCTAGAAGACAATTTTATCGATATCTCCATTGAAGGTGAAATCTCAAACTTAAGCGAATCATCCTCTGGCCACTATTACTTTACATTAAGTGATGATCAAAGCAGTATCTCTGCAGTTCTCTTTAAAGGAGATGCTTTTAGAAATCCTTTGATTAAACGGGGTAAACTCAAAGGTGGTGATAAAATAATTTGCCAAGGAAGCATTGGAGTCTATAGCAAAAGAGGAACCTTTCAACTAATTGTAAAAAAAATTGCTCCTGCTGGAAAAGGTGATCTTTTAAAGAAATTTGAAGAGCTAAAACAAAAATTACTCTCACAAGGTCTCTTCGATCCTAACTCTAAGAAAAAAATTCCACTCTTCCCTCGTAAAATTGCACTTATTACTGCACTTAACGGGGCGGCCCTGCAAGATTTTTTACAAATATACAAACGAAGATCTATTTGGACTAATATCTTAGTAATACCAGCGCTTGTTCAAGGTGATACCGCCGCCAGATCGCTGGTATCAGCAATAAACAAAGCACACTCCTACAATGAAACAACTAATGAAAAAATTGATGTCTTAGTGTTATGTCGTGGTGGCGGTAGCATGGAAGATTTGTGGTGCTTTAACGATGAAAATCTCGCTCTACAAATATTCAAATCAAAAATTCCTACCATCAGTGCCGTCGGACATCATGTTGACTTCACCATTGCTGACTTTGTAGCAGACCTGCGAGCAGAAACTCCCTCAGCGGCCGCTGAAATTTTAACTGCAGCTCAAACTAAATTAATTAAAGAACTAAAAAATAACCAAGATAAGCTCATGAGCTTAATCTCCTCTAAAATAAATCAATTTGAAAAAACTCTTTATCTTAATAATCCTAAATTAATTATTGAAAAAATAATTAGAAAAAATAACAAATTTAGAGAGCGTCTCTTTAGATTAAACATCATCGATCGCTCACAGCAGTTTTTAAAAACTTATGAAAAGCATTTTACATTGGATGAATATATTAATACTCTCAAACATTCTAATGAAAAAAAACTCTCTTTATTAAATGGAAATTTGGAAAATTATTATAAGCTTTTAACCACTCTTGACCCCAAAGAAACCTTAAACAGAGGTTATTGTTACATCACCGATCCTAATAATAATAATATTATTATTAACAACTTAGAAAAATTCAAACTTCTCCCTTGCAAATCCACCTTAAATATTAATTTTAGCGATGGCCAGGCATCTGTTAAATGCACGCATTAATTTGCAGTTGACTTCAAAAAACTCCGGAGTAAAATGAAGTTGTATTCAAATTACACCTGTTACACTATAGAACACCTGGCGGATAAATGTGAATAATCGATACTTAGAAGGTGCCATTGCTGAAGATTTAAAAGAAAACATAGGTATCTATCTTCTAATCATAATCAGTTTATTTTTTGTTACTACATTTAATGTCACTGCAAATGATATCGAAAATTCAGACGACGATATCACAATCACAACCACACAAGATGCCACTCCAGTGGCCGTAGCTACGGCCACTGCAACCAATACAAATCAGACGACAAACAACTCACTACCCATCTACAATCTCTTTCCAGGAAAATCAATTTTACTTAAATATCCACTTCCAGAGAATCTACAAAATATAGCAAAAGAAAATATCATCCTAACTTGTAACAATATCATCATTCCCTTTTACATATCCAAAAACAAATTATTGCATGCATATATAGCAGAAAGCTACTTTTCCACTCTAAAACCATACAACTGTTCAATCTCAATCTCCATTAACAATAAAAACGACATTACAAATCCAGTTATCAATCCAGTTACCTCTTTCGACATAGCGGCCATCAACATCACCGCCATCAATTATCCAACAGAGTACTTAACTGTTAATCGAAAAAAACTAAATATTCCTAAGAAATTTTTAAATAAACTTTCCACGGAAAAAGATAGATTACAAAAAATTTATAATTCCTCTAATCCAGAACCATACTTCCAAGAAAATTTTCGTCTACCTCTAAATTCAGAACTTACCAGCAAATATGGAGTGAAAAGAATTTTTAATAAAAAGAAAAATTCCTTTCATCTCGGTCTAGATTTTAGAGCTGCAAGCAGAACACCAATTTCGGCCACCAATGATGGCCGAGTTGTCTTTATAGGCAATCTATTCTTTTCTGGAAAAACTATTATCATCGATCATGGAATTGGAATATTTACCATGTACGCTCATCTTTCAAAATATAAGATACGAAAAGGAGTGTTGGTAAAGAAAAATCAAATAATAGGATATTCTGGAAGAAGTGGCCGAGTAAGTGGGCCACATCTGCATTGGGGAGTACGAATTCATAATAACTGGATTGATGGTCAAACTTTGGTTCAAAATGATAATCTTAAGAATATTTAGAATCTAAAGAATCTTAAAATTCTTTAGATATGTTTTTGAGGATAGTTAAAGCGATTATCACAATTGCCAACAAAATTCATTATCATATCCTTAAATTCTCTCGCTCTCTTGGGAACTAAATCAGAAGAAAGAAAAATATAATCATTGTTATTACTTGCTTCATTCGCAAACATTTTGCTTAAATATCCATAAAAGAAATCTTTCAATAAACTATCTAGTGTTGTTCTAAAATCTCTTTCTCTCATGTTTTTAAAATTATAATTCACAAAATGCATAAGCTTTTTTTGGTGGGCCGGATATCTAAATATCAACTCATTTTTAAAAAATAAATTATTTAAAGCATAGATAACAAATTGATCCTTCACCAAGTGACTTGTAAAAAGAAAATACCTCTTAAAAAATTTCTCATCTCTCTTTATAAAGGATACATCACAATCTTTTAAGTATTTATAGTTTAAATAATTAATCATCCATTTTTTTGTCTCATCTCCACTTATTCTAGATATACTAGCATTATAACATAACAGTATTTTAAAAAATGATCCTGCAATCTTTAATGAAATTACATTCCAATCGATAGATTTTAATTTACAAGATATCATTTCCATCTCTTCAGCAGGTGAAGAAATTGGTAGCACATCCAAGATCACACCTTTTTCACCCTTCACTGATATCATCATCGGAGTGGTGATCTTTCTAATCTTATCTAATACATCATCAGTATTATCAATATTTTGCCTCTGCCTCTGTATATGAACTGAATCCAACTCATACTTCTTTTTTGGATAATATAAGTGATTTATCTTTTTGATTTTCTTCTCAATAAAAAAATGCAAATAATTTATTAAAACTTTAGCAGTAACCCTTGCATCTTCCAACGCCCGATGCGCTTTCTTATGTTCAATTCCAAAGAGTTCTCCAATATAAGTCAAATTAGAATTCATAATTTCAGGAATCAAATTTTTAGTCATCAAATTGGTACAGATAACTGGATTATTCAATTTAGGATATTGGGCCCTCTCTAAAATAGAATTAAAAAATGGAATATCAAAAGAAGAATTATGGGCCACTAAGATCGAATCCCCAATAAACTTTAATATATTATCCAAAACATCCTCTATAGGAGGAGCATTCACTAGATCCTTATCACTTATTGATGTTAATTTTTGAATAAACTCAGGAATGTGTATACCCGGTTTTATAAGATATGATAGCTCATCAACTATCTCTAATTTTATAATTTTAATTAATCCTATTTCAATTATCTTATCGTGGCCATGATCACCACCAGTTGTTTCTAAATCCATCACACAGAAAGAGAGATCGCTTATCAAATTATATGAATCAATCTTTAAATCAGCATGCTCACAATCTAGAGTATGTTCTACTTTTTCTTTCATCTCAAACAATTAAAAAATTAAGTAATTATAAAATATGTAATTAAAATATTAGCAGTTAAATTCCCAAATGAGAAGGCCCAAATGAAAGAGGATATATCTGACTAACAGTATAAATCGTTTCTTCGCCCTGTTCATTTCCAATAATCACTTCAGTATCATCGGTGGCAAACTCCCTTATGACCTGTCTGCACATACCACATGGCGGCCAACCATCCTTTGTATAAACGTATATTTTAGATATTTTTCTCTCTCCACAAGAAACTGCTTTAAAAATTGCAATCCTCTCTGCACACACTGTTGCACCATAACTTCCATTTTCAACATTACAACCTGAGTAGATGTTACCTTTATCAGTTATTAATGCACTTCCAACCTTTGCATTTGAGTATGGAGAATAAGAATGATGGTGAGCTTTGATGGCCTCATCTCGAAGTTTTTTAATTATTTCATTTTTATTTGAATCACTATTCATATTCATATTCATATTCATACAGGTATCCTTTCCTCGTATAATAAATAATTTATATATTTTTAAAGTTTTGCAATAGTCGTTGTTAGTAGCTTAGTAAAAATATTCATTGCTTTATTCGCTTCAATCTTAACTTCTTCATGATCAAGTTTTTGATCTAAAAGTCCTGCGGCCATATTAGTAACACAAGAAATTGCAGCAACTTTCACTCCCATATGGTTAGCTGCTATTGACTCAGCAACAGTACTCATCCCAACCATATCTGCTCCCAAAATTCTTAACATTCTTATCTCTGCAGGAGTCTCATAGGATGGTCCTGTTAAACCACAATAAACTCCCTTCTTCAAATCATAATTCATCTCTCGTGCAGTTTGCACAAACAGATTACTAATCTCTCTATTATAAGCATAAGTCATATCAGGAAATCTTGGACCAAATTTTTCCAAGTTAGGTCCAACAAGTGGATTGTTTCCTGTTAAATCTATATGATCTTCAATTAAAACTAAATCTCCTGCTCTGTAACTACAATTAACTCCACCAGAAGCATTAGTTAAAATCAGTGTCTTAATTCCAAGTTGAGACAACACTCTCACTGGAAATACAACCTCTTCAATGGAGTGTCCTTCGTAGTAGTGAACTCTACCTTGTAAGACTGCAACTGCTACACCAGCAATATCACCTAATAAAAGTTTTCCTTTGTGTCCTTCAATTGTGGTTTTAAAAAAGTTAGGAATCTCTTTATATGAAATTTCTATTTTATTTTCAACAAAGTCACCAAAGCATCCTAGACCAGAACCAAGTACTACTCCCACTCTTGGAGTAAAACTTTTCTTCGATTGAATGTATTTAACCGCATCCGCAATCTTTTCGTACATAATTACCTCATTTAAAAAAAGTACAAACTAAAACTCAAAGTAAAATCCCTATTACTTATTATAAAAACCAAACTAAGTAAAAATACATAATAAAAGCACTATTTATTTTAAAAAATCAAAAAAAAATTTAAAGGGAGTTTATTTTCTAATAATACACTCATGAACTAGTTTTATCGGAGACACTCTCTTTGATGAGACTTCTATTATATCGTTAACAAATCGCTCAGCAATTTTCTTTGCTAAATCTTCTTGGCCTTGATTGTAGTGAATAGTTAGTAGTGTTTCATCTATATCAACTTTATCACCAATCTTCTTATAGATCATCAGACCAACACCATGATCGATCGTATCTGTCGCCACTTTTCTTCCACCACCCAAATCAATGCAAACTAGTCCGATATCTTCATTCTTAAAACTTTTGATGTAACCTTTTTTGATTGATTTAACAACTAACTCTCTCTCTGCTTTTTTAAATAGTGAATAATCGTGAACATATCTCTCATCTCCACCTTGTGCTTTCACCAACACTTCAAATTTTTTAAGTGCTTCACCATTATCCAAAACCTCTTGTGCTTTCTTTATTCCTTCATTATGAGATTTGGCAAGACCTGCAAGATAGATCATTCCTCCTGCTAATTTCAAAGATAGATCAACTAAGTCACGTGGTCCTCTGCCCTTTAATGCCTCTAAACACTCAATTATTTCTAAACTATTTCCAACGGCAAATCCAAGTGGCTGAGACATATCTGTCAAAAACGCCATACACTTTTTATTAAAGCGTTCACATGTATTGGCCATACTCAAGGCAAGCGCTTTTGCATCTTTTTTACTCTTCATAAAAGCACCGGCACCAAACTTAACATCTAAAACAATACCGGCCATTCCCTCTGCTAACTTCTTACTCATTATTGAAGCAGTAATTAAAGGAATAGAACTAACTGTTGCGGTTACATCTCTTAATGCGTAGATCTCTTTATCAGCAGGAGCTAAATCTTTTGTTTGACCGATTAAGACCAATCCATTTTCGTATATTAACTTTTTATATTGATCTAATCCTATCTCTGCTTGAAAACCCTTTATTGATTCTATCTTGTCGACAGTTCCACCAGTAAAGCCAAGTCCTCTTCCTGCAATACTTGGAAATCTTACTCCGGCAGCAGCAACAACTGCAGCGATAATAAAAGTAGTTTTGTCTCCTATTCCACCTGTTGAGTGTTTATCGATCACCAATGGATCATTGAAATTTAAAACTGTACCAGAGTACAACATGGCATCCGTTAAGTACGCAGTCTCCTCTTTATCCAAACCTCGTATATAAATGGCCATCAATAATGAGGCCATCTGATAACTTGGAATGCTCTTAGCAGTAAATCCATCTATAAACCACTTTATCTCTTCTCTGGTTAAAGCATTACCATCTCTTTTTTTTGTAATTATACTACATGCATCTAAAAATATCGTTTTCTTCTTCTCCCCCTCATTTTTAGTTTTTTTAATTTTTTTAATATTTTTAATATTTTTAATATCTTTTTTATTGCCTACTTTTTTTACTAATGTTTTTTTCTCTTTTGTTTTCATAAATCCTTCGTCATTATAGTTATAATAAAATATTGTGAAAAAATTTTTATACCAAAATTTGCTACCAAAAAAAACAATTAATAGTGCAAAAGGAGAAATTTTATGATTGCAAAAAATAATGGAATAAAAACCATAGTTACATTCATATCTTCATTCTCTCAAGCTCTCACATCATTTATTATTACTTTAATAACATTTTTAACATTATTAACATTCACATCTTTCACATCTTTTCTAACTTCAGAACTTATGGCCCAAGATGCTTCTGGTGGTGGAGGTAAAGATCAAATCTTAGAAAATACAATGAGTGATCTCTCTATCGTTATCGGCGCAGGGCTTGGTGGTGCAGTACTCGGACTTTCTACTCTGTCATTTACTGATGAGCCGAGAAATCACTTGAAAAATATTTTAATTGGCGCCTCAATTGGAATAGTGATTGGCGTTGCTATAGTCGCTTGGGGCCAAGCAACCAAAACTCAAGATCAATATACTACTGATAGAAAAAATATCTTTATCAACGATGACTTTTATCCTGGTGCTAGTGCTGGTGTAAGTGCCACAACAAAAGATTTTTATGCTAACGATCGCATTGTTTGGCACAAGTTTATTGTTAGTAATCATTTTAAAAATTCAAAATTCAACTCCTCGGATGTTTTATTTCAAGGCAACCTCTTTTCAAAGACATTTTAGCGGAACCAAGATATATTAAATTTATATAACCTAAAGCGGATTAAACTTTGATAAAAATGTTGATTAAAAAATTGATTAAAACACTTACTAAAACACGGATTAAAACTTTTTATATGGAAATATATCATGGCCAAAGAATTAATTATCAACCAGACACTCAACGAACAGCGTGTCGCTTTAATCGAAAATGGAGAGATTCTTGATTTTCTAATCGATAGAGGCGGTGATGATGGTGGAAATCAACCTATTGTAGGAAATATCTACAAAGGTAAAGTACTTCGGGTGCTTCCTGGAATGCAATCGGCATTCATCGATATCGGACACGAAAAAGCTGCATTTTTATATGTGGATGATGCTTACATTCCCACTCTGGAAGAGCAGCGTGAAATGCTAAAAAATAAGTTGAAGGAAGAGGAAGTTAAAACCTCTCAACAAAATGTTGGCAAAGTAATTCCTGATGAAATGAGTACGTTTACTGAATCAGTTCTTAAATTGCGAAAAGATATCTCTATTGATTCAATTCTAAAAGAAGGAAAGGATATAATCGTTCAAGTGGCCAAAGAACCTTTGGGCAGCAAAGGTCCAAGAGTAACAAGACATATAACTTTGGCCGGTCGTCATATTGTATTTATGCCATTCATTGAGCACACTGGTGTCTCACGCAGAATTCAGGATGAAAATGAGCGCAATCGTTTGAAAGAGATTTTAGATTCTATTCGTCCAGAGGGAAAAGGAATCATTGCACGAACAGTTGCTGAATCTCAATCATATAAAGTTTTAAAATCCGATTTTAATATGTTGGTTAAAATCTGGAAGGATCTCTTAAGAAAATCCAGTAAAGCAAAAGCGCCTGCAATGATCTATAAAGATCTAACTTTTATTCAAAGAGTTTTAAGAGATATTACTGACGAAGATGTGGATGCAATTATAGTTGATAGCAAAAGTGTATTTCATCAAGTTGAAAAATTTATTAATAAATATCTAATCTCTATGAAGGGGAAGGTTCGTCTATACCCGGATGACACTCCAATCTTTGAACACTACGGAATTGAATTAGAGATTGAGAGAGGAATAAATAATAAAATTTATCTTAAGTCTGGTGGTTCAATCAATGTCGATCAAACAGAAGCACTGGTCTCCATTGATGTTAACACTGGAAAATATGTTGGTAAAAAAACTCTTGAAGAGACAATTCTAAAGACAAATCTCGAGGCAGTTAAAGAGATCTCATATCAGCTGCGACTTCGAAATTGTGGTGGGATAATAATTATTGACTTCATTGATATGGATAAGGAAGAGCATCGAGATACTGTTTATCAAGCACTGCTAGAAGTATTAAAGAAAGATAGAGCAAAAACAAATGTGCTTCCAATCTCTGGACTTGGCCTAGTGGAAATGACCAGAAAGCGAACCAGAGAGACACTTACTCGTATTCTATGTAACACTTGTCCCTATTGCGAAGGTACAGGTAGAGTAAAATCACCAATTACTGTCTGTTATGATCTGATAAGAGAGTTAATCAAAGTTGTAAAGAAGGCCAAGAGTCAAAAAATTTATGTCTACGCTCACCCAGAGGTAAGCGCACAACTTTGTGGAAAAGAGTTGGACATAATTGAAACATTAGAAGAGCAATACTCTAAAAATTTTGTTATCAGAGCAGAAAATAGCTATCACATTGAACAGTACGAAATTTATGCACACGAATTTTGATCTTTTATTTTGATCTTTAAAATGTTATCTTTCATTCTTCAACAACCGCACACAATAGCACAATTAGATAGGTTGATGTGCAACAATATTGTGTCCAGAACATTTTATTTAATTATTTAAGGAGTTATTTATGATTTATGAGGCAGCTGTTTTGGCCCATGCGGATCTAAACGACGAAAAATTGGCCGATGTTAAGGCCGTCATTACAAGCGTTATTCAAGATCACAAGGGAGAAATCTACTTAAGTGACGATTGGGGAGTTAGAACTTTTGCACAACCAACCGAACGTCATCACAAACGCGGACGCTATCTTTATTTTCTTTATACTGCAAACAATATGGCAAATGCTGAGCTTGATAGAAGATTAAGAATTAATGATGGTGTTATTCGCTCTATGATAATAAAGGCAGACAGTAATAAAACTAAAGATGATATGATTAAAAATTACAAGTCACCTTTTTCTAACAACTAACAACTAAAAACTAAGAACTAAGAACAGAACAATTAAACGCAAAAGGAATATATAATTATGACAATGAATCCGAATATGAATAACATAAACGATGGTCTTAATGACGAAGATTTAATGGATGATGACTTTGATGTAAAGGATGGAGATAGAAGGTACTCCGGGCAACATGATGTTGATAAAGATAGAAGAATGTTCTCTCGTAAAAAATCATGCTGGTTTTGCGCAAAAAAAACCGATCCTGATTGGAAAGATCCTTCATCATATGCATGGCTTGTAAATGAATTTGGAAAAATCTCTCCTGGTCGAATCACCGGTCTCTGCGCCAAACATCAGAGACATGCTACAACAGCTATTAAGAGAGGAAGAAATATTTGTTTAATTGGTTATATTTCAGGACGCACAACCTACTAGTTGCTAATGTTGTTGCTACTAAAAAATCACAATCACTATGGCGTATTTAAATCAAAATGAACCTAATACTTATAGTAAGTTTAGAAATCCTACACCGACATTTCTAGGTGGAATCTCTGTCTTTTTATCACTTAGCTTTATCTTTGCTATTATTACGCCTACACCTCTTGCTCTCATCTCAATTTTTCAAGGAAGAACAAGAGGACTCATGTTTCATCTGCTTTTTCTATTGATCGTTTTCGTCCTGGCCACAAAAGTATTTTCTGAACCATTGATATTTTGGACTTACCTCTCAGCGATCATCTTCTCTCTACTGATATCTGAAACAATTTTGCGTGGATTCTCACCAATCAAAGGACTTTTAACCTCATCAGCAATTTTTGTAGCAGTACTATCTCTAATAATCTCTGTTTGGTCTCTCAACATACAGGGCACTTTTAAAGATTATGTAATAAAAAAAGTTGAACACATCTCCGCTGAATTCAAAAAGAATGAGAAAAAATATTTTCCACAAAAGAATAAAGATGCCAGAGAGACTGCGATAGTATTTTCAAAACCAGAGTTGCTGGCAGAAGAGATAATTAAAACATTACCATTAACAATTTTCGTTGGAATTATCTTTTCACTCTGGGCCAATCTCGCTCTACTGTTACGATTCTTGATTCGCTATGGAAATCCAACTAACTACCCATACAGCATCAAAGATCTCCTCTACTTTAAAGTTCCAGATTATTTTATATGGCCACTAATAACTCTTTTAGTACTTATGCTCTCTGGTTCGTACATCAATCAAAACGTTGGAATAATCGCCAAAAATCTGTTATTCTGCCTCGGCCTGTTTTATTTCTTTCAAGGTTTTGGTATCCTAATTGAGTTGTTTAATCTATTAAAACTTGATGGGATCTTTCGTTCACTTCTAATTGTGCTCACGGTTGTTACCAGCTATTGGATATTAGCATTAGTTGGTTTGTTTGATTTATGGGTTGACTTTAGAGCGCTCTTGAACAAAAAATTTAAGGAACGAGCAGAAGAGAAAGAAAATGAATTAGAAGAAGATGATGAAGATAATGAAGATGATGATAACGACAATGACGATGATGATAAGGATAAGAAGGATAAGAAAGATAAGAATGAAAAGAATAATAAAAATAATATAAATGATAAAAATGAGAAGAAATGATTCTAGGAGATAAAAATGAAAGTTATATTAAAAGAACATGTTAAAAATCTTGGTAACGTTGGAGACATCGTTACTGTAGCTGCTGGACACGCAAGAAACTTCCTTATTCCTAAAAAACTTGCAGTTCTCGCAGATGATACTAATAAAAAATTTATTGAAGATCAAAAGCGCAGATTATTAAAGAAAGTAAATGCTCAAAGAGATGCTGCGATCTTATTAAAACAAAAGATTGATGGTGTTGTTGTTGAATTAGCAAAAAGAGTTGGTGGTAATGGTAAATTGTTTGGAACAGTAACTAGTACCGAGCTTGCTAACGAATTAAAAAATAGAGAAATTGATGTTGAAAGAAAGTGGATTCATACTGAAAATCCTATTAAAGAGCTTGGCACTTTCAATGTAAAAGTAAAAATATTTGCTGATATCGAATCAAACTTTTCTGTAAAAGTTTTAATGGATCCAAAACAAGTAGAAGAACTAAAAAATAAAACTTCTAGCAAAAAGAAAACAAGAGAAGAGCAAGCAAAAGCAGCTGCAGCAGCAGCAGCGGCTGCAGCAGCGACCACATTAGGAGAGACATCAGAAGATGGTGTTCCTTTTGTCAATGTAACTGTAGCAACAACTGAACCTGAGAAAGTAGCTGCACCTGAAAAGGGAAAGGGCAAAGGCAAAGGAAAAGAAAAGGACGGAAAAGAAAAAGAAGCATCTGCTGAGAAGGAAAATAAAAAGTCTGAACCAAAAGATAAAGATAAAGATAAAGACAAAGACAAAGAAAAGAGCGGAAAAAGCAAAAAGCAATAAGTATCTCTCTATACACATTATACATTATTTCAAAAATTTCTAACATTCTATAGTCTTCCACAAAATGATTAAGGGGCAGGAAGACGAGGCGAGGCGACCGGAGTGTATATAGAAATAAATGAGGATCGCCGAGTCCGAAGTCTGACGAACCCCTTAATCATTTTGTGGAAGACTATAAATTCAAATTTTTTCCGTAGGAGTCTTAATGGTAGCAACTCAAGAACTCCCTCATGATTTACTTGCAGAAAAATCACTGCTTGGTTGTCTATTAATTGATAGCAACGCCCATGATGAAATTAATGATTTAAATTTAAAGACAGATGATTTTTTTCATCCTCAATACAAAGTAGTCTTTGATAGTATTATGGATCTGATTCATTTATCAATGCCAGTTGACTATGTCACACTCTGTACTCGTCTATCAGATAAAGGGAAATTAGAGACTTTAGGCGAAGAAGAGCTTAAGGGCCAGGCATTCATTCTCAATATCCATGAGGAGCAGGCATCATCTGCCAATATCTATTACTATGCTAAAACTGTTAAAGAAAAAGCAATATTAAGAAACATAATAAAAGTATCACAAAAAATTGTTCAAGAGTCATACTCATTTAGTGGTGATACTAAAGATTTTCTCTCCAAGGTTGAATCCAATTTCTTTAAAATCACACAAGAGATAAAAACTGGAAGCATGAAGAAGCTCTCAGCATGCTTAATAGATAATCTTACTGATCTAGAAAATAACGATCGAAAACTAGGTGAGCTTGTTGGACTATCAACAGGATTTGATCATTTGGATGCAAAATTACTTGGATTGCAGGCCGGTCAATTAATTATCGTGGCCGCCAGACCTGGTATGGGAAAAACATCGCTTGCACTTAACATTGCTATGAATAGCATTGAACACTCCAAACTTCCCGTGGCCATATTCTCTCTCGAGATGCTTGCAAGCGAACTCTCTCTTAGAATACTTTCTAGTTATGCTAAAATCGATTCCAAGAAACTTCGAACTAAAAATCTCTACGACAATGAATTAAAACAACTGGGTGCTACTGTGCAAACTTTAGCAAACTATCCGATCTATATAAACGATGATGGAGGTACTACAATATTTGATATTCAAAGTGAATGCAGAAAGATTAAAGCAGAACATGGGCTTGGTATTGTAATCGTGGACTATGTTCAGTTGATGAAACCACACTCGGCAACTACATTTAGAGAGCAACAAATCGCTGAGATCTCCAGAGGATTAAAAGTTTTATCCAAAGAACTTGAATGTCCAGTGATGGCACTTTCACAGCTCAATCGTGGTGTGGAATCCAGAACTGATAAACGTCCGACTCTATCAGATTTGAGAGAGTCTGGAGCACTTGAGCAGGACGCGGACGTGGTATTGTTAGTCTATCGAGATGATTGTTACTATCCAGATTCCTCTAGAGAAAAAGGAATTGCAGAAATTATTATCGGTAAGAACAGATCTGGCGAAGCAGGTGTGGTTAAACTTGGTTGGAAAGGATCATACACTAGCTTTGTTAATCTAGCACCTCAAGAGTACGATGAACTCACTAATAATAACAGTAGTAGTAGTCATAGTAGTAGCAATAGCAATCATCAATCTGCTATAAATTACAATAACGACTACTACCGAACGTGATATTCACCATTTTTCCAACTAAATCATCTTGGATAATTTTCCACAATCTCCTTCAAGGATTTGTCTACTACAAAGATTATCGTCTTAATCTCATAACAAACAAGAAAGAAGACTTCACATTCTTCAAGCTAAAAAAAAGATTACAATCATATAAAATATGCCATCACTACCAAAACCCATTGGTATTAATTCTTTTTTATGAATTCAATTCACCATCTGCATCTGCATCTGCATCTGATATAAATAAAGATTTACCTTATGCTATTGAATTGGAATATAATAACTCTAATATTCTTAATGAAAAATTTTTACACAAAAATTCGGACTCGGACAAAGAAGATAAATTATACATACACAGATCAGACAACCTTAGCTTTAGAGAATACTTAAGTGCTTTCGAAAAGGGTTACCAAGAATTACTAAAAGGAAATTGTTATCAATTTAATCTAACCTTTGAACATAAATTCAAAATTCTCTCACCTTCCTCTGAACCTTTGATCACATATATTCTTAAACACATTCTTTCAAACACAGAAGCGTGCGCTCACGGAGCGTACGCTAATATAACCAACATCCCCATCCTTAACAAGATATATTTAAGTAATTCCCCAGAGTGCTTATTTAAGATAAAAAAAACAACAAAAAATCGTCAACAACAACTATCAATATTTTCTATGCCCATCAAAGGATCTCTTAAATTGAGTAATAATAAAAAAATTAGCGCTCTAAAAAAAGAGTTATCTGATTGTAAAAAAAATAGTGGTGAACTTAATATGATCACCGATCTTATTCGTAATGACCTCTCTAGTATTGAAAATAAAAAATCAACAGTGGTCACCAAAAAAGCATATCTTAAAGTTCCAAATATTCTACATCAATACTCTGTCGTTAAAGTAGATATAAGTAATCCTCATCTAAATCTATTTCAAATCATTGAAAAAATATTTCCTGGAGGTAGCATCACTGGTGCACCTAAAAAAAGAGTGATGAAAATAATCTCTGAGATCGAGCCAACTGCTCGTGGATTTTATACTGGATCTACTATTATTTTTCATAAAACTCTTAAAGCAGCATCCATCAACATTCGTTCAGCAACGATTAGCTCAAGCACAGCAGAATTCACTTATGGTTCTGGTGGCGGGATTACTCTTTTAAGTAATCCATTTGAAGAATTTGAGGAGATGAATTTAAAGGTAAAAAGTTTTATCGATTATTTATTCTCTTAAACTTCAAAAATCAAGGTTCCACATGGGGCCAAATTCACTTTAAGAAGAGATTCATTAATAAATACTCTCTTGCCAGAAAGTTTTTCCCATAGTTCTCTATCATAAATAAATGGTAGATGAATTTTAAAATCAATTGTTATCGCATGCTCAGAGGTAGTATCCACGTTGGCCAAAATAATAAATCCCTTTTGTGGATTATCATGTCGATAGCGGTAAAGGGCCAAAACAGCAGGATGATTTTCATCAATAAACTTTATATTTCCTCCAGTTTTGAATAACTCATTTTGATCAAAGATTTGATGAATCTTCTTTAAACTTTGAGTGAAATCTATTCCCCAAGAATTGGCCGACATCTCCCATTTTTTTTGTCTTCCAATAAAATTTATCTTCTTAGGCAAACCATACTCCACACCCTGACTCATTCCTGTGTATCCAGTTCCCATCAGAGCACAGACCACATATCTTGGAATGGTTGCTTGTACATGTCCATACTCTTGAGTTGGAGATCCACTATCATGAGAATTAATTGGAAACATGTAACGAATTTTGCTGTAATTATTATGAATAAATTTTATAAAGTCTCGCATCTGTTGTGCGTATCCAGAAAACCAAGGTGTGGCCAAAAGTAAATTAAGTCCATTTTCAAAAACCATTTTCTCAGTTGTAATGGGATCAGTAAATAGCTCTGCAAAGACGATTAGATCTGGATACTCTCGTCTGATCGCCTCCATCAGATAGTGAAAAAAAGGAACGTTAGTACTATGAAGATTATCTAAACGAATCATGCCTCCAGTATAGTTTGCATAGTTTCCCCAAAAGATGGCGTACTTTTTCATATAGTACCAAACTTCATGGCGAATGTTTTTATCTGCATGATCATATTTTATTAATGCCAAATCCTCCCACTTAATCCACTTCAAACCATCCCAGCAACCAGCTCGTTTGTGAGTATCTTTTTCATTACTATCGGTTGCTATCCAATCAGAGCAGAAACGGGCCACTCTACTTGTAATTCCAATGTGATTTAAAACCAGATCAATACATAATTTTATCTCTAACTTTTTTGCCTCTTCCACAAACTCTTCAAATTGATCATGCAAATCTCTACTATCGTTTGCATTCTTATAGGAGAAATCAATATTAAAAAGATCTTGAGCGGAGTAAGGACTCTCTGAGGCATCAAGCTCTGTAACTGGTAACAAGTGAACAGCATTAAATCCCATATCCTTTATGTGATGAAGTAATTGAATCCAATCTTTGATTGTACCAGAAACACTTGGTATCAACGTATACATTTTTATGTCTTTCATAGAGGGAGGATCAACATAAAATGAAGTATAGGGAACATTATCCCAATACCAAGTGCTACCAAAGTTAAATGAATATTTTACTTTAAAGCGATAGAGTCCACAATTTTTCAAAGGAATATCTATGCTAAATTCACTCTTTTTTCCTTCGCTACCTTCGCTAAAACTTATATCTTCCCACTGGCCACTTATGTCTGTATGTAACAGCACTTGCAAATCATTAATCATCTCTTCTGCAACAACTGTTAGTTTTAAAGTATCTCCTTTATACACTCTAAAGAATGCTTGATTACCAACAGGAAAAGAGCGCTCCTTAATACATCTGGCCCCTTTTCTAATTTTTTTTATCTTTAACTCCGGAATCTCTTTTCTTGTCAACATAGCTTACTTACCTCTCACTTTTCCCACTTAATAAGATTAGGAATAAATTCTGTGGCCAAATTTTTATGTCCTGGAAGTATTCTAACGTAATATCCATATCTGCCACCATAATTACAAGATATCATCGTTTTAAATACACTGACCTCACCATCAATTCCTTCTCTCTCCATTCTTATTCTTCTCGGATATTTTAATTCACTTTGAAATCCTAGCGATCCATAGTAAACCTCTACCATTACATCATCAGGATTTATTCCACAAAGTTTTATATATGCCCGCACGGTTACAGCTTCTCCTGCAAAGACCACATCTTTAGAGCTAGTTTCAATGCGTACTATTTCAATATCACTCCAAGTATTTTCAAGTTTAGTTCTCCAAGAGGCGAGATGTCTGGTCTCTTCATATTTATTTTCAGTTAAACTCTTTATTAAAGCATCACCTTTTAAATAATATTTTGTTAAATAATTGGTAAGCATATTATGAGCATTAAACATCTCTCCACAACTTTGAATAGATTTTTTCACCATATTCATCCAAGCAACGGGAACATTTTGATCATCACGATCATAGTATAG
This sequence comes from Oligoflexia bacterium, assembly GCA_015232355.1. Taxonomy (GTDB): domain Bacteria; phylum Bdellovibrionota; class Bacteriovoracia; order Bacteriovoracales; family Bacteriovoracaceae; genus JADFZW01. Next base: position 308,376 of record JADFZW010000001.1, read on the forward strand.
AGGGATTACTTCATTTTCTAAAATACGATATAACAGTCGTGATTCCATCTCATCTTGATAAATACTATCATTATAAACTTCACCATTTCCGATGGCCCATCCATTGGTTCCATCAAATCCTTCATCCCACCATCCATCCATAATGGATAAATTGAGGGCCCCATTCATTGCTGCTTTCATTCCTGATGTTCCAGATGCTTCTAATGGACGTCTTGGAGTATTTAACCACACATCCACTCCTTGAACTAAATATCTGGCCACATCAATATCATAATCTTCTAACAACACTACTCGTTTACTAAATTCTGGTCTGGAACTTGTCTCATAAATTTTTTTGATAATCGATTTGCCTAAGCTATCTGCTGGATGTGCTTTCCCTGCTATAATTATTTGCAGTGGTCTTTCTGGATGATTCACTAACTTCATCAATCGTTCAATATCTCTAAAGAGTAAATCTCCTCTCTTGTATGGTGCAAATCTACGAGCAAAACCAATTGTTAAAATCTTTGGATCTAACACTTCTTCTGCTCGTCCGATTTCACTTACACTGGCACCCTTCTTTCTTCTATGCAGGGCCAGACGTTCTCTTACAAATTTAATTAATCCTTTTTTCCTCTCAAAGTGAGTATACCAAATTTCAGCATTAGGAATCTCTTCTATTACTTTCCAAATACTGTGATCTGCTCGCTCCTTTTCATATGCAGTTTGCAGATATCTAACAAAGAGTCCTTCCATTCCTTTGCTGATCCAAGTTTTAGTATGAACTCCATTGGTAACATGTCCGATAGGAATCTCTTCTACTGGAATTTCTGGATATAGTTTACTCCACATTTTTCTAGATACATGTCCATGCAACTTAGAAACTCCATTGGCCATACTTGAAAAATTTAATCCCAGCACAGTCATGCAATATTCTTCATCGCTGTCTTCAGGATTTTCACGACCTAATCCTAAAAATTCTGTCCAAGTTAACTTAAATTCGCCTGCATAAAGCAGCAGATATTTTTTCATCAATTCAGGGTGAAATCTCTCATTACCTTCGGGAACTGGAGTATGTGTGGTAAAAATATTGCTAGACCAAACTACCTCTTTGGCCTCGGCAAAAGATAGCGAGTGATCATTAATTAATTGAGACATTCTCTCTAGAATCAAAAAAGCTGAGTGTCCTTCATTAATGTGAAAAATTGATGGCGTAATATTTAATGCTTTAAGTGCTTTTACTCCGCCAATTCCTAGTAAAATTTCTTGGCGAATCCTTGTATCACGATCAGAATCATATAATCTTTTGGTAATATCTCGATGTTTGGGATCATTCATTGGAAGATTGGTGTCGAGTAAATACAAACTAATTCTTCCAACATCTACAGTCCACACTTGGAAGAAGACCTCATCTTCTCCCATATCCATTGATAAAATAATTGGTCGTCCATGAATATCTTTTTCCTGACGAGCGGGAATACTAAGCCAATCATTTTCTGGATAATACTCTTGTTGAACACCACTAACATCTAATCCCTGTCTAAAATATCCCTGTCGATACAAAAGTCCAACTGCCACTAATGGGATTCCTAAATCACTGGCAGATTTTAAATGATCCCCCGATAAAATTCCAAGTCCTCCCGAATAGATTGGAAGCGATTCATGAAGTCCATATTCAGAGGAGAAATAAGCAACCAACGGATTATTCTTATCCCTTTTGCCATAATTTTCTTCATACCAAGTTCTTGCGCTTAAATATTTCTTAAAAGAACTATAGACCGCATCCACTTCTGCTATATATTGCTTATTTTGGGCCGCCTCTTCTAATTTTTGTTGAGAGACATCACAGAGTGTACGCAAGGGATTTTTATCTGCATTTCTCCATGCTTTGTAATCTAATTTAGCAAATAATTGTCTGGCATCCCAGTTCCATGAGAACCATAAATTGTTGGCCATCTCTAATAGTGGTTTTAATTTTTGTGGTGTAGTTGGTAGAACCGTAAAAGAACGTATTTTCATATCCTCCCCTCATTATCATTATAGATATAATCATAGAGTACAGAGGATGTTGTTTTAATAAATCATATCAATCAACAATCAATTCCTCTATCTCTCAAACTTAATTTTAAATCATTTAGAACGTTAATGTAAATCATGTATGCTTCATAAGGAGTATCATATGGATTAAAATATTTGTGAACATCACCATCATTGAACCATTTTGTACAAGCATAGTAGTAGTGATCTGAAGTCAACAATTTTCTCCAAGTATGAATTAGATTAGGATCTCTTGATTCTTTCACTGGTTTTTCGAGTGAATAAGCAAAATCTAAAGCAGAGTCTTGAAGTGGATTACCAAGCCATGCGGATAAATCGCGATCAATATCGGCCCATGAAATATACTCTCGAGAATCAAATGGACCAACTGGCGGATAAGTTGCGGCCGCCTCTGCTGGAGTTTGAAAACAATAATCAGGATGAGCAAGTATCTTTTCTGGAAGAACCTCTAAAAATTTGAATATTCCGGTATCGGCCCACTGATGTTCACCAAATGTTTCATAATCCATGAACAGACCAATAACTTCACCATTGCCGGCGACAGCGTGAAGCCAGTTAGCATACTTATCCGCTGTAAGCGGATACTCTGGCCAACCACCATTGGAGAATCTAAAAGCAACATCATCTGATAACCGATAATTTTTTAGAAGTAATTTAAGTTTTGGGGCCACCGATGGATAGTAAACAAAGTTGGGACTTCGCCAACCAAGCACGCGCTCCACTCCTTCGGCAAGAATGGTTTTGTATCCCATCTTTTCAATCTCAACGGCCAACTCATTATTGTAAATGAGTTCAGTATTTCTAAAAGTAGTTGGTGTTACTCCAAACAAACTCTTCATCTTTTCTTTATGAAAAGTAACTTGCTCCTTAAATTCTTCCTTTGATTTTAGAAAGCACAGAGAGTGATAATAGGTTTCATTGATAATTTCCACACAACCTGTATCAACTAATCTTCTAAAGGAATCTAAAACATATGGTGCATATTTTTCCAGTTGTTCGATGATAATTCCACTTATACTAAATGCAATTTTAAATTGACCATTGTATTTTTTTATCAACTTCAACATCAAGTTGTTAGTTGGTATATAACTCTTTTCTATGATTTTATATAAAATCTCTCTATTAATTTTGTCATCTTCATAGTAGTGATCAGGACCAATTGAAAAAAAATTATAATTTTTTCTCAGCCGAAAAGGCTGATGAACTTGAAAATAAAAACATACCGAAACACTCATCTTCCCTCCCACATTAACTTAAGAATGAGAACTAAAGCTAAAACAAAAACAAAAACAAAAACTAAAACTATCTTCTACTCAAACATTCACTATAAACGTTAATCACCTTTTGAGCAGCAAAACCCCAATCCATCTTTTTCAAAATTTCCCAATTACTCTCAGTCGTTTCTGTCAGTCCAGGTTCTTCTAAAACATCTACGATTGAAGATGCTAATTTATGAATATCCCAAAAATCGACCTTAATCACATTATCTAATAACTCAGCAACGCCAGATTGTTTGGAGATAATAATTGGCATATTGTATCTCATGGCCTCCAATGGAGTAATTCCAAATGGCTCTGACACAGAAGGCATTACATACAAATCACTCATGGCAAATAATTTTTCTCTCTCAGTTTTACCTAAGAAACCAGTGAAGTGAAATCTGTCTGCAATTCTTAAATCTGCCATTCTGGTTATTAATTTCCTGGTCATATCTCCTGAACCGGCCATAACGAAACGAACATTCTTTTTTCTCTGTAATACTAAATTGGCCGCTTCCAAAAAATAATCTGGGCCCTTTTGCATAGTTATTCTTCCTAGATAAAGAACAATCTTATCTCTTTTGAATGGCCGATTATTTTTATCATATTGATAGATCTCATCTAGATCTACTCCATTGTGAACTACACTCACCTTATCAGGATGAATTCCATATTTATTAACAACAATATCTTTGGTTCTGTGACTTACAGTGATTATCTTATCGGCATTCTCCATGCCATATTTCTCGAGGTTAAAAATATCTTGATTACCATTTTCTCCTGAACGATCGATTTCAGTTGCATGCACATGCACCACCAATGGTTTTCCACTCTGTCTCTTCGCCTCCACACCCGCTAAAAATGTCATCCAATCGTGAGCATGAATTACATCGAAGTCCTCCTTCTTAGCAAGAAGTCTTCCTACAACAGCAAAGCGAGTGACCTCACTTAAAAGATCATCGCCATAGTCTCCAGAAAAATCAATTGACTGTGATCGAGACAATGACTTGCTAGTTTCTACCTGCTCTTTAATAAAATTAAATTCCCCTTCAGTCTTTTTTAATTGATCTAGATATTCTTTGTAAGTAGAAAAGCTTAAATATGGTCGTAAAGATGAACTAACTCTGATCTCTTTTTCTAAAAACTCTGCACTCTTTTTTATCTCCTCCATCTCTTCATATACATAATTTTGACCACCAATAACTCGAATACCAGCATTGTTAATCTCACCTTTAATTTTCGGCAAAACAAAAGTAATTGCAACATTTTTTTTAGACAGCTGCTTAGTAAGTCCAAAACAAGCTGTACCAAGCCCTCCACTTATATAGGGAGGAAATTCCCATCCAAACATTAAAACTTTCATCGCCGAACCCTCTATTAATATAATAATTTTAAAAAAAATTTTCTTTTTTCTATTTTCTATCTTCTATATTCTATCTTCTAACCTCTATCTTCTTATCGAAGACAACAGTTCATAGGTTCTAATCACCTCGGCCACACTCCAAGCCTGAAATGGACAACCATTGGCCCTATATGGAGATGCTCCATCATAAATCTCTGCAACGGAATTTATTCCATGATCTCTCAGAGCATCTGTCACCAACGACTCAAAATATTTATACAAATAATCAGCAGCACTCTTTTTATTATCAGCATCTGCTACTCGCAAATATGCCTCAGTAAAATGATAAATTGGCCATGGCCAAACTGTTCCCTGATGGTAGGATCCATCTCGCTCTCTTGAACCACCCTCATATCTTGGGCAAAATCTTGGATCATCAGGTGATAAAGTTCTAAGTCCATATGGAGTTAACAGCTTTTCTTTAACTACTTCAACAACTGACTTCATTATATCCTTGTTACACTTTAGCGGAGTATATGGTAAAGAAACAGCAAAGATTTGGTTAGGTCGTAGAGAAAGATCTTGTCCGTGTTCATTTACAACATCTGCAAGATAACAAAGTCGTTTATTATAAAATAACTCTATAAACGACTCTTCAATCTTCTTAATTACTCTTTTTATCTCATTTTCTATCAATTTATCATCTGAGGCAAACAACTCGAGATAAAAAGACAAGGCATTATACCAGAGAGCATTTATTTCCACTGCAAAACCATATCTAGGTGTTACTGCTCGATCATCAACTCTAGCATCCATCCAAGTCAGTTGAGTGTTAGCATCTCCGGCCCAAATCAATCCATTCTCTTTCAATTCTGCGAATGGATTTTTTCTCTCTAGATAGCATCTAATTATTTCCCACATTGCTGTCTTAAGTTTTACTTTTACTTCATGATGATCAGAAGTAGAGGTACATCGTATATAATACTCTTGAATAGCATAAAAAAACCACAATGAGGCATCAACTGAATTGTATGCGGGAGTGTAACCATCTCTCTCTGGAAGATAATTAGGAATAACTCCATCCTTAATATATTTTGCATAACTCTCTAGGATTCGAAGTGCCTCTTTGGGATTTGGTCCATGAATGGTGATACCTGGAATTGATATCATTGTATCTCTTCCCCACTCTCCAAACCATGGATATCCTGCCACAATAGAGGTATTTCCATTCTGATGTTCAACTAAAAATTGTCTTGCTGAAGTTTTAAGAGCTATCAATGCTTCCGACAAAGCTTCACTTATTGTCTTTGTTGCCTTTGTTAGCTTTGTTGTCCTTATCGATTCTTTCAATGCCTTTCTACGATTAAGCTCTTCATTCCAAATAGTTTTCAAACTATCTCGCTCATAGCTCACTGGTTTTTCCAATGAAAAAGAGATTAAAATACTATCTCCAACTCTCATCTCTTTTTCAAAAATTCCAGGTCGGTACAAATCCTCTTGGTAATCAAAACCTCTATTATTTTCCTCTATATATTCCATATTGTAATGCCATGCTGGCGATGGAAAATAATCTAATTTCTCATCACTATCAATATAAAGTTCAGGCATACTATAATATGGAGCAAGTTTTACGATCTTGTTTCCTTTAGACTTTGCAATTGAATCTTCATCATAATATGACCTGACATTCAAATCACAATTAGCTTTAGTGAGTGTGTGTATTCCTCTATAGGAAAGCAATGGAAATAATTTAAGTGTACACTTCCTACCTTTACTACCTTTATCCCCACTAGTATCCACTCTCGAATCTTCATTCAACGAATATTGAAGCAACAACATATTTTTTTTATGAACAAGCATTAATGATTGCTCTAACAGAAGAGATTTTCCCTCATTATCAATCTGATATAGAGTTTTTGGAAATAAATCGGAATCAAAGCGAGCAATTTTACTATAACCATGAGGTTGAAAGACAAAAGGATACTTATTGCTATCTAATTCAAAGAGCATTCCATCTTCTGTCTCTAACGTTGCACCAACTTTTGACAATAGAGAATGCCTACCACCAAGCTCTCTCAATTCTACAGCAAACCACGAGTGATATTTTCTTGTGTTCACTCCACTGATAGTACTTAGTGCATATCCACCAATCCCATTCGTGTCTAACCATTCACGTTTTAGAGAGAAATTCAAATCACCAAGTTCTCTTTTGTTGAAGAATACCCCCATTGATAAACAATCCTCCAAATCCCAAAAACATCTTAGACCAAATAAAAAAAAATATTCAAAACATTATATCGCAAATTCTCTACTACACAAGTACTCAAACAATCTTAATAACGACATAAATATAGATCAGATAAATAGCGCATCTATTAACTATTCGCTTGCGCTCTCTCTCGCATCAACAACTCTTTTAATTAAGTTTACTTTGAATATTTGTTGAGATGTATATTGATAGCACCACTATAGATTTTTTTTCTAAAAAAATTCTATTATTTAAAAAAAGTGGTACCAAAAAAATTATCTGTAAAACACTCACAAAAAAAACTATTCAATTCTGCTTGTGATTATAGTGGACCAAAATAGTTTACTATAACTCAAGCAACCTCGTTCACTACCACAAAAAACTAACCCAAGTGCAAATAGCATTAATAAGTTTAAGTTTTATTTACAAAAAAAAACATCTCGAGTTTCATTGTAAATATAATTTGAATTGTTATCAACAATAATTAAAAATTTTTTTAAAAGTTCTAAAGTTACATAACAAACTTAAACATTTATTTTTCAAATGTTTTTTTTAAAATTTCAAATATTTTTCAAATATTTTTCAAAGATTTTTCAAAGATTTTTTATTTCAAACAATAGATCTATTCTAGCAAATTCCCTATCTGAAGCTGTCATTACCTTGATAGTTTGAATGTTATTATAACTCTTCACTATCACGTAAACATTTTTCCCTCTCAACTCAAACTCTACCTCAAGTAGCGACTCTGAATTCCTCCACTTGAACAATTTCCCTATAGAATATTCGCAAAAACCAGTGGGAACGCTACTCTTTTTTGACAATTTTTCATCAAAGTAACATTTACTAAAATCCTTCGCTTCATAAAATCTAAAAAAATGCCCCATCACTGGCCACACCACCTCTAACCAAGAAAATCTAAAATCTTTTTTTTGTTTTAATTCCACCATTCTCTGACTCAAACTACCACCCAAAGCATCCTCTCTTTCATTTTTCCCCCAACTAAGAGTAAGCATCTCCTCTTTGTGCATAGGAAAAAAAAAGAGTAGTGCCCAATTTCTTGTAGTTAAATTTAATGTAGATTCAAAACCAAATCGATCGATATTCTCTTCAAAAACAATGCGCCCCTTGCCTTCGCCATCAAAACACATTTTTTTAAAATTATTTTGGAATCTATTGATCTCTTCTTGTTGGTTAAATTTCTGCTCACCTATTTTTTTTTCAAATTTTCTCTCGTTTGCTTCAAAATTACTACAAGAAGTAAACATAAAGGTGAGAGCGAAAGCGAGAGTGAGAGTATTTAAAGTAAAAACTAAAGCTGAAACTGAAATTGAGGTTGAAACAATATCCGTCAACAATTTACTCAACATTCTTATTCTTAATACTATCTCTGCTTTTATTCTTAATCTTGACCTTGTTCTTGCTCTTGCTCTTATTTTTTTTCTTATTCTTATTATTATTCTTAATTGATTTTTTACTCTTATTTGCATCACTTTGAATCTTGTTATTACTATTTTCATCATCTATATCAATTGACTGCAATTGCTTTGTCACAGATGCTGGCATTCTACTTCTGTCACTCACATTCGAATTTGCACTTAATCTTAACCTCTCAAAATCCTTTGCTCCACCACCCATTGAAGCAACAATCTTATACAATCCATCTTTTTCACTCTTATCTTTGCTGTTATTGTATGCCTCAATATAATATACTTTCGCTAAATTGTAATTTTTTAAAGCATGGTAAATCATTGCTAAATGTTTGGAAATTACAGAATCAAAATCAACTCTATCTCTAGCAAATTTTATCTCTTTTAACGCAAGATCAAGTTTCCCTACTTTGTAATAATACCATCCTAGTGAGTCTCTTATATGACCATCATCAGGTTTTAATGCAACTGCCTTCTTTATATATTCGAGAGCTTTCTTTAAATCTACTCCTCTCTCCATCATTGAATAACCCAAAAAATTCCATGCATGAGCATTCTTAGGATCTTTCTTTATAACCTCCTCTAAAATCTTATAGGACTCATCATAATTTTTCTCCTTTTCATACAAAGAAGCAAGGTAGTAATCATGATCGGTACTATAGTTACTCTTCTTTCGAAGTCCACTGGTGATCTCTATTGCTCTTTTATTATCACCAATCACCTCATAGTAGGTTGCTTTAACTATGTTTAATCCAACTTCCAATTTTGGATAGGCAGCAACATTTTTTTCAATAAAATCCATCAAGACCAAAACTCTCTTTTCTCTATCTTCTCTTTCATCTCTGCCTTCATTACCTTTAGTAACTTTATTTTTATTATTAACAGCATTCTCAACAGCATTGCTGAGTAAAATTTGTCCAATCTGAATATTACTATCTTCAAATAGCGGACTGTCCGCACTTACCTTTGAAAAATACTCCATTGCCTTATCGAATTCTTTGGTCTCTTCATATATGGCCCCAAGATAATAAATAATCTTATCTGAATCCGGAACTTCCTTTAACAGATCCAAAAAAATCTTTTTTGCTTCCTCAAAATTACCTGTATCAGTATATAAAATTGCTAACTTAACTTTAATATTTAAATCGTCAGGATCCATTCTCGATAGGGTCAATAAATATGGAATTATGTCTGCATACTTATAGAGTGAAAATAAAACCTGAACAACTTTATTTAAGATCATTGAATTACCAGAGTTAGAATTACTCTTACTCAAATAATCTTTGTAAACTCCATAAGCATCTTCCACCTTTCCACTATTTTCATAGATTCCTCCTAATGCTAACACTGGAATATAATATTCAGGGTCTAATTTCATTGCTTTCCCAAAAAGTTCACTCGCTAGCGTCATCTTTTTTTGTTCTAATGCAATTTTTCCTCGATAATACGTCAAGACTGCTTTTTCATGTTTATCTCTATTTTTCTTCTCACAATTTTCCAGCACTTTCATTGCACTCTTCTTACCATTCTTTTCCTTTTCATCTTCACTTAGTGATTTTGCATAAAAGATACAAGCATCATGATTACCTGGTGACATCTTTAATACATTTTCATATATCTCTCTTGCCTTGGCCCTTTTTGACATTGCTGTATACACTCCCGCCATCAACAATAATGTCTTTTCATCAACTGCTTTAACTTTAACTTTATTTTTAGCAACATTACTAGTGATAGAGGTCTTAATTAAATTTTCAAGAATGGCCTCTGCCTCTGCCACTTTACCAACTTTGATCAATTCAATCGCATATCTCTTGGTTATAAAATTATCTTCTGGTCTCAAATCATGTAAATTCTTCAATAAAATCATGGCCGCATAGTTATCTCCATTAAATGAGGCCCAACTGGCCTTTAAGAACATATCACTGGCCCAATAATTTATGGCCGGCCCACCTGCCTTTTTGATTGCTTTTGTTATCTCCATCAGTCTGCTATCTACGCTCTTCACATCCTTTTTTAACTTATCACCACCTTCACCAACTATTTGACCAACATTTTTTGCTCCTGCTAAACTATTCTCATCAACTGCACCAGAATATCCGTAATCCAAACTATCGGTGCCATCAACATTTTTCATCTTCCACAACTTTGATTTTGAACCACTACCGCCAGTACTTGAACACGAGTAAATTGTAATCATAAGGAACACTAACATTAAAAATTTTATACTCATAAAAATTACACCTTTTAAATTTCATCTGGGGCACTGTTAAGATTTTTTCGGCAGTTGTTAATAAAAACATTAAAATTTAAGCAGCAATTTAGATGAAAATTTAAAATGAGATATGATGAAATATAATAAAATACGAAATTAACCTAAACATACTTAATTTAAAAAAAATTAGACTTATCGGGTTGACATACATGTACATGGTTTGTTATCAATCGTTGATCGTTACAATCAAAAAAGATTGTTAAAACTAATGCTAGATTTTGTTATTAGATGTTATTGAATGTTATTGAATGTTATTGAATGAAGAAACTACCAAACAGTAGTTTAAAATTTTTAAAAAAAATTAATTTAGTATTTTAATTAATTAAAAAGTGTGATAGACACCTATAGAAATTGACCTAAATTGACAAAAGTCGACAATCTAAGGTGCGTATTTAGAAAGGGACTTAACTTTTAACCATGAACTACCCTCTGATAAATCATCATTGGGCAAAATAGGGGAAATAGATGAGCAAAGACGTAAGAATTATTAAAAGGTATCAAAATCGCAAACTTTATGACACTTATCAAAGCTGTTATGTTACACTTGAGGAAATCTCTCAAATTATCCGTGAAGGAAATGAAATTCAAGTAATCGACAACAAAACCAAAAATGACATCACCTACATGACACAAATTCAACTTCTTTTTGATCAAGAAAGAAAATCCGTTAAAAGCGGAGATACTGAGTTGTTAAAGCGTGTAATTAGAGCTGAAGAAGGAACATTGACTGGTTATATTAGAAAATTAGAAGCTGAAAAAAGATTAGGTCAACCATCTTCTGAAAGCGAAACACTTGCAACAGACGCTTTCAATTTTCAAGGCGCAGAAATCAATCCAAATGCAACAAGCACAATGATTGAAACTTCAACTACTTTAAATTAATCAGACTGATTTTATTTACTATTCACAAACATAACTCTTAAGTTTTAGCTCCAAGTTTGCCATTTGTCGTCTTAACATCTATATTTCTACATTATAGTACGATAGAATTATAGATGAATATTTATAATAGATAATAGATAGGTGACAGGTGATTTGATTATGAGAGTTTTTTTCAACACATTAACAATATTTTCTCTAGCATTTTTGATCTACATTTTTACTAATACTTCATCCTACTCACAAACATCGCCTGCAAATAAAGAAAATAGCGAAGAGATAAAACCACAATTAATCAATTCTACTACTCCAACAACAAATACAAATTCAACAACGACAAATAACAACTCCTCTCAAAAAAATAATACTCCAAAATTAAAAGCAACATCATCCAGGGAAGACGCCGAAAAAGAAGCAGGAGTTCATTTACACTCAGTTGGTGCTGGATTAGGTGAAACCTTTTTGGCCGGCGACTTTGCCAATCATGGAGAAGATAAGATAACTCTCGATCTACTATACAGTTACTCCGCAAGTCACTCCTTTGATTTTTTAGCAGATATTCATAGATCTACCCACGAATACAAAGGAGAACAAACTATTGTACAAGGAATTGCATTTGGTATTAAGGGTAAGTTTTACCAATTTGATTCATTTTCCCCTTTTGCCGTAGGTGGATTTGGATTTTACAGACCAATAGTCACAAGAAGAGTAAATAATGTATTAACTGAATCAGAAGGTAAAACTGCTTTTGGTATACATGTAGGTGCAGGAATTGATCTTCGATTAAATAAGTATGTTATCATTGGTATGCTAATCCAATATCATGATCCATTCAATATAAAGCAAGATATCGGACCAGAAGTGACAGGTCACTACTTCAAAGTTATGATGACTGGAATGTACTCATTTGATATTTAAAATATATAAATATAAACATAAACATAAAACAAACAAAAAGTATCAATAAACAAGTATAGTATGCCTCTACACCAAGATAATATAAAACGATTGTATTTATTTAGCGGTAAAGGAGGAGTCGGTAAAACGACAACCTCTATTGCCTTTGCCAATTATCTCAAATTAAAAAAAGATCAAAATGTTTTGTATCTTACCTTCGATAACACTTCGGCCATCTCTCAACTAATGAACGATCTAAACATCAATTATCAAGAATTAGATTTTTTTGATAATGTTACCAAATATATTGAAAGTAAATTTAACTCACTGGTGGCCAAAACAATCACCCATAATTCTTTCTTTAAGGCCACAACAAATATGGTTCCGGGTGTTCAATATATTATACATCTAGGTCACATTATAAATGAGCTAGAAAAAAATCCAAACATAATTGCTGTATTTGATGCCCCTTCATCTGGACACTTGTTGGTGATGTTGGAATCTCTTAATACCTTTGGAAATATCTTTAAAAGTGGTATCATCTTTAATGATATTCTAAAAGTACAAAATTATTTAGGGGATAAATCATTTTCTAAAATCAATCTCTGTACTTTACCATCCTACATGTCTGTTAATGAGGCATTGGATACAAAAAATAAAGTAACTGTATTAAACTCTAAGAGCATTAATACTAATATATTTATCAATAGTTCATATCTCCTAATGAAGGAAGTTAAGGATATCATCCAGCTTCCACTCTTCTTAGCTGATAAGATTAGAATTGAAACAGAGATATTAAATGAAAATAAAAATCATATCACGACATCATTTCCATTTATAACTGAAACCAATTATTCAGATATTATTAACGAACTTACGCCTTTAATGGGTTCTCTAGAGTAATACTCTTATGAACAATAACAATAACTCAAACATTAACTTAACTAATAAACAATTTGAAATCTTTTGTGGAACTGGAGGAGTTGGTAAAACTACTCTGGCCGCTTCACGTGCAATCTATTTGGCCAAACAAAATCTTCGGGTGTTGTTAATAACCATAGATCCATCCTTGCGACTTAAGGAACTACTTAACTTAAATGAAAGTAGCAGAGGAAATATTGAACCTATTGATATCGATAATGGATGTAAATTCCATGCACTGCTAATGACTCCAAAATTTTCCATCATTCGCGCACTTCAATTTAACTGCCGTAATGGTGAATATGTAAATCCAGAAAAGGTGAAAGCAAATAAGATTATCGCAAGTTTAACTGAACCGCTGGGAGGAATGGGCGAAATTTTGGCCCCTATGGAACTACAATATCATTTTAATAATAAAGAGTTTGATGTCATCATTGTAGATACTCCACCAGGAAAACATTTTATCGATTTCCTAGAAAGTTCTAAAAAAATTTCTAAATTCTTTGATCAGCGTTTTATTGAGATATTTCAAAATTTAAAGAAAAACATAGACACCATCTATAATAATTATTCTAGTAAATCAAAAATCAAAGACTTTTTCTCTTTTCCAATTCAAAATGTAATCAATCGTGGAATTAAAAGTATTCTTGGTTATTTAGAAGATGTAACTGGAAAAATATTCATTAATGATTTTATTGAAGCGATAGGATTAATTTATCAACTCAAAGATCCCTTTATCAAATCAATGGAGATAAATAAATATCTTACTGATGCAAACTATACAAACTGGTTTTTCGTTACTTCAGCTGAACATGATAAAATGAAAGAGACCAGTAACATGCAATCATCTGTTAACTCTTTTCTAACCAACAGGTATGTAGTACTTAACAAATGTCTAAGCGAAGAATTACAGACATTATCAAGACCGTTACCACAACTTGATAATATTCACAGTTCCAATACTAGTGAAAGTGATTTACAAAAACACTACAAAGCACTACGAAAAATAAAAGAGGCATTAAGCTTGAAAGAAAATACACTCAAAGAGTATGCTTTAAAAAATTTTCCACACGTTTTAGAGTTTCGAGAGGTGATTTCATCTTCGACTAAAGATCAACTAGATATACTTTGTAATGAATGGAATAAGTTCGATGCCAATGCCAACGCAAACATCAGCGAATATCAAGACGAATCATCTATCGAATAAGTATTTATATATTATTATTTTTTTATTTTTTTATTCTTATTCTGGAATACGTTTTGTATTGTCAGTTGCCACTTGAACTTCTATTTCAAAACATGCAAGCCAAGCTATATTAGTACTTGGACAATAACCAGTATATCCTTGAGAGCATAAAAAATCAGACTTAACATCCAACACTTCTACAATAATTGGTTTATTAGTGTTTGGTACAGACATAAAATATCTAACAGGAGAACACTCATTGATTTTAACTTTAGAAAAAACTATTTTTTCCCACTGACTTGTAGAGCTACTCTCTGGATTTCTAATTCCCACAGTAATATCCAATGAACCATATGGATTATATTGATTATTCTTCGCTGTTATATTGTTTGGGACAGGCATATGATCAAGTGGACACTGTCTTGGCGCCGGTTTTACATACACTCTAACTGCCAATGTAGAATCAGTTTTCAAATTATCTTCAAGTATGTATGTAGTATTAATGTTCACTGGTGCAGTCCTATTGCTATTCCATGATGTCCACATCACTCCACCAACAAGACTACCATTTGTTAAGACAGGAATTCTTAAGTAATCATCATCTAAAATTTGATCGGCCAAATCTAATCCTCTGGCCTCACAATAACCTGAACTACTCCCACTTGCATTCCCATAAACCGGATTTCCTGGTAATCGATTGTTACAAGAAGTAGTGTCTTTCACGCGACAAAAATCTGTAACACTTGCTGTTCCTGTAGGCGTAGCTATAAGAGTAGGAGTAGTGGTACTACCAGGTGTTGACGATGATGAGGAGTTGTTACTCGTGCTACTACTACTTCCGCTTCCACTTCCACCTCCACTTCCTGAACTGTTGGTAGGATCTTTTGGTTTACTGCAACCATAAAAAAATGTCATTGATAATATTAATGTTAACACCATCATTATCATTGATAAAATCGATATTTTTTTCCCTTTTATTTTTTTCATAATGTAGTAACCTCATAATCGTAGTCATTAGTCATTAATTATAACGACTTTATTATCCCCTATTATTTAGATATAAGTTTAAACTAGAGTTAGATTACAACGAAGTATTTTTTTTAATTCTTTTTAATTAGGTGAGTATTTTTACATTGATATCATTCTATAAACAATTTTTAATTATACCTTTATTTTAATTTAAGTGCCCATTTTGGTTGTCATTTTGCTGTTGTCGTTTTGTTATTGCCGAATGCCGTTACTCTAATTTTCATCACATTATTATTTTAATTACATAAAAGATTTGATTGGATCCCTTTCATTAATTATCTTCTCATATAATAATTTCTCAACAGCTTTCACACAAACCATAAAATTTTCTATCCTTAATTCATCAATCAACCTTTCAGGAAAATCACTATAATTATAAGTCAATTGATTAATCAAATTCCCGTTCTCATCTGGTTTGGATAATCCCTCTATTCTCTTTTTAGTATCATCAGCAATATATCGAATTTGTTTCTTCATATCAATATTTTGTAACTTCTTAAATTCTTCTTCTTTGAATTTAATATCCTCATCCAAATCATCATTTGAAATATCACTAACTTTTTCCCATTTCTCAGAAGGTACAGAGAGAATTTTACTAAAAGGCATAAAATTTAAATTTTTATTCTTATCAACTCTATCAAACTTTCTCAATTCCTCTCCTAATAGCTTATATGCCTTTTCTACCTCGGCATCTAATTTATACCATTCTTTTTTTAAACTATAATAAAAATTTTCCAAGTCAACAAATCTTGTCTTTTTACTCTTTAATTGATTTTTATTTTCTAATGATTTTTGGTTTTCCTTCGGACAAAATGATAACAAAGATTTATTAGGATTCTTATCTGTTTTTTCTAGTTCTCTTAAATCGTTTGCCAACTTCTTAAAGATCTCTATTCTATTTTTAACAAATTCCTTTTTCTTAGTTAAAATCTCTTCCCGAGTTGATGTTATCCTGCCCAAAATTATTCTGTTTCTAGTATCATTTTGAATATCAGTTATAAATGGACTTACTTTTTCAATCCACATTTTCTCCTTTTCTATCATCAATTTCTTTAGTCTCTGTATCTTTTCAATCTTATTTTTATATAATTGATTGTGCTTAAATTTTAAAACGATCTTATCCAGATGATATAATTGAGTATAAAGTATCTCATTTTGCATAATTGATTTGCATTTTTTCAAATCACTATATTCTTCTTGCGAGCAAATAGCGTTTTTTATTCCAACACAATTCACAATAAGAAAACAACAAAATAAAATTAATTTAATCCCGAAAAAACAGTAACGATCAATAAACATATTCCCCCCTTTTTATTCATGTCTACACAAACTACTACTATACTATATTCATCGGTAATTTATAAAAATAAACTAAAAAAAATAATTAGCGCATACATAAGCAAATACGCCAATAAAAATAAAAACAAATTTTGTTTAGTTGAATATATCACCTAGAAAGGCAGCTATACACCGAAAGGAAATGAAAGATAAAACCAGCAACCACAAAAAAGTGCCAAATCATGTGGGTATATGGAATTTTTTTTAGAACATAAAAAATACTTCCTACGCTATAGAAAACTCCACCAACTAGCAAGTAGGTAAGAGCATTTTTAGTCAACGTTGCTATCATTTCATTAATCAAGAAAAGAGAGATATTTCCTAAAATAAGATAGCAGGCAGTTGAAACATATTTATTTTTTCCGAGAAAAATCAACTCATAGATAATACCAAAAAAAACTAACGACCATACTACCGCCAAGAGTGTAAACGATAACTTTGTCTTCATGCCTATTAAAACAATTGGCGTGTAAGTTCCCGCGATAAACATGTAAATAGAAACATGATCCATTAATTTAAACCAATATTTCTTTTTAGCATCAGTAACATAGTGATAGCTAGCTGATGAAAAAAAAAGCAACATTGCTGTCAACGAATACACTAAACACGAAAATAAACTAATATTGAAAAAAAATACTGATTTGTTAATTTCTATGTCTCTTGCAATAACTTGAACAATAAGAAAAATAGAACATGCAATACTTAAAAACAATCCCATTAGATGCGATATAAAATTAAGTCTTTCCTCTCTCTTTCCATATTGGAAGAGATTGATTTTGGCAGATCTATTATTGGTGGCATGTGTTTGTATTTGTGTTTGGATTTGGGTTTGGGTTTGGGTTTGCATTATAGTCATCATTAATTTTTGACATAAGATTTGAATTTAAAAATTACATATAAAGAAAAATTAAATGCTATCGCTACTACTGTTGCTAAAGACATACCTTTTAATGGAACACTTCCAATATTCATACTTACTCCACTCACCCCAGTAACAAACACCAAAGCAGTAACTATCAAATTATATGACTGACTATAATCAACTTTTGATTCCACCAACATTCTAATCCCTGAGGATGCAATAATTCCAAAAAGCAGAATACATACTCCGCCCATCACTGGAGTTGGAATAGTTTGAATAAGCATTGAAAGAGTCCCTGAAAATGCAAGTACAATCGAAATAACAGCTGCACCACCAATAACCCAAACACTATACACCTTAGTTACGGCCATAACACCAATATTTTCTCCATAAGTGGTAGTTGGTACTGAACCCATAAAACCAGAGAGCATGGTTGAGATTCCATCACCAGAGAGAGAACGATGTAATCCAGGATCTTTAGTTAAATCACGTCCAACAATATTTCCAGTAACTATCAAATGCCCAATGTGTTCAGAGATTACTACGAGAGCGGCAGGAATTATTATTAGTACTGCACTCATTTGAAATTTTGGCCAATACGTAGTTGGAAATTTTAAAAGAGGTGCGGTTTCTATTGCAGAAAAATTAACCATACCAAGAGAGTACGCTAGTACATATCCTGCAATTATTCCTATTAAAATTGGAATCGTTGATAAAAATCCTCTTAAAAATAGTGAAGAAAAAATTACAACTGCCAATGTGAACATGGAAATACCAATACTCTTATAATCGCTTCCATTTCCGTTTCCCATTAGTCCTGACATATTGGTAGCAACGCTGGCCAGTTCCAATCCTATCAATGCAACTATCGGTCCCATCGCTGCTGGTGGGATCAATATTGAAATCCACTTAGTCCCGAAATATCTTATTATCATTGCTGTTGCCATAAAGATCAATCCAGAAACAATAAATCCTCCTAGCACTTTAGGATAATTTATGGCCCACAAATTTTGATCAGCACCGAGTACTGCAAACACTGGTGCAATAAAAGCAAAACTTGATCCTAAAAATGCAGGGATTTTTCCTTTACACAAAAATAAATATAAGAGTGTACCAACACCATTCATTAAAAGCACAATCGAAGGATCAATATGAAAAAGAGAAGGTACTAAGATTGAAGCACCAAACATAGCGAAGAGATGTTGCAAGCTAAGAGGAATACCTTTAATGATTGGCACTCTTGATTCAACATCAATTACAGAAAAATTTAGTTTCTGTTGTGATTTAAATTTAGAAAAATACTGATCCATTCTATTCCCTTGTTTCCTTCATTTCCTTCATTTTCTTTATTTCCTCTATTACAAATAACCTTTCGCTCTATAAGCAATAACTCCAATCACCTCATTTAAAACTGCATTTAGATGCCTGGTATTTAGTAAACTCCAACCAGAAAAATTGCTCCACAGACCACGCATCTTTCCTTTCCCTTCAGAATCATAAGTTATTACAGGATATGCAACAGGAATCAATCCTTTAACCTCACTCTGTTTTTTATAAATTAAATATGCTCTCTTCATGTGATGAATATCAGTTACAATATAAAAATCTTTTATCCCTTTCTTTAGCATAAGTTCTGTAGCTTTTTGGGCCTCATCAAAAGTATTTAGTACATCTGAAATAAGTAAAATTTTATTCTTATTTTGCTCGTATACTCCGACATCCTTCATCCAATTTATAAATGAATCCCCTTCGTTTAAGATACCATTTGGGTCAAAGTTATTGTTACCTTTAGTTATTATCAGATAATCTACTTTTCCCCTCTGTAGTAGTAGTAATCCCTCTGAAAAACGGCGAAAAGCTTCTCCGTATATATATTGCCCAGTCTGTAAATCCTTCTTAATTGCATCTCCAGATAAAAGCACTGCTGCCTGCAGATGTTTTATTTTTTCCATAGGAACAACTTTTACAGATTGACCCATTTCCCCTTCTGTAGGCGTAATCCACTTTTCATACATATAAGCAGGAAATGGTGACGTCACTGTGAAGAAATATATTAAAAACATTAACACAGAAAATCGTAGAAACTTATTATGCTTTCCTTTCCATATAAAAAAAATTGCCATTAAAATAGCAAAAACAAATATATAAAATTCTGAAAGTATAAAAAGTTTTAGTGTCTTAGAAAAATAATAAAACATAGTGTGATTCTACCTGTTAATTCTATATGATTTTTATCATAATACTAACCCTTAAATTCAAACAAAAAAAACTCCCCTTATCATACTAAGATGGAAAAACATATCTTAGTATCCTTTTATTCCATAAGCTACTTAAACTTAATAAATACACTATTAGATTCTGCTCAAAAAGCAGTTTCATTATTAATTCAGGAGTAAATTATGTCTAGAAAAAAAATCACTGTAATCGGCGCCGGCTCAGTTGGTGCAACAACCGCTCAACTTGCGGCCAAAAAAGAACTTGGAGATATCGTTCTACTCGATATTATAGAGGGAATGCCTCAAGGAAAAGCATTGGACATGACAGAGAGTGCTCCAATTGATTCCTTTGATTCTAAAATAACTGGAACAAACAAATATGATGATACTGCCAACTCTGACATTATTGTTATCACCTCTGGATTGGCCCGCAAGCCTGGAATGTCTCGAGAAGATTTGCTGATAAAAAATAAAGATATCATTCAAGAAGTTATTGCTAAAGCAGCTGATCTATCTCCAAATGCAATTATAATCGTAGTTACTAATCCTCTTGATACTATGGCATATATGGCGAAGTATTTAAGTGGTTTTCCAAAAGAGAGAGTAATTGGACAAGCAGGAGTTTTAGATAGCTCTAGATTTAGAACATTTGTTGCGATGGAATTAGGCGTCTCTGTACAAGACACACAAGCAATGGTTTTAGGGGGACATGGCGATTCTATGGTTCCAATCACTCGCTGTTGTACAGTAAGTGGTATTCCTGTAACAGAACTTATTAAAGAAGATAGATTAGCAGCGATAGAAAGAAGAACAAAAAATGCAGGTGGAGAAATTGTTGATCTATTAAAAACTGGTAGCGCTTATTACTCAACTGCAGCTGCAACTGTACAAATGGTAGAAGCAATCGTGAAAGATAAAAAACAAATTCTTGCTTGCTCTGCCTATTTAGATGGTGAATATGGTCTTAAAGATATTTATTTTGGTGTTCCTGTTAAATTAGGCGCCAATGGTGTTGAGCAAATCATCGAATTAAAATTGACTGCAGAAGAAACAACTCTCTTAAAAAAATCAGCAGAAGATGTACAAAAAAGTATCAATTACCTAAAAGAACAGGTAAAAAATGATCCTAGAGTTAATAATAATTATTCTAATACAAAAGGAAATTCTAACATGGCAACTGTAACTAAAAGTAAAGCACTTCAAGAATGGGTACAAGAGATGGCCAATCTCTGTAAACCAGATTCAATTCATTGGTGTGATGGTTCTGAAGTTGAACGCCAAACTCTAGTTGAACAAGCTCTTAAAACTGGTGAACTAGAAATGTTAAATCAAAGTAAACTTCCAGGTTGTGTTTACCATCGCTCTCATTCAAATGATGTAGCAAGAGTAGAACAATGTACATTCATCTGTACAGATCAAAAAGAGGATGCAGGTACAACTAATAATTGGATGGCACCAGCAGATGCTTATAAAAAAGTTGGAGCAATCTTTGATGGTTCAATGAAAGGAAGAACAATGTATGTTATTCCATTTATCATGGGCCCTGCAAAGTCACCATTTTCAAAAGTTGGTGTTGAAATCACAGATAGTATTTATGTAGTTCTTAACATGCGTACAATGACAAGAATGGGTAAGATTGCTCTTGATCAATTAGGTGACTCTGGTAATTTCACAAGAGGATTACATGGAAAAGCAGATCTAAATCCAGATCGCAGATTTATTTGCCACTTCCCTCAAGATAATACTATTTGGAGTGTTGGTTCAGGTTACGGCGGCAACGCTCTTCTTGGTAAAAAATGTCTTGCTCTAAGAATTGCATCTTTCCTTGGTCGCAAAGAAAATTGGATGGCCGAGCATATGTTAATTTTAGGAATTGAAAGTCCAGAGGGAAAAACATCTTATGTGGCCGCTGCTTTCCCAAGTGCTTGCGGTAAAACAAATCTTGCAATGTTAATTCCTCCTAAAGAACTTAAAGGTTACAAAGTGTGGACAGTTGGTGATGACATCGCTTGGTTACGTCAAGGACCAGATGGAAGATTGTGGGCCGTTAATCCAGAAGCAGGATTTTTCGGAGTATTACCAGGCACAAGTAACAAAACAAATCCAAATGCAATGCTGACTATGCAAAAAAATACTATCTATACAAACGTTGTGAAAACTCCAGATGGTAATGTTTGGTGGGAAGGTCATCACGATCCAGCTCCTCAAAAAGGAACAGATTGGTTAGGTAGAGAGTGGACACCAGAGAGTAAAGAAAAAGGTGCTCATGCTAATTCTAGATTTACTGCTCCTGCAAGTCAGTGCCCATCGATTTCTCCTAAGTGGGAATCACCAGAAGGTGTTCCAATCAGCGCTATAATTTTTGGTGGAAGACGTGCACGCGTGGCCCCTCTAGTTTATGAATCATTTAATTGGCAACATGGAGTTTACGTTGGAGCAACTATGGCATCTGAAACAACAGCAGCAGCAGTTGGACAAACAGGTGTTGTAAGAAGAGATCCTATGGCGATGTTACCATTCATTGGTTACAATGCTGGCGATTACTTTGCTCATTGGTTACATATGGGCAAGATCACTCCGAAAACACCAAAAATCTTTAACGTTAACTGGTTCAGAACAAATGCTAAAGGCGAATTCATGTGGCCAGGTTATGGCGATAATATGAGAGTATTACTCTGGATTCTAAATCGTTGTGAAGGTAAAGTAGGAGCACAAGAAACTCCAATAGGCCATGTACCATACGAAAATGATCTGGATTTAACTGGTCTTAATATGAAACATGAAACTTTGAAAGAGTTACTAAGCATCGATAGAGAAGCTTGGAGAGAAGAGTTGAATGGACAAAAAGAATTTCTTGATAAAATTGGTCCACGTCTTCCAAGAGAATTAACCGATGAGTGGCAAAATCTCTCTCATCGTTTGTTTATGTAATAAGCATTAATTACAAAAAAACAAAAAAAATAACATATCATTTCGATAAACTATCTTACATAAATTAAATTAATCAAATTAATCAATTTATATTCTTCATTTTGTGACTATAATCATCATAGAATATATTGTTTTTTCAAATATTATTGATTAGACTTTTAATACACACTATATCTGTTCCTCAACTTAAACCTTTAAAGGAGATCAGTATGTATCAAGTTTCAAAAATTTTCATTCTACTTTCACTAACACTACTATTTGTTGGCCCAAATGCTTGGTCACAAACAGATGCAAAAGTAAAAAAAGCTATGGAATCATTGAAAGCAAAAACAACAAAATTAGGTGTAGCAAAATTAGAAGGTGAAGACACCGTTGCTGGCAAAAAAGTTCCTGCTCTTTTCTTTGGAATTACAAAAATGAATAACAACTTCGGTCTTGTTGATGAAGTAAAAATTGAAAATGGTGGAACCGCTACTCTATTTGTAAAGAGTGGAGATGATTTTATTCGTATAACTACTAACGTTCAAAAAGATGATGGCTCTCGAGCAATCGGAACACCACTTGATCCAAAAGGAAAAGCTATTGTTGAAATTAAGAAAGGTGCTGCATTCTACGGAGAGGTTGATATTTTAGGAAAAATGTATACTACAGGATATGAGCCAATAAAAGATGCTGGCGGACAGACTATTGGTGTTTATTATGTTGGTTATCCAAAGTAATTAAAAGTAATTCAAAGTAATTCAATTATTTCAAATTCAGTTCACTCCCCATGATAATCAATAAGCGTTTTTGGATTGTATGATCCAATCTTTTTTTGAAAATTCAAAAATGGAAGTCCTACAATAGAAAAGATTCCAGCAACTTCAGCACCTGCATCTTTAATCATCATTGCTACTGCCTCTAATGTTCCTCCTGTTGCAATTAAATCATCTACAATAAGATAACGTTTAGATGCTTCTAAATCAGCTTTATGTATCTCCAATGTGGCAGAACCATACTCTAATTCATAACTACGCTGATAAGTGGCCCCAGGTAATTTCCCCTTTTTCCTGGCCAAAATCAAAGGAATCCCTTTTTTCAAAGCAAAAGGGGCGGCCAATAAAAATCCTCTACTCTCTATTGCCACCACACCATCAACTCTCTCTCTCATATAAATCTCTGCCATCTGTTCAATTATGTAATTAAATGCCTTTGGGTTAGTAAAAATACTCGTGACATCGTAAAAAAGTATTCCTGGCTTTGGAAAATTTGCCACTTTTCTAATCACTCTATCTAAATCCATGCCCTTACTATGATTGGTAAAATTGCTCTCACTCATTTTCATTCTCCTATTCTTTTCGTTTCTAATCTTTTTTATTAATAATAATTATTAATTATTATTATATATATTAAGATACTAATAGTTCAATTATTTCAATCACTCCAATATATATTTTTTACACAACATCTAGCTAATAGAAAACTTCTCCTTGTGTAAAAAAAAAAAATCTATATAATTTGGAAAAATTTTATTCCTTTGAAGTTATTTGGAGCTATTATGTATCTTTCTAAAACGTACGTAATCACCTTAATTCAATTGGCCATTTTAATTCTCTTTATACACATCTTGTCGATAACATCTATATCTTCAGCTTTGTCAGCATCATCTGCAACAGCAACTTCATCAGATAGTTCAGATACTTCCTCCATATCTTTATTAGAGACAACAACATCTACAAATTCCAAACCCAGCATCTCCATCTCAAAAGATTCTTGGTTAACATCTCTTTCTTTAGGAATATCCAATCCTCAATTCTCATCTGAAAACGGGAAAGTGACCGTAGGAGAAAATCGCTACTTCTACTCTGGAAGATTTCAAACTGATCTACCATTGTTTAAAATTTTTCACATTCATGGTGAAGTTATGGGCTCTGCTGCTATAGGTGATCCTGTTCTCTCAAAATACAAATCAATTGAACAAAATAGTTATCGCGGATTAATTGGAATAATTTTTAAGGATATCACGCCAAAATGGAATCTGATTCCAAGAGCTGGTGTGTTTGTTGCTAAGAGAGGAGACTTTAGAAAAGGAAATATTCAAGAGGCATTCCCACAAATTTCCCCTCTGTGGCTCTATCAGAGAGACAATGGTCAAATAGTAAATTTAAGCATCAACTACACTCACATTGATAACTCTAAAAAAACCATTGAACTTCCAGGTCTACATACTGAATGGGCATTAGGAGCAGAAGCTGGACAGATAATTCCACTCAATAAACGACGTAATATTGCATTTCACTACTCTGTTATCACCAACATCTACAATTATTACAGAACTCCAGAAAATACATTTGTAAAAAGATTTGAATTAATTGCACTTATGGGTCTAACTATTTAACTAAATTTCTTCTCTTCACTTTTAAAAAAAATTTCAACTTTTTTTTAGAACATTCTAAAGATATCCATAACAAAGAAAAATCTTCAATTGATAAAAATGATGAAAAGTTACTCCAAATCATCTTTAAAAAATCCTCTTTTCCCATATCTGAATTATCAATTACTAAATCTTCAGGTAAACAAGTCAAAATTTTTAAGTTAGAAATTTTTTCGGAAAGCTTAATACCGATATGATATTCGTCCAACAACTTATAAAATAATTTAACAAATCGTACAAACTCTCTTGATTTAATAGTCTCTAAGTAAAAATAATGAATCGACAACTCTCTTAAATCAAAAAACGAAAATTTTTGAAGTAACTCCGATGAAAAAGCAAAAGAATCCCGAACATGAAACCGTATGGCCCGTAAGAAGCGTACTGGATCCTTATGAAAAACACCTGATATTGGACGTAAAATTTTATTTTTTAAATCCACTACCCCATTGTATGGATCAATAATCTTGAACGTGTTGAATGTGTTGAGTTCCCTAATTTCCACTCCTATTGCATTTATACTAAAATCCCTTCTAGCAAATGCTTCTTTATATGGAAGTTGAAAATCAAGTTCTAAAGTAAAATTTTTATGAGAGAAATCATTATTCTTAAACTTTTCAATTCTAGGTATGGACAACTCTAAATTATACCCACAATAATTAAATATCAGAATTCCAAAATCATTAAGTATTATTTTATTTTTAATTATATTTTGAGAAAAATTATTCAACAACTCATCTTTTAATTTGCTTAAAACACAAAGAGGATGCTCTTGCTCTCTTTGCTCTCTTTGCTCAAATCTAATTTCAAAATCAAGATCTAGTCCTAATAAATCACTATCTCCAACATCACCCACATCACCAATGTCATAAACAGCAGATAAAAATTTTCTGACTGCTCCTCCTATCATTACAAGATAGAAACCTCTATTAAATATAAATTGAAATAATTCTTTAATTTCGATTGGCAAAATATCTAAAGGACTTTTAAGTGAATTCACCTGTGAATTTTTAAGTATCATGATCCAACAGCTCTTTTATATCCCCACCTTGCTTAGGACCACTGGAGAGTCCACCAGCACTACTACCACCACTATTAGATGCAAGCAACTCTTCGATAAAAACCTTTACTCGTAAAAGATCTTTTGATTCTTTATGGTAAACTAAAAAGTAGCGCTGATAAAATACCTCATAGTTTTTACCTAAAGTACAAACCTTATCTTTAAAGTATGATCGTTCTAAAACATGAGTTGGAATAACTGCAATACCAAGTCCACTAGAAATTGCTGCCAACATAGCTCCATGAGAATTAACGGCCAAGCGACGATTCACCTTACTCGGAACTGAGCCAAACAATCGGCGAGACCAATTAGAAAATAATAAATCTCCATTCTCAAAAAAGATCAAAGGATATGAACTGAGCTTTGTAAGATCAACTCCTGCTGAAATATCGTAATCATCATGCTTGGGAAAAACCAAAGTAATGTATTCATCTCTAAAGAGTATCTTCTCTCCTATTTGAGGAACACTATCTTCTGGAACCACAATACAATCTAGCAAAGATTTTTCAAATTTTTCCAACAAATCCTCTACCAATCCCAGTTTGAAATTAACAAAAATATCTGGATATTTTTTAGAAAAATTCATAACCTCAGGTACAAGCCACGATTTAGAAATACCAACAAGCGAGCCAACTCTTAGGCCCCCAACCATCTTGTTTTTGTCATCTTGAATCTCTTGAATGGTATCTTCCAAAACATTTAAAAATTTTTGAGAGGTAACACAGAGCTTTTGTCCCTCTAAAGTTAAGACAATATTTTTCCCATTACGATTAAAAAGTCTTACTCCTAACCTTTCCTCTAAATTTTTCACACTTTGGCTGATTGCCGATTGAGTAATTTGCAACTCATCAGCAGCTCTCGAAAAACTTCCATGTTTGGCCACAGTAATAAGACAATGCAACTGAGACAACTCTAACATATTCTTATAGAGCATACCTATCCTCTCCTAATTTCTCCAACTCTCTCCTAATCTCTAAAACCATCCGCTACTTTCTGTGCGCGATCTTTTTTTACTTTCTCTTCTAGTTCACTCGTACATGGAGCATATTTATTAAATTCCATTGTAAATGTAGCTTTGCCCGCAGTTCCTGATCTCAAATCAGTTGAGTAACCAAACATAGAAGATAACGGAACAAGTGCCGTAATTATAACTGTACCACCATCTTCATTGGATTCTGTACCTTGAATCATTCCTCGTCTAGAGGAAAGATCACCAATAACAAATCCTTGATACTCATCCGGTGTTTCAACTTCTACTTTCATAATTGGTTCAAGTATTTTTGGCCCTGCATCTTTAATCGCATGCCTTAAGGCCATACGAGATGCAATTCTAAATGCCATATCTGAAGAGTCTACATCGTGATAGCGACCATCTTCTAAGAATACTTCAACATCAATCAAAGGAAAAGCAGCTTGCGGCCCTTTGCCCATGATATCTTCAAATCCCTTCTGGCATGAACCAATAAATTCATTCGGAATCGCACCACCTTTAATCTTATTGTGAAATCTAAAGACTTGATCTGGTTTTTCTTTATTCTCATCTGTTAATGGGCGCATTCTTCCAATGACGTGAGCAAATTGACCAGAACCACCTGTTTGTTTCTTATGAAGATAATCAAACTTTGCTTCTTTTGTAATTGTCTCACGATAGTTAACCTGAGGTTGTCCAACATCAACATCAACTTTATATTCTCGGCGCAATCTCTCAATATATATTTCCAAATGCAACTCACCCATTCCTGCAATTCTAGTCTCTCCAGATTCTTCATCAGTATAAACATGAAAAGTTGGATCCTCTTTTAAAAATCGCGCCAGTCCCTTCGACATCTTTGCCAATGCATCTTTATCTTTTGCCTTCACTGAAAGCTCGATTACTGGAATAGGAACAAACATTCCCTCACACGAAATGTGACTTAAATTTTCATCTCCAACAAAAGTATCACCGGAGGCACAATCAATCCCAATCATCGCTATAATATCTCCACATCCTGCTGATTCAATATTCTCTCGATCATTGGCGTGCATTCTCACTAACCTTCCAACTCGTATACGTTTTCCGGTACGAGTATTGTAAAGATTATCACCTTTGTTCAATGTTCCCTGATATATTCTTGTATAAGTTAATTGTCCGAATTGTTCATCGGTAATTTTGAAGGCCATACATACAAGTGGTTTACTGTTATCTGGAACTAACTCAATCGTAGTACCAGTTTTATTATCAATTGCCTTAGGAGAAATAGCAGTAAGTGGAGAAGGCAAATATCTAGAAACAGCATCTAGTAGAGGTTGAATTCCTTTATTCTTAAATGCAGATCCAATATATACTGGAGTTAATTTCAAACTTCTAACTCCCGCCCTTATCGCTCTATGAATAATCTCTTCAGGAACATCTTGTCCATCAAGCAACAGCTCTGTCATCTCATCATCAAACTCACTCACAACATCCATCATCACATCTCGATATTCAGTAGCTGCATCTTTCATCTTCGCTGGAATAGCTGCGTATTTAACATTCTCTCCATTATCACCTTCGAAATATATTGCTTGCATAGAAATAAGGTCAATCAATCCAGAAAAATCCTCCTCTGCACCAATCGGTATTTGCATTAATACAGAGTTGTGACCTAATTTATCCTTAAGAGATGCGGCCGCTCGATAAGCATTAGCACCCATTCTATCCAACTTATTTACAAAGGCCAAGCGAGGAACATGATAGCGTTTCATTTGACGATCAACAGTTATCGATTGTGATTGCACTCCCGCAACTCCACATAATACCAACACAGCTCCGTCTAAAACTCTAAGTGATCTCTCTACCTCAACTGTAAAATCCACGTGTCCTGGAGTATCAATGATATTTATTCTAACATCTTTTTGATCTCCCTCTGAAAACGTAATTCCATTGCCTGTCGATCCAGACCAAGAAACAGTTGTGGCCGCAGAAGTTATTGTGATTCCTTTCTCGCGTTCAAGCTCCATGAAATCCATTTTAGCTCCAGCACCACCACCTTTCACCTCTTCAATTTTATGAATCTTATCAGTGTAAAAGAGAATTCTTTCTGTCAATGTTGTTTTACCAGAATCAATGTGAGCAGATATTCCGATATTTCTTGTTTTTGCTAAAAGCTTCATAGCATCTCCTCGTATTAGTTCTAAAATCTAACTTCTAAAATTCAAAAAAAAAACAAAATAACCAAAGAAACAAAAAAACAAAATCCAAATAATTTATCTGATGTTAATCAACTATTTAATTAACATTATCTCTATCAAGCTAACACTTCGGTATTTTAGCAAAAAACTTAACGATTCAACTTTTTTAAATAAAAAAGATATATCTTTTTCTATAAATCTATAATAAGTAATCTCTAAAATTGTTTTTCTTATTTTTCTGTAATTTAATACATTAGTAAATAACCATTTTTTATTTTTATAACAATGATCATACTAGAAAAAAACAAAGGAAGAGGAAAAAAAGTTGAGCGAGAGCACTCAAATGCTTCGGAAAAAAAGGAAAAACGAGAAAAAGAGAGAGAACTTGATCGAAATGATCTATATATTGGTGTAAAAACCCTCCTTGAGACTGATAATCACTCTATTCATCTTCCACAACAAAAGTTATTTACGCTCTTTAGTGTAGCATTACAATATCTAGTTTATTGCTCAACTAAAACTCCAGGTAATTATTTAGTTCGGGTGGAAAATAGTTTCCTTGCAGAAAAACTGGCAAATAAAGCAAAAGATGAAAGCTCTAGAAAATTCATGCAAAAATTAATAGTCTCTCGAAAGTTGAAATATAAAGATTCTACTTTCTACCTTGATTATTTCCATCTCAGCAGCTGGGGTTTAACTTCTATATTCACAAAAAACCAAATTGAATGTGCTCTGGTTGTAAAAGATTCTTATAACAGACCATTAGATGAATTTATCCAACCAGAAATCCCAAATGATATTGACTTAAATTATCACACATCACTTAAGGATATTGCGAATACAACCGTAATTATAGCTTATGGTGAAAAATACGAAGGTTTCAAGAGCATCCACCTTCCATTCATAAATAGTGCTCAGGATAACCTAATAGTAAATGGAGTAACTCTTTCCTCCAGTCTATCTCTAAAATTTGATGACGACGACGATAACGATAACACTAATAATGAACAACAATATCCATCTGAAAAAATAAGCTTACTCTGATCAAATCAAATATAGAGTACTCATTTCACATTTACACTTTCGATTTATCACCACTACCATTACCACCACTATTTACACTGCTACTACTATTACTCTTCCGTATATCAGACCTGTTTCCTCCTCTATCTCCTCTGTTTCTCGTATATTCATCTCTTCTGCGATTACTGTTACTGCGCCTATTATTGTAGTTTCTTCCACTACCACTCTGCTTGTTTCTATCCGTTATGTTCGTAGAACTTGCGTTGTTATTAATAACTTTATCAACAACCTTATCTTTCACATCTTTCACATCTTTCACAGCTACACTTGCACTGGCAACTGTATTCGCACTCACTTCAATATTATCAGCAACATCATCGATAATAGCTACACAACATGTTCCACCTCTCCCACAAATACTTTTATCTTCATTATTACCATTTAATCTACTACTCCTACCATTACATCCACCATTTTCTAATCCTATAACTTGTCCACACTCGTCTGCAATGTAATCAAAGTTAAAAGGAAACTCCAATTTTCTACTATTTTTATTATGCTCATCATTTGGATCATATTGAGTGCAAAAATATCTTCTACGTTTTCCTTTATCTGTTACCATATCAAACTGTTCAATCAAAATATGCAATCGTTCTACTTTTCCTACATCTCCATTCTTCGCTTTGATAAATGAACCTATCTCTGGTAACTTTAATTTTTTATCCTGATAAACATCGTCCTCATACTGCATACAACACTTTAACTGCCCACAAACACCATTAAGCTTGTTTTGTGTTAATGTGAGGAGCTGAGTTTTGGCCATTTTAATATTTACATGTCCATATTTTTCTAAAAAAGAGTTACAACAAAATTGCCTTCCACATGGACCAATTCCTCCAATGGCAGCAGTCCTATCTCTAATATAAATTTGTCGCAATTCTATTCTCATTTTAAGTTCAGAAACCAAACCCTTCACTAATTCTCTAAAATCCACTCTTCCTGGAGCAGTAAAATAAAAAACTGCCTTCTTTCCAAATTGAGTGTACTCAACATGAGTTAGCTCCATATTTAAATTTAATTTCTCTACTAAACGATTACAGACATCCTTTGCATCTTTTTCTTTAGCAACATAACTCTCTTCTCTTACAACATCTTTATCTGTGGCCGGCTTAATGATACTTCGAACTGGCAACATCGAACGATTAAATGATTCTTCGTATGGAAATGAACTTATATATCCTATGGCCATACCTCTATCACTCATGGCCACAACCTTTTGAGCATACGAAAATCTACGTTTCCCTATGAAAAATGGAAATGCTTTCGCATTACCAGGAAATCTAACTTTCACAAAGGTCATAGCTTGACCCTCTTTAAATTTACAGTCAGCGCTCCCTATATCCTCACTTTCACTACCTTCCGTGCCTTCACTCTCTTCACTCTCTTCACTGATTTCACCGATTTCATTCACTTCATCCACAATATCTCTACTATCATCACTAATAACCTGATCAACACCATTTGAATTATCTGAATCATTAGCATTAGTCAGATCACTACTAATGTTTTTATCGCTAATAATATTATCTTTTACATTCATATCCATAACTTTATTTACCTTCACCTTTTTTCTATTTGGAGGAAAATGCACATTTTTCATATAGATCAAGAAGGGAATATATTCTCTCCATTTGATTATTATTAAAACTAAGAGATGTCTGGTACCATTTAATTTCTTTTAAAAATTCTTCCTTACTTTCGTAGGACACTGCACTTTCATCTACTCTAAGACGCTCTAACTCCAAAACATAATTAAAAAAACTATTCAGTAATATCTCACTATCTCTCATCTTGTCCATATTTGATATAAGTCCATCTCGCTTGTAGTCAGCAATGTACTTGTTAATTATATCAGATTCGTCTTCTGATACACCCAATATAGTCGATAGATTGCCTGATCTCATTTCAAAAAAATTAGAATCAACTCTTAATTTTATGGCCCTACTTAAAATAGTTTTAATTATTTCTTTTTCTGATGGTCGTAATAAAAAAATACTCACACATTTAGGTGTCTCTTCCAATGATTTAAGTAATTTGTTCGCCAACTCTTCCTCTATTAAATGCGCATCTTCAACTATTATAAAACGATATGGTAATTGAAATTTTTTAAAATTCAAAAATTTAAAGAACTCATCAAATTCATTTATTCTATATGATTTAGATATATCTAAATTTACTTCAATATTTTCTATATTCATTTCCCTATCAATATCTCTTCTTGATATAAAAAGAAAATCTGGATGATTTAAAATACTACTACTACTGCTACTAGTATTATTAGCATCATTGCTCGAATATAATCTTAAAACACTCTCTAATAAATCCAAACTCCACTTCCATAAATTTTCTCTTTTACTCATAAAATCTAATTTCATTGCAGGATGAGTAACAATATAAAAAGGTGCCAGCACACTTTTTTGCAAAGACCGTAACAAAATTTCTTTTATGCTTATTTCACTCATAACTTTAAAATATCTTTAAAATATCTTTTAAATATCTCGCAAATATCTCTGCCAACATTCAATCACTCTATCTTTTACAATCACTTCACTACTTTTCGCATCGATAATTTTAACTCTGTTTGCAAACATCTGCGCCACAACTCTATATCCTTCAATTAATTTTTTAAAATATTCATCATCTTGTAATTCAAAGTAATCCTTACTCGTTCCTCTTTTTTTCATTCGATCTCGTGAAGTTTCAAGATCTATGTCTAATAAAAACGTCAAGTGCGGAAGATAATTTAATGGATAATGAGAATGAATTTCCAAAATCAAAGACATACCAAGATTGGCCCCAACACCTTGATATACTAAACTGCTATCTATAAATCGATCAAGAATCACTACTGTAGATGGTTCTTCTAATTTTTTAAAAATCATCTTCTCTAATAGCTCTGCTCTTGCAGAAGCAAACAAATATGCTTCTGCCAAAGCACTTAATTTTCCTCTTTGTGATAAAATTGCATCTCTTAATTTTTCACCGAATTCAGTACCGCCTGGCTCTCTAAAGACAACAACATTAAATCCCTGTGTCTTCAAATACTCCATAAAATATTTTAGAATTGTACTCTTTCCGGCACCTTCAAATCCTTCGAAGCTTACAAAGAAAGATTTATTTTTGATAGTATCTGGCACTTGAAAATTATCAAATTGCTTTTGAGTAATTTGCATAGACACAATACCTTTACGATTAACATGAACATTTTTAAAATAAGTTAGTATTGTATCATAACGATATAAGATTTAAACCGTCATCTGCATCATATAGCTTCTACTAGCTTCTACATCTTTCATCTATTTTATTTTACTTATTACTTATTACTTATTACTTACCTTTCCCGTGATTATTTTTAGAATTTTTATCTAACTTTTTTGACGTTGGAGCTTGCACTGCAGGCGCTCTACCTTCACTTACACCACCTACACTTTTTTTGTTCTCTTGATTTTGCATCTCATCTACTTCAGATTCAGATTCATTCCCACTTCCAACTCCTGCAATCATATTAGATTCTTTTGATGACAAATTTGTATTATTCTTATTATTATCGCCACCGATGTAGTAGTACAATGCCCCTCCTAATATTATTATCGTTAGCAAAACACTTCCAGAACGAAAGCTCAAATATTTACCAAGAAAACCTGAACTCTCTCGTCTAATAATTGAAATTGAAGAATTATTATTTTCATTTACATTTTCATTTTCAGCAGCACTACCAACATAATCATAGTCATCATTATTTTCATCATTTGAAAAACTATTTTTCCCCTTTATTTGTCCAATATATGCTAACCCAATCAAACCTTCGCTCTCATCTCTTAATTTTTTTTTATTTCTTACCGATATTAAAATATCCTCTTCTAAATTAGAATCACTTGCACCACTCAATAATGTTTTTGGGCCCTCAGGAAGGGCCAGAATACCTTGCTTAAATAATTGCCTTCGGTCTAATTGAGTACATTCGTGTAATTTAATCCAATTTATTCCTCCATCAACTGATATGAGGTCATTAAACAATAACGTTTTTTCTTTAAGCAATTCCTTAATTTGCATCATTGAATACGGACCATTTTTTTGTCCATTAATAAGTATAAAAATTTTATCAATAACTTGCGGCCCAGATGAATTGACCAACACTTGAGGTTTTCTTCTTTGAAATTCAGTAACATTATAAATAGGAATGTGATTATCAGGAGCAGTATAATTTGCCACCTTCACACTCTTTGGGAAAAGCGGATTCTCATCTAAAAATGCTTTTATGTCGTTTTTGTGATATGGACCAACAATTTTATTTTTTAAAATAATCAACCACAACTCATCTTTTGAAATATTTTTGCTCTCAATTTCTAGTTTTGATACAATTCTAAGTTTGGTTGCTTTTGCTTGCTTGGGATTTTGACTTACATTGTCCCCCATGGACCACCCCTAGATTAATAGATAAATATAATTTATATAAACTTCCTTTTTTATATCTCCATTTCGGGTGGGCCCAATTTAAACATTAATTTTATTTTGTTTTTTATTGGTTTTCATCAAAAGTGGCAAAACTCGACTTAAATAATTCACTAAATTTTATTTATGAATAAAAATTAAACTAAAATTTTTATTTATCCGAATAGTGTTAGCGCCTGAATAGTAAAAATAAATTTTATTAAAAATTCATACACGTTAAATAAGAACTATCTATGAAAAAAATAAAAAATATACTCATTATTTCATTCACCATCACATACTTCGTTTCATTAATCTCTTGCATAGATGAAAACTCAAGGAGAAGCATTAAAAACCAGATATCTAAAAATTCACTGAACAACTCTTCTGATAAAAAAATGCTTACCCCATCACCATCTCACTCTCCATCATCCTCACCTCCAGTTAAGGGGTTACTGAAAGCTGAAACCGCTGCTACTATTGAATTGCGATTTTTTGTTGATCCAAATACTGGAACATTTAAAGATAAAGTAACTATTCCAAAAAATTTTAATGGCATCCTTTATCTGTCTGGCCTTAACATTACTTCTCTCAATAATCGTATTGTTAAAGTAAGATTTAAATTTGGTCGTGAATTAGAAGTTGTCACCGTTCCTGCAACAATTGGAAGAGCGGCCGGGCTTACTCCACAAATAGATATTCAAGTACTGATCATGGACATGCGGGATCGTCCATTCGAAAACATTCGCTTGCTCTATGATTTATATGATTACAACACCTACAACTATGATTACAACGATTCTCCAACTAATGACCCCTACAATAGAGAACTTTACTGTCGAGGTTTAACGTTAGAGTATGATCCTACCTATACCAACGGTGAATGTAATCCAAATGAAAAAAAATGTCTCTATGCTTTTGCTAAAATTAAAGATGCAGGTCTTTACACAACAAACGGTTCAACAATTCCTACTCTCCCTCTAATAGATATCAACAGTGGAGATTTTACATTTCCTACTGCCTCTAGTGATGCCACTATTGTAAGTAAAAATCTAACTAATATAAAAAAATGCTTACCCGATAATGGTGCTGTATTTTACAAAGAATTTGCATCATCTTATAGGCAAATGACCTATACAAACGTTGATACCTCATTTGCCTCATACAACGACGTGGTTTTATCTCTAACTGATGATACTAACTCTAAAGTTGATTATTACTATAGAGGACCATACAGAGTTCTCTCTCTCAATAGTTGGTCACTTCCAAAAGATAAAGCTGTTGGTCCATATGGACTTTTTAAATCAACATTAGATTCATCTGCTGATCCAACCGATGTTACCATGGGAATATTCTCGCTGATCTTTCCTCGTTCAGGAAAACTTCCACTGGATAAAGAGATAAAATATATTGGCGATGATTATGCTTTTAAGATAGATCCTCAAATGACTCCAACACCAACATTAACTAAAACAATTCCAAGATCAATAACTTCTCTCACCTCTGCAGGTGATACTAAGTGGATGGATGGATGTAACATACGAGTTAGCAATTTTGATGAAACAAGAAATGAAGGAATCAATTCTTGCAATGTAAGTGCGACTATTGAAATTGTAGCAATCGATCCAAAAACTGGAAAAGAATACGATGTAGATATGACAAATAAAACAGAGATAAAATTACAACTATCCAGGCCCAGCACAAAAGATTACCAAGGAAAAGAAACACTTTATCAAAGCATGAAATCATGTTCTTCCTCTAGAACATGTGCCAGTGATGAGTGTTGTTTTAATAAAAGATGTTGGTCTAAGAATTTAGTCTCTCAATGTTTAGAAGACGCAACATCTTCTGGGCAACAAGAAATCGGCACCGTATGCAATAGTGATTTTCAATGTGCAAGCTTATGCTGTAACGTTAGTATCGGAAGATGTGCTGTTCATAATTCCAAGTTAGATACTCCAGTATTTTGCTCGAAATCTCCAGGAGACCACTGTGTGGCCAAAGAATGGTGTAGGAAAGATACGATTCAAGATTGTAAAATAATCAGAACGGGAATAAATTCTCAAGGAGAAATGACTTGTGCTCTCAGATGCTACAACAAACAAGAATTTGGAAGTTGTATTAATGGCATTTGCGTGGCCCCTACCCAACCAGGCAGAGTGGACTTTAATGAAGAGAATCCTGACTGTAAAGATGCTGTACCACCACCACTCGTAATAGGAGATGTTTAAATGTAAAGTAACTGCATCTGGAACAAATTAACGATTGAATTTTATCTTCTCAAAAGTTAAAATTTTTTTAAGATAACCTTAGATTTATAAAGTGTAAAAAGTGAGTTTGATATGCAAGGCGATCAACAATACCAAACATATATTCCTCCTCTAACAAAGATTAATAAAACTATAATTATTGCTACTGCTGCTATATTTATAATTAGCTCTATTCTTACTTTGTCTTTTAAAAATTTCTCTCTGGCCCAATATATCGGTCTCTCTATTGGAATGTTGACAAAAGGACATCTATATCAACTTTTCACATATCCATTTATCCAAGATGGTTTACTCTCATTTATTTTCAATGCTCTAATTATATGGTTTGTTGGTGGTGATATTGAACACGAACTTGGTAAACGTTTATATCTATCTTTACTCATAACCACCGTACTAGGTGCTGCCATTACATACATTTCAATAATTGTAATATTCTTTAAAGATAGTCTTTTAGTTTCCTCCATTCCATTCATGGGATTATCCGGAATATGCTACTCACTACTTTTAATCTATTCATTTCTCTATGGGGATCGCCCACTTCTATTTATGTTAATATTCCCAATGAAGGCAAAATATTTTTGTTGGTTATTAATTGGAATAGAACTTTATATGAGTATATTTTCAGCATCATCAAAAACTTCATTCGGTCATCTTGGTGCTATGCTATTTGCTTTTCTTTTCTTCAGATATGCAACCAAAGTGCGAAAAATTTGGAGCTATACATCCTCAAAAATCTCACCTTTTGGTGATCCTCGAGGAGGAAGAGGAGGATCAGGAAGTAAAAGCAAAGGCGGACATCTACATATAGTAAAAGGCGATGATGATGATTCTTATAATTCTCAATCAAACAATGGACCAAAATATTGGCAATAGCTAAATAAAGTTGTATGTTATTTCATTCAATAACTAATTAACAATTATCAACAACTAACAACTAATAAGAAAGGGTAAATATGAGACTCAAAAACGCCATTGAAGAAAAATTATATGATAGCAGACTTCGAGATAAATTTGTTGCCGACGGTAGAATTACAAAGTCACAGATTGATTCATACTTAACAGATCTTCCTGATGACCAAGAGAAAGCACATTCTATTGATTTAGAATCACCATCAACACAAAATAGAATAGCGAAAAACATGGCAGCGGCCCAACTTGCACAAGAGGCAAGATTCAATCAAAAAGATTCACCATTCGCTATTCCAAAAGACACAAGTTCATACAAAAAAGACTTCTCCTCTGTTGATTCCGATGATCAGGATAATGACCAATCTGATGATGAATTTGCTGATGATTATGAAATTGATGATGATTCTATAGACTCAAACGATGATGATATCAAAGAAGAAGGTGAGGAAGATTTTGTTAAGGACACAGAAATTGATACTGAAAGCGATTCAGATGATGATAGTAAATTAGATACAGAAAATAGATTATCAGAAAAAGATAGTGATTTTATCGAAAGTGAAAATGATATTATTGAAAACATTGAAAATGATATTGATAATAGTGAATTTGATGGAGGAGGTATAGGTTCAAGTGAAAATGATGATAACGAGGAAAAAATCTAACTACTTCTTATCAAATTTCTTTCACTTACCATTATCTTTTTAAATCTTCTAAATTAATTTTTTAAAATAATAATCTACTAAATAAAAAAACATCTTTTTTTAAGTCTTTTTATTCACTAATTGTTGTATCGTTTTCTTTAATAACATCAACCAACGAAATATAGGCCATATCAGATCCATCACCAGCTCTTTTGTCAGCTAACTTCACAATTCTTGTATAACCACCATTTCTGTTCATAACTTTTGGAGCTATTTCTTTAAAAAGTTTAACTGTAGCAGCTCGATTATTTAATTTTGAATAAACTAAACGTCTCTTAGCTACTGTATCATTTTTAGCAATTGTGATAATTTTTTCAATATAGGGTTTAACGGCCCTACACTTTGTGATTGTTGTTTTAATACGTGCATGCTCTATTAACTCAATTGAAAGATTTCTTAGAAGTGATCTTCTGTGAGAAGAATTAACACCTATGTTATATCTTTTATTTCCATGTCTCATAAAATAACATCCTCTATAATTTAACTTCTCTTAAATTTAATTAGCTTAGTTTAACTAAATTTAGTTTTATTTTTGCTTTATTTTGCTTCGTTGTTTTGTCTTTGCTGTTGCAGTTGTTTAACGATATGGTCAACCTTCATTCCCAGTCCAAGTCCCATAGAGGAGAGTATTTCTTTAATCTCATTTAGAGATTTTCGACCAAAATTTTTGGTACGTAACATCTCGCCCTCAGTTCGAGAAACCAGTTCGTAAATAAATTTAATATTTGCATTCTGTAAACAATTTGCCGATCTTACAGATAACTCCAATTCAGATACTGGTTTAAGTAATGCTTCATTAGTAGGAGACATCTGCATTGATTGTTTTGAATCTGTTTGAACAAACTCATCTTCTTCTTCAAAATTAAGAAAAATTGTTAACTGATTTTTTAAAACCTTTGCTGCCAATGCAATAGCATCTACAGGTTGAATACCTGCATTTGTCCAAATTTCCATTGTTAGCTTATCAAAATCAGTTCTCTTACCAACCCT
Organism: Oligoflexia bacterium; assembly: GCA_015232355.1. GTDB lineage: Bacteria > Bdellovibrionota > Bacteriovoracia > Bacteriovoracales > Bacteriovoracaceae > JADFZW01. The sequence goes on from JADFZW010000001.1 coordinate 348,224, forward strand.
GCTATTAGTAACTGTATAGTTCACTCTATGAACAGGAGAAAATAATGTATCAATATAAATCCAACCTAGAGGAAGATCATATGACTCTCTATTATCTATGGCCGTAACATAACCCTTTCCTCTAGCAACTTTCAATTCAATTCTTATTGAACCACCAGAAGATACGTTAGCTATTACATGATCTGGATTTAAAACACTTATATACGGACTCTCGCCAATATCACCGGCAACAACTGGACCTTCGCCAGATTTTTCTAAGATAACTACAATATCATCCTTCTCAACAATTTTAAACTTAACCTCTTTTAAGTTTAAAATTATCTCCGAAACCTCTTCCTTAACGTTGCTGATCGTTCCGAACTCGTGTTCTACACCATCAATTCTAACTGCAACAATCCCTGCGCCTTGAAGTGATGACAATAACACTCTTCTTAGTGAGTTTCCTAAAGTTAATCCATAACCACGCTCTAATGGTCTTGCTACAAACTTTCCGTAATCCGTTTTTAAAGTATCATAATCAACTTCAAGCGCGGCCGGCCTTATCATGCTCATCCAATTCTTACTTACAAAGCTATCTGCCATAAAACCTCCAGATTATAATTGCCCCTCTCAAATTAAACTCTTCTTCTCTTAGGAGGTTGACATCCATTGTGAGGCATAGGGCTTCTGTCTGCCACTAACGATAACTTCAAACCCACTGATAATAACGCTCTTATGGCGTTTTCTCTCCCTGAACCAGGTCCTTTAACAAAAACATCCACGCTACTCACTCCATGTTCTAAAGCTTTCTTAGCAGCCTCTTGGGAAGCAACCTGTGCTGCAAATGGCGTTGACTTCTTTGAACCTTTAAACCCAAGCTGTCCAGCACTGGCCCAACAGATAACATCACCATTCATTTCTGCGAAAGTAACGATCGTATTGTTGAATGAAGTTTGAATATAGCAATACGCATGTGATATACTTTTTTTTGTCTTTTTTCCTACTTTTACCATATTTTTAAAATCCTAATAGCGCGATTATTAATTAATTTATTTTTAAAAAATTACTTCAATTGCTTAATAGATTTCTTACCCGCAATAGCTATAGCTTTTCCTTTTCTCGTTCTTGCGTTCGTATGAGTACGTTGCCCTCTAACAGGTAACCCTCTTCTATGTCGAACACCTCTATAGCAACCAATATCTTTTAATCTTTTTATATTTAATGCTATCTCTTTCCTTAAATCTCCCTCAACAGCATAACTCTCAAGACACTTTCTCATCTTCTGTATTTCTTCTTCTGTAAGATCATTTGTTTTTTTATTCAATTCGATCTCAGAATCTTTTAATACATTAGTAGAAGTGCTCAATCCTACTCCATATAAGCTCTGCAAAGCAACTACGATAGCTTTATTTCTAGGCAAATCTACCCCTAATAGTCTGGCCATGATTTATCTCCTAACCCTGTCTTTGTTTGTGTTTTGGTGTGCCCTTACAAATTACTCTAAGTACACCTTTTCTACGAATGATCTTACAATTTTTACAAATAGCTTTTACTGATGATCGAACCTTCATATTGTCGCCCTTTTTACTTTTTTTATTTCTCTATCTTAATTTCTTAATTACTTACTATTTATCAACCCTTACTTCTATAAACAATTCTTCCCTTCTCTAAATCATATTTACTGATCTCAACAATAACCTTATCTCCTGGAAGAATTTTAATAAAATGCATTCTCATTTTACCACTTATATGGGCCAATACTTTATGCCCATTCTTTAACTTCACACGAAACTTAGTATTAGGAAGAAGTTCAACTACCTCTCCTTCAACTTCAATTATGCCTTCCTTGTCACTCGACATTTATTTTTACCTACTCGTTACTATGTCATCTGGTGTGTATATCTGAAATCTACTAATAAATCAACAAATCCAATTATACAAATTATTATAGCAATAGAACAAAATTAAAAATTTTCTCTAGAATCTTCTCTTTGCTCCGGTATATTTTCCTCTAACTTTAAATGAATTGTTTTCATACCTATCAGAATACATATATGATTGTACATTCATTAAAACTCTAATTGAAACACTCACAAGAATTAACAATGCAGTTCCGCCTAATCTTGTTCCTGCATCAATAAATCTCGAAAACACTGTAGGAAAAATACAAATAACAATTAAAAACAATGTTCCAAAAAATGTAATTCTATTCAAAACAAAATCTAAATATTCTTTTGTCTTATCACCAGGTCTTACTCCTGGAATAAAAGCATTATTTCTTTGTAACATCTCCGTAATCTTTTTAGTTTTAAACTGAATCGGAGCATAGAAATAAGACATATATGCAATTAGAGCAGCAAACACAATATTAAACAACAATCTTCCAGGATAGAGTGACTGTTGAATTGTATCGAAAAATGGTTTCAATGCGCTCTCTGATGAAACAAAACTTGCAAATGTTGCAGGAGCAGCTAGTAGTGATGATGCTAAAATAGGTGGCATCACTCCGCCTGTATCACAACGTATTGGTAGTGTTTGCATTCCACCATAAACTCTATTGTTAACAATTTTTTTAGCATATTGAACTGATACTCCTCTATAAGATTTTTCTACAAAGGAAACAACATAAAATGCTACAAAAACCATAATCAAATTCAAAAACAAACCAATTCCAGACAATTCACCATGCTGAAATAATGTCACTTTTTGTATAAACTCAGATGGAATTTCCACAGCGATACCTGCAAAAATTATTAATGAAACTCCATTCTCTAAACCATATTCAGTTATTCTCTCTCCAAGAAATAGCAAAAACATTGTACCAGCCGTAAGAGTTAATGCCGTTGTAAGTTTAAAAAACATTCCTGGTTCTGGAATAACAGAGATACCACCTTGTGTTCTAAATGTTTCAAAAACAGCGGCCATACCGTATCCTTGAACTAAACATAGCAACACAGTTGCGTATCGAACAAATCTAGCTATCTTTCTTTGTCCCTCTGAATCTTCATTCATCTCTTGTATCTGAGGAATAACTTCACCTAATAAACTAAAAATAATTGAAGTGGTAATATAAGGCATAATACCTAAAGCCAACACAGAGAATTTTTTAAATGAACCACCACTAAAGGTATTTATTAAATCAAATAAAGTATTTCCAGCAACATTAAAATATAGTTGCAAAGCTGCCGCATCTACACCTGAGACAGGTACCTGCGCTGCCATTCTGAAAACCATTAACAAAAGTATTGTTACTATTATCCTTCTCTTTAGCTCGTCTAGTTTTCCTTGAGCTGCAACCATATCCCCAAACCTTTATTTTAGACGGGGTATTTCCCACGTCAGTTATTATTAGTGCATGCCTAGTACGTTATTATATAATTATAATAATATAGCTTTAATTGATAGTGTACACAGATTTTCTCTTCATGCACATTGCTTAATTACAGAATTGCTCCTCCTGACTTTAAAACTGCATCCTTTGCACCTTTAGAAAAGCAATCAATTTTCTCAAATACTAACTTCTTACTCAACTGAGCATTATGTTTTAGAATTATTTTTATAGGAAGATGCTTCTGTTTTCCTTTAAGCAATCTGGTCGCAACAATTTTTTCTTTTGTAACAGTTTCACTATCAGTAAATTTTTTATATACATCAGACAAATTTACAATAGCATACTTCTGCTTAAAAACTTCGTTTGTAAACTTTCTAGCCTTTGGAAGTCTCATATACATTGGAAGGTTATTACCTTCAAATCCAATTCTTACTCCACCACCATTTCTAGCTTTTTGACCTTTATGTCCTTTACCCGCCTGACAACCTTGGCCAGAACCTGGACCTCTACCTAAACGCTTTGTATTTCTATGAGCACCTGGAGCGCTTCTTATATTTGTAAGACTCATTACCATAAAATATCCTTATTCATTCAATCAATCAAATTCTCAAGCAACATTAGAAAATTAAAACAAAAATAACAAAATATAAATTATCTCACCTCTAGCATATGAATAACTTTTTTAATCATTCCTCTTACACAAGGTGTATTTTCTAACGTTCTCTCTTGATTTATTTTCTTTAATCCTAAACCTAAAACATTAGCCTTTTGTTTCGGAGTACATCCAATAGTACTTACCTTTAACTTTACTTTTATAGAATTTTTTTTATCTTTCATACTCATCATAATCACACCTACTTTATTCTTATCCTGTTAGCATCTACTCCTCTTAGAGAAGCGATATCTGCTGGAGATCTCAACTTCATTAAAGCATTGAATGTTGCTTTAACAATGTTATGCGGATTATTTCCTCTTACAGATTTAGTTAAAATATTTTTTACACCTGCCAACTCAAGTATAGATCGACATGCTCCAGCTGCCTTAACACCAGTACCTTCAGATGCTGGCCTAAAAACAATTTCACCAGCATCATGCTTTCCTCTTATTTCATGAGGTATTGTTCCACCATCTAATACAACCTTAACCATCTTACTTTGAGCAGCACTCTTTGCTTTTCTTATAGCTTCAGGTACTTCTTTCGCTTTACCAAGTCCATAACCTATCCTACCATTTTTATCACCTACTACTAGTAAAGCGGAGAATGAAAATCTTCGTCCTCCCTTAACAACCTTCGCACACCTATTAACCGAAATAACTCTCTCTTCTAATTCAGAACCCAGTTGGGAATCTCCAGGACCGGCAGAGCTACCCTCTGGTCTTCTACCATCTTTTCCTCTCTTCGATTGATGCGAAAATCCTCTCTTCTTAGTTGCCTTCCCTTCCGTTTCATTCGCGGTCACATTGTCAGTCTCTGCGCCCACATCTTTAACTCCCTCTAGATCTGATACACCACTCATTAAATATTCTCCGAAAAAAAATTACTAACTCTATTAATTATTTATCTTTGACTCTTAATCTTATTTAACTAAAAAAACTATATCTTAATTCCGTTATCTCTAATACCTTTTGCAACTGAAGCTATAATACCTTTAAATGGCAATCCATTTCTATCAAAAACTACATTTGAAATATTACGCCTTTTTAATTCTTCAGCAAGACTTGCACCAACAACAGCAGCACCACTAACACTCTTCTTAGCACCAGGAACTGCATTCTTTCCAAAAGTATGCAATGAAAAAAGTGTCTTCCCTAATGAATCATCTACTACTTGAACTGATATATGCTTATTTGTTTTTATAACACATACCCTAGGAGCATCTGTCTTTCCAATTACCTTCGCTCGTATAGATAATTTTCTTCGACACTTTCTTTCATCAGATATTTTTTTTATTTTACCAATACGCTTTCTCATTTATTTAATTTCTCCGTTCTCTAGCTAACTAACAGACTAACTAGCTTTGTTGCTTACCACCAGTTTTTCCAGCTTTTCTGATTATCTTCTCATCTGAATATCTTATTCCTTTTCCCTTATATGGCTCTGGTGGTCTATAACTTCTTATTTTCGCAGAAACAAATCCAACTAATTCTTTATTACATCCAGAAACCTCAATTTTACCAGCCTTAACCGTAACATCTATTCCAGCTGGTATATCGTACTCTACAGGATGAGAATATCCTAAACTTAGAATTAATTTTCTATCTGCCACATGTGCTTTATAACCAACACCAGTATAATCTAATGATTTTGTAAAACCAACGGAAACTCCTCTGATTATATTACTAACAAGTGTTCTTGAAAGTCCCCAAAGTGATTTAACTTTTTTGTCTGTGATGTTATTACTATCCACTGGTTCTATTTGAATAGTAGTTCCAGCTCTAACAGCTTTAAGACACTCAGATAATTCATACTTAAGTGTACCCTTAGATCCTTTTGCTTCTATTATACTCCCACTTACATTAACACCAACCTCTTTAGGTATCTCAATGGGCTTCTTTCCTACTCTAGACATACGCTACTCCAAACTTGATCTTTATTTGACCTTAACTGATTCTTACCCAACCATTATATGATCATTAATCAATCTTTTACCATACCTTACAAATAACTTCGCCACCAACTTCCATCTTTTTTGCACTTCGAGAAGACATAATTCCTTTTGATGTCGAAATTATTGCTATACCTAATCCACTTAAAACTCTAGGTAACTCTTTGCGGCCCTTATATACTCTAAGTCCAGGAGATGAAATTCTTTCTATTCCTGAAATAGCATTTTCTTTTAAAAAGATTTTAAGCACCAAAGAATTTCGATCATTCGCAAATAATTTAAACGATCTAATATATCCCTCTTCCTTTAAAACCTTACAAATGTAAGTTTTTATCTTGCTTGCTGGAACATCCACTTTTGTATGTCCGGCCCTGGAAGCATTTCTTATTCTTGTTAATAAATCCGCAATAGGATCTGATGTCATATAACAACTCCAAAAAATTTATGAAAATTCTACTTTACCAACTCGCCTTCAATACACCTGGAATAAAACCTTTAAGTGCATTTGTCCTAAAACATATTCTACACAATTTAAACTTACCAATATATCCCCTAGCTCTACCACATAGTTCACATCTATTCTTTCTTCTAACTTCGAACTTAGGTTTTCTCTTGGATGCTACAATTTTCGCTAATCTGGCCATAAAAAATATACCCCTATTTTATACTACTCACACTCTACTCTCTAAATGGCATACCGAATAGTTTAAGCAATTCGCGCGCTTCATCGTTACTCTTTGCAGTTGTAACAATACAAACCCCAATGCCTCTAATTTTATCTATTTTATCGTAATTAATTTCTGGAAAAATAATTTGCTCTTTAATTCCAAGAGTATAATTACCTTTACCATCAAAACCGTGAGGAGAAACTCCTCTGAAATCTCTCACTCTAGGAAGAGATAATGTAATCAATCTATCTAAGAACTCATACATTTTGTAACCTCTAAGTGTTACATGAGCTCCAATAGCCTGACCTTTTCTCAACTTAAATGATGCTATTGATTTTTTTGCTCTAGCAGTAACTGGTTTCTGACCTGAAATTAAAGCTAAATCATTTATAATATTTTCAACTACCTTTCCGTTTTGAACACACTCTCTATTAACACAGTTAACAACTATCTTTTCAAGCTTTGGAACCATGTTTACATTTTTGTATTTGAACTTATTGTTCATCAAATTTTTTACTTCACTGTTGTATAAATCTTTCAATCTGCAATTCATATCGATCCCTTACACATTTTCATTTTAGCTATGTTATATAGAATTCAAACTTAGCTTTAAAATTTAGCTTTAAATAGTTACACCACTCTTTACAGTGACTCTCTGTCTCTTACCACCTTTTTCAATTATTTTAACTCTTGTTGCTTTTCCTGTCTTTGGATCAACTATAGCAACATTACTTCTATCTATGAAAAGCTCTTTTTTTACATGCCCACCTTCAGCATTGTCTTTTGAACGTGGCATCGCTTTCACTGCTAAATTCACACCATCAACTAAAACTGCATTCTTTTTAAGATTAATTTTTTTAATCTTACCTTTTTTTCCTTTATCCTTTCCAGCTATGACAATAACTTCGTCATTTACCTTTAATTTCTGCATCTGTAACCTCTATTATCTTATCTCTAATCTCGATCTTTAATTTTATAATTAAATAATTTTATAAAAAAATTTTCGTCCAATCTCTTTTACAAAACCTCTGGTGCCAATGAACAAATCTTGGCAAAATTTTTATTTCTTAATTCCCTAGCCACTGGACCAAATATACGCGTACCAACTGGTTCATTATTGGCAGCTATTAAAACAACACTATTATCATCAAATCGTATGTAAGAACCATCTTCTCTTCTAATTGGAGCTTTTGTTCTTACAACGACAGCTTTTTTTACCTCGCCCTTCTTAATTTTTGAACCAGGTATCGCTTGTTGAACTGCAACGACAACAATATCACCTATACTAGCACTAACTTTTTTACTTCCACCCAAAACTTTTATACACTTTACTAGTTTTGCGCCAGAATTATCACCGACTTCAAGTCTAGTCTGCATCTGAATCATATATCGACCCCTTTATACTCTTCTATTTTTTCTCTTTATTCTGCTTTGTAAAGTTTCCATCTCTTCAATTTAGACATCGGTCTAGACTCAATTATGGTCACTACATCTCCAACTTTTGCTGAATTATCTTCATCATGAGCGTAGTATTTTTTAGACACACTAACATATTTATCATATCTACTGTGTCTTATTTTTCTACTTACACTAACAACTATCATCTTATCACATTTGTCAGATACAACTGTACCGTTAAGCTTTCTTTTATAACTTCTAGTATTTTCCATATCCATACGTTAAATTCCGAAAATATTTTCTATCTTGTTTAAATTAAATATAAAATTTGTTAATTAATTTTTTAACTCTTTCGCTCTCTTTGCAGTCATTAATCTAGCAATATCAGTCTTCATTGTTTTCAATAAATGAGGTTTTTCTAAAGTAGCGGTATACATCTTGATTTTCAATTTAAAAATTTCATTATTTAAATTTTCGATCTTAAGCCCAATCTCTTTATCGCTCAACTTCATAATATCAGAATACTTCATCTTTTCCATAACTCTTGTTCCTACTTGCTCTTATCCAATTTAGTATCTTCTTGCAATTCTTTCTTTATAACTTTTGTTTTTATTGAAAGTTTATACTTGGCAACAGTCAATGCTTCAATACATGTTTCCTTATCAAGCCCACCAATTTCAAATAATATTCTTCCTGGCTTAACAACTGCGACCCATGATTCAGGAGCTCCCTTACCATTACCCATACGAACTTCAGCAGGTTTTTTTGTTAGAGGTTTATCAGGAAAAATTCTTACCCAAATACTACCACCTCTTTTTGCTTTTCTTGTAATTGCAATTCTTGCTGCTTCAATTTGTTTATTTGAAACAAAACCACAAGTCAAAGCTTGAAGAGCATAATCACCTTTTCCTAGTGTACTGCCTCTATACGAATAACCTCTCATCCTACCCTTCATTTGTTTTCGCCATTTCACTTTTTTAGGACTAAGCATATATTATTTCTCTCCATCTATTATAACTTGTTAAGTAACTTACTAACAGCTTATTCAAAAGCTCACTATTCCTATCATCACTCTAACAACAATTATTTATTTATTTAAAAATTTCACCCTTATAAACCCAAGTCTTCACTCCAATAATACCATATGTAGTGAATGCTTCTGCTGTATCATAATCAATATCGGCCCTTAATGTATGCAGAGGTATTTTTCTCTCTGAATATCCCTCTGTTCTCGCCATCTCTGCACCACCAAGTCTACCAGAGCACTTAACTTTAATACCTCTAACTCCTGCTCTAAATGCAGATTGCATAACTTTTTTCATGGCCCTTCTGAATGCAACTCTTTTTTCAAGTTGTGAAGCTATATTTTCAGCAATCAATTTTGCACTTGCATCTGGTCTCTTCACTTCAGCAATATTAAAGAAAACTGTTCCCTTAATAAATTTCTTTAGGTCCTTTCTTATCTTATCAATTCCAGTTCCCTTCTTACCAATCGCAACTCCAGGTTTAGCAGTATAGACAGTTATCTTAACTTGATCAGATGTTCTAACTATCTCGATACTTGCAACAGATGCAGCTTTTAGTTCTTTTTCGATATATTTTCTTGCTGCCAAATCTTCATGTAATAAATCAGCATATTTATCTTTAGTATACCAATTAGAATACCATGTTCTTATATAACCTAATCTAAACCCAAATGGATGTACTTTTTGTCCCATTTAAAATCCTTTCAAAATATTACCAGCTACTCTTTCTTACTATTTAAATCTTCACTTAACTTTATCTTTATTTTACTTGTTCTATATTTCACTCTATAAGCTCTTCCCTGTGCTCTTGCATGTACTCTCTTTATCGTAATTCCTTCATCTACTGAAGCATGCTCAACAATCAACTTATCTAAGTTGTAAGTTGGATTTTTAGAAGCAATAGCAAGTCCATTATTAAGTGTCTTTGCTATAGCTAAAGCTATGCCTCTCTTCTCATTAAACTTAAGTATTTTAAGAGCGTCGCTCACTAGTGAACCTCTTATTAGGTCCACAACTTGACGTACTTTTCTCGCCGATACTTGAACATTATTATCTTCTACCTTTATGCTCATCCAATCACCCAATCTTTATCTAAAAAATATTTAAATTTTTATCCAACAGCATTTCCAATTAACATATAACCATTATCAACAATTTCAATTTAAGTTGAAACTATTTTTAAACTCTTATGGAGCAGCTTTTGCTTTCTTATCTCCTGAGTGTCCATGAAAAGTTCTAGTCAGAGAAAACTCACCCAACTTGTGCCCCACCATATTGTCTGTAACATATACAGGTATAAATTTTTTACCATTATGAACAGCAAATGTTGTTCCTATGAACTCTGGAATTATAGTCGATCTTCTCGACCATGTCTTAATAACAGCACTTCCTCTGTTCTTTTCACTCTTCATCTTTTCAACTTTCTTAATTAAATATTGGTCAACAAACGGACCCTTCTTAACTGACCTGGCCATCTATAATCCTTTTATTATTTTCTCTTCTTAATTATTCTCTTATCAGTTCTCTTATTATTTCTAGTCTTATAACCTCTAGTTGGAAGTCCCCAAGGAGTAACAGGATGTCTTCCTCCAGATGTACGTCCCTCACCACCACCATGTGGGTGATCAATAGGGTTCATAGCAACACCACGAACAGTAGGCCTAATACCTCTTATTCTACTCTTCCCGGCTTTTCCCCAAATCACTTGTTCATAATCAATATTTCCAACCTGACCAATAGTGGCCCTACAATCAATTTTAACTTTACGTAATTCATTTGAAGGTAATCTAATAAGAGCTTCTGCACCTTCTTTTGCCATTAGCTGTGCATATGCGCCTGCAGATCTTGCGATTTGTCCGCCTGCTCCTGGATATAATTCAATGTTGTGAATTAAAGTACCGATTGGAATATCTTTCATCTTTTTAACATTACCAACTTTAATATCAGCCTTATCAGATGCGATTACTACATCACCAACATTTAGACCAAGAGGTGATATAATATATGATTTCGTTCCATCTCTATATGAAATCAATGCTATCCTGCAATTTCTATTTGGATCGTATTCAATAGCTTTAACTACAGCTTCTATGTCTTGTTTATTTCTTTTAAAATCAACTATCCTATATTTTCTCTTACTAAATCCACCGCCTCTATGTCTCGTAGTTATTCTACCACTATTATTTCTAGCAACGGATGATTTTAATGGCGCTAGTAACGACTTCTCTGGAGCTTTCTTTGTTAACTCTGCACTCGAAACCAACGTCATCTTTCTTTGTGCTGGTGTCTTTGGATTAAATCTTTTAACGCTCATACTATATACCTTTAAAGAACTCTATTTTTTGTCCTTCCTTAATTTTTACGTATGCCTTTTTAAACTTTTTCGTTTTAAAGACTCCTTTCTTTGTTCTTTTAACTTTACCAGGAAGAGTTGCAGTCTTTACATCAATAACTTTAACGTCAAATAACTTTTCAATCGCACTCTTAATTACATTTTTATTCGCTTCAATAGCAACTCTGAAAGCATATCTATTACAGTTGTCCAACGCATTCGTTGACTTTTCTGTCAGAAGAGGTTTCAGCACAATATATCGTAATGGAAAGGCCATACATTCACCCACTTAGTATTCTTAGTATTACTTACTAACTTTATTCACGTTATACATTCACTAATATTAATTAATTATTAATTAATCACTACTCTTATCAATAAAAACAATCATCCTGTTGATCATTTAAAATAAACTAACTAATCCAACTTGGCCACTCTTGCAAGAAGTACATTCAAAGCATCTTTTTCTATTAATAAATTTTCGTATTTAACTGCTTCGTAAACACTAAAACCTGAAGCAGGAATACCCTTAGAAGTTGCTAAATTTCTGGCCGCATTTAAAACATTCGATGTTGTCTCTTTTGTTACGAAAAGACATGACTTAAGTTTTTTCTCTTCTAATATTTTACCTAGCTCTTTTGTCTTTCCATTAAAATCAAAATTATCTACTACCAGAAGTTTATTTCCATGATACTTATCTATCAACACAGATGATATTGCTCTTAACATCACCTTTTTGTTTACCTTCTGCTCATAGCTTCTCTTTACCGGACCAAAACAGCTACCGCCACCTGGATGAAGAGGTGATCTACTTGATCCTTGTCTTGAACGTCCTGTTCCTTTTTGTTTAAATGGTTTTGATCCACCACCTCTAACAAAAGACTTACTCTTATTTACAGCATTCCCTTGTCTTCTTCCTGCCAACAACGATTTAACCACCTGATGAACAACAGGAATATTGATTTTTTCAGCTGCCATGTTGTATTCAACTTTAAAGTTTCCTACAACCTCAAATTTAGAATTATGCAATATTAACTCAGTCATTTAACTTATCCTAAATACAATAGCACAACAAACTATTTAACTATTTGCCTGCCTTAGTTATTTTAACAATAGTATTAAGTGATCCAGGTACTACACCTTTAATTAAGAGGTAACCCTTCTCTTCATTAACTTCAACAATTTTTTGATTTTTTATAGTGACATTCTCACATCCCATATGCCCTGGCATTTTTCTCTCTGCAAATACACGTGCAGGAGTTGCTCTGTTACCAATTGCACCTGGATGCCTATGAAAATGAGATCCGTGAGCAGCAGGACCACCGGCAAAATGATGTTTTTTAATTACACCTTGAAAACCTTTTCCTTTTGAAACTGAAGACACATCAACTATTACATCAGCTTTAAACATATCTAAGGATATTTGTTTACCAAGATTAGAAGCATCCGCATCTGAATCACGTAATCTTACCTCTGAAAATTTAGTAAAATCACCAGATACACCTGCTTTATTTAAATGACCTCTTGTTGGTTTATTTACTAACTTCTTTTTCTTTTCGAGATAAGAGACTTGGTAAGCTGCATATCCCTCTTTATCCTTAGTTTTAACTTGAGAAATAAAATTAGGAATTATCTTGATTATAGTGACAGGCATATGAACGCCAGCACTATTAAAAACTCTTGTCATTCCTGCTTTTATTCCAAAATAAACAGGCAATTCCAACTTATTTTCCATTATCGCCCTCCAAAGGCATTATCTTCTTTGTCACATATATATGATACATTCACATATATATTTTATTAAACTTAATAAACAAACTCTCAAAACACCATTATTTAAAATCAATATTTAATTTCAACATCTACTCCGGCAGACAAGTCTAACTTCATCAATCTATCTATCGTTTGTTGAGTAGGATCTACGATATCAACCAATCTCTTGTGCGTACGCATCTCAAATTGCTCTCTTGATTTTTTATCAACATGTGGTGATTTGAGCACAGTATATCGATTTATTTCTGTTGGAAGAGGGATCGGTCCCACAATCCTAGCGCCTGTACCTCTTGCAGTTTGAACTATCTCTTTCACAGATGTATCAAGCACTCTATGATCGTAGGCTCTAAGTTTAATCCTTAAACGATTTGTCTTCATGGTCAAAAACCTTTTATTTTCTTTTATTAAAGAACATTAACCTAATCTAGTTTAGCTTAACTTAATTTCTTTTATTTTATTTAATTTTATTTAATTTATTAATCTAAAATTTCTGAAACAGTACCTGCTCCAATAGTTTTGCCACCCTCTCTAATAGCGAATCGCAAACCTTTTTCCATTGCAACTGGAGTTATCAACTGTGCCATAAAGCTAGTATTATCTCCAGGCATAATCATCTCTGTCCCCTCTTTTAGTGTAACCTCACCTGTAACATCTGTCGTTCTAAAATAAAATTGTGGTCTATATCCTTTGAAAATCGGAGTGTGTCTTCCACCCTCTTCTTTTGTTAAGATATAAACTTCAGCGTTGAACTTAGCATGAGGAGTAACTGTTCCTGGCTTAACTATACACTGACCTCTTTCAACGTCTTCTCTCTTGATACCTCTTAATAGAAGACCTGAGTTATCACCAGCTCTTCCTTCATCTAATAATTTTCTAAACATTTCAATACCAGTCACAGTTGTCTTTTGCTTATCTCTGATTCCGATAATTTCAACTTCTTCACCAACCTTAATGATTCCTCTTTCAATTCTACCAGTAACAACAGTTCCTCTACCAGAAATAGAGAAAACATCTTCCACTGGCATTAAGAAATCTTTTTCTACAGCTCTCTTTGGAGTTGGAATGTAACTATCAACAGCGGCCATTAATTTAAAGATTGAATCTTTACCCATTTCAGGATTTTTTCCTTCCATAGCAGCAAGAGCAGATCCTCTGATAATAGGAATTTCATCGCCTGGGAAATCATATGAACTTAAGAGCTCTCTCAATTCCATCTCAACTAATTCAATAAGCTCTTCATCATCAACTTGATCTATTTTATTTAGATAAACGACCATAGCAGGAACACCAACCTGTCTGGCCAATAGAATGTGCTCTCTTGTTTGTGGCATTGGACCATCACCAGCTGAAACAACTAGAATAGCTCCATCCATCTGAGCAGCACCTGTGATCATATTTTTTACGTAGTCAGCGTGACCAGGACAGTCGACGTGAGCGTAATGTCTATTTTCTGTTTGATATTCAACATGCGCAGTATTGATCGTAATACCTCTCGCTTTTTCTTCTGGGGCAGAGTCAATATCTTCGTATTTTTTTACATCTCCTTTTCCCATCTTCTCCGCCATAACCATTGTTATAGCAGCTGTCAAAGTAGTCTTTCCATGGTCTACGTGTCCGATAGTTCCGATATTCACGTGAGGTTTACTTCTATCAAATTTTTCCTTTGCCATTAATAATCTCCCAGAAATATTTTTTTAAATACCATTAATATATTTTATCTACTCGTCTCTTTTTAAAACATCAAACAATTATATATAAATTATAAAAGAATGTATCCTACTTTTTTAAGTTAAAAAAATAATCCATCTTTAATAAATTTGCAAACAGTTTAATAATATATTTTTTTATACCAAAATTCCCTTCTTAATCAGCACATCTCTCATCAAATTCTCTGGTATAAATTCATATCCCTTAAAACTCATAGTAAATGTTGCTCTCCCTTGTGTTTTCGATCTGAGAGAGGTGCTATATCCAAACATTTCAGATAATGGAACTTCTGATTTCACATGTTCCTTGTTTGACTTAAAACAAACATCCATTATCTTTCCTCTACGAGAATTTAAATCTGAGATAACATCTCCTGTAAAATCAGAAGGTGTTACTATCTCTGTTGCCATAACTGGTTCCATTAACATTACTTTACCTACTTTGCAAGCATCTTTGAATGCCATTGAACCAGCAATTGTATATCCTAATTCTGTTGATTCTTCTTCATTAAATTGAGCATCCAATAAAATAACTTTCATATTTATTATTGGATAACCTGCAATAACACCAGCAGGTACGGCGTCAAAAATTCCTTTCTTAATTGCTTCAACAAAATTGTTTGGTAATTTTTTTTTGCTAACCAAATTTTCAAATGAAACTGCAAGTGATCCATCTCCTGGAATAACTTTTATTTTACAACTTCCAAATTGCATTTTACCTGCAATCTCTTTTTGAAAAATATATTCTGCCTCTGCCTCTGCAGTAACACTCTCTCTATAAGAAACTTGAGGACTACCAACATTTATTCCTACGTTAAATTCTCGAATAAGTCGATCAGTAATAATATCTAAATGAAGTTCTCCCATCCCATTAATCAGCAACTGTCCTGTTTCATCATTTTGTTTATAATTAAAAGATGGATCCTCTAAACTTAAGTCTACTAAAGCATTTTTCAACTTCTCTTCATCAGGTGATGTTTTTGGTTCTATCGCTACAGAGATTACACATTCAGGAAAGTTCATAAGATCATAAATCACAGGAGAATTTTCAGCACATAAAGTTTCTCCGGTGGTTGTAAATTTTAAACCTGAGATGGCCACAATATCACCTGCGCTCGTCTCTGCTACTTCTTTTCTTTTGTTTGCATGCATTAGTAAAATTTTATTTATCCGCTCTTTCTTTTGCTTTAACGGATTAAATACTGTCTGACCAACTTTTAATTTTCCAGAGTATAATCGAAGGTATGAGATGCGATCTATGAATGGATCAGTTGTTATTTTAAAGACTAAAGAACTAAATGGTTCATCTTCGGTTGGTTTTCTCTCGACCATTTTGGATTCATCTTTTACACTGTGACCAATTATTTTCCCTCTGTCATCTGGTGAAGGTAAAAAATCAGTTACTGCATCTAAAACTAATTGAACACACTTATTCTTAAATGCACTTCCACAAAGCACTGGTACAAATTCATTCTTTAGTGTTAATTTCCTTATTGCTTTAGAAAGTGTTTCTGCCGAAATTTCCTCTGCTACACTTTTGCCACTTTTTCCATCTTCACTATCTTTGCCATCAAAACTTAAATAGACATCTGCAAATTCATCATCGTTATCTGCTAATATTTCAATTAATTCTTCTCTGGCCGCCAAACACTCATCAATCATATCTGGATGTATTTCTTCAATATTAAAAACTTGACCTAAATTACTATCATTTTCAGGCCACACTTTAGCTTTCATTGTGATAAGATCAACAACTCCAACAAAAGTTGATTCAATACCAATTGGATAATGGATTGCTGCTGCTTTCTTTCCTAATTTTTCTCTTATTTCTTGAACTGTCTCATTTAAATTTGCACCTATTCGGTCCATCTTATTTACAAAAGCAATTCGAGGAACATTATATCTATCTGCCTGCGCCCACACTGTTTCAGATTGTGGTTCTACACCACCAACAGCGCAAAACACTCCAATCGCTCCATCTAAAACTCGAAGTGATCGTTCAACTTCAATTGTAAAATCCACATGTCCAGGAGTATCTATGATGTTAATTGTAGTATCATTCCAAGTACACATTGTGGCCGCTGCAGTAATGGTGATCCCTCTCTCTTGTTCTTGGATCATCCAATCCATTGTAGCAGCACCATCGTGAACTTCACCCATTTTGTGATTCTTGCCGGTGTAAAAAAGAATTCTTTCAGTAAGCGTAGTTTTACCAGCATCTATGTGGGCCATTATCCCAATGTTTCTTATTTTTGAAATGTTTTTTCCGGCCATTTGATTATTATAATTATTTATTTTTGAGGAACAAATACTAATCTTAGAGGATAAAAAAATTTGTTAGTAGCAGTTACAGTTAAGTAAAGATAAATCTAAAACAACAAAACTACAAAATTACCAACTACCACTTCAAGTGAGCAAATGCTTTATTTGCTTCTGCCATTTTATAAACATCTTCTCTCTTCTTTACCGCTCCACCCTTATTATTAGCAGCATCGATAATCTCTTCTGCTAACTTCTCAAGCATAGACTTTCCACTTCTTGTTCTAGCACAATCACGTATCCAACGAATTGCAAGTGATTGACGTCTTACTGGTCTAACTTCAACTGGTACTTGATATGTGGCGCCACCAATACGTCTAGATTTTACTTCAATTGCTGGTCTAACATTGTTGATTGCTTTTTTAAATTGTTTGAAACCATCTTCACTAGTCTTTGATTCAACAATTTCTAAAGCACCATAAAAAATTCTTTCAGCAGTTGATTTCTCACCTTGAATCATCAAGCAATTGATAAATTTTGTTACCAAAATTTCTTGATATTTTGAATCAGGCAAAACTTCTCTAGTTTCAGCTCTATGTTTTCTACTCATATATCATTTCCTTATACATAATACATACAATTTATTTATCTTACTTTTTTCTTTTTTATTATTTATTTTTTAGGTCTCTTCGTTCCATACTTTGATCTAGATTGAGTTCTCTTCTCGACTCCAGTTGCATCCAATGCCCCTCTCACAGTATGGTAGCGAACTCCAGGAAGATCTTTAACCCTTCCACCTCTAACTAAAACTATGGAGTGCTCTTGAAGATTGTGTCCAACTCCACCGATGTAAGATGTAACTTCAAAACCACTTGTTAACTTTACCCTGCAAACCTTTCTCATTGCTGAATTAGGTTTTTTTGGAGTTGTAGTATAAACCCTAACACAAACTCCTCTCTTCTGTGGGCACGACACCAATGCTGGTGACTTTGTTTTAGATATTTTTGGATTTCTTCCCTTATTAACTAACTGATTAATTGTAGGCATGCCTGATTTATCTCCTCGATTAAAAAATACGTTTCTTTTGTTATTTTAAAACATCGAACTTTTTGTATTTTGATACATAATTTAAATTATAAAGTCAACATAGAGGCATCTAATAGATCCTCTCGATCATCCAAAATCTCAGCTTGAAAATCACGATATCTAGAGAGACCACTACCTGCTGGCACTAATCTACCCATGATAACATTTTCTTTCAACCCTTTTAATGAATCTCTTTTTCCCTCTAATGTTGCTTGTGTTAACACCTTCGTTGTTTCCTGGAATGATGCTGCAGAAATAAATGATTCAGTAGTAAGTGACGCTTTAGTAATACCAAGTAGCAACGGTCTAGCTGTTGCTGGATTTAGGTCATCTTTCTTTAAACGCTCATTTTCCTCTTGGAAAATAAATTTTGTTACAGAATCTCCCTCTACAAAAGTTGAATCACCTGGATCAGATATTTCAACTTTCTTTAACATCTGACTAACAATTACTTCAATGTGTTTATCATCAATTTTCACACCTTGTAGTCGATATACCTCTTGAATCTCATCAACGATATATCTTGCAATAGCTTTTTCTCCAAGTACACGCAAAATATCGTGAGGATTCGCAGGACCGTCCATGATTGGATCTCCGGCCCGTACATAATCACCTTCATTCACAATAACGTAGCGACCCTTATGTACAGAGTAGCTTACTGGCTCTCCGCCATCCTCTGGACGAACAATTATTTTTCTGTTTCCTCTTACCTCAGGACCAAACTCAATTACACCTGAGATGTCTGCAATCTGTGCTGCACTCGATGGTTTTCTTGCTTCAAAGAGCTCTGCTACTCGAGGAAGACCTCCAGTAATATCTTTTGTTTTTGTTGTCTCTCTTTGTACTTTAGCAATAGGCACACCGGCCTCAATCGTAGAACCATTTTGAACAACGATATTTGATCCAGATGGAAGTCGATACGAAGCATGTCTCTTAGTATCTGGTATTTGAATTGGATTACCATTCGCATCTGTAATTACAAGTCGTGGTTTAACAGTAACATCTTTACTCTCTATAATCACTTTATGTGCAAGACCAGTAACAGAGTCAACCTGCTCTGTATATGTGTTTCCTAAAATCAAATCTTCATACTGAACTATACCTGCTACCTCTGAAAGAATTGGAATTGCAAAGGGATCCCATTCAATAATCTTACTACCAACGCTCACCACATCTCCCTCTTTAAAAAAGAGAGTTCCACCGTAGACTGCAGGATAACGTTCCTTCTCTACACCAGCACTATTTTTAATTACTACCTCACCATTTTTATTCATGATAATTGAAGGACCATCTTGTCTTGTTGCAACTTTAACATTATCAAAAAATAAAATACCTGATGTCTTACTCTCAACTTTATTTACTTGAGCACCAGCAGTTGCTGTACCACCTATGTGGAAAGTTCTCATCGTAAGCTGAGTTCCTGGTTCACCAATTGATTGAGCAGCAATAACACCAACTGCTTCACCTATCGATGCAAGTCCACCTCTCGCAAGATCTCGTCCAAAACAGTTTGCACAGAAACCAAAACGCTCTTCGCATGTAAGGACTGATCGAACCTTTATCTGGTCAATTTGTTCAACTTTAATTTTCTCTTTATCTTCCTCTCCGAGTAAATGGTTTCTATCAAACAAGATACTACCATCTCGAAGATATACTGGCTCGGCCACAACACGACCAACAACTCGATCGCTAATGTGCTCAACAATTTCACCTGCTTCCACTCTAGAAGTCATCATCATCCAATTTAGAGTACCGCAATCTTTTGTTCTGATAATACCATCTTGAGCAACATCAACTAATCTTCTAGTTAAATAACCTGAGTTCGCTGTCTTTAAAGCTGTATCCGCCAAACCTTTACGTGCTCCGTGTGTAGAAGCAAAATATTGTAAAACTGAAAGTCCCTCTCTAAAATTTGAAGTAATTGGAGTTTCAATAATCTCTCCAGATGGTTTCGCCATCAAACCTCTCATTCCTGCTAACTGACGAATCTGAGCATTGGTACCTCTTGCACCTGAATCGGCCATCATAAAAATTGAATTAAATGATGGTGCCTGTAATTGCTCACCCTTTTCATTTGTAAAGACTTCTACAGAGAGACCATCAATCATAACTTTTGAGAGTCGTTCATTTGTTTGCGCCCACACATCTACGATTTTATTGTAGCGCTCACCATTTGTGATTGATCCTTCGTTATACTCTTCTGTAATTTTATCCACCTCATCGTATGATTCATTTAAGATGGATTCTTTTTCCTTTGGAATAACCATATCTTTGATATTGATACTTATTCCTGCTTTAGTTGCATACTCGTATCCAAGCTTCATCACTGAATCAGCAAGTAATACAGTATCTTTCTCTGTTCCTCTTCTGTAAGCAATCTCAATTAACTTACCAAGAGCTTTTTTATTTAATACTTTGTTTATATCATCAAACTTAATACACTCTGGTACTACTTCAAAAACAAATGTTCTCCCAACAGTTGTATCGTATAATTCACCATTGATACGAATTTTCACTGGTGCTTGTAAATGCAAATTACCTGTGAAATAAGCGAACTGCGCTTCCTCTTTTGATGCGAAAACTTTATCGTATCCACGTGCAAACGGACGAATACGAGTCATGTAATACATACCGAGAACGATATCTTGAGTTGGAACAATAATAGGAGTTCCATCTTTTGGAGACAAGATATTGTTAGTAGACATTGCGAGAACACGAACCTCAATCTGTGCTTCTAGAGAGAGAGGAATATGAACTGCCATCTGGTCACCATCAAAATCCGCATTGAATGCTGTACAAACTAATGGGTGAAGACGAATCGCTTTTCCTTCAATCAATACTGGTTCGAATGCTTGAATTCCCAGACGGTGAAGTGTTGGTGCTCTGTTGAGAAGTACTGGATGCTCTTGCACAACCTCCTCTAAAATATCCCACACCTCTTGCTTTTGTTGATCAACCATCTTCTTTGCAACTTTTATTGTAGTACAATGACCACGTTCAATTAATTTGTTGTAGATAAATGGTTTAAATAGTTCCAAGGCCATAAGCTTTGGAAGACCACACTGATGTAATCTTAAATTTGGTCCAACAACAATAACTGAACGACCAGAGTAATCCACACGTTTTCCGAGTAGATTTTGTCTAAATCGTCCTTGCTTTCCCTTCAACATATCTGAGAGAGAGCGAAGTGGACGTTTGTTTGCACCTGTAAATACTTTACCTCTACGTCCATTGTCAAATAGCGCATCTACTGCTTCTTGAAGCATACGCTTTTCATTTCTAATTATTATCTCAGGAGCATTTAATTCTTTTAATCGCTTTAGACGATTATTTCTATTTATAACTCTTCTATAAAGATCATTTAAATCAGATGTTGCAAATCTTCCAGCTTCCAAAGGAACTAGTGGACGCAAATCTGGAGGTAAAACTGGAATAACATCCATCATAAACCACTCAGGTTTATTTGGAGATTTTTTTATCGATTCAATTACTTTGAGTCGCTTAACAATTTTACTCTTAGCTATGTCTGTTGTTGATTTAAGTAAACCTCTACGTAGTTCTTTGTTTTCAATATCCAAATCAACTTTTCTTAAGAGTTCTTTAACAACTTCTCCACCCATTCCTGCATCGAACTCAACACCAGCTTCTTTCAATTCAAAATATTGTTGTTCAGTAATTACTTGTCCAACCTGCAAACCACCCTCTTGTCCAGAGGTTTTAGAACCAGTAACGATGAATGCTTCGTAATACAAAACTTTTTCTAATTCTTTTAAACTTAAATTAAGAAGAGCTCCGATTCTCGATGGTAATGAACGTAAAAACCAAATGTGTGCAACTGGAGAAGCTAATTCAATATGACCACATCTCTCACGACGAACTTTCGAAAGTGTGACTTCTACTCCGCACTTCTCACACACCACACCTCTATGTTTCATTCGTTTATATTTACCACATATACACTCGTAATCCTTCACCGGACCAAATATTTTCGCGCAAAACAAACCATCTCTCTCTGGTTTGAAGGTTCTGTAGTTAATTGTCTCAGGCTTTTTCACTTCACCATAAGACCATTCTCTGATTGTATCGGCAGATGCTATCTTAACCGAAACAGCCTCAAGGCTAACAGGATCCTTTGGTTTATCAAAAAAGTTCAAAAGATCTTTCACAGGGGATCTCTCCTTATAATTATATAATATGCATCTACGATGCTACTTCTGTTACTCTTACTTCTACTGTTCTACAGTTCTACTGTTGTTGTGGCGACTGCTGCTGCTGTTGAGAATTCATTCCAGCGCCAGTAATATTCTCTTCTTCTAATCTAATATCTAATGCTAGAGCTTGAAGCTCTCTTATTAAAACGTTGAAAGATTCAGGAAGTCCTGGCTCAAGAACTTTTTCACCCTTAACTATCGACTCATACATTCTAGTTCTACCAACAACATCATCTGATTTAACCGTTAAGAATTCTTGTAAAGTATAAGCAGCACCATAAGCTTCAAGTGCCCACACCTCCATCTCACCTAAACGCTGACCTCCGAATTGTGCTTTTCCACCGAGAGGTTGTTGAGTTACAAGTGAGTATGGACCAGTTGAACGAGCATGAATTTTTTCATCGACTAAGTGATGCAACTTCAACATGTACATAGAACCAATAGTGACATCTTCTGAAAATGGTTCACCTGTAATTCCATCGAATAGAGTTGTTTTTCCACTCTTATCAAGATCAGCAAGCTCCAACATTTTCTCTATATCAATTTCCTTTGCACCATCAAACACACTAGTCGCAAAACGAATTCCTTGAGTTAATTGTTTCACAAGCGCAAGTACTTCTTTATCGCTTGCCTTCTTCAACCACTCATCTACTGCTTCATTTTCATATATTCTAGAGATTAAATCTTTAAAGCGATGTAACTCCATCTGACGTTCAAGCATCTCTTTTAATTTTTCACCAAGACCACGTCCGGCCCAACCGAGATGAAGTTCAAGAAGCTGACCAATATTCATTCTCGAAGGAACACCTAATGGATTTAATACAATTTCTACAGGAGTACCATCTGCTAAAAATGGCATATCTTCTACTGGTAACACATTGGAAATAACACCTTTATTTCCATGTCTTCCCGCCATTTTATCACCTGGCTGAAGCTTTCTCTTAATGGCCACATAAACAACAACTTTTTTAATTACACCTGGAAGTAATTCATCTCCCTTGTGTAATTTTGCAATCTCTTCATTGGCCCTAGCTCTAACTCTGTTTATTCTATTTCGTACATCCGCAAAGTACTCACTCAATTTTTCTTCGGTATCAATTTCTAAAGGAAGATAACCGATTAACTCAAATGGAATACTAGATAAAACCTCAACACTAATTTCTGTTCCAGCAGCTAACAATTCATTAGCTCCATCTTCAGAAATTAATTTATCAGTTGTACTCTTACCTTTTAGCATCTCGCAAATTTTATAGATGGCAGATGATTGAATTGCTTTAATTTCAATCCACTCATCTCTTCTAATTAATGTAATCTCTTGTTCAATAATTTGCTTTGAACGAGTATCTAAATCTACTCCTTCTCTCGAATAAATCTTGGCATCGATTACTGTACCTCTAACTGATGATGGAACTCTAAGTGATGTATCCTTCACATCACCTGCCTTATCACCAAAGATTGCCTTTAATAATTTCTCCTCTGGCGAAAGCTGTGTCTCACCCTTTGGAGTAATTTTACCAACCAAAATTTCACCAGGTCTAACGATTGCACCAATTCTAATTACACCTGATTCATCCAAATCTTTGAGTGATTCTTCACTTACGTTTGGAATATCTCGAGTAATCTCTTCCTTTCCTAGTTTCGTATCACGTGCTTCAATCTCAAAGCTCTCAATATGTATTGATGTAAATTTATCATTTGCAAGCATTAGCTCACTGATAAGAATTGAGTCTTCGTAGTTGTAACCACCCCAAGGCATGAATGCTACAAGTACGTTTTGTCCGAGTGCCAAATCACCAAGGTGAGTTGAGGAACCATCAGCAATAACAACTCCTGCTTTAACTCGATCGCCTTCCTTTACAAGAGCACGTTGGTTGTTACATGTATTTTGATTTGTTCTCTGATATTTTATTAACTTATAAAAATCAACTCCCGATTCATCTTCACCAAATTGATCTCGTTGAACAACGATTCTGTTAGAGTCAACAAAGATAACTCTACCATCATGTTTTGCTGTAACGATTGCACCAGAATCTCTTGCAACGATAGGTTCAACACCTGTTCCAACAATTGGTGAATCAGTTTGAATGATAGGGACTGCTTGCCTCATCATGTTGGAGCCCATTAGCGCTCTGTTGGCATCATCGTGCTCTAAGAATGGAATAAGTGATGTTGCAATTGAAATCATCTGAGATGGAGAAACGTCCATCAAATCTACTTCTTCAGCATCAACTAGAGCAAACTCTCCTTCCTTTCGAGCAGGAATGTGTGTACCAAAAATTCTACTATCTTTTATGTAATTTCTATCCGCTTGAGCAATAATCTTTCCCTCCTCTTCGAAGGCAGAAAAGTAGCGGACATTATCTTCAAAAGTTCTCTCATCTTTTAAAACTCTATATGGTGTTTCAATAAAACCATACTCTGATACGCGAGCATATGTAGCAAGAGAAGTAATAAGACCAATATTTGGACCTTCAGGAGTTTCCACCGGACACATTCTTCCATAGTGAGTACTATGAACGTCTCTCACTTCAAAACCAGCGCGCTCTCTAGTTAATCCACCAGGGCCTAGGGCCGAAAGTCGTCTTTTGTGTGTTACCTCAGAGAGTGGATTTGTTTGATCCATAAATTGAGATAACTGTGATGATCCAAAAAATTCTTTAATCGCAGCAGAGACTGGTTTTTGATTTATTAAATCATGAGGCATTAGAGTATCTAGTTCTTGAATGGACATTCTCTCTTTAATTGAACGTTCCATTCTAACAAGACCAACTCTAAATTGATTTTCTAATAATTCACCAACAGCTCTAACTCTTCTATTTCCTAAGTGGTCAATATCATCAACTGCACCCTTGCCATTGTTTAAATCTACAAGATATCTAACGGTCATTAAAATATCTTCTTTGGTAAGAATTGTATTCTCAACTGGAATATCCATTCCAAATTTATAATTGATTTTCATTCTACCA
Source organism: Oligoflexia bacterium (assembly GCA_015232355.1). Taxonomy (GTDB): domain Bacteria; phylum Bdellovibrionota; class Bacteriovoracia; order Bacteriovoracales; family Bacteriovoracaceae; genus JADFZW01. Next base: position 373,564 of record JADFZW010000001.1, read on the forward strand.
ACTCTAGATAAATCATATTTGGCAGAATCAAAGAATAATCCTTGGAAAAGAACTTCAGCAGCGTCTACTGTTGGTGGTTCGCCTGGGCGAAGACGTTCGAAAATTTTTATCAAAGCATCTTCTGTTGTTGGAGTCTTATCAAGTAGAAGCGTATTTCTGATTTGGTCGCCATAGTTAACCATATCAATATATAAAATTTTAACTGAATTAATTCCCGCACCAGTTAACTCATGAATCTTTCCCTCTGTTAATGAATCATTAGCAGAGCAAATAATTTCTCCAGTCTCATTATCTATAACATCTTCTGATAAAACTTTTCCGTATGCTTCCTCTGGTGCAATTGGCAGTTTTGTTATTTTGGCATCATTAATTTTCTTCAAGGTAACTTTTGTAAATTTCTTACCTTTCTTAATTATTATAGAGCCATCTTTTGGATCAACTATATCCATTGTCGAGCGAGATCCAACCAATAAAGAAAAATCCAATTCTCTCTCGTACATATCAGGAGCTGAAAAATGTAATACTTCTGTTTTATAGAAAATGTTCAACAAATCTTTTACAGAGTATCCCATCGCTTTCAAGATAACAGAAGCATGTAACTTTCGCTTTCTATCTATACGAGCATATAAAATATTTTTGTGATCAAATTCAAAATCTAACCATGAACCTCTATGAGGTATGATCCTCGCAGAAAATAATAATTTTCCACTGGAATGTTTTTTTCCACTATCATGTTCAAAGACAATACCTGGAGATCTATGCAACTGAGAAACGATAACTCTCTCTGTACCATTATAAATAAATGATCCAGTATCAGTCATAAGTGGAATATTTCCAAGATAAATATCTTGTTCTTTAATTGAAGAGATTGCTCTCTGGTCAGGCGTCTTTGTTGTTGCTATATGCTCGGAGTTTTCCCCCTCAACATCATAGTACACTAATCGCACTGTAACTTTCAGAGGAGATTCGAATGAGAGTCCTCTCTCTCTACACTCCTTTACTGTATACTTTGGATTTTCTAGAACATAACTAACAAATTCTAGAGATATAGTTTTATTGAAATCGGCTATGGGAAAAACAGCATTGAAAACTTCCTGTAATCCCTTATTAACTCTTCTTGCTGGAGGAACTTCCTTTTGAAGAAAATCCCTGAAAGAATTAATCTGTAGTCTCATCAAACTTGGTGTGGACATAACTCTTTGATAAGAACTAAAATCTTTTCTGTGCCACGTATTAGAAGCAAAAACGTCAATCATTTAGGGCCTCTCGATGAAAAGCATATAATAACAAATGGGAACATAGAGATACTCCTCCTTTCTGGTGAGTAACTCTATTTCCCAGATATCAATAATTTTTTGCTTTAAAGTTTCTTTAATTTTTACAAATTAATTTAAAATTAATTATTATTAAGGTTAACCTACTAAGCGCCCTATTTCAACTCTACTTTTGCGCCTGCTGCCTCTAATTTTTTCTTCATATCTTCCGCTTGTTCTTTTGTTACACCTTCTTTAACAGTTTTTGGTGCACCTTCAACTAAATCTTTAGCTTCTTTTAAACCAAGACCTGTTATGGCCCTAATCTCTTTAATAACGTTAATCTTCTTCTCGCCTGAATCTTTCAAAATAACCGTAAACTCAGTTTGTTCCTCTTGTGCCTGAGCGGGAGCACTAGCAGCAACACCAGCAACAGCTACTGGAGCAGCAGAAACACCAAATTTTCCTTCTAATTCTTTTACTAGATTAGCAAGATCAAGAACTGTCATCTTAGAAATATGCTCTATTAATTGCTCATTCGTAATACTCATTTTAAACTCCTTAAATATACCAAAAATATATCTTACCTAATTCATATAACTATATATAAAAATACCAAACTTAAAATCAAACTAACTAAAGAAAAAAATTAGATGGCACCCTCTTCTTTTTTCTTCCTAATCTCCTCTATTACTCTAGCAAATGCTGAGATAGGAGCATTGAATGTCGCAAGTAATGTTCCTAACATCTGATCTCTCGATGGTAATTTAGCTAGAGTCTCAACATCTTTTGCTGATAATTCCTTATCATTAAGAAAACCACCCATTAATTTTACAGGCTCGAAATCCTTTGAAGCTTGATGCAAAACTTTTGCAACAAGAGAAGCGTCTTCATAAGCAAAAACGACAGCGTGTGGTCCTTTTAGATCTGATACCAACTTTTCATAACCAGAACCTTCGGCCGCCTTTTTAAACAAAGTATTTCTCGCAACTATAATTTTTCCTTTAGCTGCTCTAATTTCTTTTCTAACTTTCACTGAATCGTTTGAGGTAATTCCGATTACATTTGTCAAGAACACTGCTTTTGATGCATTAAAATTCTTTTTCAAAAGATCTATCGTTTCCTCTTTATCTGATCGCCTAATCATATGGCCCATTCTCCAATGTAAAAAAATAAATTTAAAATAATTAAATCAAATCTTAATTACCAACATATGTAACGGCATCAAGAGTATCTAGTTTAACTCCTGGGCCCATTGTAGTACTGATTGTTAAGGATTTCATAAAAACACCCTTAGCACTAGCAGGTTTTGCCTTAACAATTGCAGTAACTATTGCTCTAAAATTTTCAAGTAATTTTTCACGACCAAAAGATTTTTTTCCAATAGGAATATGAACTATACCTTGTTTATCAGCACGGTATTCAACCTTACCAGCTTTTTGTTCTTTAACTGCTTTTACAACATCAACTGTAACTGTTCCTAATTTTGGATTCGGCATTAATCCTCTTGGACCAAGTACTCTACCAACACGACCGATCTTTCCCATCATATCAGGTGTTGCAATGATTCTATCAAAATCAAGCCATCCACCTTGGATCTTTGCGATCATATCATCACCACCAAAAAAATCAGCACCAGCTTTTTCTGCTTCAACAATTTTTTCACCTGAAGCAATAACTAAAACTCTAACTGTTTTACCAGTTCCAGCAGGCATAACAATCGCACCTCTGATCATTTGATCTGCGTGTCTTGTATCAACTCCTAATCTGAATGCTAGATCAACGGTTTCATCGAATTTAGCGAATGCTATTGAGGTAGCAAGATCGAAACCGTCTTTAATTGGATATAACTTACTTCTATCTACTTTTTTAAACGCCTCTAGATATTTAGGCGATTTCTTTGAACCCATAAAAACTCCCGGTAGTTATCGACTTCTCTTTTTTTAAAAATAATATTAAAAAATGAAGTCTCCCGACAAAAATTATTTTTAAATTATTAAATTACTAAATTACTTATTTAACATACTCTTTATAATCTAATTTTAATCCCATAGAGCGTGCAGATCCCTCTATAATTCTCTCTCCTGCCTCTAATGAAGCTGAAGTTAGATCAGGCTCTTTTCTTTTCACAACTTCTTGAACTATTTTTTTCGAAACAGAGCCAGCAACTTCGTGCCCAGGTTTTTTTGAACCTGACTCTAATTTTAAATGATCTTTTATTAGATATGATGCTGGAGGGGTTTTAGTAACAAAGGTGAATGATCTATCTGAATAAACGGTTATAATCGTCGGAAGTATAACACCATTATCCTTTTGTGTTTTAGCATTAAATGCTTTACAGAACTCCATTATATTTACACCTTTCTGACCCAATGCTGGTCCGATTGGTGGAGAAGGATTGGCCTTTCCTCCTGCTATTTGTAACTTTATAAAGCCAACTACTTTCTTTGCCATGCGCTCACTCCCGAAATACAATATAAAAAATCTACTATATATAAAAGACAATAAATATCTTTTACTATTTATAAAAAAAAATCCACTGTTTCAAGGAATTAAAAAAAATAATTATCAAAAAATTTTTTTTAAACTTTTTCTATCTGAGAAAAATCCAACTCAACTGGAGTTGGTCTTCCGAAGATTGATACCTGTACGCGTACTCTTCCTTTATCTAAAACTGCATCAACAGTTCCAATGAATGAAGCAAATGGGCCTTCAATAACTCTAACGCTATCACCCTCTGAAAAGAAACTACCCATTCTCGCTTTTTTGAAACCTTCAATTGCTTGATTGGTTAATTGAGCTGCTTCTTCCTCTGTAATAGGAGATGGTTTATTTTTATTTGCTCCAATGAAGCCAGTTATCTTATCTGTACTCTTAACTAAATGCCAAGTCTTCTCACTCATTACCATTTTAATTAGTATATATCCTGGAAAAAATTTCTTTTTTATTTCTCTCTTTTTTCCACCACGATTTTCCATCACCTTTTCTTCCGGCACAAGAATATCCGAAAAATAGTTTTCGTAGTGATGATTGAAAATTCTTTCAAGTAATGCCTTTTCAACCTTCTTTTCATGTCCGGTTAAAACATGAACTATGTACCAGCGAAAATCTGGAGTATCACCTTTCGCTAATTGTTTTTGTTCATCTTTATTATTAGTGGAATTATTAGTAGAGTTATGCTCTTTATTACTAATTGACTCTGGCCCTTTTTCTTTGCCATCATTTTTCGTCGTTACTTTCTTTGGCATATAGTCCTAGCAAATATTATTAAAAAAAAATCTATAAATCAAAAAATCTAAAAATCTAAAAACTAAACTAATAGATCAAACCAAACAATTTATTAATTAGGTAGTCTACAACTCCAAGAACCGCACTTGTAATGAAAATTCCAACTAAGATACCAATTGTAAGTTTCATGGTATCATCTTTGGTTGCCCAAGTTACTTTCGTTAACTCTGCATAGACTTCATTTAAATGTTGTTGAACCTGCTCACTTTTAAATAGTAAAATAAATGAAACTAAACCAAGCAGTATGGATACTACTTGAGCGATTCCATTGAAACTACCAATTTTTGCCTCTAGATCGAACCATTCCCCCATCTGTCTCAGAAAAGCGAAAATAATATACGCAGACAATACTCCGGCAAGTGCTAAAATACCATTAATCCACTTTTTTCCTTCATTTGGTTTTAAAAATTGATCCATAGTTATAAGACTTCCTTGATTACGATTAAAAAATAAAAATTAAAAAATTAAAAACACATAAACTCACATCATAATAATAAATGTTAACATCATTTATTACAAATAAAAAAACAAAAACATGGCGGGCGCAGCAGGATTCGAACCTACAACCCTCTGATTTGGAATCAGATGCTCTACCATTGGAGCTATACACCCATAAAGATCATTCAAAAAGTTATGTTGCTTTTTTATTTCCATGGAGCTCACGATGAGGATTGAACTCATGACCTCTCCCTTACCAAGGGAGTGCTCTACCACTGAGCTACGCGAGCTATTTTGGTGCGGGCGACAAGATTCGAACCTGCGGCCCCGACCTTGGAAGGGTCGTGCTCTACCAACTGAGCTACGCCCGCACAAACAAAAATTAAATATAAAATAAAAAAAATAAAATAAAATTAATACAATTAAAACACTATTTAAATTTGGTGGTGAGAGAAGGATTCGAACCTTCGAAGGCATACACCGACAGATTTACAGTCTGTTCCCTTTGGCCACTTGGGTATCTCACCTAAACAAATAAAATAAAAAAACAAATACATCTAAATAAAAAAATCTGGAGCTGACTATAGGAATTGAACCTACAACCGTCGGTTTACAAAACCGATGCTCTGCCAATTGAGCTAAGTCAGCTCACATAAGAATAAAGCTTACTAAGTTTTATTAATATTTACAATCTATTAAATCAAGTAATTTTTTTTGTTTTTAAAAATACCTATCCATCGACAGTGCTGCAGCAACTGAAACATTTAAAGTTTTTATTTTTCCACTCGAGATAATTGCAACTTTTTTCTTCAATACTCTCTCTACAGCGTGTGATAATCCTTTATCTTCACTTCCTAAAACTAAACATCTTCCAAATTTTTTTTCAGCATTTTTATCAACACTATCTGCATTCTGCGAATCAACATCTGTTACATCTGTTGCATGTTCAGAAAAACCAATACATTCGATCTCTCTCTCTTGCAACTCAAAGAGCAATCTAGAAAGATTTACACTCTTAACAATCTTTACATACTCAGTTGCACCAGAAGCAATTCTATAAAAAGATGGAGTAAGTCCAAAACTTCCTTTGAGAGACATAATTAAAAAATCCACTCCAAAAAAAGCTGCTGTTCTTAAAATAGCAGCACCATTATGAACATCTGTAACATTATCTAAAGCAAACAACTTTAAATTTGAATCTGGACGTTCACTTAAAATACGTTTTATATCATCGAGCATACTCGATGAATCATAAATTTTTAAACTTGATGTCTCTAAAAATATTTGTGAAGGAATTGCTGATGTATTTTTCCAGTCATGCTCTTTTATTTTCTTCTCATAATGTTTATTTAAATCTTGTAAACTCATCTCACTACTTTCGTATGAAGTGCTAAGTTTAAGTTGTTTGCTTGCTTCACGCAAAGCAAGCATTCCTTTATCAGTGGCAAAAATTTTAGATTTTTTTCTCTGTGGATTTTTTAATGCTTCTACAATGCTATGTATGCCCACTATAATATCTGTATCTGTTCCCATATTATTTTAATCCGGAATTCTACCTTATATGTAATATATAAAAACTACGAGACTTGATGGATCACTTGAGGTAGGCCAAATGATATTTTCGTCTCAGGTGCTAAAGATGAGGCAGAGACAATATCATAGCAATTTGGATTTTCTAACAACTTTCTACACAAGAGATTATTAAGGTAGTGGCCAGATTTATAAGTAACAACTTTACCAGCAATTTCGTAACCCAAAAGACTAATATCACCTAATGTATCTAATATTTTATGTTTTACAAATTCGTTTTTAAATCTCAATCCATCTGGATTAATAACATCATAATCATCTACGACAATCGCATTATCTAGCGAACCACCCTTAGCAAGACCTCTCCTCTTTAGATTATCTACATCTTTTAACATTGCAAACGTACGTGCACGACAAATATCATTAATAAAATTTTCACAAGAAAATTCAAAAACCTCTCTCTGTTGCTTTATAAGAGGATGAACAAAGACAATTGTAGAATCGATAATTAATTTTGAGCTTGGATGAAATTCGGCCCAACGATCATCTGATTCCACTCTTATTGGAGATAAAATTACGATAAAATTTTTAAGCTTACTTAAGTTAGCAACGCCACCCTCTTTCAAGACAAAGACAAATGAAGCACCTGATCCATCCATGATTGGAATCTCGGGACCATCTATTTCACAGTAAGCATTGTTTATTCCTAATCCATAAAAGACGGCCAAAAGATGTTCCACTGTATTTATTAAAAATTTTCCCTCACCAATTGTTGTTGCATTTTCTGTTGCAATAACTTTTAGTGCTTCAGCACTAATTATTGGAGATCCGGGAACATCGATTCTTCTAAAACAAATTCCTGTATCTGAATCTGCTGGATTAACAGTCAATGAGACCTTCATTCCAGAGTGAAGACCAATTCCCGTAACTTTAACTTTTTTGGCCAAAGTTCTTTGATATAATAACATTTAAAAAACTTCCTAAAACTTTCTAAAACGATCCAGTATTATATAGTAATATTATACAGCATAAATAACGGATATTTTACTAAAAAAAATTTTACTCATATGAAAAGTTATTCTTTAGTTATATTCACAGTAGTGGAGTGATTTTGTCCAAATATTTTATCCAAATATTTTTTACCAAAATCAGAAATAACACGACCTCTTGAAGATCTAATAATGTAACCTATTTTTAGCAAATATGGTTCGTAGACTTCTTCTAATGTAACACGATCTTCATTTAAAGTAGCAGAAAGAGCATCAATTCCCACTGGCCCACCTTTATATTGTTCATTAATTGTTTTAAGAATTTTTCTATCCATTTGATCAAGACCAAAAGAATCAATACCCAACATATGAAGCGCACTCTCTACGTTCGTATTATCCATCTCATCTATTTTTTTAACGACAGCATAATCTCTCACTCTCCTTAGAATACGATTTGCAATTCTTGGAGTACCTCTGGCCATTTGAGCGATTAAGAATCGTGCTTCTGTTGATACTTTAACTCCAACTTTATTTGTATTTTTGCTCACGATTGTATTCAGCTCATCCACCTCATAAAAATCAAAATGTAATTGCATGCTAAAGCGATCTCTTAGAGGGCGAGAGAGAAGTCCTGAACGAGTGGTAGCACCAATTAGTGTAAATGGTGCCAAATCTATTTTCATAGTACGGGCCGAAGATCCCTGGCCGATTAAAATATCTAGACGAAAATCTTCCATTGCGGAATATAGTATCTCTTCAACTGCAATTGGAAGCCGATGTATTTCATCAATAAATAAAATATCTCTGGCAGTCAAATTAGTTAGTACTGCTGCCAGATCTCCTTTTTTATCGACTGCTGGCCCAGAAACAACATGCAAATTTACATCTAACATTTTAGAAATCAGATATGCTAGAGATGTTTTTCCAAGTCCTGGAGGACCAGAGAGTAAAACATGATCCATGGCCTTTTCTCTGATCTTAGCTGAATTAACCATCAACTCGATGTTATCTACGACTCTTTTTTGTCCGATAAAATCAGCAAAACTCTTTGGTCGCAACTCTCTGTCTTCCACTACATCTTCCGATGTGGCCGCTGATTCAGTTAGAAATCTTTCATTAGTATCTTTAGTTTCTAGCACTGCTTGTTCCCTTAATCTCTTTTAATACTGTCTGAACAAGATCACTTGCTTCAATTTGCTGTTGTTGTTTTTCAATAGTTCGAACAACAATTGGAAAAATAATCTCTTCTTTAAATCCAAGTTCTTTGAGTGCTAACATTGCCTCATCTAATAATAATGAAGATGAAGATGAAGATGAAGACAGTTTAGTTGGTTTTGTTAATTTAGTTGATTTAGTTAATTTGAAACTACTAACCTTATCTTTTAAATCTAAAATTATCTGAGCGGCAGCTTTCGGTCCTATGCCAGGTACTTTTCGAAGTACAGCACTGTTTTCAAATACTATCGCTTTAAAAATATCATCAATTGCTAAAAATCTAATTAATGAGAATGCAGATTTTGGTCCTACACCTTTGACTGTCAAAAGCATTTCAAAAAATTTTTTTTCTTCAATGCTCTGATGTGCATATAGTTCTGAGGTATTCTCTCTCAAAATATGAGTAATAAATAGCTCTACCTCACTTCCTTCGTTCAGTGATTCTCGATTATAAATCTCATAACCAACTCCTGAGGAAGTTAAGATGATCGCTTGTTCACCACTACTTACTACTGTACCTTTAATAAAACCAATCATAAATTATTTAACCGATAGATTTAAATGCTTTAATGAATCTGCAATACTGCTTTTACTTCTTCTACTTCCACTGTTACCTCCAAAGAAAGAAGAGTTCATTACTTCACTCTCCTTTATCTTTTCATCTCTCTTTTCCCCATTTATCACATGAGATAAATGACATAAAGATACAGCACAAGCATCGCTTTGATCATGGGAAAAATATTTAATCGCTCCAAGTTTAATATTAAGATATCTTTCTATACTAATTTTTTTTGCATGACCATATCCAGTTGTAAACATCTTAATCGTATTTGGAGTATATTCAAAAATTTTATTCTCATATTCTGAAACGAATGCTGAAATTATTGCTCCTCTTGCTTGCGCTAATTTAATAAGAGCTGTCGGATCTTTTACGTATATTAATGACTCGATTGCTATTTCATCGGGATTATTATTTGCAACAAAAGTTTTAAAGAATTGGTGAATAACTTTTATTCTTATCAAAAACGAATTCTCATTTGCAACATTAAGCACGCCGGAGTTTATATGAGTAATCTCACCTTTCTGCATCTCTAACAACGCATATCCGACTTTTCTTGAACCTGGATCAATTCCTAATACCTTCAAAAGAAAATTTATCCTGTTAAATTCATCTTTATTGTTCTAAATTTTTATATCAATAAGTTAAATTTATAATTGTTATTTGAACATAGGTATAAGTATGAGTACAGACAATAAATTACAAAAAACTGCATTATATGAAGAACATATAAAATTAAATGCAAAGATCGTCCCCTTTGCTGGTTATGAAATGCCAGTACAATACACTTCAGTTAAAGAAGAGGTTAACAGTGTAAGAAATGGCGTAGGTGTATTCGACGTAAGCCATATGGCGGAAATTTTTGTAGAGGGAAGTGATGCTGAAGGATTTGTTGATACGTTAGTTACAAATGATATTATTACTCCAGGAATTGGCAAAGCAATTTACTCGCCAATGTGTAGAGAGAATGGAACAGTAATTGATGATTTAATTGTTTATAAAATCAGCAAAGAAAAAATTCTCCTCTGTGTGAACGCTGCCAATCACCAGAAAGATTGGAATCACATATCTCAAGTGAAAAATAATTCATCCTTAAAAAATTTTCAACTCACTGATCGTAGCGAACAATACTCACTACTTGCAATTCAAGGACCTCGAGCATCTTCTGTTTTAATAGATGATCTTAAAATATTAAGACAAGATAGTGACTTAATTTATTACTCAGTCAAGGAAGCAAGTTATAACAATCAACCAGTGATTGTGGCCAGAACAGGATATACTGGAGAAGATGGGTTTGAAATTTTTTGTAGTCATCAAACTGCAATTTCTCTCTGGGATAAGTTAATAAAAAGTAATGTTACTCCTTGTGGATTAGCATCCAGAGATGTTTTGCGACTTGAAGCATGTTTCCCTCTTTATGGGCATGAACTAAGTGACGATGTAACTCCTCTAGATAGTGGTTTGAAATGGACTGTAAAATTTAGAAACAATCGATTCATTGGAGAACAAGCACTTCATTCTTATAATCCTAAATATCAATTAATTAAAATTTCCCTCGATAAAGGAATTCCACGAGAAGGTTACCAAGTGGAAAATGAAAATGGTGAGACAATCGGAAAAGTTACCTCTGGAACTATGTCTCCTTCTATTAACAAGGGAATCGCTATGGTTCATGTTGAAAAAAATAGGTATAGCAAAGAAAAGGATAAAAAAATCTTCGTAGTCATTAGAGATAAAAAGTATGAAGCATCCTTACACGAAAAAGCGTTT
>JADFZW010000020.1 GCA_015232355.1 Oligoflexia bacterium
ATTATCGATAGGAAAAAGTAGATAATTAAAGTCAAAAAATTATTTCTATGCTTGAGTGAAAAACATAACGACAAAGTCGGTGAAAAATAAACCACTGACAAAATCGCTGGAAGACAACACATACTCAATAAGTACTCAATAAGTTACTCTCTCTTAACACTTTATATAGAACAAACATCTTTTACTTTATTATTTTCAAGTTCTTCAAGTGAAAGTACTTTAATCTTATTATTTTTGTATTTACCATCAAACAATGTTTTTACATAAGTAATTTTCTCAGAAGGAACAAAAACAGAGCTAATTTCAGAAATTTTTACGCCATTTAGAATTCCCATCTCATAGTCTACATCAGAAGGTATCATCGTAATGTCAGCATCTTTTCTACCAGTAGGATTTATTCCATAAACAATTGGAAATTGATCAAGAATTAATTTTTTTTGATCTCCATTGAATTCTGATAATATTTGCTTTCTCCTCTCCCCAATAAGTCGCCCTGCTTGGGTTAAACCAAGATTAGAATTTTCAACATTACAAAGTTCCTCTTCTTTCTTTTTTTTAGAACTGCCCATTTTTGCATATCCAATAGCACCTTCAACTGCTTGTATCGCAGAGGTTGAAATTCTATCTTGATTAACTGAATTTTTATCATTAATTCCCATAAAAAGTTCTCCAGAAAAAGGAGCACGACCTTCTTTTATTAAAACTCCAGTCGGTTTTAAAAAGTAATCTGAATTTTCTTTGCTAGTTGTCTTTTCAATCAGATCAACAAGAGATGCTGATGTAGATCCATGAAAAAGCACTGAGAATGAATTTAGTAGAAATGGTTTTTTCTTAAGTACATTTAATACTTTTTCTACAACTTCTGAAAGGCCATCATAATGTTTACTTTTAAATCGTCTTCCTATTATTTTTCCATTTGTAGGACTTTCTTCATTATCGAATAGTGGAGATTTTTCATTAAGCGGGAAAATATCGTTTATTGCATTAAGTAATTTTTTTTTGTTCTTTTTGTCGGAGCTGTTAAAATCTATCTCCTCCGTTAGGTATTTGCAAATAAGTTGTCTTGAGTCAATTTCTTTTTGAGAAAAACCTGTCATTGCTTTCGTAATATCATCTACCTCTACTTGTATTGAAATTTTATTTGTATTTTTTCCAAAAATTTCTTTCTTAGATTTTAATTTAATATTGATACCACGTTCTTTAAATATACCTTCTAATTTTTTTGCTATATCAAGATTATCTTGTGGGAATTCTGTGTTTTTTAAATTAAGTGCAAACGCTTGATCTGATTTTCCAAAAATATTTTTGTTTAATGAGAAGGATGATAATTTATTTGATTCGCTTTCCACTTTTTCAAGTACACCTCTCGCTATGCAATTCAAATAATCTAACTTTTCCTTAGTTGTTGGATTTTTTTTATCGCTAATACAATCTTTCTTTGTACTAAATGGTCCTTTAGATAAAAGAAGATCTTTTGCAACCGATTGGCCCTCGATAATTTCTCCTCGTTCAGGATCAAAAAATCTAACTTTATCCATTTTCGTATCATATATTGAATATGATGATGATCCTGTTCTCCAATCTTTCGCGCCAATTGCTCCAGGATTTATTGCTGGAACATTATTCAAATATACAAAAGCAGTTCGTACATGGGTATCTGCAAATATATCTAGATCAACATCATAATTAGGCGGCAGTTCATTCTTAATATGTTTTGCTTTAAAGTTTGGGTTACTTAATATATAGGGACTTTTGCTTTTATAAATATTGTCTTCATTATTTAGATTAATTGGAGATTCATGGGTAATTCTAATTTTTTTTCCATCAATCATGATATGTGTTGGAGAAGAACAGCTTTCAGTTATAAGACTTTTCTTGAACAGAATTTTCATCTTATCCAATGCTAAATTTTTGTCGACATAGATAGAATCTCCTGATTCATGCTTACTATCTTCCCAATTTCCAGGAATGATAGTAATTTTTTCTAAATTATTTCCAACAACACTCATTGCTCCATCATAAACTGCTTGTATCATTTTCTCAACATCACAATCTTTAGCGATAAGATCTCCTGTTATAATTATATTATCAATTTTAGGATCAATCTTCTTCATTTGATCTATACTTTTATTAAAAGTATCCAAATCACAATGAATGTCTCCTATAATTCCGATATTTGCAGCAAGCAAAATATCATCTTGTGAAAACAAAATAAGAAAAGATAAATACATGAACAACTTCACAATTAATAGTAATCTTTTTATTTTACATCTTTTTTTTAAAATCATTTAAATCTCTCCCTTATGGCCCAAAATAAAGACAATTTACTTATACCGATTTTTAAAATAAATAATTTTTATTTGTATAGTAATAAATGCTAAATAATATTTATTTGATTGAAATAAATATTTATTTATACTGTTTATTCTACCATTAACTCATGTGATAATAAAAGAGATAATAAAAGGATGAATCATAAATTTAAGAAAATTTACTGCTAAAATCACCTCTATTCAATCTGAAGTTTTTATTGCTTGTTTAGAATCTGCCTGTTTTGAGTGTCGTTTCAATCAAAAATAAAAAATATTTATTAAATGCTAACTATCTAATCATTCATAAAAGATAAGAAAATAATTTTTTTCACGTAAGGTTATAATGAGATCAAGCAATAATCTAATTGAAGTTTATACTCTACTTAAATAGTAAAGGAGAATTATTTATGAGATCTATACTTCAATTACATTGTTTTTTTCTTTCTATCTTTATCACCATAACAATGCCATATTTTGCACAGACATATGCTTCCGATCATAAGCAATTGATAAAGCAGGATAGCTATAATAAAAAAATAGAACAAGAAATTAAAGATATTGTAAAAAAACAAATGAGACCTTGGATATCTTCAAGATATGCATACATACATAATCAAGCGGATGTTAAGAAATTTGATGTCGAAGTAGTAATAGATAAAGAAAATCATACTAATTCAAAACTTGATTATCGAGATTCATGGATAAAATCAGCAAATTTACCTAAAATGAAAAGTGGAATTGCCGTTATAGACGATGCTATTAATAAAAAGATTAATAAAATAAATAATAGTATCGATGATCTTACTGAGTATAAAAAGAGAATTTATAAAATACACATACCGCAAAGATTTTTTTCTCAATTAGAAAATATGGATATGCTATCTGCATATTTAGGGGTAATGGCCTTGGCACCCTTCAAAAATCCTTTGGATCATAATGTGAGTGCCTCTTATCTTATAAATCCTACGTTCGTAGAAAAACATGCAGAAGATATGATTGATTCGGGGTTAAATCCATTGCAATATTCAAAACTTCTTAAATTGATTGCTGAATATAGAGGGCAAAATGAAGATTTGACTATAGTAAAAAATCAAAATTCTAATAATCTTTTGAATCCTGAAGATGAAAAGATTTTTACTCCTCTTCCTGATAAAATTGCAACTTCTAAGTACATCACCAGTGTTTTAAGAAGTAAACTTTCAAATGAAATTGATGATGTTAATGTGATTTACTCTGCTGATGATAAAATTTTTAGTTCAAGTTATGATCCAATAAAAAAAATATTTAATATCCAAATACCATTAGAGACAAAAAAAATGCAAGCACTTCTGCCGACAGAAAATGATCTCTTAGCTTTGGCAGTGGCAAGCATTAAGTGGCAACAGTGGTTAAAAGATAGTTTGGGGCCAGATCAGGCAATTAAAAATGATGTTGAAATTGTAGATACTCTTATAGCAAAAAAAATTAATCCAGGAAAATATCACAGTATTTTAGAAAAACTTAATCCATCAAGAAAGGGGGCGCTAACTATCGAGGGAACAATAGATGATGTTAAAAATTTAATGGCCAAGAATAAAATTGATTATGGTACGAGAATGACTTCTTTGGAAGCATATTTAAGTAATAAGGAACTTAAATATCGAGATATTTATAATACCGCTAATGATATTCCTTTAACTGCTAAAGCATCAACAGCACCAGTAAAAAAGAAATTTCAAAGAATGATTGCAAACAAAGAACGTTCAAATGCCCTAGTTACCGATGATAATTTTAAAGAATTTCTAGAGATGCAAAAGATAAGAGAAGAAAATGAGAAAGAAAAGTTAACAAAAGTAAAATTACAGGAGGTGAAACCAGTTTCAGTTTCAGTTCCTGTTAAAGTTATTACGGAAGCGGATCAAATTTATGATCTTTTAAAAGTACTTGATCAAACAGATGTAAGTGATAGTGCCAAGATTGAGAACATATACTTGCAGCTAAATCAAAAAGGTGGTTTGTTGGATAGAAGTTCGCCGAGAGAAAAAGATTTATTTATTACGAAGGAAATGTGCAATCTTTATAATAAAAATTTTAAAAAGTTAATTCATGGTTCTTTATTAGAATCTGAAGATAATATGTTTAAATCATTTTCTTTTAATGAAAAAATTTTTATTGGTAAAGAAAAAACTAAAGATAAAACTAAAGATAAAAAATGTATTTTGAATAAATCTTGGCCCAAAGATTTCGTAGATTTTTTTAAAGAGATACAAGTAGCAAATAGCAAAGCATTTAGATGGTTTAATATTAATAAATTACAAGACTCAAGAGAAGTTGATCTTTATTTAAAGAATTTAAGTTATGAATCCCTAGATCAGTTGGCCGATGATTTAAATTTTGTAAAAACAGATATCGCTCCTAGTTTTTTAAATAAAATTGTAGCAACTATGTTTAGCACTATTCCTACATCAGAATTTAGTGTTGATAAAGTGGAGGCATTTATTAAAAAAATTGGAAGAGATAATGCGGCAGCAGACTCAAGTATGGTTCAATTATTAGCAATGACAGATGAAGATGATTTCACAACGCTTGAGAAGATTCATTCGCATTTCAATGCCACTACAAATTCTACACTGATTTCAAATGATTTTGCTAAAAAATTAAGTGATAACTTTTTAAAAATGATTCGTGGATCAGCACTTCAAAATAATCAAAGTATTATTACTTATGATTTTTATCCATCTAAAATGAAGGCGAGTGTGAATATCACTAAAAAAACCTGGGATAATGAGATTTATAAAATACTTAAAGATGAAGAAAAAATCCCTCAAAATATCTTATTAGAATGGATTAATAAAAATTCATTTTTTAATAGTTTAAATGAAAATGAAACTTTAATTAAAACATTAATTGATAAAAAAAGAATAAAAGAATTAATTGTTAAGAGAAAATATAAAAATTTAAATGAAATAGCAGAATCATTACCTCTAAACGGATCGCAAGCTACAAATTATCTGGCGAGAAAAGCGATTTTATCACTTTCCAAAGAGGAGTTTAGCTGGGATAAAGTTACAGCTTTCAAAGATAGATTTTATGAAACAAGTACACTAGTAGTGGAAGTGATGACTCGTCTATTGGCGGAGACTTCAGAAAAAGAGTTAGAGACACTAGCAAATATTCATAAATTTTTTGCTAATCATAAGGGGAATAACATTCCGATCTCTACCCGTGGAAAGAAAACATTAGCTAACAATTTTTTCAAGATGATTAAAGGATCAGTTCAATTTGATTCTAATAATTTAAATCTTGATTTTATGCCAACGGACCTAAATGAAACAAAAAAGTTTTTCAATGGTTCTAATAGAATTGATTTAAATAAATCAATTTACGATGTAGTTAAAGATTTACCAATAAAAAACAAGAGTAGCATAATTGCTGGTTGGATTAAAAGACACGATCTTAGTGATCTGGCCAAGGATTTTGGAGAGAAGAAAACTATGTTATCTTCTTTAGGGGAATTGGCGCAAAATATTGTTCAAAGTGATATTAAAGAAAAAGATAAAATAACAACATATATTGCTAAAAAACAATTATTTACTATTGCGGGAGCGGAATTTACAGATTCAAATGTTTTAGAATTCATAAAAATAGTTAAACCCATTCTCGGGGAAAGACATCAAATAATTACAATAGCAATGTTACGTCTTTTAGAAAATGTTAACGATGTAGAAACGCTATCTAAAATACACAACTATTTGGCGCAAGTTAAGGGAGATGTGCTTACATCACACCGTGCTTGTAATATTTTAAGAGAGAATGTTGTTAAATTGATAGTGAGTTCAGTAAAGCATGATTATAATAATTTGAAATTGGATTTTAATCCAATGGAGATTAAAATGCTAGATAAGGAGAGTTATACTTCATGTTCAAAAACAAATGTTGCTGAAAGAGTTTATGTAGGTATTCGTGATTTAAATATTCCTAAAGATATTATGATCTCTTGGATTGAGAAAAATAAATTGTCTGATTTTGTAAAAGGACTATCGGAAAAAGGAAAATATCAAACGCTAGAGAGTATTGCTAATCAATTGCCAAAAAATACTACAGATAATTATGATTATGCCTCTCAAAAATTTGTTTATAATTTACCAGACAGTGCATTTAGTGAAGAAAAGGTGGATTCATTTGTAAGAAGCATGGGAGCAAATAGTCCGGCCAGTATTATGGCCCGGTTAAGACTTTTAGATGTTACTCCTGCTACTGCTACTACTAATTCGGCAACGCTGGCCAAGATTCATTTGGATTTAATAAGAGATGCAGACAAAAAATTAAGTTACAACAAAGGTTACGATTTATTAAGAGATAACTATAAAAAATTAATGAAAGCATCACTTACCTATGATGCAAATAATATGAGAAGAATATTTCAAAAAGATTTTTTCTCTGAAGATTATAACAAAGAACTCTTAGGAGTGGCCCAAGATCCTAAGGTTCATGTTCCTACTGAGATAATATCAAAATGGTTAAGCGATAAAGATAAAAAACTTATTAATATCTTTGTTTCCAAACTTAAAAATCAAAAACTAAATGACTTGCTAAAAGATTTAGCGGCATTTGATAATAATGAACAGCTAATGAAAAAAAGAATCTTTGCGGTAGATAAGAGTGAATTTACAAAAGAGAAGGTAGACTCATTTATAACAGGTGTAGTAGAGATAAAGGGAAATTATCAAGCACCACTATTGGCGCAAATTCGTTTGCTAGAGTATACTAGATCAGATGACAATGAAGTTCTAGCGCAAATTCATCAATATCTAGATGTTGTTAAAAATGTTGTTAAAAAAAGTACAAATGAAAATATTAAGATATTTTCAAAACGCGGATGTAATATACTTAAAGAAAATTATAAAAAGATGTTAAGAGGATCTTTTGCTAGTAATCCACAAAATCTGTTTTTAGAATTTACTCCCGCCCAGACTAATTGTGATGACTCAAATTGGGTGGAAGAGATCTATAAGATTGCTAAAGAGAGTAAGGTTCCAGGTGAGTTAATTTTAAAATGGGTTGATGATGGCGTAAGAGAGAGAGCGAGTCTGTTTTCGAAAGATTTTATAACTAAAGTGGGACTCGAGCAATCGCGAGATAGGAGTATAGCAACCAAAGTTTTAACTGAGTGGTTGAGTGAACATCTTCATCTACATATAGATGAAGAGATGAGTGAAAAATTATTAGTAAATAATTTTGTTTCTTATCATAAAGATCAGAAGTTGCAAGATATCGCAAATGATATAAAAGATGTATCTAAGATTAATATTCAATTCATAAAAAAAAGAATCTTTGCAGTAGATAAAAAAGAGTTTACGAAAGACAAAGTTGCATCTTTTGTAGAGATTTTTAATGAAAATGGTCAATCATATATGCTTGCGCAAATTCGTTTGTTAGAAAATACTGACGTAAAAGATGGAGAGACACTCTCGCAAATTCATCAATATTTAAATGCCAATGCTATGGAAATAGTTTCTACTCGCGGGCGTGATGTTTTAACTAGTAACTTCAAAAAAATGCTTAAGGGATCATTAGCACATAATCCACAAAATTTATTTTTAAAAGTTACTCCATCTGATACAAATGGTGATAATAAAAATTGGACAGAGAGTATTTATGAGATTGCCAAAGAAGAACCAAAAATTTCAGGAGAGATGCTATTAGAGTGGATAAGTAGTGGCGATAGCAAATTTTTTACTAATGAATTTATTGTTAAAGTTATTAATGAATTACCTGCATCCTCATTTGCTGTCGATAAGGTAACTAGTTTTGTAAATTCACTTAAAGAGACTAGCAATGATAGAGTTGCACAGTACTTAATAGTGAAAGCATTAGAGCATAATGATGACAATGACAGCTTGGCGACACTTCATCAACTGATGTATTCAAATGTAATTGATGAAAAAGCGGTTGATAATATCACATCTCAACCCGCCACTTGTAAAGTATTTGCTAATAACTTTAAGAAAATGATTAAGGGTTCAATCATTCATAATCCTAAAAATTTATTGCTGTCACTTAAGTATAAAAATCATTGGAAAAAAGATTGTCGAGCAAAGATAACAGAAAATTTTGATACTATTTATAAGATGGCAATGGAACAAAATATTCCTCGGGAGATAATGTTAGAATGGATTAGTCAAAATGGTGTTGCTCATAAATTCATGGAAAACTTCTTAAGTCACAACAAAAAGGTTAGTAATCTAGAAGAGATTGCCAAGACATCAGGTATTAGCAGTAATAATTCACTAATTAAGATTATAAACTCTCTTCCTGCTTCAGAATTTACTTTAAGCAAGGTCTTAAATTTTATAAATAGTATTTCTAGTAATAAAAAAATAACCTTTCCTAATTATACGGCCCAATATCTTTTAACAAAGCTAATTTCATTTACAGATAAGGTTGAAGATTTAGCAGAGATTCATAAACGTCTTGATAGAATGATCCCAAATGTGGCCGAATTGAAAAAAATCAGAGAGAATTTTCCTGAAGTATCAGAATTACTAAAGGAAAATTATATTAAGATGCTTAAGGGTTCAGTAGCATTTAAACCAGAAAATGTAGTGATGTATAATATAAGACCACTTCCCGATGATACTTTTATGGGTATTGGCCATGATGATCAGTGGTGGAACGATAGTGCTTATAAAAAGATTAATAAAGATCCCAAAAATCCTAAAGGACATCCCATAAAGTCTTTTGATGATTTTGTTTTAATCAGAGATAAGATCTCTAAGGAGATGAATGCAGATGAATTTGATGTAAAAATTGCCAAGACTTCATATTACAATACATTTTTTAAACATTTTGCAAAAAGTGAAGTAACTCAGAAAAAAGTTGCAGAAGTCGATAATATATTATCTGCTGATGATAGACGAGAAATCTTTGAAAATATCAAACATAATAAAAAATTAAAGAGTTTGATGATAACAGATCATACCGATCCAGTGAGCACTTTAACTTATTTAGTAAATAATGTTAATAGTGGTCGATATGATAATCTAGCATTGATTAAAAAATATTTAATGTTACAAAACTTTAATTCGTTTGATGATTGGTTAGACCTCTTTTCAAAAGTGAAAGCATCAAGATCAAAAAATGCTAAATTATATTTAGGTCCCAAAACATTTGATAAAAAACTTATCGATCATATTTTTAATAGTGTAGTTGATATGGATGCTGAAAGTGCTTATAAGATGGTAGCATTTATAAAAGATAATTTTGATTATGTAGATGTAGATCATGCTTTATTATCTGTTGCTAATATTGTTAATGAAAATAGTCCTGAAGGAAAAAAACTTCTTTCGTTGATGTATAAAGAAATTACAAAGTCAGGTTCTATAAATGGGATAAGTCACTCAAAGTTTTTTAGTAAAAATTTTCAAAAGATGCTTTATTCTGCAATGGATATTGATCCCCAATATGTGATTAAAAATTTTCCAATAAATATAATTAAGAATCTAAGTGAATTTAGGGATAATAAGGGTAAAGCTTTTGATAGGGTTTTATCAAATATAAAGAAGAATGCAACGGACTGGCCGGAGGGAATGGCATGGGCATTTGTTAATATACATTTAAAGGCAGACAATAATGTAATTGATGAGATTATGTTGGATATTGGATCGAGAAGAAATATTTTAAGCTTCCAAAAAATACCTGAAGAGATTAAGAGTGCTCAAAGCTATGATAAAGATTTCACTTTTGGGGCATCAATGCAACGTGCACTGCTTGAAAAAATTCCAAGAGAGACTTATACATTTGATAATTTAAAAAGTTATATCGCAATTGATGATGTTTGGAGTAAACAAAAATTTAATGACTCTATCATTAAGGGTGAAAATCAGAGTACAGGAACTACATACTTTAAAGAGCAATTGATTAAACGAGGAGATAAAAAATTATTAGAAATCTATAACAAAGCAGAAGGTGTTATTCAAGAAAATCCAATCTTAATCTATGATTTAGAAAATTCTGAAAAAATGCAACATCTTTTCGTTGATAAGATGAAAGAATCTAAAACTTGGCCTGCAAGTGATACGAATGATAATTTAGTTAAACAACATGAGATTCTAATAAGTTTGGCCAAACGTGGACCATCAGAGTTTACAGATGATGAGTTATATAAGCTTTATATGAATGAAAAATTTACCTGTGCAAGTTGTATTGTAGATGCTGTAAAAAATAAAGCATTCTGGGATTTACATAGAAGAGTGGATATCTTTGAAAAATATTTAAAACTTACTGGTTATGATATCAATGATAAGAAAAATGTTCCTTTACTTCCTGATTACTTCGCCACCTCAGTTATTTCTGAAATCAATATTTTCTTTCCTGAAGTATCACTTGAGAGAAGTAACTTATTAGAAAAGTTGGCCAACTTTATTAAATCCGATGAAGAGTTAACAAAAATGATTGATAGTGAAAAAAATCGTGGGATTAATAAAGAAAATATGGTGATGGGAATGTATCTAGTAAATAATATGCTTAATCTTTATGATAAAGCAGAGGAGCGTTTGGCCTTAGTAAAATTTTTAATTAAGAATGTACCACTTCCTTATGATATTGCTTCAAGAGTTAAATCACAAATTGGAGAGAATCGTTTACGTAGACAATTTTTACAACTTCCTCCATATGCTAAAGCGCTGACGGTAAATGCTTTAATTTCTAAAAATGTTATAACTAATAATAAATATCGTAAAGAATTAGAGGATATGATTTGGTCTAATTTTAGCAACAAAGATCATCAAAAGGTTGCAAATCTTTTCTACTCCTCTTTTATTAAAGCACTTGCGGAGAGATCGCCATTTCAAGAGAAGATGTTTGTTTCTTTTTTGCTTGGTCAGCTTGCTAATTCTGGTAATTCTAGTAATTCTGCTAATTCAACAGGTGGTAACGATGATCAACATCCAGGTCTTAAAATCAAACATATCTTAGAATCTCTAGGAGGAACGGGTGCCAGTGCTGGACAAAAAATTTATCAACGACGAATGCTTGATGCTGATTATTTAGAGTACTTAAAAGATATGACCGATCATACGCCACTTCCCTCTCGACATGCGATTTACACTCGCTTAAAGAGTTTATTAAACGTGGATAAGGTTGATGATCATATGGTAGTACAAGAGATTTTAGGAGGTGCCTCTACTGCACTTGTAGTTAAAGTTAAGTTAAAAAATGGAGAAGAGCGCGCACTTAAAATGACTTTCGAAGATTTAAAGAATCGAACAGAATTGGAAAAGGAAAAGATGGATACTGCTCTTGAATATATAGTTCAAGATGGTGGAAAAAAATATGCTAGATTTTATCCCGTAGTTCGTGAAGTTTATGAGGGGTTAAAAGATCAAGAGGATTTAGAGAAAGAGACTTCGCTTACTACAATCATGAAGGGACTCTATGAAAAAGCAAATGAAGGAGAAAATGTAAACAATGATTTTAAATTTAATGTTGTGAATTTGTTTGTTGAAGACAAGAAAAATAATTCTAATTTGTCAAATTCATTTCATTCATCTTCACCCGAGCATGTGACAATGAATTTAGCAAAGGGAAAAACTCTTACTAGATTAAGTAAAGAGGAACAAGAAAAGATTTTTCCTGTGGTATTTGAAAAAGAGATGAGTATTTTGTTGGCAAATCCTAAAAATCTAAATGAAAAAAATTATAAGAAAAATCATGATGGTGTAATAATTTTTGAGAAGGATCGACATCAAGGTAACTTTATGGCCGATTTTAGTAAAAAACCGGTAGAAATATATGTTTATGATTATCCCTTACTATCATCGATTAAGAGTAGCGAACGTGATTCACTATTCGCTTTGATAGGATTACTTGAAGGAAGAAAGATATTTGCAAAAGATTTTCTCAAGCGAGCAGCACTACCAATTATTGATTATAAGATTGCAGAACTCGTGGCCAACGAATTACTTACAAATAAAATTGCGCCAAAAAAATTATTTTCTAAAATTTCTAGTGTTCTTGCAAAAAATAAATCAGATTCAACAACCGAGAATATCTTTTCAATCTTTTCTGTTATTGATGAATTGGAGATTGATAATTTAAAGGTTAAAGGCCCGCTTATTCCTTACGTGATTGCTTTGGGACATGCTGAAAGATACTCTCAATATTCTGGCGAGAATGCTTTTAATAATCGAATTGAAGAGCAAGTATGGAATGTTTTAGAGAAGAAGGGATTGTTGAAAGGTACAGGTATCAGCAGAAAACCAAAAGGAATGGTAAAGACAATGGCGAAGACAATGCTTAAGTCAAACATTAAAGAAAACACAGAAGTGGAGAAAGTTTCATTGTTAGGAGCTAACACTTCTGATTGTTCGATAAAAGATAAAAATACTTTAGTGGCAAACATGGATGAGATAGAAATTTTTACTTCTTCGAATGAGTAACAGAATCTAATCTAGTATCTTCCTTTAATAGTTCGTTGACTTTTAAAATTCAATATTTTACTCTTAAATAAAAATTAATAATTATAATTAATCCAATAAAAAAAAATAGGATATAAAAAAAATGAAAGCAAGTGTTGTTTTTTCTGATACTCTTTCTGATACTAAGAAGGGATTAGCATTTTCAGTTGCTGAAATATTTGATCATTTTGGCGGTGGAAAAAAAATTTTAAAAGAAAGTAAAGATGTATACATTAAGGTCAATGCAGTTGATTTAAAAAAATATTGTTACACTGATCCTGAGGTAATAAGAGAAACTATTTTGTATTTTAAGGCACACGGTGCCCGTAATATTTTTGTAATTGAAAATTGTACTCAAGGCAATTTCAGCAGATTGGTTTTTAAAGGTACAGGCATCTATCGTGTATGCAAAGAAACTGAGACCATTCCAATTTATCTCGATGAGACTGGTTCGGTACCTATTTATCTCGATACTTTGCAATCATTTATTGATATATCCGATTTTGTACATAAAAATTTAATTTTAGAGAGAGAAAAAAATCTTTATATCTCTATTCCAAAACTAAAAACTCATTCTATGTCACAAGTATCTCTCTCCATTAAAAATCAATTTGGTTTAGTTCATCAGGCCAGTCGGATCGCAGATCATAATTTCAAACTTCATCAAAAATTTGCCGACATCTACAAGGTTTTACGACCAGATTTTGCTCTTATTGACGGAATATTGGCCACAAATCATGGCCACTATATCGCTGAAAAATATGCTAGTGAATGTATTGTAAATACTAATTGTTTGATAGGAGGTATTGATCCTCTGGCAGTAGATGTAGTTGCATCCTCATTTTTAGGTTATGATCTAGAGAGCGTAACACATCTGCAACTTTGTGCTAAATGTGGTATAGGTGTTGATGATATTAATGATATAGAGATAGTTAATAAACATCTCTATAACAGCAGAAAACAAAAGCTAACTCATAAATTGCTTCAAAAATTTCCTTCAGACATAAACTTTCTTCGAGGTAAAGAGCGATGTTGTGTAGAAGGATGCCGATCTAATACTGAAACGTTAGTTGAAATATTTTATGCTGATAATAATGGTAAAGGTGGCCTTACAATCATTATGGGAAAAGGATTTGATCCTAAAGATATAGATAATATAAATGAACCTGTACATATCGCCGGTAGTTGTGCAATTGAGGAATGTGGGCAAAAATTAAAACAACGCTTGGGAAAAAACATGGTTACCATGAGCTCTGGATGTAATAATCTAGCAGCATCTATTCATGGCATATGTAAACAGATGAAGGTACACCCACTTTCATTAACAAAATTAAATCCAATATCCTCACTCTCAGCATTGGTAACCGCCAAGCTTAAAAGAACAAAAGCAATAATACCTCCTCTCCTTTAGAATTTATCATTCCTATAGTCTTCCACTAAAAATTTTTAATTTATATTTAAATTAATTTAGTTTGAAAAAATAATACTAAACTCTAAGACAAAAGCATCCGATAGATCTAGTCAAGAATATTGAGCATGAATGATGTAAAAAAAGGATTATATATTATGGCCTTAAAATCTAGATTCATTCCAAAACAAGCAGCAAGTAAATCAAAAGATGAGATTAAAGATAATATTAAAGATGATATTCAAGATAATAAATTATTACCATTCGTAAGTAATGTAAGTAACAAAATCATTAAAGATAACACAATTGATACCTTAAGTACTGAAACTGAAAGTAAAAGTGGAAGTGAAAGTGAAAGTCAGTTAAAGAGAAAATTAACCTGCTATCACCGAATCAATGAACTCTATCAAAATGAAAATCTACAACTCTATGATTTAATGAAAGGAGTTTTGGAAATCCTAAGCTACGGTGTGTGTGCTGAAGGTGGATCACTATGGATCTACAATCAAAATAAAAACAATATTACCTGCAAGGTTGCCATTGGTCCTGGTTCTAATACTGTCGAAGGAGTTACCATTCCATTTGGTAAAGGGATTGTAGGATGGGTTCAAGAAAATAAACGTTCCTCTATTGTTAATGATACATCTAATGATCAACGATTCTCCAATGCCAATGATATCAAAAGCAAATTTACAACCGAATCCATATTAGCAGCACCTCTACTCTACAATTCTGAATCAATCGGAGTTTTAGAATTAGTTAACAAAAAAGATAGTGATCCTCATTTTAATGAGACCGATCGCCATTTTATGGATGATCTTGCAACTATCGCGGCCATGCATATCCAAACATCACGAACTAAAAAAAATCATGAAACCATTATGTCTAGAATGAAAACATTTGCGGAACTTCATGAAAGTTTTTGTTCTACTATGGATCTGCAAGAACTACTTAATCTAATTTTAGAAAAAGCAATTTTTATTTTAGGAGCAGAAGTAGGATCTATCTGGCTTGTAGAAGACAATGGAGTAGGCAATGAGTGCTTTGCCGCCTCTGGGCCTACCAAAGATAAAGTATTAGGACTTAAATTAAAAAAAGGAGTAGGTTTTATCGGATGGGTGGCCGACAATAAAAAACCTTTAATAGTAGAAGATTGCTCTAAAGATGCCAGGTTTTCTGAATCAGTCGATAAAAAAATTAAATTCGTAACTAAAACTATGTTGGCCGCTCCCTTAGTTGTTAAGGATGAATGTATTGGTGCTATTCAAATAATAAACAAAAGAGGATCTGATAATTTATTTAATAACGATGATCTCGATCTCTTAAATCTTTTCGCCTCAAATTCAGCAATGTATGTAAAAAATGCTCGTCTTTTTAGCGCAGAAAAAAAGGCCAAGGAACTCTCAGCTCTAGTGAAAATCAGTAAAGATATCACATCCACACTTGATCTAGATGCAGTTTTAATGTCTATTGTAAATCTCTCTTCTCAAATTATTCCTTATGATGAAGCAGCTTGCTCCATTGAAAAATTAGGCCATGATGGAGAATTTGAATTAAGAGCACAAACTAACAAAGAACGAGTTGATAAAGAAAATACCAAAAATAAAAATCAAGAAAAAATTCATAATCTCTTTGTTAAAGAGTATTTAAAAAATAGTGATAAAAATCGACAACAGTCGGGAAATAAAGATGATTTACTACAAATATACATCGCTGATGTTACAGCAACTCCTACTTCAGAAAATTCACAAAATTCAGAAATCACAACTGCAATCAACACATACTTAAAAGAAAATAATTTGAAATCCTATTGGATACATATCTTGCAAGATGATCAAGGAGTAGTTGGAGTTTTTAGCATGGAATCTACTGCTGCAAATCTGATTACTTCAAATAAACAAGAACTTTTGCCACTACTTATTTCACAATCAACTGTGGCACTAAGAAATGCTCAACTATACACAACCATTCCATCCAATAATGTCTTAAATAACTTTAAAAGTAATTTATTTAAATATTTTTCATACTCTTACCTACAAACAGTTCCTAAACATAAATTGCTGGCCATCTCTGCTTCTGCGCTCTCTCTCATTTTAGCATTCTTCTTTTTGCGCTTACCTTTCAATGTCGATACTGATATTGAAATACTTCCAATGGTAAATATTCATTATGCTCAAGTAAAGGGAACTGTCGCTAAGATTTATGTTAAAGAAGGAGAATTTGTAAAAAAAGGAACTTTATTACTATCTCTTGATTCCAGCGACTCTGAATTAGAATTAAAACAAAAAGAGTATCAGTGGCAACGAGTACGCACTGAAATGCTTAAGGCCAAGAGTGAACAAAAAATTTCTGATTACAAAATAAAAGAAAAAGAGTTTTTTTCCTTAAGTTATGAGATCGAATTACTAGAAAAAAAGATTAGCTATTCTAAAGTTTATGCTCTTATCGATGGCGTAGTTACAAGCGATAAGTTAAATGATTTAAATGGAACTCCTGTCAACTATGGCCAAGAATTAATCAAGATTGCAGATTTAAAAAAAATCTATGTCCAATTTCAAGTACCAGAAAAAGATATTCTAGCAATCAAAGTTAATCAAGAGATCAAATTCAAAGTTTACGGAGGGCCATTAAAGAGTTTTGGTGATGGACTTAAAATTGATAGTTTATCTGGTGAAGGAACACAAGTATTAGAACAAGATAAAAATCGTTACTATATGGCCAGAAGTTTAATTAACCTCGAAGGTGCAAAAAATTTCGATAATAATGATTTTTCTGCTCTCAAACCAGGGATGACTGGAAGAGGGAAAATATATACAGATTGGCAGGCAATCGCACCTTCATTGGCAAAATTTATTTCCAGATACCTAATGATGGAATTTATCTTTTAAATAAAGTAAAATCATAAAAATTAAATAAAAATCAAATATGCACATTTTATGTTGCATATTTAATTAGGCAAAATAAAAGTAATTAAAATATTTACTATCAATAATTTTTAATCACAATAAATTTTACTTTAAAATGATCATAAATTTATCAAAATAAAATAATCTTTTTTTAATTTTCTAAATGAAAATATAAACAAAAACTCCTCTGACTCCAGAATTTGCTAGCTAAACACTAACAATAATTTCTATTTTCATAACTTAACTCCATGAAAACAATCAAATCATATAAAATTTAATAATAAATTTACTTTGTCTAAAAATGATTTGTTAAAATATTTATTAGCTGAGTAAATTAATTTATGAGAAATAAAATATTAGTTAGAAGGAAATATAAATAATTATTGAGTGTATGAAAAGTATTTTATGGAACGTATCTGGAACGTATATCGTATACATTGATAACAATAGAAATACTATTAAAAAAAAATTAGGGGGATTTCATGAAGACATTTAAGTTTACTAGATCGATTATAGCGAATATGTTTTTCGCTATGTTTTTAACTCTGTTATTCACTACTGGTACTCTCTTGGCCAACAGTGAAGATGTAAAAGAAGCTATGAAGAAAGCAAAAAGTGAAGGTATCCAATTAGTAGATATCATTTTTGCTACTAAAGATGGAAAGCAAATAAAAGGATTAACTATTCCTGTTGATAGCTTACAAGGATCATTTGATAATATGCAAGCAACAGATGGTTCATCTATCCCAGGTTATGGTGGAGTTACATCATCTGATTTACTATTAAAACTAGATCCTAAAACTTTAAATAGCTATCCAGATGGGGCCCGCAGTAACAAATATAAGGTAGGATATGTTCTAAGTAGTGTTCAAATCGATGAAAAAAAACCTTTTCCCGTAGACAAAGATTATCAAAAAAATATGGAAGAGGCAGTTAAACAGTATGTCCAAGAATTAGATAAAACTAAAACTAGTGATAAAATCACTCCTGTAGTATTTTCAGGTAACGATCAAGTTAAAACTTTAGATATTATAATCTTTGATCTTGATGGTTCAATGAAAATAGTTAAAACCATCTCTGTTGATAAAAAGAATTTGGATGAGATAATTTCAGATAGTAAAAGCGAGAAAGGTTCTATTCATAAAATCTCTTTTAAAGGAATGGAAAAAGAACTTATTGTTAAATTAGATGCTAACTCTTTCAGAGTATATCCACCATCAATGAAGAAAAATTCAGCTTACATTGTCGGTGATGTTTTAAAAGATAACAATACTCCAGATATGGCCAATCCACGTAACGTTTTAAAGATGCAAATTGAAAGATTACAAAAAGCAGTAGCAAAGGAAACTAAAAAGAACGGTAAGGAAATAAAAGATGCAGAAGTTGTTTTAGGTCCTGAAGTAGAATTCTTTTTATTAGATGAGAAGGGACAACCAATTGATGATCGTCATTACTTTGATTTGTTAACAGATCCAAAAAACAGGAGTGCTAAAATTAATGAATTAATGGATGATCTTCTTGTACAAGTTCCGCAAATGGGAATTAGAGTAGAAAAGGGACATACTGAAGTTGCTCCTGGACAAAAAGAATTCGTATTACGCTTTGATAGTGCTTTAAGAATGGCCGATAACCTAAGCTTCACTAGAAAATTTTTAACGGATATGTCTAAACAATATGGAATGAATATCGACTTCCGTGCTAAACCATTTAATAGAGTTTACGATCATATAAAGAAAGAAGAGAAAAAAGGAATCAACGGTAGCGGACAGCACGTTCATTATAGTGTACGCTCAGCTAGCACTAAAGAAAATCTTTTTCATAGTAAGGATTGCAAATATTCCGATATTGGTGGATCATTTATTGAAGGTGTTTTAAAACATCAATCATCAATGACCGTCGTAAGTAATCCAAGTAAGAATTCATACTTTAGATTAGTACCAAATGCTGAAGCACCAGTTGCAGTTGCTTGGGCCGATAAAAATCGTACATGTTCACAACGTTCTCCAGAGACCGGTGGTAATCCATTCGCTACTAGAATGGAAATTCGTTCACCTGATTCAACATGTAACTTTCACTCTTTTGGAGCTTGCTTGATTGCATCTGGTTGTGACGGTATTGAAAAATGCATGAAATTAAGACCATCTGTTGGTACAGATAACGTTTGGAAAATGACAAAAGAAGAAAAAGAAAAGAAAGGAATTACTCCACTTCCAGGAAGTGTTGAAGAAGGAATAAAATTATTCCAAGAGAATTGCCAAAATAATTCTGGTCTTCTTCCTAAGGAATTTGTGGAGTCAACAGTTAAACAAATTACTGAGAAGTTATCTGATAGCAATGATCCTCAAAACCAGTCTCCTGGAATGGTAACTAAAGAAGGATATAGCGCTAACGGAAGTTCCTCTTCTCACTAATATCATTAAGGAGCAATAGCTGGAGCTGGCGGATACTTTGCACTTTCAACATCTGGCCTATAAATAGAGATAGCGTAATTTGCCAAGTACTTCGCCCACTCATAAGAACGCTTTGTAACTTTTCCAACATAAGGCTGCTCTTCACCACTTCTATTCAAATCATAATTATAATAAGTTTTTTCTTTTGTATACAAACCACCAGAATAATATTCTGATTCTCTTACATAGAATACTCCCTTATTATTACAACCATATTTTAAAATAGCAGCGTCTACCATCTTCTTGTGAGTTGAACCAAGTCCACTCTTAATTGATTTGACATCTGGACAACGACTATCACCAATTGCAATTGAATCCTCATCATCATAGCCAACAATCAAAATAGCATGCCAAACTTCAGAATCATTATACACAACTAGCACTGGTCCCTGATTTTTAACAAGAGCACGCTTGATACGATCAATAGTTATATCACTCATCACAGTCACATTATAGCGAGTACTTAGATCTTTCTTTCCATATAAAACCTGTCTTTCAATTTTAGGAGTTTTTGCAATTAGTGATTTCCAATTTGATGGAATCATATATTTCCAATTATATTTTACACTATAACGAAGCCAATAGTTTCCTTTGGTATAACGATGAGTTTTATTTTTTAATCCACCTCCATAATCATTAAATAAATAGATATTATTTACCAACCAACTGTTGTTGTATTTATTGCTTACATTCATTAACCAGCGCTCTGATAAATCCGTTTTTCCATTGGACAATCGCTCTTCTTTGGGTACATCCATATTGAGTAAAATTTCCATAGCACCTGTAGTGGCCATATAATGGCAGCTACCTGCATTTACATATGATGATGTACCATAGACTCCTTGATGTTGATCTGGTGATGGTAAAATGTAATCAAGGAGTGATTTATAATTTGTTGGTAATGGATCATTACCTAAATCAATCTCAGTGCTATCAGTGACCTCTGGAAAGCTATCAGGATAACCAGCTTTTAGATCTTTGCTCTTTTGATTCTCCTCTCCTTTTTCGCTTTTAACCACACTACTTTCACTACCATCAATACTTTTACCAATCTTCTTCTGATAACGAATATATTGTTCATATGTTGATGATTGATGAGGATGAATAAGATCTTCCTCTACATTACTATTGCTCGCATAAACTGATTGTCCTAATCCCAGTCCTAATCCAAGTCCTAATCCTAAAGTCACAAATAATTTTTTCATACTTCCCCCAAAATAAGATAAATAAAAAATAGTAACTATAACTAGCTACTACTTCCTACGCACATAAATATGTGTTTATCTATTCGCACTTTTACTAATCATCTTAATAGTAAAAATAGTAAAAATTCATAATCTGTTCCAAAACAAAATAAAAAAAATAAAAAAAACAAAACAGCACTTAGAGCGCAAACATTTTGAGGCATAAACAAATAACAAATAAGCACTACACTCTCAAAAATCATAAAAATTTTTAGACAATTTGTGATATTGTGATTTGAGTTTTCCAATAGTTAAATCAAATCACTAACATTTTATAAATTTTACAAATTTTAGGAAATTAACTATCAAGAGCATGATATAATTAAAATCATGATTAATTGTTTAAACAAAAATTTAAACTAAACAAAATTGGAATTTTTTATGAGCACAAAAAAAATAGATATAAAACTACTTACAAAATTAATAGAAGAGAGAGAAAAATTATTACAGGAAAAACCACATCTACAAAAATTGCAAAAAGAGATAGATGAGCTACTTCAAAAGATTGGAGATGATCCAAATAAACGAATGATAGCACTAAATGAGATAATGATGCGTAAATTTAAAGAGGAACTAATTCCAGCATTGAACGATCTATCATCCACTGTAAATCAACTTAAAAAAAGTATTGAACCAGCTAATTCAAACTCCTCTGACGAGGGAAGCAAAAACGATAATCTTTTGCATCTATAAATCAATATAAATCAATATAAATTTCTGTATACATAACCTACATAAATACATAATATAAATTATTATACATCTACATAATAACAGTAATCAAGGATAACCAGAGATGAAAGTTTTAGTCACTGGAGGAGCAGGATTTTTAGGTTCACATGTTTCAGAATTCTATCGAACAAAGGGATGGGAAGTTTTAGCATATGATAACTTAACCAAATTTGAATTAAATCGCACAGGTCACAACCCTGAAAAGATCAGAGAGTATAATCAAAAATTTTTAAATAAAATTGGTGCTCAGCTAGTTGAAGCAGATATAAGAGATTATCAGAAGCTCTTAGCTGCCGCTCGCTCTTGCGATTATATTATTCATACTGCTGCCCAACCAGCAATGACCATAGGAATAGAAGATCCTGATTTAGATTTTACTTCAAATGTTGTTGGAACCTATAACGTTTTATCTGTGGCCAAAAAATTAAATATTCCAGTTGTAAATTGTTGTACTATTCATGTCTATGGAAATGGCATCAATGATAATTTAACTGAAGATCCCACTCGCTATCTTCACACGCCAGTTGCTATTTCAGAGGATTTTCCCATTCTCACAGGGAAAATCACTCCACTTCATGCCTCTAAAATTTGTGGCGAACACTATGTAAGAATGTTTATTGATACCTACGGATTAAAAGCGGCCAGTTTTCGCTTAACTGGTCTTTATGGTGAAAGACAATTTGGTGGCGAAGATCATGGATGGGTTGCTAACTTTACAATCAGAACTGTGATGAATAGACCAATCTCTCTATTTAATACTGGTAAACAAGTTCGAGACATTTTACATGCAAAGGACTTGTGCGAATGTTTTCATGCATTTTATGAACAGCAGATAGCAGGTGTCTACACTGTAGGTGGAGGACCTGAGCATATGATTTCACTAATTGAGACTCTCAATTATCTAGGTGAATTAAATAACAATAATAAATCTGAAATTAAATTTGCAGGAGAGCGCTTTGGAGATTTAAATTATTTTGTCTCTGATATAACTAAAGTTAGAACTAATTTAAAGTGGCAACCAAAAATAAAACCAAAGCAAGGAATTTCTTATCTCTACAATTGGGTTCGAGAGAATCGAGAGCTATTTGAAAAACAACAGTGACAATAACAAAATGAAAGCAAAAAAATGAAAGCAATTATTTTGGCCGGTGGAAGAGGCAAGCGACTTAATCAATACACTCAAGATAACAATAAATGTATGTTACCATTTGAAGGAATTCCTTTAATTGAACATAGCTTACGAAAAATTATCTCTCTTCCTATTGACGAAATAATAATTGTTGTCGGCCATCGTGCTGAAGATATCATTAACTTCTATGGCATTCACTACAATGGCAAACGCATTCGCTACGTAATCCAGCGTGAACTAAAAGGATTAGTTCATGCAATCGAGTGTTGTCAACAAGCTGTTGGGTATGATGATTTTATGTTATTTTTAGGTGATGAAATCATGGTTAATCCTCATCATCAGCAGATGCTGGAATATTTTCACTGTGAGGATGTATTTGCCCTCTGTGGAACAGTGACCGTGGAAGATACTTCCTTAATCTCTAAAACCTATGCAATAATTTATAATGAAATAAACAGTCAAATCTTTCGATTAGTAGAAAAACCAAAAAAAGCACTTAATAATTTTATGGGAACTGGAAATTGCATCTTTAAAAATGAGATCTTCAATTACATTGGGCAAACTCCAATAAATCAGACCAGACAAGAAAAAGAACTTCCTGATCTTATTCAATGTGCGATAGATGATGGAAAAGTAGTTAAAGCATATTCAGTATGTGATAGATACATAAATGTTAATAGCGAAGATGATATTATTTGGATAAACAACATCTAATTAAAAAATATCTAAAATAAAACATAAAACAAGGATCAAAAATGATTCGTAAAACTCCTCACTTAATTATTGTTCCTGCCTACAATGAGGAGAATACTATTGCAGAGCTAGTTACAAGGTTAGCACCTAATGGTGATCTTTGTATTGTAAATGATTGCAGTAAAGATCGCACAGCAGAGATTTTATCTTCTCTACAAAATAGCAATAACAACAATAACAATTTAATAAATCTGCATGTGATAAATCACACTGTCAACACTCACATTCCAGGCGCTATCTTAGATGGTATGAAATACGCTGTGGAGAATGGATATGAATATGCAATCACCTTGGATGCAGGATTAAGCCACAATCCAGACGAGATCGATCGTTTCTTAAAGGCCAAAGACCCTGCTATCGCTGCTGCTGATTTAATTATTGGATATCGTACAAAAAAAATTAAAACTCCACTCTACAGAAAATTTTTAACCTTCGCTGGCAATAATATTTACAATCTATGTTTAGATTTTCCCTGGCGAGCACTTCCTTTCACTTTCCACCGCAAACATAAATTTTATCTTGATCTCACCTCCGGATACCGTAGATATTCAAAAAGGGCGATGAGTATTTTAGTTGATTGCAAAAGTAAAGAGATGATGAAAAGTAAATCATTTGATTTTCTTTTAGAGAGTGTCTTTTATATCTATCAAAACAATCTAACAATCGAAGAGGTTCCTATTTCCTATCAATTCTCCAACAGTTCACTAAATCCGAAAGTAGTTAAAAATTGTATTATGATGTCTCTTCAATTAATGAGAACAAAAAATAAGAAATAAAAAAATAAGAAATTAAAAATCATGAAACTTCTATGGCAAAATAGACTCTTAGTTTGGTTAATTCTTTTCATTCTAGTAAATTTGATAATTCGCGGAACTGGAGATGCAAATCAAAATTCCCGTTACATGACTATGAGAGCGATATGTAATGATTATTCATTTCAAACAAATAAATACATTCACTGGACCGATGATTGGGCCAAAACTCCAGATGGCAACTATTACTCTATTAAAGCACCAGGCCCCATGCTACTGACATTTCCACTATTTTGTTTTATGGATTTTTTTTCTAAAACATTTGATAAAAAACATTGGCAAAATTGGCAAAAATTTGGAATGGAGCGAACACCACCAGGCCCTGCACATACAATTATTCTAACTCTCTTTACTCAAATAATTCCTTTCGCAATAATTGTGGGTATGTTGATTCTCTACTTACAGAGGGAAAATTATCCATTTAATGGAATCTATTTTATGACTCTGGCATTGCTTTTCGGAAACACCTCGGCCCTATTTATGAATACATTTTTTGGTCACGGAATAGTGGCATTCTTTATGGTGGCCATGATTTATTTTCTCTTAAAAGAAAATTTTAAATTAGTTGGATTATTTTTTGCTCTCTCTCTCTTAAGCGACTACATGATAGCGCTAGCATTTCCACCTCTGATTTTGACCATATTTTTAATTAACAAAACATCTACACCTACATCTCCACCTAAAAAATGGATGTTAAACCTTTTCGACATCTCCATAGGTGGGTTTATTCCAGCACTACTGTGGTGTTGGTATCACTACTCATCTTTTGGTGGAATCTTTACTATCGCTAACACTTTTTCCAATCCAGATGTTATGTTTGGTAAAAACAATCTAAGTGAATTCTTCTCTTCTTCCAACGGATCAGAGATCCTCTATCAACTGCTAATCGGAAAATCACGTGGAATGCTCTACACTGTTCCTTGGATTTTATTTTTCTTAGCTCTTTCAATTCCTCTACTCTTAAAAAATAACAAAAACCTCATATGCAATCACAGATCGCACAGATTGCACAGATTCCACAAACCACTTATACTTTTTTCTCTAATATCGTTCTTTCTCTTTATTTTATTAAACTCTACCTTTGTTGGTTGGCATTCAGGATCATCTCCTGGGCCAAGATATATCTCTGCAATCTTTCCAGTATTTGCAATAGTGATTGCACTTGAATGGAATTTCATTCCCAAAATGGCCAAACTACTTTTATGGATAATGCTTGGATTTTCAATCCTGTTTAGAAATCTTGTTTGTGCTACAACTATTCTTTCTAAGATAGAGGGTGGAATGGGTATTTGGGAATGGCATGTAAATTATTTAATTAAAGATCCCTTATTCCCCAAACATCTATTAAGATTTATTATTTTGATGGCACTATTTGCGTTGGCGCTGCTCTTCACTCATTTACGAAAAAAAATCTACTTCTGTTCTGCCAACCAATTATAGGCATCCTCTCTATTTTCTAATACTGGCCAATTACGTCCTGTCATCATCATTAACAATTGATAGAATTTTCTAATTAATGGTGACAATCCCACAACAGCAGCATATTTAACAAATGGTTTGTTACCAATCATATACTCTTTAAATGGAATCATATGTGTTTTAAATTCTATCTTGGTATTGGTAAAATCAGCACATACCCATAAGGATTTCGGTTCTTGTCTTCTTATCGTGCTTACTGCCTCTTCCATCACAATTAAAACTTGTTCTGGATTAAGATTAGAATAATCTGTTATCAAAATCAATCGTGATTTATGTAAATAAAACTTTATCCTATCCATATAGTTTTTATGTTCCCCTTTTGCATTTATATTTTATTATATCATATTTATTATATTCATTATCTAATGAAAAATCTACTTTCCCCACTGTCTCTTCGTAAG
Source organism: Oligoflexia bacterium (assembly GCA_015232355.1). GTDB lineage: Bacteria > Bdellovibrionota > Bacteriovoracia > Bacteriovoracales > Bacteriovoracaceae > JADFZW01. The sequence continues at coordinate 26,063 of JADFZW010000020.1, forward strand.
GATGATATTTAATATTAAAATGTTTGTTTGCGCTTCCCTTTTCTAAAATCGAAAACCGCATTGGCGGACCAAAACCATCTGCTTGCTCAAATTGATCTTGCACAATCACTCTAGCATATCCCCATTTATGAAATCTTCTCTCCCAAACATTTATTCTGTATTCTAATTCATGATCTAAAAGTAATACTGCAATTTTATCAGGAATACCTTTCTCAAGTAAGGCCACAGCACCATCATGAAGAATTGGCATCTCAAACCAACGAACAGGATCTATACACCAACCAAATCGCTCTGATAAAAAAAGAACCATGGGAGCAGTATGATTGGCCACAATTAAAATTCTATCATTTTGCTTGGTATATTTTTTTAATAGCTCAGCGGCCCTCTGATAGTAATACAATTTGCGATGATTACTTATAGTTTGTCTTAAGGATAAAGATAGCGATACTAAAAGCAACAAAATAGTTAGCAAAGTAAGATATCTCTTGCTTTTAATATTTGAATTAAACGTATACGTATATGCAAATAACCAATTACAAGATATGGCCGCCATAAGTGCAAATATCACCGCAAAAGACAGTCCATAGTAATCATGAACATAAAATGGAGAAGCAAAAACAATCATAAAAAGAATTTGGCCAATAATAACACTCAGAAAAACTCTCTTTATTCTTTTACTTCCTTCACACCCTTCTTTTCCATTCTTAAAAAAAAGATATGTTCCTAAAATAGTCAAAAGGAAAATACTTACTGTAGAATTTTTAAGTACAAGCCATGTAATTAAACGACTATAAAACTTAAGCGATATTAGTAATTTAAAATTACTAATATGCCCAACTCCTAATAGATTATTTTCTGTGATTGGATTTAGTATATTATTATAAAAAACATACATAAGAAAAATAATACAAGGAAGTGCGGAGAGTAGATATAAAAAAGCTTCTGCAATTTTTGCTTTAAGATTTGCTTTAAGATTTACTTTAAGATTATCGTTGTTATCGTCTAATTTATCATCTAACAATGTGGCCACTACCAAACCAACAGCAACAAAGATAGCATAATACTTTACAAGAATTGCCAATGTTAACAATATAAAAACAATTTTTTTTCTTCTTAATAAATAGAAGTAAATGGCAGCAAAAGATAATGCTACCATCATCATATCTGGCATTATTTCCACACTGTAAGTACGACAAACTGGCATTAATGCCAAAATCATCGGCCCGGAACTCGCGACGACAGGAAAATTAAAATGTTCTCTAAAATAATTACATATCTTATAAGTTATAATTAACAAAAAAATAAATGAGAGAAATGAAAAAATCCGTCCACTGACAATAAGATCTATTCCACTAATCCTGGCCAATTTACCAGTGAGAAAAGCATATAATGGAAACTCTTCTGCACGAGCAGTTGGTCCATCAAGATATGGGGCCACGAAATGAAATATTGGAAATAGACCATTGTAAATCTGATTTTTTTCAAATCCTCTTGCTACTTCCGCTGTAAAAACTTGCTTTCCAACTTGTCCAAAAAAAATATCTTTATCAAAAAGTCGCGGAGTAAGCATCAGCAAAGAAAAAAGTATTATGATATAAAAAAAAATATTTAAGTTGCGATAGAAAACTTCAGCTTTCATAATCTTTAAATCCTACTTTATAATTACTTCTTCCTATTTTTGAATATGTGATCTCAGATTAATCTAATCAAGTATTCCAATCATTGTCTATTAATTTATTTATTACTTTATTTAGCTATTTCGTAATGATAAATTAATCAGCATTCTTACAATTTTAAAAAAAACGGAGATGAAACAAATGAAAAGTAAAATTTTCAAAATGGTATCACTATTCTCATTATTCTTATTATTCTCATTTCCATCTGATCATATAGTGCAAGCAAGATGCACGAATGTTACTACAGATATTTCATCTACAATAAGCCTAAGTGATAATAATACAATATCAGAATCAGAATTTTTAAAAGCATTCACAAATCCCTTAAATGGAATCGTTGGTTATGGACAAATCAATACAAGCACCACTAGTGGCAGCTGTGGTTCACATTCAGGAGCAGTAGCTATTTCCTATCTGAAAGGATTAAGAAACAATGTAGTTGCAACAAGAGCGATGGAAAATGCTATCTATCACATTGTCCCCATTGCTCCAGGTGAAGGTTCATTAAAAAATGGTTACAACTCTATTATGAATAAACAAGCAATTCCTTATAGAGCTGTTTCTATTAATGCTAGAGAAATTCCTCATTACTTATCACTTGGAAGTCCAGTAGTGGCCCATGTTCACAATCACTATGTAACAATCTATGGTTTAATAAATGGCCGCGTTTTTTTCAGTGATGGAAGTCATGGGTATGGAACTCAAGGTAGTATAGGTGTTGGAGCAGGTGGTTACCTACGAAGTATGAGTTGGAGTGCTTTTCAAGGAAAAATGTATGGTGGATACATTGGGTTTGCTCACAAGTAATTTTGATTATTCGATTATTTTATTATTTTATTATTTGATTATTTGATTATAATGGCATTATAAAGCGGCACCAGTTAGGTGGCACCAGATGCCAGATGGCCAATGTTGCTTGCACTTATTTCTACTGTAAATAATATGAACTAACTATGAGGAACTCTCCCTCGGTATCTTTAACTTTCATAAAATATGCTTTTTTAGGAGTAATTTTTTTAGTTTCATGATGATTCCAAGAATATTCAATCCATCCATCATCTGCTTTTTTAGCAGCATCAATTATTTCGCTAATAAATGCTTTTCCATTAGCATCTTTTAGTGTCGGTACCTTCATACCAACTAACTTTTGATTAGTAGGATGTTGGAGACAAACAGCATCGAAAGTTATAGACCAAATATAAATATCCCCTTTAACAAATGCACCCTTCATATCATTAAAAGCAGTGAAAGCTTTAACTCTTCCCTCTTTGGCAATTAATTCTTTTGCTGCTTTAGCAATAGAAACAACCGTATCTTTTTGATCTTCGGCATACAAACTAAAGCTGATACTAAAAATTATTAAAATAGAACTTAAAAATAAAACCATACCTTTTTTCATTACGAAACCCTCCTTAATTTTTTATCTCTCTCTTGAAAATCACCACGATTTTCATTTTTAAGAGCAAATTTATAAATCATTTTTGAAAGATCAGCTGAAAGAGCATCCAGTTCGCCAATTATTTCGACAAATTCTACAACTTTTCCTGAATTTTTGTTGGTAATAATATTTATCTGTTTCAATCCTTTATTTATTTGTGTAATACCCTCAGCTTGTTCGTGAGAAGAACCAGCAATTTGTTCAATTAGCTCATCAGTTTGACCTACGCCATTGGCAATTTCTTCAAATGCAGCAGTTGCTTTTTCTACAATAATTTTACCATTGGCCACCTTTCTACTGGAGTCTTCTATTATTGCAGTTGTCTCCTTTGCAGCATCAGCACTTCTACCTGCTAAATTTCTAACCTCCTCTGCAACTACCGCAAAACCTTTACCGTGTTTTCCTGCTCGTGCCGCTTCGACAGCAGCATTGAGGGCCAATAAATTAGTTTGAAATGCTATTTCATCTATCACTTTAATTATTTTAGAGATATTTTTTTCTGATTCTATAATCATTTGCATAGAAGTAATCATCTCCTTCATCTGCTCAGTTCCAGTAGATGCTCGCGATTTAACTTTATTACTCAAGTCTTTTGCTGTGGCAGTATTCTCTGCATTTTTGTTTATCTGAGCATTAATTTCTGTTACTGAAGCAGTAATTTCTTCTATGGCCGATGCCTGTTGATTTGTGGCCATAGATAGCTCATCACTACTGTTGTGAATTTTTTTTGTTGAACTATCTATATTTGTTACTACCTTTTTTACTTTGGATAAAACCTGATTTAATGATTCGACTGTTGTATTGATAGCATCTTTCATTACCGCATGTTCACCATGATAGTCAGCACTGATCTCTACACTTAAATCTCCCTCCGAAATTCTTTTTAGGGTTTTAACTGATTCTTGAATAGGTTTTACAACCTCATCTAAAATAATGTTTACTCCATTTACAATATGCTTGAAATCGCCAAAATGTTTGCTGATATCTAAACGCTCACTTAAAACACCATCCTTTCCAGCTCGATTGGATATATTTACTAATTCATTGTTGACTGTAGATAGAGTTTTAACAACTGTATTAAATTTATTTATTCCCTCTCCAATCTCATCATTTCTGTTCACGTTAGTAGAGATAGTATGAAATTTTCCATTTGCCACATCAACAATGGCATTAATTAATGTACGCAAAGATGAAGTAATATGTTGACCGATCACTTGACTAATTATTATCGAAATTACCAGTGAAATAATCAAAGTAACAATACTAAACATTAAAGAGTTGCTATGAGATTTTTTGGCATAATCATAGCTTTGTTTACTAAGCTGCTTTTGACTATCAACTAATTTTTCCAATTTTTGTTTTAAATTTAGATAGTCAGCATCTATTGATGAGACAAGTAGAAGAGCGGTATTTTGATCTACTTGTATCATATCAATAATATTTATTGCATTCGGTTTGAAATTTTTTTGAAAATCATTTTTTATTTCATCTAAAATTTTTTTGGCCTCTAAATTGATATTGTTACTAGAAAAATTTTTATCCCAATCTTCTAAAATTAAATTCAATCTTTTATTTACAGATTCTATCAGATTTTTAGTCATTACTTTATCAAATCCTTGTGAAGTGTATTGTAATATTTTTAAAATATCAGAATATATTATTGCCACTTGATAGAGCAATCCAGTCTCTTTAGCATAATTTTCAAAATGATCATTGTAAAAACTATCAACAACTTTATTTAACTTTCCCATACCCATAAATAAAATAAACCAACAAAAAGATATAAGTAAAATAGCAGATAGAGGAGACAAAATGATCTTTTTACTTATTTTTAGATTTTGCAAAAAATTAAGTTCCATAACTAATAACCTCTCCATGCAAGATAAAAAAAAACAAAAAATATGATATATATCAACATTTCTTACGAAGCTGTAACGGTAAAAATAAAATTTATCTTTAGAGATTTTTTATTAATTTTTTTTAAAGAGATTATTGATATAAATAAAAACAATTGATGATAATGTGATTATGTGCCACACTCCAAATGGTAGCAACAATACATTAGCTGCTATATAGCTACCAAAGGGAAAGTGGCACTGAAATGGAAATGAAACATCAGACATCAACAATATCATCACCTACAATCGTAACTATACTGCTAATTTTTGCACTCTTATTACTTTCAATCATCAACATTTTACCAATATTCTACAACTTCTACTCCTTTGGCGCTAAAGAAGATTGGGATGTGACATCTTTTTACTACTATATTCCACACATAACCATACACCACTTTAAAGAATTCCCTCTGTGGAACCCATATTCACTCGGAGGTATTTCCTTTATTGCAAATCCTCACTCCAAACTCTTTACTCCATTTTATCTATTCTATTTATTAACTACTCCTGCCGTGGCCTTAAAAATTGAAATTTTACTACACTTACTAATTGGTATTGCTGGAATGTATGTGCTCGCCAAACACTTTGTTAAAGAAAGATATATGGCGCTTATGTCTGCAACCACTTTTGCGTTTAGTGGCTGGTTCTCCTATCATCTGGCGGTTGGCCACACCACCTTTACAACAGTTATGTATCTTCCTTTAATTTTTTATTTCTTTATTAAAGATATTAAAGATAATAAATTATTTGGTTTTAATCTTCTCTCTGCCCTCTTCATTTCACTCTCGTATTTAGAGGGTGGCCCATATGTTTTCATGCAGAGTTTTTTAATTCTACTATTTACTACTCTATTTTTTATCTTTAACAATTTTAGCAATTTTAATTTTAGATCTGTTTTTCACATCATCGCACGCACACTTATTACAACATTAGTAACCATCTCTTTATGTGCTGTAAAATTATTTCCATACATTTATGAGAGTAGCGGAGTAAGATTAACAAAAGAGATTTCTGGATATAGCATTGTAGGATTTGTTTATTGGTTTACTCATTTAGATTTTCTTCGTGATTTTTTGAAGTATTATCCCTCTGATTTGTGGCAAGGAATGTTTTATTATGATTGGGAAAACGAGGCATACATAGGATTAATCGCCTTCATTTTAATTATTATTGGATTATATAAGCATTTCAAAACCTACAAACTAATCTCTTTTCTTTTGATTGTATTTTTAATTCTATGCTTTGGTAACAATGTTCCCAGCTTTATGAGATGTGATAATTTAAAATATGGTTGCACCCTTTGGGACTTACTACACCAGCTTCCTGGAATTAATTGCATGCGCATTACTATGCGCTTTAAGTGGGTGCTCATTATGTTTGCTTCCATTTACATCGGTTTCGGAATTAGTGTCTTATATAATTATTTCAATAAGTCTTCAAATAAGTCTTCAAATAAGTCTTCAAATAAGCATAAGAGAATTGTTATTCTTATTCTAGCATCGCTCTTTTTTATAAATCTCTACTCTCTAACAAAATACAATTATACTCGACTCTCTCAAGGATTTTCTCAAGATTATCACTACACTCCTAAATTTGATCTACCATTCGCTCAAACTATTGCATATGAGGGTATAAAGTACAAAAATAGTTCTAATAAGATGGTTGAAAGTCTTCATAACAACAAAGGTGTAATAAACGCCTACGAAGCAGCTCCATACCCTACTTTCGCTGTTGCCAACACAGACGCAAGATACAAGGGTGAATATTATTTTGAAGGTTGTAATGGAAATGGCAATGGCAATGGCAATGGCAAAAGCCAGATTAATCTACTTTCATGGTCGCCAAATAAATTCTCACTTAAAATTAACATCAACCATGGCGGTAACAATCAACTCGATTGTTATTTAATTGTTAATCAAAATTATAATTACGGCTGGAATATAATAGTTGATGGAAAAGAAAGTGTTGTTGAAAATAGAAATGGTTTAATCGCTTTCAAAATTTGGTCAAAAGAACGTGAACATATCTTAAATTTTTACTATCGACCCTGGCCATTTATAATCGGTGCTATCATTTCAATTTGCACTCTTCTTGCTTTATCTATCTATTCCTCATATGCTTTCTATCTTTTCTATCCCCTTCTTTTTTCCAACAATAAACATCGATTGCGAAAAGACCATATTTAAGAGAGGATTTAAGAGAGGAATACGATCAATAATTTTTTCAAATTTTAAAAGAGGTTTAATCAAGGGAGTGGGAGTGTTAGGAAGTAAACAATCTCTATAAGAAACCAAAGCATGCTTAAAATTAGCACTTCTCATATTTTTCATAATAAATTTTTTACTAAATGCCTTTTCTGCTGGCTCTAAACTGGCCATTTTTCTAAATAAAGAAAAATTAAAGATAAGAAAACAATAGGGATGAGCTACATTAGGTTCCCAAAAAATCATCTTTCCATTCTCAGAAAGTAGCGAGTTGATGGCCGAGAGTGATTTTTTCATATTATAATAGAGGTGATGTAAAATTCCATCTCCAACTACATAATCAACATTTTTAATCTTATATTTTAAAAATAAATCTTCTGGTCTGTTAAAATCTAGAGTAAAGTAATCTAAATTTTTTATATCTTTCTTGTAATTTTTTTTTGCCACCTCAATAAAATCACGGCAAATATCAACTCCAATTACTTTCGCTTTTGTTTTAGTTGCTAGTAAATATGACAATTGTCCTGTACCACAACCTAACTCCAAAATAGTTTTAGCATCACTATTCGATTCTAAATTAATCTCAGCGATAATACTATCACATCTGCGATTTCTTCTAATTTCTAAAGCAGGGGTTGCTTTATATCCTTGGTTGTAACCTCGATCGTCTTTTATTGATGCCACTTTATTTTCCTACCGTTTTTTAAGTTCATTGCTTATATTCACAATCTCATCTGTTGAAGCATAAAATTTTCCATTAAAAAATATCTTATCTCTAATAAAACGTGGTCTATTCTTCACCTCTTCGGTAATTTTCCCAATGTAATCTCCTAAAATACTTATGGCCATAAGTTGGAAACTACCAAGTCCTAACAACAATAAAACGATAGTGGTAGCACCCTTACCACCACTTCCGGCCGAAGGTGGATTAATAAAATAGTTAATCAAATAAAAAAGGGCCATAAAAACAGTGAGTACAAATATAAAAACCCCCAATCCTTGAATGTAATGAAGAGGTCTAGTACTAAATGAAAAAATTCCTTTTTTCGCCCACCAGATATTTTTCATAAAACTATTAGTAGTTACTCCAAATAATCTCTCTGGCCTTCGATACTCTACTCCGATTTGCTTAAAACCAACCCACGCCCGTAGACCACGAATAAAGATATCCTTTTCACTAAGTTTTAGAATATAATCAACAACCTTTCTATCAATTAAAGAAAAATCTCCGGCATCGACTGGAATTTTAATCTCTGCTAATTTTTGAAATAGTCGATAAAATATTTTATACATCATTTGCATGTAAAGAGGAGCATCTCGTTTCACTCGCTCTCCGTAGACAACCTCATAACCTTGTTGCCACTTACTAACAAAATTCTCAATTACTTCTGGTGGATCTTGGCCATCACCATCCATCAACACCACAGCATCTCCAGAGGAGATTTCCATGCCACTAATAAATGCTGATTGGGAACCAAAATTTCGAGAGTGAGAAATACCAATGACGGAACTATCTGTTTTGGTTAATTCATAAATTACACTCTCATCTTTATGAGGATAGGGACTACAATCGTTTACAAAAATTATTTCGTAATCCACATTTAATTTTGTAAATACAAGTTGTAATCTCTTATACATAATTGGAATGGCCAAATCATCTTTATAGCAAGCAATGATTGCCGAAATCTTTTTTGCTTTGGCCACCATAGGAACAACTTTAAAATTTTTATCCGCTAATTTTCTCCAATCAGCATATAACTTAAGTCCCTCTTCAAAAGATGTTTTAGAACTCCAATTAAGTAATTTATTGGCCAAACTAGGATCACCATACCAATTAGTAAGATCCCACTTTCTATTTGTCATTGAACCCCACTTGGGTTCATCTTTAATATCAAAAATTTTTCTTGCACATAAAACAACATCTTCTAGCGTGGTCTTCTTTCCGCTGGCAATATTAAGTGAGATGCCATGATGATCCTTATCCTTAAGTTTGCCAATAGTAAGTGCTGATCTAACTAAGGCATGCAAACAATCATCTATATAAACAAAATCGCGAGAGATATCTTTATCTACCAAATTAGGATAGCGTCCACCGTCCATACAATGCTCTATCAGAGTAGGAATCAATCGATCTCGCTCCTCAAAGGGGCCATAGACAGAATAGAGTCGCAAGTTAAGCGCCGGAAAATCAAAAAACTTTCCATAGTATTTTAATAGATAGCTTGCTGCTACTTTTGATACAGCATAATCACTATTGGGAATAAGTTCGGCATCTTCACTAGGCCCTTTGCAATTTAGACCATATTCAGAGGAACTTCCTGCATGAACAAAAGCATCTACACCACTCTCTTGAAGTACTTTAATCAAATTTAAAACACCAGTGTAATTTACATTATGAATCTTTGAGAAATCATTTTGTCTTGAATATGCTCCATAAGCAGATAAATTAAAAACTGTTTTGGGTTTATATTTATAGATAATATTTCTAAGTAATTCAAAATTAGTTATATCTAAATCAAGAAGCTTGTTTGAGTTAGAAACACTGGCCATCCGCCATCCATGTCTTGGAGCACGTGAACATGCATAGACATCATCTCTAATCTTTTGAAGATTAAAAAAAAGTTTAGCACCAATAAAACCAGAGGCACCGATAATAAATATCGGACCATTTAAACGTCTAACGTCTTCTTTTTCTTTTTCATCCCAAATATCAAAGTATAAATTATCCATCTTAAATCTTAATTATTTTTAAAATAATAAAATATTTTTCGCTATAGAATCAGGGTCTAATTGATTTAATCTTTGATGATATTTTTGATCACCATATAGCTCTTGATACCCTTGAGCACAGAAGTGTTTCATCTTGATTGAATGAAAATCAAAATCTACTCTAAATCTACTCTCCTTCATCAAAAGCAGCGCTAAATTTTCAGCAACTCCACCTCTTGCAACATGCTCTTCTAAAATCATCAACCTTCCAGACGATTTTAAACTCTCTAAAAAATCAGTACTCAATTCGAAAATTGGCATTTCAGATACTGCAAAGAGATCAATCTGTAATTTTTCTTTTTTTATAATGGCATCAGCGATAACATTTAAAACGTTGATGGTAATTGGCCCTAAAGCAACAACAGTTACTCTTTTTTTATCACTATTCTCATTCTCATTCTCAATATCTATTCTTCTTAAAGCTGAATAAGGTGGCAGTGATATTTCCTTAGGTTTATTTGCAAAACCTAATCTTAAATATGATGGTCCCTTATATTTCAACATCTCCTCTACAACTAAAGAAACATCCTCATTACAAAATGGAATAAAACATCTCATATTTTGTAACGATGATAACATCGCCAAATCTTCCAATGCGTGATGAGTGGCACCCATAATTCCATAACCATATCCACCACCATTGCCGATAATTTTAACATTCATATTATGTAGACAAACATCCAATCTGATTTGCTCCAATGGACGATATACTACAAAAGGGGCAATGCTATAGCATAGAGGAATAAGTCCCTGAGAAGCAAGACCAGCGGCCACAGAGATCATATTTTGTTCGGCCACTCCCATATTGATAAAGCGCTCATTCAATTTATCTCTAATTCCCTCTAGGGCCATAAAACCCAAATCACCAGTTAAAAAAAGTATCTCTTTATTTTCACCAGCAATTCTTTCAATTGTTTCACAAAACTCTTTACGCATATTTATGATCTTTCTATTTCTTTTATTTCTTTTATTTCTTTTATTTCTTTTAGTGCCTGTTTGTATTGTTCTTCATTCATAGGAAGATAATGCCATTCCAATCTATTTTCCATATAGGAGATTCCCGCTCCCTTAGTAGTTTTAGCAATAATACATTTTGGGCCGATCTTATCCATCATCTTATCCATCTTTAAAGATAAAAATGAACTATGAATAGAATCAAAATCATTTCCATTTTCAGCAGTAACAACATTCAAGTTAAAACTTAAAAGTTTTGCCTGTAATGATTCCAAATTCAAAACTTCATTACTTCTTCCAAAACCTTGTAAATTATTATTATCGATAATTATAAATAAATTATTTAAAGAGTGGTGAGCAGCGAAGAGCAATCCCTCCCAAGTTTGGCCCTCATTCAAATCACCCTCTGATAGAATAACGTATACGTTATTCTTTTTATTCTCTTTCTTATTCTCTTTCTTAAATCTATTCGCAAGCGCCATACCTATGGCCAACGATAGGCCATGACCTAAACTTCCAGTACCAAATGTTACTCCCTGTAACATCCCATTACATGGAGGATGGGCCGATAGCAATGTTCCATTTTTATTATAATAGCTATTCAAAGTATCTTGAGAAATATCTCCTCTTTTAAATAAAATTGAATAGAGCGCAGATGCTGCATGACCTTTCGATAGGACTAACTTATCCTCTTTTTGCATCTCTTGAAAAAAAAGATAGATTAAAATATCCAAACATGAGAGAGAGGAACCGATGTGTCCTGAATTAGCACTACGATGTAATTGCAAAAGAGTCTTCAAGGTCTCAAACTTTATCTCTTGAAGATAGTTAAGATTAGTAGAATAGCTAGAATCAAAATTCACATTTTTCACCCTTAATATATTTATATGCACAACTCACAGACTCACAGATTCACAGTTAAACTATACTATCCATTAGATTCTTCAATCGTCAACTGCGTATTTGTCGAAATGTAGATATATCTAAATCATTACTAATTATTACCGATAAGTACAACAAGCATAAATACAAATATTCAGGAGAATTTGTATGTTAATGAAAATTCTTATTTCTTTTTCTTTTTTCTTTTCTTTTTCCATTTTCCTATTTTTATTTACTCCTCCTTTATCCTTTTTTTATTTACAAGCAAGTGATCAGCAAAATAATAATAATAAAACAGAGAGTAATTCAGACAATTATACAAACCTAAACCAAAATGATTTAGAATGTAGTAAAACAAAATCTAAAAATAACCCTTTAATTTCATTTTTTAATTCTTCAAAAAAAGAAGAAAAAGAAGAAACCACAGAAAATTTTGTATTCGCACTAGAAGATTTAATAGCAATTAACCTGGATAAAAATCCAGGCGATTTTGCAACTAATGGTCAAGATAATTTAACAGATGTAATTTCACTATATAAAAAGCAAAATAAAATAATTGATGTAGATCGAAAAAAACGTACCTCAAATATAGTAGATACTATAACAAAATATCAATTTTCTCCTGAATTGTTTTTGCGCGAACTCGTAGCAAATGCCATTGATTCTTATTATCCTCCAGAGGATAATACAAACCAATTAAACAAATCAAATCAATTATTAAAAAAAACAATTCCAGATCCTGTTAAAAGTCGAGTAGTAGTCACTACTACTACCAAAGGAAGCAGTAATAATATAAATTGTGATGAGATCTCAATTAGCGACAATGGAGCAGGAATGTCTTTAGATGACATTCTAACAAGATTATTATCTCCAAATTCCTCCAACAAAAAAACCTCCCCTACAGATACCCAGAAAAAAACCATAGGTAAATTTGGACAAGGATTTTTTTCAGTTTTAGGAATGTTGGATGCTGGCGACGATAGCAAGGTCACTATCGAAACCAAAAAAGATGGCCAAAAAGGGTACAAATTACTCTTTACTAAAAACAAGTTAGGAAAGATTGAGATAGTGATTTCAGAGAGTAAACAAACTAACAGTGGCACAAACATAAATGTTAAATCAAAAAAATTACTTCCAATCATAGAACAAAAAAAGATTGTTAAAGATTATTTTCGTCACAATAGGTCTGCAACTATTGAGCTAAATTCGCCAAATGAAAAACCAGCAATAATCAATGATCCTTTGAAATTAAAAGATGCAACCACAATATTTCCTGAAACTGTTCTTTCAATTACAAAATCACCAGAAGAAAAATTCGCTACTAAAGATAAAATAATAGAGGGAAAAACCTCTATCGACGTTAATGGAGTTGTAATCGAAAAAATAGCTTTTAAAAATACAAATATCTATAGTGATTTAAGTATTAATTTCCCTCCCACAATTGCTCTCACTACTGACAGATTACATATTGATTATTCAGATGAAACAAATATACAATATATTAAAGATCTACTTAAGAACCTCATTGAAAATGGCAAGTGGAGTGAATTAAATTCACTAGCAGTACTTTTTAAAAATAGTGAGTATTTTGGCCCTGAAATTTTAGAAGATAATGATTTCATTGGTAGGTGGGGAGTAAAATTTAATAAAGAATTTAAATGTCTTCCAACATTCAAAGAATTTATAAACGTAAAGAAAATCAACAACCAAGAGTGTGTTTTAATAGATCCCATATATTCAGATCTTGCATTTTGTAAATATAGTAGCAGTTACAGTGGCAATTCAGAAAAAAAAATTGACGGTATAAATTCCAATCGAATATTAGATATAAAAATTAATGAAGTCGATGAGACTACAAGTAATGTAAATGATTTTAAACCAATCTTTTTTGCTCAAAAGCAAAATGAGAGTATTTTAGGAAATCAACTTTTTATACCTAAGGGTTTTCTTGCAAGCTCCCTAGATCAAGAGACTTTGAACTATAATATTTCTTTATTAAATGAAATAATTCAACATAAAATAGATCCTCGTGGGGCCAAAGAAACATATTTAAAAGTTGTAGCAATTAATGACAAAATAGAAAATAATATAAAAAGCAATAAAAAAAATACGGAGATCAAACAAAGCACAACAACTAAAACACTTACAAAATCTTTGGGTGAATGGGATGTAAGAGATAATAAAGAAGTTCAAGAGCTATCAAGTAAAATTTTTTCAGAAGGGACTTGCGATATCAATCTAATAGAAGTTAGCGATATCAATGATCCGATCATTAACCAATATGATTTATATAATAGACATTATCCTTTATTAATAAAAACTGCAAATAATAAAATCTATTATAAATATTCCCAAGCAGAATCATTAACCTCAATTGAAATCTCACACGATATATTGTTAAAACAAATAGAGCTGGAGTTAAAAAGAAATTATTCAGATAAGTATTCTGCAGATAAAATTATTTGTGATATTATAAAATCAAATAATGGTCTACTTCAAAACCAGATTGGAAGAGATGAACAATTTACATCTTACTTAAATAATGAACTAATCAAAGATGATGATCTGAAATTAATTAAATCCGATTTTATTTATTACCTACGTAATTTTTGGATTTATAAAGCTGAATCTGCTGGCATGATACCTCATGACGAAGATTATGAGAAAATAAAAAATGAGATCTACAAGAGTTTAATGGCCAAGGCAATTATTGATACGAAAAAATGTCTCAAGGATGTTTTGGGTACTGGTGGTAGTGATTTAATGAATATTAAATTGCTACAAACAGTAATGATTAATGGTCCTGATCTTAATTTTTGTAATCCAAAAGAAAAGATTATTTCTAAATCTAATGAAATAAAAAAATTAATTGATGAATTCAAACCACCTGCTCGAGTGCTAGAGGATATTTTACCTTTATTAATAAAAAATCAAAAAAACCTAGAGAATATAACAGACTTTTCTAAAAAACTTAATTCCTTACAATTAAAAAATCTTTGGAAGTATTTTGGCGAAAAAGTTCCATTTACCGATCACACCTTATTCATGAAAACACTTTATTATGGAGAATTTTTAGAGGGAAGTGATAAACAAAAACACACCATAGAACTACTTGAAGTATTAGGGAAATTAGATATGGATGAAGATAACTATAATAGTGATCATATGAATTATTATTTTATGGAGGAGTTAGTTGAAAATTGGCATAATCACCACTTATATGAAAAAGCTGATATAAAAAAATATATGAATCAATATTTTCAATTAATGAAGTTTTCACTTAAAACAAAGTATAAACTTTCTAGTGCGGATTTGAATAATATATATAATACTTTTAAAAATAATTTAAGTATCACAGAAAATTTTAGTTTTAACATTGTTAATTGTGACTTTCAGACTATCTCTTGCACTGAAAGCGATAAAAAAAAGTTAAAGTCAGATTGTTGGGATAAATTAACTGCCTGTGGAGCAATCAATGAGACTAATTTTGCTTTATTTCATGAATTAATATTTAAAAAACCGGCGGTTCAATTTTATAATTTTGATTTAGAAAAGAAAGAAAAAAAAGAAAAGAACAAAATATTAGATAAATTACCATTACCTTTAGACTTATCCAAAGAGTGGACTGACATCACAAGTGATAAAGATGTAAAAAGAATAATGGGAAAAAATACAAATAAAGTTAATACTCAATATGAACAAGCAATGTCTCAGAATTTAAATCAAATGACTTGGGTTGGTGAATTAATTAAAAATGCAAAACAGGCCGGTTCCAATAAAGTTAATATTAGTATCCATAAAAATGATGATGGAACCATCTCTTATGAAATTAATGATAACGGTATCGGCATGAATGGAGATGAGCTGAAAAACATTTTTATACCTGGATATTCAGGCAAAAGAATTACTAACAGTGATAAAAATTTTGGCCAAGGATTTTTTTCAGTCTTTAATCCCACAGATAAAATCGAGAGTGTTTTAATCGAATCATGCACTAAAGGAGGAGCTAAAAGCAAACTAGGAATTCGAAGACCACTTAAATCAACAACCTCGCAAATAGTTTTAGAAAAAACTGAAATATTAACTGCTAATGATCAAAAACATTGCAACGAAAATAATAAAGGAACAAAAATAATTTTAAAAAGTAGCAAACAAGCAGAGACTATAGATCCGGCCATACTACTCTTTAGATTGATGTCCACTCCTAGCTCAGGTATAAAACTTGAATTTAATCAAACTCCAATAGAAGAGGTAACACAAGAATTTAATTTAAGTGAAAACAAAACAATGTTATCCAGTCACAAAATAGATGCAAAAATTGGAGAAACATTTCATAACAAAAACAATAAAGATACAATTGATTTAATCGAAATTTATGTTCAAAATGGATTAGAAGGTCAATTGCTCTATAATGGAGATGGCGTAGGATCTCAGTTACTTGGATGTTATGACTTATTACCCCTAGAAATAGTAGAAAGTTTTAAAAACGAAAAAAAATCTCTCATCATAAACATAAAAGGCACTTTAGCACAAACATCTGGACGAAATGGATTTATTAATGAAAAAGAGATAAGGCCATATGTTCAGTTGGCGTGTTTAAAAGCTGTTTTACATAAAGGAATTAATTTATCCTTTAACACTGAGAGCACTGATCTAAAATCATCAACAATCCCAAGCTCCTATTTTAAACGTTTTACAAAAGTAGGTAATATGCCTTATGACTTTTTTTATGAATTTAGATTTGAAGATATTAACAACAAATTTGAAGGAAATGAAAAAGATAGTCTCAAACTTCTAGAACTATTAAATAGCGATCCATCCAAAAGAATCTCCCATGTTCTCCCCACTCTTCATGATCTATCCTCAGTAGTTGAAAGCGCAAAAAACATTAATGCCAATAAAGATGGTCTGACATGGGTAAAACCATTACTTCATTTACAAGCATATTCCATTAACAAAAAAATGCTTAGTCTTGCAAATATAAAGACCAAAATACAAAATATTTTATTAAAACACAAAATATTGGATAAAAGGACAAATGATTTTTTTGATAATTACAACTCTCGCGATTTAGAAAATGCTCTCAAAAAAATTAGTGATCTAAAAAAGAAAGGATACCCCGAATTGATCTGTGAAAAATTTATTTCAACAATTAAAGATCATCTTAAGCAGAAGACAATAACTAAGAAGGAAAATGGTGGTCAACAAATTGAGATTTCATTTACTGCAAATAATTTTGACAATCAAAAGAGTAATTTTAAAGGACGTTTAGATTTGCAAGATATTAACACAAAAAATACAATAATTAAGTTGGATAAAATATTCTCACTCTTTGATAAATTTATGCCCCTTAATGCTAACTTCAACCAGAAGAATATAACTCCCACTCATAGTTTTATTTTCACCACTGATTCGATAAATGCAAGTGCAAATCCAGTGCAAGGCCATATTAAATTTAGCATTAACAGTGATAAATTTGTCGAGTTACGAGATCTACTTAACACTTCAATTCCGACCTCTTTGAATTACGAAAAAGTTTATCCTGTAATTATCTCAATAATTGATACCTACACTCATGAATATACTCACATCCTTCAAGGGCCAGGGAAAAATGGACATGATAAAGAATTTTTTGAAATACAATTAAAATTAAAACAATCCTTTGATACTTTCGATCATAAGCAAATTGAAGCAATTTTAAAATTATAGATTAATAATTTTAAGACTATAACAAACGACAGACCATATTCCTGTATCTATACCATTTTCTCTAGTTAGAACTGATTTTATCTTTACTGGAATTATGTCTCCACTTTTAGATATGAACTCTTTTTGATACATCGAAGATTTACCTTTTATAATAATCTCATTTTTAATATTTTCATCTTGCTCTGGCCACTTTGTTGGAGTTATCTCTTTATAGGATTTTCCGATTAATTCCTCATAAGAGTATCCTAGTATTTTTAAAATATTTTTATTTAAATTTACAAATTTTCCGGACATATCAACTTCCATAATTCCATTTTCACTCATTTCAGATAAAAGGTGATACTTATTTTCAACCTCTTTTAATGCAAAAGCAGTACGTTTCATTTCAGCAATTTCTACAAAAGTTATCACTGCCCCCTCTATTACATTGTTTTGAGTTCGATAGGGTCTAATGTGCAAAAGATACCATACACCTGCCTTATTCTGAACCTCTACTTCTTTAAAAATCAAAGTATCTAATACCGATTTAATATCTTCTATAAGATGATCATAGTTTACCAAATTAGATACAATGTGGCCCACAGGTCGACCTACATCTGATGGTATCAGATTAATCACTTGAGTAACAGATGGTGTGAACCTTTGAATGTATAGTTGATGATCAACAAAAATTGTACCTATTCCAGTTCCTGCTAAAAGATTATTCATATCATTATTTGATCGTAACAGCTCTGCCACTTTAGATTGTAATTCAGCATTCACTGTAGACAATTCCTCATTCATCGATTGCAGCTCTTCCTTGGATGTCTCTAACTCCTCATTAGTTGATTGCATCTCTTCATTTACAGATTGCATCTCTTCATTAAATGATTTTAATTCTTCATTAGAGTTTGCTAGCTGTTCATTAGTGGCCAACAAATACTCTTCCCTATCAAGAAATTCTTTGTTTTGCATTTCTACATATGTGCAAGGGACTTCTGATGGTTTAGTTTCCTCTGTTTTTTCCTTGCTAACTTGATTGCTACTTTCTTTTGTTAATAGTAAATTTGTTGGTAACGTTGTTGGTAAAGTTGTTGGTAATAATAATGTAGATTCTTCTAAAATAACTACAAAAAGTTTTGATTCAAAAGCAGCGTCTTCTGTATCTACATCTGTATCAACACTCAAGGGTAATACTGTTAAATTAACCATTATATAATTACCATTGATTTTTACTCTTAATCCTGAATAATTAATCGAGGTGTTAGACATCCTTGACTTATAAAGAGCAACTGTTAGATCACGCTGTAATCCTTCACGGGCCATCTTTAATATATTAATAGATGCTTCTCCTTGAACTGGTTCCAAATAATTTCCACTACGTCCATGAATATAGAGAATATCTCCATGTGTATCGATAAGAATTCCCACTGTAGAATGGTGTTGTAACAAAGTTCTTTCAGTTAATTGTCGTGATCTATTACTTAAATAGTTCTCATTTTCAACAAAAGACTTTTCAATTTTATATTTTCTATCATTTAAAAGATTAGTATTTCTAAAAAAGTTAAGTTTACCGAAGATAAAAGAATTGTGTTGGCCATGAACATCATCTTTACGTCGATATAGTTTTGATTTTCGATCAACTACTGTAAAAAGATTTGTAAACTCACTTACAGTTTCAGATGTTCCTAAAAAAAGTATACCTCCTGGATTTAAAGCATAATGAAACATAGGAATAATTTTTTTTTGTAATTCATGTCCCATATATATTAGTAGATTTCGACAACTAATTATATCAATTTTAGAAAATGGTGGATCCTTAACTACATCCTGTTCAGAAAAAACTAACATACTTCTAATGTTTTTATGAATTCGATAAAAAGTATCATTGCTAGTTGAATTAACTGTTGAATTAGAATTAGAAGTAGAATTTTCATCTTTTATAAAAAAGCGAGTTATCCTTTCAGCAGAAACATCTGCTATAATATTTGAAGGATAGGTACCACTTCGAGCATTTTCAATTGCCTTACTATCTATATCTGTAGCAAAAATTTGTATATTAAAACTCTTTTTTAATTTCTCCATCTGCTCTTGCAATAAGATAGCAATGGAATATGCCTCCTCACCTGTAGAGCAACCAGCAACCCACACTCTTACTGCTGCATTATTAGCTTTGCTGGCAAAAATGGTGGGAATAATATTATTTTCAAGTATATCAAAGACATCCTTATCACGAAAAAAATTTGTAACTCCTATTAATAAATCTCTAAACAACATCTCAATTTCAGCAGGTTTTTCTTGCAAATAATTTACATACTCATCAATTGACTCAATATGGTTTAAGCACATTCTACGCTCTATTCGTCTAAAAATAGTATTTCTTTTATAGAGAGAAAAATCATGATGAGTTTGAGCATAGATGAGAATAAATATTTTCTTTAATGCATGTTCAGTATTAGCAGTAGCTGGGAAAGCTAACGGTGAACTTTTACCAAAAATTTGTGATATATAGGTGATAAGCTGTGGTGGCATTTCATGAGCAGGTAAAACGTAGTCAACTAAACCAGTAGCAATCGCACTTCTAGGCATACCATCATAATCTGCGTATGCTGGATCTTGAACTATAACAAGTCCCCCTTCACCTTTAATAGCTCTTATACCTAAAGTTCCATCATTACCGGTTCCCGAAAGGATAATACAAATTGCTCTTTCTCGCTCTTCTAATGCTAGGGAACGAAAGAAAAAATCAATCGGCATCCGATGTCCACGTGGAAGAATTGGGTCTAAAAGTTTAAGAGTATTTTTTGATAACAAAAGATCTCTATTGGGAGGAAGAATGTATGCGCAATTTTCTTCTATCGCCATACCATCTTCAATCTCAAAGACTTGCATTTTTGTATAACGTTTAATGAGATCAGAGAGAATGCTTTTATGATCCGGATCCAAGTGTTGAACAAAGATAAATGCCATATTAATTTCTGTTGAAGGCATTCCAGAAAAAAACTGTTCAATTGCTGCTAATCCACCAGCGGAGGCGCCAATTCCAACAATAGGAAATCCATTTTTTTTCACTATCTTTCCTGGATTTGAATTTGTATCTGCTTTTTCATTTTCATTTTCATTTTCATTTTCATTTTCATTTTCATTTTCATTTTTTATATTATTCATATTATCTCGAATGTAACAGTATTAATCTCAATATCCTATAAAAATATTCAAAACTAAATATTAAATTTGTTTTACTAAACCTATCATAAACTTATCATAAACCTAAGATGAATTTTTGTTCATAAAGTATCTTATTTCAAAATTGCTAGTATTAAAATTGAATAATTAAGATTACTTTATACTCCATCGGGGTAAATAATTATCTAACACATATGCAATATATTTTTCCAAACAGATACACTGGTTAAGATTGATAATAGAACTGATAATAGAACTGATAATAAATACGATCAATAATATGAGTATGAGGGAGAATTATTATGATTACTAAATTGATAGATATTCCACGCAAATGTTTTATTCGAATTTTACTACATCTCAGCTGTTTGATCGTTTTGTTATTTATCTATCTTTTTTATAATTCATACCTGACAACAAATCATATAACTGAGACATTATCTAAAAATAAGTTAGCAAATTTTTCTGATAGTTTCATCTCATCATATAAATCAATATATGAAAAAACCAAAAACGAGAAAAATGCTTTTGATATTACTACTGAAAGATTTATTGATCACAAGGAAATTCATCTAATTAGAATCCGTGATGACAAACAAAATATTTTACATCTGTTTACTGATGCCTATGGCACAAAGATTTCCTCTACTATTTCCTCTACTACAGATAAATCAAACAACACGGGATTTACCGATGATTATTTTAAAACCACAACTTATCTTGAAAAAAAATATGCAATATCAGGACAACCCTTTACTCTTCATAATGGCAGTGATCACCTCCGTTATCTAGAGATACTGATCACTGTGGATGATGTAAAAAAAAGTATCCTCGAAATATTAATAGAGGTCATAATAATTATACTGTTAATTATGTTGTTAGTTATACCTTTATTCTTTCTGACATTAAAAAAAATGCTTCGACCTATTCATCGATTATCATTGGACATCCAAAAATTAAAATCAAATCCCCCTATTTTATGGAGACAATTAAAACATGATAGTCGTAATGGTTTTTTAAAAGAGATAATTATTTCTGTTAATGAGTTAATTTTTAGAACACAAAGATCACTTATTTGCCAAGAAAACTTAGGTAGATTTTTAGCTCATGAAATAAAAACACCCTTAACTCATTTAATGAACGAAATTGAAGTAGTAAATAGAGAATCCACTACTAATCTAAAAAGTAATAAAGAATTTTATAAACAATCGATGCAAAGTGTGTCCAGAATTCGTTCAATTGTAAACAATATTTGTGATTTGGCCTATTCAGATAGTAGTCTGTATCTTGAAACAAAAAATAATATTGTAAGCTTACTCTCTGATACTATCTGCGAGTTTGAACGAGTTTATACAACCAAGATAAATTTTGAGAATAATATTAACTCTAGTGTTTCTCCCGGCCATGGTGACTCAAATGAGGCGTTTATTATGGTTAATTCTGATTATTTTTGGATACTTTGTTCAAATATCCTTCGAAATTCTTTAGATCATGGTAATGGGTACAAAGTCATACAAACTGTACAATTATCTAAAACAGAGGATAAATATAAAATTGAATTTAAAGATTATGGGCCAGGATTTCCATTTTCAAAAAATATTCTAGAAAAAATAGATGCTGAAGAAAATGTGGATCAATTATTAAAATCTAAAGGCACTGGTTTAGTACTATGTTTGAAATTATCCGAAATAATGGGAATCGAGATTAAACTAAAAAACCACATACCTCAAGGAGCATCGGTTACTCTTTTATTTGAAAATATAAACAAACCAGCACTGGCAACCGTTAGTACAAACGTTAATGCAGAAACAATTATTAATGTACATATTGATATGTTGAAAAAAAAGTTAATGGAGAATGAAAAATATATCAATATCGTCAACAAAGAAATTATATCCTCAAACAATAATACTCAATTTTTAAATAACAAATTAAATTTAACTAAAGAAGAGTTGGAAAGCTCTAACGATGAATTGTTAAATGTAAATCAAGAACTTTCTGTTATTAATAATGAATTAAAAGATAAAGTTGCAGAATTATCTCATGTTAAAAATGATATGAATAATCTTTTAACAGGTAATAATATTGGTACTATTTTGATTGATCATCAATTACAAATAAAACGATTTTCGCCCTTTATAGGGCAAGCTTTTAATCTGCCAGAGACTACTATTGGAAAACAAATTGATTCTACTACTTTAAATTTAATTAATTATAATCAAATTATTACCGATATATCAAATGTACTTTCCACTCTCCTTCCAAAACAAATAGAGGTACAAACAAACACAGATAAGTGGTATCTCTTAACTATTCGTCCCTATCGCACTCTTGATAATATAATTGATGGAGCACTAATCACTCTTATAGAAATCACTGATAGCAAAAAAAGATAATCGCTTATTGAAAGAAGTGAAAAAAAGTTATATGCTCAAACATATATGGAATATATGACAGTTGCTTCTATCAATTGCTTCCACCTTTTTAAGTTCAAGGAAAGAATTAATGGCCAATAATAATATTATTAGCAGTAACAATACTAATCTTACAGAAAATACCAATATCGCCTTATATTGTGATTTTGAAAATATTGCCTTAGGCGTCCGCGATGCAAAATACAAAACCTTCGACATTACCAAAGTTCTCGAACGTATTCTATTAAAAGGCAGTATCGTTGTTAAAAAAGCATATTGCGATTGGGATCGTTACAAAGAATTTAAAAATATCATGCATGAAGCTGCCTTTGAGTTAATCGAAATTCCTCACATGAGACAATCTGGTAAAAACTCCGCTGATATTCGAATGGTGGTAGATGCTCTCGATCTTTGTTATACCAAATCTCACGTTGATACCTTTGTTATTATCAGTGGTGATTCTGACTTTTCTCCTCTAGTATCCAAACTCAGAGAAAATAATAAGGTTGTAATAGGTATTGGGGTTAAAGATTCAACATCAAACCTATTACGTGGCAATTGCGATGAATTTATCTTTTATGATGATCTCGTTAGAGAACAAAAAATAAAAAGGAAAGCAGTTCCTGTTAGTAAAAAATCCTCCACTAGCACCAGTACCAAAGATACAACTGCACACGCAAAACGCCAAGAGGCGCTTGATCTCATCGTAGAAACTCTACAAGGACTTGTAGAAGAAAGAGGTGATGAAGATAAAATATGGGGTTCATTGGTAAAACAAACCATGAAACGCCGTCATCCTGGATTTAATGAAGCTTCTTATGGTTATCGTTCTTTTAGAGCGCTTGTTGAAGATGCTCAAAAGCTAGGACTACTTATAATGAATCGAGAAGAAAAAACTGGCCAATACACCATTCGTTTAATAGCAGATTCCGAATCTGATACCACAGCTACCGATGCTACCGATGATAATGATGAAACTACAACAGAATAATAATTAGTAACTAAACTCTTCCACAAATTAAGTACAATCTATGCTCCTAAAATTTCATCTTGGCGTTTATGAAAGAGTATTGTATTCTATAAATATGTATATATATAAATATATCTATTTACTTAAGGAAAAATAAATTTCATGAGCATTAGATGGATTGAATATAAAGGTAGCAAAATTTTATTCACAGATTATAGCGGCTCAAATAGCGTAGAGGATTCTCTTAAAATTTTAGATGAGGACATTGCTACAGTAAAGGCATCTCTAGGAAATATTTTATCTCTTGTTAATTACGACAACATGACTCCCTCACTTCCCTATGTTACAAAAGTTAAGGAGTATGGAAAAGAGATACGTGCATATAAAGTTAAAAAAACAGCATTGTATGGAATCACTAGTGCTAAAGCAGTTTTTGTTAAAGGGTATTTACTCTTTACTGGTGAAAAAAATTTAGAAGTATTTGAGACAGAACTAGAAGCAAAGGAATGGTTAATAAAAAACGATGATTAATAATAATCGAAGTAATAATATATAAACATGGAATTTTATTAGTGACGTATTATTGGCTTCTGTGGTATGGTTACCTTTTTTACTCTTAAAAATTGCACTTTAAAATTAAAAACGTGGTAGTCCAGAATGCTTTTTAAAAAAAATATCCTTATCATTTTTAATTCTGATTTATGCGAACATGAACAAGAATACGCCCCAACTCTCACTCTTAAACACAATTTTAATTATAATCACAATCACGAACACGAACAAACTGCTATAGGATTAGAATTAGATGAGATTATCCAAGAAGAACAAATAAGAGGAGGAATTTCGGAAGTTGCCTATAAAATAGGGAATATTTTAAAAAATACCTCTAAATCGAAGGTAATCTATCTTGAAATTAGTAGTGCCCACCAACTTAAAGTCTATTTAGACTACAATAAAAAATTTGATCTAATTGTAAATCTCTGTGAGCCAATATTTTCTGACTTTGAACATGAAAGTGCAGTGGCCGCTATCCTTGAAGAAAGCAATATCCCTTACACTGGTAATCCCGCACATGTGCTAAAGCTGACAGCTAATAAAAATCATTTTAACACTCTTTTAAAGAAAAATGGGTTTCCTGCAGTTGAATCATACTTATTTTCCAAACCAGCTGACTTGGAAAAATGGTTAAAACAAAATCATAGTATTGATGAATACCCATTTATTGTAAAACTTAATTCTGAGGACGCTTCACTTGGTATTAGTGGTAGTTCTGTTGTATATAATGAAAAAACTTTAACTGCTAAAGTGCTCTCAAATCTAAAAAAATATGACCAAGATGTACTGGTTCAACGATATATTGATGGCCGAGAAATACATGTTGCATATTATGGACATAACCCAGTATCTATCTTAGGTATTTCCGAACTTGATTTTTCTGAACTTCCCAAAAACCATCCCCGTATTTATACTTACTCTGCTAAATGGGATAGTAGCTCTGATGATTATAAAAAAATATACATCTGTGAATCCAAAATGGAAGATGATGTTCAATATAAGATGAAAGATTTGGCCATAAAAATAATAAAATTTTTTGATTTTAAAGGTTATGGACGAATGGATTTTAGGTTATCAACAGATGGTATACCTTACTTAATCGATGCCAATCCAAACTGCAATATTTCAGATAATTCTTGTTTTGCCGTACTCGCAGAAAGAATAAACTTTAATTACGAAAATATAATTATTGATTTATGCCAAAAAGTAATTGATGCTAAAATTAAAACTCAACAACAAAAACAACAACAGCAATCTAAAGCTAATGTTACTAATGTCACCAATGTAGCACAACTTCTCTTTCCAAATGCATCCAATACTGCCATAGCAACCAATTAATTAATTAATTAATCAATTAATCAACCTACTGGCCATCTGGATAATATTAAATATTGGTTGTGGCATCCAAAGTCCGATTAATAAGAGTATAGATATTAGAATAATTATCAAAAATTTTTCTTTAGTTGAAGTTTTTATGCTCGTAATATTGGCAATGTCTCTACTACCGACGTTTGTACTATCATCAGTAGTACTATAGGTACTATAACTCATACTTAATAGATGTTTTAAAATAGCAACAAAGATTATTATACTGGCCACAGCAAAAACAAAGAGTGAAATCCAATGATTCTCTGTTATTGCAATCATTACCAGCTTATACTCACTAATAAAAATAGCAAATGGTGCAACACCAATCAAAGTTAGTAAACTGATTATAAGAGCACTTCCCCAGTAGGGCGAAATCTTCATTACTGATTTTATATCTGAGATCTCTTGAGTGTTGAAAATCTTTCCAATCATCCCTGAAGCATAAAATGCAAAGATCTTACTTAGAGAATGATTTAAGGTATGTAGTAAAGCTACGAAAGATCCAGCTGGGCCAAGTCCTAACCCGAGAGAGATAATTCCTATATGTTCCACACTACAATATGCCAAAAGTCGCTTTAGATTTTTTTGATGTACAATAAAAACAGTCGAGATTAGTAGAGACATTATTCCCATTATTGTTAAAACACTATCAACGAAGGGAGCATTTGCAGAGGTGGCAGCAGAGGCAATGGGGATATATCTTAAAATCACATAGACTGCTAGATTAAGCATGAATCCGGAAAATATTGCAGATATTGGTGCTGGTGCCTCTCCATGAGCATCTGGTAACCATGTATGCATTGGCGCCAAACCCGCCTTTGTACCATACCCAACAACCACAAAAATAAAAGCAATTTTTACTAACAATGGGTTCAAAGATGAGCTATGTATTTTAAGAGTAGTCCACAACCAGATATTCATATTGTCAACCGGATTAGATGGAACTACAACTGAGTAAGCAAAAAGGATTGTTCCTATTAAAGCAATCGACAGACCGATTGAACAAATAATAATATACTTCCACATCGCCTCCACAGAATTTTTATGTTTATTAGTGCAAATTAAAAAAGTTGTACTTAATGTAGTTGCCTCGAGAGCAAACCATATTAACATAATATGATTTGATAGTAGTACCAATGACATCGATGCCATAGTTAGATTCCAGAGTCCTGTAAATCTTGCGAAGTTGATCTTTTCCTCGTTTTGTTTCTCTTTTTGTTTCCCATTATGTGTTTTACTTTTCACTTCATCCATAAAGTAAACCTGAGAATATAAAGAGGAGCTTACAAACACCACCACCATTAACAATATATGAAATACAGAAAGATGGTCTACCATCAAAAAATTATTCATCCCCAATATTTGAGCAGACGAAGTTTGATTAAAATCAAAATATAAAAGATATGCAATTGATAGTAATGGTATGGAATTAATGACTGTACTTACAAATTGAATTCGAAGAGACAGAAGCGGTGAAAAATTCTTTAGAATAAGAAATGAAAATATCCCAGTAAATAATGGTAGCAAAAATGCTGTTACTAACAAAGTATCAACAAACATATACTCCTCTTGATATTGAACTTAAATTTAATGTTTAAAACTAATTCTTGATTTCTTAATAGAACAGGAATAATTTCGAACTGATCCATATTAAACTATTTTCATCTGGAGTAAACAATGTTTTTTTTGCTTTTTTCTTTGCTATTACTACTCCTAAATGCTCTAGTATCTAAATTTTTTGCTAACCGCTTTCAATTTATCACTCCATTTACTATATGCACTTCCACTCTATCCTTTGTTATAACTCTACTCTTCTCTTTAACTTCTTTACTCTCTCCTGATATGAACAACAGTATGGACAAAAACATCTTTGCTATTCCATGGACTATTTTGGGTGATTCACTTAATCATCCATTACTGGAAATAAATAACATCGCTCTTTTTTTTCTAATACCAATAAGCATTCTATCAATATTGGTCACTATATACGCATATAAATATTTTCTTAATAAAAAAGGAATGGCCTCCTTTTGGTGTGCATACTATCTGCTTCTTGCTAGCATGATAGCTGTTGTATTAAGCAAATCCAATTTATTCTTTTTAATCTGTTGGGAGATAATGGGGCTTTCATCTTTCTTTTTAGTACTTCACGAGAGTGAAAAACAAGAGACTAGAAGAGCAGCTTGGATATATTTATCGCTTACTCATTTTGGAACATTTGCTATTATTCTTTTTTTTATTTGCTCTTCAACTCAAAAGTTGGCACCTCTCTCTCCAACAACTTATAGCGTGTGTTTGTTCCTAGCACTTATTGGTTTTGGAAGCAAATCAGGTATTGTTCCAGTACACATCTGGTTACCTAAAGCACATGCACTTGCTCCTTCGCCAGTATCGGCACTGATGTCTGGATTGATGATTAAAGTTGGAGTCTATGGTTTTATTCGCGCACTAATGACAATGACAAGCATTCACACCATTAATTTAAATTTTGCTTTAGTCGTAGTTACTATTGGTATAATTTCAGGAATAGGTGGCATACTAATGACTCTCGCCCAACATGATATTAAAAGATTGTTAGCATATTGTAGTGTAGAAAATATCGGCATCATATATATTGGAATTGGTTTAGGACTCATTGGACTCTCCACTAACAATTTAATCTTAGCAACTCTAGGATTTGCTGGTGGATTACTACATGTATTTAATCATGCACTCTTTAAATGTCTACTCTTCTTAAGTGCTGGTACTGTTATCTCTGTTACCAAGACTCAAAAAATGGATAAGCTGGGAGGACTTTTAAAATTAATGCCAGTAACTGCATTTTGTTTTTTTATAGGTGCAATCTCTATTTCAGGTATTCCACCATTCAATGGCTTCATCAGTGAATTTTTAATCTATCTGGCATTCTTTAAAACTACTGCCACAAACCCTTCGATTATAAAAATAGAGTTAATTTTTATCGTCGCCGCTATTTTAGCTTTAGCAGTAATTGGCGGATTAGCACTCTTTTGTTTTGCTAAAATATTCTCAATAGTATTTCTTGGAAATATGCGCTCTCCGGAACTTGCATTGAAATTGGGCCATCAAATTAATCAAAACAATCAAAGTTTAGATGGAGGAAAATTAATAATTATACCTCAACTTATAATCTGTTCTCTTTGTACATTGATTGGATTTTTTCCTTCAGTAACTCTTCCATTGCTCATTAATCCTGTAAAATCTCTTGTTTTATTATCTTCTATCTCTTCAATCTCTGTAATCACCCAAATAGAGCAAGAATTTTCCTCTCTACAATCTATTTTTTCTACAATAAGTTTTACATTCTTACTCTTTGGATTTTTACTTATCTCTTTCTTTTTGCTTAGAAAAATAAAAATCAAATTAGAAACAACAAAAGAAAAGAGCAAAATCCCCATTGTTCCCACCTGGGATTGCGGTTATCATGCTCCTACTACTAAAATGCAATATAGTGCCTCCTCTTTCGCAGCAACTTTACTTAATTTTTTTAGTCACTTCATACATACTAAAAAAGATCTTTCAATCCACTTTAACAAATATTTTTGGGAGGATGCTAAATTCCATTCAAATAATCTTGATATAATCACTGAGTTCTTTTATCGCTCCTTCTATCATAAAATCTTAAATTTTCTCTCTCACTTTACAAGAATACAAAATGGTAAAATCCATTTTTATCTTTTATATATTGTCATCTTCCTCATATTAATGCTGATCTGGTGTCTATTGGGAGCATAGTAAAACTATATGAACCATATAAACCATATGAATAAAACACTACCATTTATACAATTACTAATCCCTCTGCTGCTTGCGCCTCTACTTTACGGAATAATTAATCGTACCAAGGCAATCTTTGCAGGACGAGTTGGTTCTCCACTCTTACAAACATATTATGATCTATACAAACTATTACATAAAAACTTCATCTATAGCGATAGCAGTACATGGATTATTCGCGCTGGTACGCTAGTCATCTTGGCGGCCACTATTATAAATTTACTACTTCTTCCTCTGGCAAATGTACAATCTGCTATCTCCTTTTCCGGAGACATTCTTCTCTTTGTATACATGTTCTCACTTGTAAGATTTATGATGATTCTCTCTGGGATGGATGTAGGTTCCAGCTTCGAAGCGATGGGCTCGGCCCGCGAAGGTTACTTTGCAATGTTAGCAGAGCCAGCGATTTTGCTTGCACTGATCACTCTCTCTACTTGTGGTGATCTACAATTAAATTCCTCCTTAAGTGTAAATACTTTACTTAGTGTACTTACCTTGAACCAATATTTCACTCTCAATCCTACACTCTTAATCTTAGTGCCAGCATTCTTTTTAATCCTCTTATTAGAGACTTCGCGAATACCTTTTGATGATCCCAACACTCATCTTGAATTAACCATGATTCATGAAGTGATTATTCTTGATCATGCTGGTTTAGATTTAGCATTTATTACTTATGCTACCAGTTTAAAGTTATGGATTTTTTCTAGTATCATTGCCCATCTACTTATCCCTATCGATATTGTCGGCAATACTTTAATTAATATTTTAATTCACATTCTCGCAATATTTATTATCTGTATAATTATAGGTATCGTAGAATCAACTTGCGCACGCTTACGTTTAATTCGAGTACAAAATTTAATTCTTGGAGCACTAGTATTAACCTTTATCTCCTTTATTACTTCTTGGATCTAAAATATGGATATCAATAAAATTCAAATCCTCTTGCTACTACTTTTTTTAATAGCAAATTTTCCTCTGATAGGAGTATCGCGCACACTTTTTCCTCTTAAACTATTTGTTTTTCAAGGACTCTTATTAACAGCGAACACACTTTTAATCACCCTCCAAGAGGATTCTCATACTCCTCAGGATTCTATTCAAAAATTTATTTTGCCAACACTTATTCTTCTAGCAAAGGCCATAATTATTCCATATCTAATTAAAGTTACCATTGTGGCCACCAAAGCATATCGCGAAACCAGGCCAATTATCCCCTATGGTACTTCTATAGTCTTGGCCATGCTTGGAACTTTGGTCTCCATATTTTTAGGATTCAAACTCAATTCTTTATCTCACCTATCCTCTCACACTATTTCAATATCATTGGCAGTTATTTTTATCGGATTAATCGCCATCATTGGAAGAAAAAATGCTGTCTTTCAAATAATGGGTTATATGGCGATGGAGAATGGGATTTTTCTACTCACTCTTCCTCTCTCACATACAAACCCACTTATTATAGATGTTCTAATCTTAGTTGATGTTTTGGTCGCAGTGACCGTTAGAAAAAATGCTGTCTATTGGATCAGTAAAGAGTTTAAAAGCATCGAAGTTGATAAATTGACTACATTAAAATGGTAGGATTCAAATAATGAATATAATGAATACAAAAATCGAAAAACTTTTTGATTTAAAATCAATAAAAAATTTTTCTAGTAAAGAACAAGAAGATTATATTTCAACAATAGGGCAAGAGATTGAAAGTGGTAAACGGGTAGTAGCACATTTTGCTTGCGATTATAACAATTCAAAAAAAATATTTACAATCCTTTCCGATGACAAAAATTGTAAATTAAAAATATATTCGGCACAAATGACAGAAGATCAAAGTAGCTATCACTATCAATATCCCTCTCTCACTCCACTCTATCCACAAATGCATATGTTCGAAAGAGAGATCTATGAAGAATCTAAGATTAAACCAATTGGTCATCCAGCACTAAAACCTGTGCGCTCAAAATTAAATGATGATCATTTACATATTGAAGGTGATGAGATTCATGAAGTGGCAGTTGGTCCAGTTCATGCTGGAATTATAGAACCAGGTCACTTTCGTTTTCAATGTCATGGCGAAAAGGTTTTTCATCTGGCGATATCTTTAGGATATCAACATCGCGGTATCGAGCAAGAACTAATAAATGGTCCTCACTTACAAAACATTCATCAAATTGAATGTGTGGCCGGTGATACTACAATTGCTCACACATGGTGTTTTTGTGAAAATATTGAAAATTTATCTACTAACATTACTACTTCTACAACTACTTCTATTTATGGTAATTTAATTAGAGCTTTGATGCTTGAACTAGAACGTTTAGCAAATCATGTTGGGGATCTCGGCGCCCTTGCAAATGATGTTGGCTTTTTACCTACCTCCTCATTTTGTGGCCGTATTCGTGGTGATTATTTAAACTTAACTGCCTTCATTTGTGGCAATCGTTTTGGCCGTTCCATGCTTACACCCTACTCTCCATATGGAGTAAATTTTATTTTAGACAACCAACAAATTGATTATATCATAAAAAAAATAAACGAAATTTATAGAGACACTCTAGGTGCCACAAATTTACTGTGGAATAATTCCACCGTACTCTCACGATTTGAAAATACGGGCATTGTAGATAACATTAGTTGTAGCGATTTAGGCATCGTGGGTGTAGCAGCAAGAGCGTCCGGCGTACCTTTCGATAATAGAAAAAGTTATCAAAAAGATCATATTCCACACTATCAACAAATTAAAATAGCAACAACTACTTCTTGTGATGTCTGGGCCCGTGCTTACATTAGAAAATTAGAGATCGATGAATCAATAAAGTTAATCAAATTAATTTTAAATGATCTGAAAGAGTTAAATTTAAGTTCAAATTTAAGTTCAAATTCAAGTTCAATTTCCTCAATAACTCTAAAACCAAATCACCTGGCCATCTCTTTAATTGAAGGGTGGCGTGGAGAAGTTTGTCATGTGGCCATAACCAATGAAAGTGGTCGATTACAAAGATATAAAATAATAGATCCCTCTTTTCACAATTGGATGGCGCTAGCAATTGCTTTAAGAGGTGAAGAGATCTCTGATTTCCCTCTATGTAATAAGAGCTTCAACCTCTCATACTGTGGTTTTGATCTTTAAATTAAATTTTAAATTAAATTAAATTAAATTAAATTAAATTAAGGAACCTAACATATGCTTGATATAATAATTGAACGAATAAAACAAAAAAAACATACTATCAAATTTCCTGATGAAAATATAATTTTACCTCCCAATTATCGAGGACTACCAACTATAAGTGATCCGAGCAATTGTCGTAAGTGCCAAAATAAAATCTGCAAAGAACAGTGCCCTACTAAAGCAATCCTTACCACTACCGCGCAAGCAGAACAAATTAAAATTGACTTAGGAAAATGTATCTTCTGCTTACAGTGTATTAAAAGTTGTCCATCAAATACAATCTCCTTTTTAGATGAATATCGTTTAAGTACGAGCAAACGAACTGATCTGCTCTTTTCTCCACACTTAAATAAATCAGAATATAAATTGGCCAATAGTCTACAAAAACAATCTCTTAAAATCTTTGGACGATCTCTGCAACTTCGAGAAGTGAGTGCCGGTGGCTGTAATGCTTGTGAAGCAGATACTAATGTCTTAAATACTCTTGCCTTTGATCTTGGTAGATTTGGTATAAAGTTTGTAGCATCACCCAGGCATGCGGATGGAATTTTAGTTACTGGTCCTGTAACTAAGAATATGCATCTCGCTCTTATTAAAACATACAACGCTATCCCCTCACCTAAATTTGTTGTAGCAGTTGGTGCTTGTGCAATTTCTGGTGGTCTCTTTCAAAATCTGCCCTCTACTTACAATGGTTTTGATGATGGTGATGATGATGAATTAAAAAACATCTCTGTAGATTTATATATCCCCGGATGTCCCCCTCACCCACTGACAATTCTAGATGGACTAATTCGATTACTTGGCAAAACAACTCTAAAACAACTCTAAGTTTTATCAATTTAATTCCGATAAGAATGTTAGGTAGCAGATAGTAGATAGTAGATAGCAAGCAAATTTAAACAAAAAATATTTAAATAGGAGTATAAAAATGAAATCTATCAAAGTATTTTTTTATATCTTTCTAGCACCTATCATTTTCATACCAACTATAACAACTACTTTTGCAAGTGAAGATGAAATTAAAATTAAACAAAATTTAAAAAAATTCAAACCCGATTTTTCACCTAAAATAGAGGTGTCATGTAACGACAGTAACGATAATATTGACAAAGGTTTTGAGGAGTTTAAAGAAGAATTACCCAAACAACCTATACTACCCAAAAAAATTACAGATTTTTCCTTAGAAAATCCTGAATGTAAAGGATTGCTTAAAAGTTATAAAGAGATGTGTGGCGAAGATGATGCTAAAATAATGAAGGATTTTTTACAATCCATCACCTATGTCTCCTACAAAAAACTAGAAGAGTGCATGAACAAATCAATCTCCATTTTCAAAGAATCCATTAAAGATCGACCATTTTTGTTAGTTCTTGATAAAGGCAAAAGTAGTGAATGGTTATATAAAAATTTTCACTCTAGCTTTCCTCAAAATTGCAAAGTAATTTCTGTTAATACAGAAAATAAATACTCCAATCATACAGACGAGATAAAAAATGCTATTTCATCCTATAAACTTCAAGGAATAAAAATTAGCGATATAGTTCGTATTGATGATGCTGCCTATTCTGGATTACAAATGTCAGGATTTGCAAAAAATGCTATATCAGCATTTAACAATGGTAATGTTAGAAAATTCAGTTATTTTGGAAAATTTTCTAAATTTAATCCCATTGAAAAAACTAATGATAGTGACCCCATATTTCATGCAATTATTCCTTTTGTTACTGAAACAGCAGAGGATTTAATAAAAAGCAAAGGCACTGATAGCTCTATTAAAATACATAGATCAATGGAAAATGAATGTAATATTATGCATTCGCTACCACAACATCCACAACTTAAAAATAAATATTTTAACAAAATGTCACCAACTAATGATACTAAAAAACTTCTTACTATGATTGGCGCAACACTTAGAAAAAAATCTGGTCATATTGATGATCTCGACTCATTCATGAAAGTTCAAAGCAATAAATCCAATAGCTCAAACCTATTTTTAAACTTACACAAAAAATCATTATCCAACCCTTCTGAAGATTTTGTTAATACTCTCTCCACATTATTTACCGAATATAAGGTTCCTGATGAATTATCTGTACCCAAAATATTCAGGCATAATCATGTTACTTGTTCCAATGGAAAAAAACTTACATATGATGGTAAACTTAGTACAGAATCAGAACTGAACAAACAAGACATTTGGCCATTTGAATTTAATTGTATTCCTCAAATCAGACCACCCTATAAAAATAAAGATGATTATCAAAACTTAAAATATATTTGCGATAATCTAAAAAACAAAGAATTTGTATTTTCAAAATTCAGTGGTAGAAAACAACCTTCAGAAGAAGAATGCAAGCAATTTGAAGAGACTAGAAAAAAATTTGTTTCCGATAAATAAAAAAATAAATGATCATAAAATGATCATAATAGATGTTTAAGTTGATAGAGATGATTGATCACATACATATCATTATCTAATCCAAAAGGCATTGATGATGACATTGATGATGATACCAATACAGTATGCATCTTTAATCTTTTGGCCGGCATAATATCTCTTTCAATATTATCACCTACAAACATGCTATTCGTGCTATTGAATGCAGCAAGACCCTCTTTGAAAATTTTCAAATCTGGTTTTTGAACACCAAGATAATAGGAATCAATAACTACTTTGAAATATTTTTGTAATTCAAATTGATGTAAAATAATCTCTAAGTTTCCACTAAAATTAGAAATAATTCCCAACCTGTACTTTTTTTGCTTGAGAAGAGATAAAATATTTTTATTTCTTCTTAAATAATATGCTTGAATATTTGTTATCTTATTGGCCATACAATCAATATCTTTTTGATTTATTTTATTTATGACTTTACTTAAAAATCCCATCTGATTAAGTTTACATACTATTAAAAGTACAAATTGATAATTCATTGCTTTTAGATCAAGTTTTGCTACCAATCCCTCTTTGTTTATTACTGAATCCGCATAACTGTAAGCATCTTGAAATTTATTTTTCCATTTATGCAAGTTGAGTCGATCTGTAAGTGCATTAAAAAAAAGTGTTCGCGAATGAACACCATCAGAATCTAGCGTCCCACCAAAGTCAAAAAAAATTGTATCAATATTTTTTATCTTCATTTTACCCTCATGTAGTAATCAAGCAGTAGTCAAGATATGTACTTTTATCTTTTTTGTCAAATCCCTAGCAAAGATTAAATTATTTTGTTAAATTTAACATCATGATCACAAAACATTGGAGAACTAGAGAGTAAAGCTACAAAAGAATTTTGTTTAAAATATTTGCAAGAAGCAGAGGAATTGAGGACATGGATATTCTCGAAATAAAACAAAAAGCAATTAAACTTCGCCATAGTTTAAAAAAACACAATATCAGAGCATCCTTAATTTTACTCTTTGGTTCTCATGCTAAGGGAACTGCTAATCAGCAAAGCGATATTGATTTAGCAGTAGTCTCTGCAGATTTAGGTTTAAATCGTTTAGAAGAAGGTGCTCTTCTAAATCGCTTAGCTTCTCGTATTGATCATCGTATTGAGGTAGTGCCTATACCAATGAAAAGATATTTTGAAAAAGAGACTACTTCACCAATCATTGATCAGATAATAAAAACTGGTATCGTCATTTTATAAGAATAAGAATAAGAATAAGAATAAGAATAAGAACAAGAAAAGGATACCCAATATGAATAAATCAGAATCAGAATCAATTGCAACAATGAGTGACTTTCCTAAAATTCACTGCCCATTAATTCGTCAAACATTTAAAATCAACCAAGATGATTGGAAAAAAGTTGGAAAAAAAATGCAACTACGTGATCCGGAAGTGTATTTGGTAGTAAATAAAATCAATCCTGGTTTTGAGTGGGTCTTTGAAGACGCTGATACCTTTGCTGTAGAAAAATTAGATGGAACTAATGTTAAAATAAAAGTTGAGAATGGAAGATTAATTGCTGTTCAAAATCGTAAAAATGTAATCGATCCATTACAAATACTTAAAGGTAAAACTTTTTTAATGGAAGGAATTTTTAAAGCGATTGATAAAGAGTATGTAAAAGATAATTGCGAACAGGTCGGTGAAATTTTAGGTCCAAAATTACAAGCAAATCCATACAAGCTTCTTTATCACGAGTGGTATCCATTCGAGCGAGCAATAGAAGTTCTTCGTTATACTTCATTTGATAAACATGAACGCAACTTTGATAACTGGAGTTCGTGGTTCAAAGATTTTCTACGTAGCCGCTATTATATGAAATTACATAAGTGCCAACTTGAAGAATCCGTATTCGCAGAAGGAGTAATCTTTTACAACTTAAAGAGACGAGCGGAAAATAAAAGTTGGATGGCCAAACTTCGAAGAAATATGTTTGATTGGTACTACCAAGATCAAGGTGTCAAAATTTTCGATTACAGTAAAGAAGGAAGGGCCGAGATTGAAGATCAAGAGAAGTTTGATTAAAATTCCTACACCATAATCTCCAAAATTATTCAAAAATTTTTTTTATTGTATTTTAAAGTTAATCTTGCGAATATAAGCAATCATTATAATTTTTATAAACCATTCTAATTCTAAACCTAGATCTAAACCTAGACCTAAACCTAAACCTAAACCTAACAAGAGAGGTATTATGAATCTAAACTCTAAAATGAACAAGGTTGCTATTATCGGTGCGGCCGGAAAAATGGGCAGTGGAATCTCACTTCTTCTTCTTAATTTAATGTCCAACATGAAATTAAAAAAGGAGCTTCCATCAAATTCTTCATTGGTTTTAATTGATATTTCTGACGAAGCATTGAGTGGACTATATCAGTATTTGCGCACTCAAATGGTAAAACTTGCAGAAAAAAATATTAATTTCTTGCGCGAAACTTATGCAGATCGAAGCGACTTAGTAGAAAATGGAGAGATGATCGACGAATTTATCTCTGAGTCACTATCAATTATTAGATTAACCACTGCACTGGAAGCTGCAAAGAATGCAACCATGGTCTTTGAGGCCGCGACTGAAAATATGGATATCAAAAGTACTATCCTAAATAATCTTTGTTCTCTCGTAGATACAAATTGCTTTTTCTATACTAACACCTCATCGATTCCTATTTCAACACTCGAAAATATTGCTACTCTTAAAGGTCGCATTATGGGATTTCATTTCTATAATCCACCATCAGTACAAAAATTAGTTGAAGTTATTAAAGCACAAAACACAAGAGCAGAAGTAAATGAGTTTGCTCTTGAATTAGGAAAATCATTAAAGAAAATATTAGTTCCATCAAATGATGTGGCCGGTTTCATTGGTAATGGTCACTTTATCAGAGATGGTTTGTATGCAATCAGTGAAGTGCTTCGCCTGCAAAATGAATATACTATCCATGGTGCTATTCATATGTTAAATCGTGTCTCTCAAGATTTAATGATAAGACCTATGGGTATTTTCCAATTAATAGATTATGTCGGTATTGATGTATTCCAACTAATTCTCAAAGTAATGAATCAAAGCTTAAACGAAAATCTTCAAAGTGCATTGATTGATCGTTATCTTGCAAAAGAAATTAAGGGTGGACAATTCTCTAATGGCCAACAAAAAGATGGTTTCTTAAAGTACGAGAAAGGAAATCCAGTTGCAGTCTATAGTATTGATGAGGACCGCTACATCTCTCTAAATGAAGATAGAATCTTTAAAATTGTAGATGAAAAACTCTATCCATTGGCCGATGGTCACTCTCCTTGGAAAAATTTACTTACATGCTCTACTAGCGATCGTGATCAAAAACTTAACACTTACTTTAAAAATTTATGGAATCAGAATCATTTGGGAGCTAAGCTTGCTAAAAATTATTTATTACGATCAGAGAGTATTGGTAAGCATTTAGTTGATTCTAAAGTTGCCAACAATGCAGAAGATGTTAATGCTGTTTTGGTAAATGGTTTTTATCATCTCTACGGTCCTATTAATAACCTTTTTCCAAAAGAAAAAAATTAAAATTAAAATTAAATTTAAGGAGAATAAAATAATATGGGAAAAAAATTTCAAAAAAATCTCTATCTAACTGCAGGTTTTAATACTGTCTCCCTCGGGACTGGACGTAAAGAATTCAGTCCTAAAAATCCTCGCCCCAATATAGATCAATATATTTCCGATGCTGGTAAAGGAACTTTAAAACAATTAACGGCATCTGCATCTGCGATTGATGATATAGTAATTTCAAATTTCATGGCCGGACGTTTTGTTAAACAAGGTCACTTAGGTGCATTCGCCTCTGTAATCGATCCTGCTCTCGAATATAAACCATCAATTAGAGTTGAAGGCGCTTGTTGTTCTGGTGGATTAGGTCTTATGACCTCTATTCGAAATGTTTTATCTGGACTATCAGATGTTTCTTTAACAGTGGGAGTGGAAGTACAAAATACTGTAAAAGCACTCTATGGTGCTGACATTTTAGCGGGCGCCGCCTACTATGCAGGAATGAGAAAAGAGGGCCACGCCTTTTTCTTTCCAGGAATTTTTGATAA
This sequence comes from Oligoflexia bacterium, assembly GCA_015232355.1. Lineage (GTDB taxonomy): Bacteria > Bdellovibrionota > Bacteriovoracia > Bacteriovoracales > Bacteriovoracaceae > JADFZW01. The sequence goes on from JADFZW010000020.1 coordinate 65,572, forward strand.
GAGAGCAAAAGCTTACTCTGAAAAATATGGAGCTGAAAAAACTCGTCAAGCATTGGCCAGATGGTATGAGAATGCAATTTTAAATGCACGTAAATGTCCAGAGGCACAGGAACATCACAACACTGATCCAAATCCATATCAAACAGGACTTACCACTCCTAATGCAAAAGCATTCCTTCCTAACTTAAATGTTTTTGATTGCTCTAAAGTCTCCGACGGTGGCTCATCAATAATTGTTGCTTCCGAAGAGGGATTAAATAAATTAGGAAAAGATAAGAGTGAAGCAATTCAAATCGCAGGTTATGGACACGTTGTCGGTAATATTACAGTTACCTATCCAGATGCAAGCGTATTAGAGACAACAAGAAGAGCAGTAGCGGCCGCTTATGAAATGGCGGGCATTGGTCCAGATGATATTGGAGTATTTGAATGTCACGATTGTTTTACCATCACTGGTCTGCTCTCAATCGAAGCGGCAGGTTTTGCAGAAAAAGGCAAGGGCGCTGATTTTGTTTTAGCAAACAACATCAGATCAGAGGGAAGACTTCCAACAAACACCTCTGGTGGACTAGTTGGCTTCGGACACTACACAGGCGGAACAGGTATTCGTCAAGCAGTGGATGTATGGAAACAATTAACAAAAACTGCAGCTGGCACTCAAGTTAATATCGATCCAAATCGTCCTTATGGTCTCACTATTAGTATGGGTGGTGATGATAAGAGTGTTGTGGCAATTGTTTATCAGAGAGCATTTTAGCATGTTAACATTTTAGCATCTTAGATTGCCACTCCTGCATTTAACATAATCGCAGAATAAAACTCACCGCTAATAGGGCCATATTCACTACTGCCATGATCAGAAAAGCTATATCCAGAATATAATTTTTGTTTAAACTGATATCCAAGATGACCTGAGACTTCTACATTAAGCATTTTATAAGTGTAATTAGGCGCCACAAATAATCCTGCTCCTAAAGAACGAAAATCCTCCTGATTGCTTGTAGCTCCAAGAGCGGAGACACCAAATGCTGTAGCAAGATTTTCTCCAGAGTAAAAATCAGCTCTATAGTCTAATCCCAGTGCCGTATATCCAGTTGATCCTATGTTTCTATTAGGTTTCCCTTCAATCTCCTTTGATCCAAATAAATATTTTGGAACAAGAGATGTCTTGGTACCAACTGGAATTTTAAGCGCAACAAAATTACCAGTTATACCTTTAAATGTTATACTATTGGAATGCGAGGTACTACCTAAAGTAAAATAACCAAATGAAGGAACCCATTTATTTTGTCTTTTATCATCTACCACTGGTTGCGGTTGTTGAACTTGCTGTTGAGGTTGAGTCTGAGCTTGTGGAGTTGGATTAGTCGTTGCTGTTGTTGCTGTTGTTGGTATTACTGCAGTTGGTGTAGGCGAATTAAAAAATTGAAAATTATAAACTGGTCCTCCCTCGCTAGTTTTAGCACTCTGAGTTTGTCCAAATGATCTATCCACTTTAAAGAGGTATAAAATAACCGTACTAATGAAGAAAACTATCATAAAGAAAAAAAGCACATCAATTTTACTATTATTATTGTTAATTTTTTTCATAACAAACTCCATTCCAATAAATTGGTTAATTGCTTAATTAATGAATCAATTAATTTATTTATTTCATTTTTCATGCCAACTTTTGGCATAAGCGAATGATCTTAAAAAACCTTTCAAAAAACCCCGTCGCTCTCTCTATCAAATGATCTATTAGATGATTTAGAAGCATCTTTTAATGTATGTGTCACACGGACAGAACTGTCATTATCACTGTCATATTTGTCATTACAATTACTGTTACCATTGCTATTTAATTCGGCCAATAATCTAAATAGTGATCTAGGAGCAATCCCTAAAAGTTCGGCCGCCTTTGTTTTGTTATCACTCGTTAATTTTAGTACATAAGCAATTTGGTTTTTTAAAAAAATCTTTTTGGCGTCCTCTAATTTTTGTGGAAATGGCCACTCTTTATTATTAAAATTAAATAGCTTATCGTTTTGACCTTGTGCTTGTGCTTGACCTTGATCAATCAACAACTCTTCAATCTCCCAAGAGTTAATCACTCCAGTATTATTTAATATTGTCGCTTTTCTTATAATCGATCTCAATTCACGAATATTGCCAGGATATTTATAACTTTTTAATTTTTCACATGCATTTCGATCAAATGAGATTCCTTCCGGTAAATTATTAGCAACCGTTGCTTCCTCTAGAAAATGTTGGGCCAGAGGTAAAATATCCTCGCATCTCTCACGTAGTGGTGGAATGTGCAAAGTAGCTTCATTCAAACGATAATATAAATCCTCTCTAAATTTTTTCTCCTTCACTAAAGAAAACAAATCTTGGTGAGTGGCCGCTAAAACTCTTACCTTGATTTTCTCGCTCTTTCCTCCAACCGGAGTAACAAAACCATCTTGCAACACACGCAACAACTTTCCCTGAATCTCTAAACTTAATTCTGCAATCTCATCCAAAAATAAAATCCCATTATTTGCCTCTTGAAATTTTCCAATCTGATTGCTGTGAGCATTGGTGAAAGATCCTTTAATATGTCCAAATAAAATGCTTTCTGCTAATCCCACTGGTATGGCCGCGCAGTTTACACAAACTATTTTTTTCCCTTCACTCTTTCTTAAAATATATTGGGCCAATCCCTCCTTACCAACTCCTGTTTCTCCAGTAATTAATATTGAGAGATCAGTTGAGGCCAGACGATCAGTCAATTGTTTTAATCGTAACATTTTAGGACTTGATCCCCAATAGGGAGCATTGAAACTTTGATTTTCAATAATTCTTTTTAGGGCCCGCTCATGATGTAGATATATCACATGAAGGGAAAGAGCATAGGATGAGAGATATAAAAAAGTACTTAGGTAATGATTAAATTGTTTGGATTTTGATAATGGTTTTGGAATATAAAGTAAAACTTCACCCTTATCTATACAAGGAGTTCTAAGTAAAATAAAATCACAAAACATATTCGCATGCATGGAATGTTTGCTTGAAAATAACATCGAATGTGTTTGAAAATTGAGTTGTTGAAAAGATTCATTATTATCTCTTAAATATCTTTGCAACATGCTCATCCCATGTTCATTGATCTCAAAATTAAAAGAGGCCAACTCTCGCGGTACTTCCAATTCTAGGTTATCATAATAAAAAAGTGCTCCTTGATCAGCACCTACCATTTTAAGTAAAAACTCTAACAACTTAGAGGGAAAGTTTTTATCTTTAGGATTTTGAGGAATCGAAACAAATGAACCAAAATCACTTTCACGATTACTCATATCACTATCACCAGCACTAGCAATAGCAATATTAGGAAAGAAGGCAAATGTAAGATGATTTAACTTAAAGATAGTAATATCTTTTAACAATTTATTCCAAGGTACATCTGAAATTTGTTTTTCAAACATAGAGAGTAATTTATAACCATTGGTCTCTTTAATAATTGAAAAACCCGCCTTAGGTAATCCCGGAAGTACAATATCACTATCTGTATTTGAACTTATAATTGTAATTGGTTTTTCCACCTTATGAGTGGTAGTAATTTTGTTCTGATTATCAACAATAATAAGTGTAGAAATTGGATTGGAAGTATTCGTATTCATAATTTATTTTATTTTACTTTATTTAGCGTTGATTGTTGTTGTTTTATTTTCAATGGTTTCAATTGAACTAGTAATTGGAGGATTATTTCCTTTAGTTAAAGTAATCGAGTGTGATCCAGGAGTAACTTCAATAGGTTTACCAGATTGATAATTAAGTGTCTTTCCATCGATTGAAACGACAACATCATTATCTGCATTCAGTATAAGCCAAGAGACAGGATGAGTGGTAGCTGCAACAACAGGTTTCACTTCTTTGATCTCTTTTTTATTATCAATCTTTTTATCCCTCTTTGCTGATGGCATATTCGAAACAGAAATAGGGATATCTTTAGTAACTTTAACTTTATCTTTAACTTTAGTAGATGAAAGTGCTGTTACTGGTTGTGGTGGTGGTGGAGGAGGTAAAGGCAATACTACTTTTACATCAACTTCGGGTGATTTAACTAATTGAGGTGGTTGAGATGGTTGAGATGGTTGAGTTGGTTGAGTTGGTTGTTTTGGTTGCTGTGACTCTTTTTTATAAATGAAAACAAAACTAGCTATGATAATCGCTATTAGAAAAATAACAACTGCTACAAAAGTATTCGTAAAAATAAAATTATTCTTCCAGCTATTTTTATTTAAAAGTTTTTTTGCCTTCTGATTTTCTGGATCGAGAGTCAATGCCTGTTGAACTAAAGTCACTCCTACTTGCATATCTCCGCTAATCAAAGCACTCTCCGCTCGCACTATAAGAGTATTGAGAAGCGACTCTTCGGCAAAATTATCTAACTCTGGACTTTGCTGGAAGTATAATTTTAAAATTTGAGTAGGATTTATTGCGCCAATATGATCTAAATACTTCATTAAATCGTAACGAAATTCATAAGAGCGACGATAACGTTTTTCACGATCCTTCTTCAATGCTTTATCTATAATTTTTGCTAATTGCGGATGAACTTTCGGATTTAATTTTGATATTGGAACAACTTCATTATTTAAAATACTATTAAGTAAAGATGAGTAGGTATCTCCTTTAAAAGGAAACTCCCCTGAAGAATAGCGATATAAAATTACACCTAAGGTAAAAAGATCAGATTCTGGGCCAATATCTTTTCCCTTTATCTGCTCTGGACTTATGTAAGCTGGAGAACCAATAATTATTCCGGTAGTAGTGTGACCAACACTTTCTAAATTTTTAGAGACTCCAAAGTCAGTAATCTTTACTCTTCCTTCGGAGGTAATCATTATATTTTCTGGTTTTAAATCACGATGAATGATTTTGTGTCGATGTGCCTCTTCTAATCCTAAAAGTATTTCTGAGACAATTGTGGCACCCACAACTGGGCGAGATTTTTTTAAATCACACTCTAACAGTTCCTCTAAATTTTTTCCATCCACGTACTCTTGAACTAAAAAGATATTTGAATCACTACTCTCCTCTACTGATAGTAGTTTTACAATCCTCTGATCATTTAAGATATTTAAGATCTCTGCTTCTCTTCTTACTCTTTGTAAATACTCTTTTTGATTTTTAATATGCACGCGGGGTATTTTAATGGCCACATAGTTAGTGGAGCTTGAGTGAACCGCTAAAAAAACTTCACTCATAGCTCCTTCACCAATCTTTTTTATGATTTTATAATCACCGATTGTATTAAAAGAGTTTATGGCCAATACACTGTTCTGATTCTGATTCTGATTCTGTATAGCAACCAAAGCATTTGTGTCTGTTAAATTTGTCATAGTCATATTCACCTTAATACTTTCTATGTGACAATTATGTCAATCATTTATTTCTATCTCAACCATAAAGGAATCAATATTCCTACTACATACTCGGTCGTCTTTAGACTATTTCCACCAATTGGTACTGGGTAATCATTAAATCCAACAGTCACCATAGTAAAAGTTCGATATGCAAACATTAGATGAATGTTTTTAAGAGGCATAATATTTAATCCATAACCCATTCCTTTACCTCTATCTTTTGCTTTTTCTGATCCATAATCGTAAGTACTTCGACTATAAATTCCCACCCAAGGCATAACAAATTTAAATACAGTATTAATCGGTTGTTCACGATCATAGTATCCAATAACCGGGCCCCAATAATATCCGCGAAATTTATTTGGGTATTGATACTCTGTAATACTACTTACTGTTGATAATGATGAGCTAACTTGGGCCAAGTCCAACTGAACCGACCATTCACCATATTCTACTCCTACAAACAATCTAGAAACAACTACTCCGGCCCAACCTCCATAATTTCTTGTTCGATAATCGAATATGGCGTTTTGCTCACAACTAATTGAAGAAGGTCAACCAGAACCAGAGTTAGTGGTGGAATATAGTTTTGCTTGTCCCTTTTGTGGCGACATCGAATAAAAACCACCAATCATAGCATTGAAGTCAGAGGAAGAGATTTGCGCTCTTAAAGCATCAATGCTCGCAGTAGTTACCATAATAAAAACAATACCGGAGAAAAAAAGTCTGTTAAGTTTAAATTGCGATCTAAAAATCATAAATCATAAATCTCCTAAATAATAAGATTAAGAAATCCACTTGAAAGCTGTGATCTAATCAATATATACTTATACACTTCTAATATTATATATACATAAGCTCTAGCTAACCACATAAAGTTAATATTTTTAATATTTTTACAAAGGATATTTATGAAAATATTTTTCTATAGCTTTTGTCTTATTATTTTCCTCTCATATTTCCTAGATTCAAATGTCCATGCCTCTGCCCCATTGATAAAAATGTCCTACGTAGAAGTTAATTCCAATAATCTATCAAATGTTGGATGTTATCTTCGCTCTGATAACTTAAAACCATTCATTCAAATAACTTCTATATTTGCGGCCAATATAAATGGTAACAATCCAGAAAAACCTGAAATATATTTTAATCCCCAAGTAACAAAACTTTTAAACTCTGATTACCAACAAATTACTTTTCTTCAAAAAAAAGGGATCAAGGTTTTAATTACTTTACTTGGAAACCACCAAAATGCAGGTTGGTCTTGCATGACAAATACTGAGAGTAAAAAGAAATTTGCCCAAAACATTGTGAATATGGTTAACAAATACAATCTAGATGGTGTCGATATCGATGATGAATATTCCACTTGTGTAACAAATGAATCCTCCATTGCAGATATCGCTCAATACATTAAAGAAAATCCATCCTTTAAAGGGAAACTTCTTACTAAAGCTTTATTTTCTGACTACTTTGCTTTTTCCAATCTTAAATTAGCAAAGTATTTAGATTATGGTTGGGAAATGAGCTATTTCTCAGATAATTTCGAACAAAGATTGAACCCATATTTACTACAATATAAAGTAAAAAAAGAAAAACTTTTCCTAGGAGGAAGTGCCAGTGCCGGAGAATCTTATCCTTCACCTTCAAATATTACAAAATATGTAAGTAATAATAATTTTGCTGGAGTTATGATATATAACATCACCACAAACTCACAAAATTATTTAAATCAAATTGCCCAAGCTGAATATGAAGCTAAAACTAAAACTAAAACTAAAAATAAAATTAAAAGAATAAACGTAATTGTAACTCAAAATTGTTTAAATATCTCTTTGTAATCCGATTTTTGTAGATCAATATATCAATCTTCGTTTCACTAATCCCACTTCGCAATCCATTTCCATGCGTTTGGATCAGTTCCAACGAAAGTTACAGTTACATTTTTTGCTCCGGTCATTTTAAGTATTACTTCCACATATCCAGCGGTACTTTCCATCTGGTATTTAACTAAATTGGGGCAATTTTTTGCTACTAAAGTTACTGTCTTCTCTCCCTCATCCGTTGTCCCTGCATTTCCTTCCTCATAAAATGTTTTCCAAAGGATTGCTGCAGATTTAATCACCATTTTTGCAGACGGAATAAGTAAAAATATCTTCAATATGGTAGACATATTTTCTTTGGCCAAAATGCGTCCGATAGCAACAAATTTATCGGGTTCTCCTGGACATAAAATATCAGCGGCAGCATTAAAAATATCTTCTTCTACGAGAGATGAAACCTTTGTAAGACCGGAAAGATTTTCATATATCTCTCGAGAACTGCTTGAAATATTTTTAACGAGAATTGATTCAGCATGGGGTCCTTTCTTTTTAATCAATGATTTTAATACAACTAAGTTGATGGTTTTTACGTTTTTCATGTTTCATTTCCATTAAACCATTCACTATAATATAAATACCTATTACTAATATAACATATTATCTAGTTCTAGTTTGGATTAGTAAAGACTTTAAGAAATCTCTCTAAAATAAGGCCATTGTATTTCTTAAAACAATTAGGATCAAATAAAACCTTCTTTAGTGCTTCTGGAGGAGAAATTTGATTATCTACCATATGGCGAACAAACTCATCGGCCAAACCCAACACTTGCGCTAATTCCAAGATTCGTTCATACTTTAATCCATTAGGAAATCCCTCTCCATTTATTCTCTCATGATGTTGTAATACTAGTTGTTTTACCATCAGAGGAATGGAAGGACATAAATCTAAAATAGCAACTCCCACCTCACAATGTTCTTTATATCGCTTCAGTTGTTCTTCATTCATCTTTAATGGCGACATCTCTCTAATATCTTCTGTTAGCTTGGTACAGCCAATATCATGTAAAATGGCCGCCATTCCTAGTATTTCATGAGTAGTCTTCGAATCCCATTCGAATTGCTTAACTATCATACATGAAAAAAATGTTACTAAATAGCAGTGAGTATTTAATGAAGTACTAAAGTTCGAAAAGTATTTTAACATTTTACGAATGTCTGTTTTTTGGTGAACTATTTCATAGACATTATTACAAAGTGTTTTACCTTGTTCAATAACTAGTGGTTTTAATCCCTCTTCAAAGAGAGCATCAACATAAATTTCTGAAAGTCCTTTTACTAAATTTACCTTTGTCTTTAAAGTAACACTTTTACTATCTAAAACCTTTTCGGTTATATAGTTTTGCATTCTAATAAATTTACTTCTATCTTCTTTAAGAAAATAAAGATATTGAACTTTTTTTTCATTCTTGTACTTTTCAATTCGATCTATTGAGAAAGTATCTCCCGCATGTAAAATCTTTATATACTTACCTGTTGATAATTTTACGAAGACATCAAACTGTACTGCTTTTACTGAAATAAATTCATCAATAGCAATTTGAATAAACCCCTCATCATCAAAGCTCATTTCCGTCTCTGCGGAAACACCATCTCTTGTTTCATGATCTTTATCTTTAATTAATTCTCGATAATCACGATGACCTTCGATTGCATTTTGTAAATCTTTGAGTGATGGTTCTCCTACAAAAAAATCACAGACACCTTGCTTTTGTAAAATATTTTTCTCCAAACCACTCTCTCCCATTGTCTTTTCATCTGGCATAGTAAGAATTACTTTTACACTTGGATGAGCTTGACGAACAAATTTTAAAACCTGATGTCCAGGATGATCTTTAACCGACAAATCTAAAATGATTGCAAAATATTTTTGGTTATACATCATCATCTGCGCATCCTTGCCACTGATGCTTGTATCCACCTCATATCCCAAATTATTTAAAAAATCTGCAATCTTCGTTGCTAAACTTAAATCAGGATTTGCTATTAATATTTTTATCGCCATTTTATTTTTTCTCTTTATTCTTCAATCAATCTTCGACAAATCTTCAACAAATCTTCAAATAAATATTTAAATTAATAGATTAAACAAATTATATTTATTAAATACAATTTATAACATTTTATCGACATATTATGAAAAAAGATGAGAAGATATGATTTTCCTGTGATTTTCCTTAATGTGTTTTATCCATTTCTCCTTTTTCTATTATTTTGTTTACCTCCTGAATTTGAGTTCTTATATCCGAAAGTATATCATCTCGTAACATACTACAATCTTCATCCTTGATAAAGTAAGTATCCCCTCTATCCGGATCAGGCGCTACAAGAAAATCTATACAACTAGTAATCCAATAATCATCCTTTTCTAAGTTTATCCATTCATCATTATCTACGCTCACTTTAAAAAGAGATAACCATTCATCCACCGTAAGTAATTTATTCGAATAATTAGGATCGAAGACTCTCATTTCTGGTTCATTTTTACCTTTCACTTTCATCCACACAAATGGGGCCACATGGAAAGAAAATGATTCTTTAAAATATATATCTCTAAGCATGCCTTTATATTCTTTAATGATATTACACAACTCTTTATTTGAATCTAATTTTTTAGGATCACCTTTTAAAATAGCCTTAATCCTATCATTATTTTCGATCTTTTTAGGGTCGACCCCCTTTTCTACATAGTAGAAATATTTATCACTTGTTGTCTTCACAACAATAGGGAACTTATCAACATCAACTTTTATTACACTTTTTTCCAAATCATTCTCACTGAAATAATAAAAGTTGAGTAAGCAATTATTCTCTTTATTTTGTAGTTTTTTCTTAAGCTCCTTTAGTGTCTCAACTTTAATGTATCTACTCTTTCCAACTTTTTTTCCTGCCGCCCAAATTTTTCCACCTCCCCATTTCTTTTTAAAAAATTCACCACACCAATAATGAGCTCGAGTATCACATCCTGTCTTTGTCCACTTTGAAAGTGGACTATTATACTGATCTTGAAAGTACTCAGTAAGTTGTTTATTATCGGCAGAGTTTTTCATCTCCTCTTTATAATCTCCAGGAAGAATCATCTCTGGTTTTTTGTTTTCTTGTTGTAGGTTTTTTTTATCACTCGATTCTTCATTTGCTCCAACAAAACAACTATAAATAAATACAAAATAAAATCCCACTAGTAGCATCAATGCTTGCATCTTGTTTCTTCTCATTTTATACCTCTATCTATCTATCTATCTATTAAGGATGAATATCCAACATCTATCAAAACCTATCGGCACTTTATTCCATTAAATTAAATTAATTTAAGAGCCACTCTACTTTCGGGCACGATGGTGCCACTTTACCTTTGGTAGCTCTATAGCAACTAGAAAAGCGCAAACTTAAACATTACTTTAAAAATATGAATAGAATGATAACAAACTACGTGCTATTAATACTTTTGGTAAAGGAAAAATGGATCAGTATCTTAAACTTAAGAACTAAAAGCTGCAAGCAGAGTCGGCGATATGAATAAAGCAAAAGAGAAAAACTACATTACTAAATCAGGATATCAAAAGTTGCAAAGTGAATTGGATAATTTACTTAAAATTGAACGACCACAAATCACCAAAGTAATTGCATTAGCAGCGGCCAATGGTGATCGTTCTGAAAATGCTGATTACATTTATGGCAAGAGAAGATTACGCGAAATTGATAGGCGAATTAACTTTCTTCAAGGACGATTGAATATTGCTGTTGTTGTTGACAAACAAGAGAATCAAAATAACGATCAAAGTAACAATAACTTTGATTTCAATAAAGTTCAATTTGGTGCAACTGTTACGGTGATGTCAGAAGATGATGGTGGAGTTGAAAAAACATACACTATTGTAGGAGTTGATGAAGTCGACATCAACAAAGGAAGAATAAGTTGGAAATCCCCTCTAGGAAATTCTCTTATGGGAAAACAAGAGAGTGATGTTGTCTCTTTTAACACTCCTAATGGAAAAAAAGAGTTGGAGATCATTGAAATAAAATACCTACATATTGATTGATAGTAACGATTGATATTGATTGCCTGCTTTTTTATTCTTTTCTTTATTTTTTTTCATCGTATATTCTTTTGCATTGATTTTTTTGATCGCCAAAAAAATTCAACTTTTTTAGAGGGCTTGACAAGTTAGCTGTTTGATTTCAAATGTTAAAAGTAATGAGTATGCTTTAATAATTTTAATATTGGATAAAAATAAATGAATTATTCTACTCTATTTCGGATATTATTCTATATATTTCTTACTACAAATTCACTAGCAAACTATTTGGCATTTGCACAAACCAATAGCAACAACAATAATAATAGCAACAACAGCTCAAATCCATTTCAACTTTTAGAGTCCGTTGGTTTTAATACACTAAAAGAGAATGCTCTTGATTTTGAGTTGCCTCTGCTACCGGCAAACGAAAATAAAAAGTTTAGTAGCTTTAAAGGTAATTGGATAATGTTAGTCTTCTGGGCCACATGGTGTGGACCTTGTGTTTATGAGTTACCCACTCTAGAAAAACTCTATCAAAAATTTAAAGATAAAAAATTTTTGATCGTTGGTGTCTCTGAAGATCAAGGCGATGACAGAAACCCGAGAAGATTTATCAAAAATAACAACATCACATTTCCCATCTTTCATGACGGGGCTACTGAGATTGGTTTAAAATATCATGCACAAGCACTACCTACCGTCTATATGATCTCTCCTGATTTTAAATTAGTGGGGATTTTCAGAGGGGCCACTGATTGGAGCAATCCTGATATTGCAAATATGATAACAAATTTAATTGCTATAAAAGATGTATCTAAATTTGATTTAGCTGCAGCTGCAGGCGCAAACGCAGGTGCAGGTGCAAGCGGTACAAATCAAGATAAAAAGTCGGCCGACGGCAAGTCGGCCGGCACCTCTGCTTTGGCCCTGCCAAACAATCTTACTCCGCCAACTATTGTAATTAAAAAATTGAGCAAAGAGAATTTTGCTGTTAATGAAGAGATAAATTTGGAGATCGAGATAAAATGGAAGGGAGATTTAGCTGAATACTTGATGAAAGTGCCAACTATGATTCTTCCGGAAAAAGGAATTAAATTACTACAAACTACTTCATCTTCACTCAGTAGTGGAGACGAAGCAATCTTAACATACACCTTTAAATTAAAGACTACGGCAGACGCACAGGAAGGCAAATACGCACTTGGACCAATCGAACTCGCTTATCAACCACGATTAGTGGCCGGTTCAGAGTTGTTCTCTCGTTCTAAAAGTGTTGAAATAAATATCACCAAAAGTAATTTGGAAAAAAATTTTATTTGGTATATTCTGATAATTGTTATTATTGCTGCTCTTTCCATTATTGGTTATCGCTATCTAATTGCTCCTAAGCGCGCGCTCAAAGCAACACAAATGGTACAGCAAGAACAAATTAATTTTGCAAATCAAAAGCAAGAGGAATTTCGTACTTTAAAAGAAAAAAAAATCAAAGGACAAATCAGTGTTAGCGAATATGGAAAGATGTTAATTGAATTCTATATTAGTATTAGTAATAATATCGTGGAAGAAGTGAAAGAAAATGATGAGGAGATAAAAAAACTACAAGATATAAAAAACTCTATTGCTTATGGAGGAAAAATTTTAACGGATCAAGAACTCTCCCATTATGAAAAAAAGATTGAAAAAAAATTTGAAGTTTTATAATTTATTTTAATTTATTTTATTTTTATTTTTATTTTTATTTAGGAGGTAATTACTTATGGCCTTAAACGTAAACGAAATAACTGAAAAGATCGCGAAAGAATATCCAGTAATAGCAAATTTGGTAGAAGAAGTAAGCAAAGTAATTGTTGGTCAAAGAAATATGGTAGAACGTTTGCTGATTGGTATTTTAGGAGATGGACACATCTTAGTAGAGGGGGTTCCAGGATTGGCCAAAACTACTGCGGTTAAAGCTTTAAGCGATACGCTCGATACTAAGTTTAGTCGTATTCAATTCACTCCTGATCTCTTGCCTGCCGATCTGATTGGTACCCAAGTCTATTCACCAAGAGATGGATCGTTTACTGTTAAAAAAGGTCCACTATTTGCTAACATCATTTTAGCAGATGAGATTAACCGTGCTCCTGCTAAAGTTCAGAGTGCACTCCTGGAGGCCATGCAAGAAAAACAAGTAACCATTGGTGAAGAGACCTTCAAATTGCCAAATCCATTCTTAGTTATGGCCACTCAAAACCCCATTGAACAGGAAGGAACATATCCACTTCCAGAGGCACAAGTGGATCGTTTTATGTTGAAAGTAAAGATCACTTATCCAAACAAAGATGAAGAGATAAAAATTGCTAAAAAGATGTCAGTACAAAATAGAGATTTTAATATTCAAAAGGTACTTACTCCGGAAAAAATTTGTTCTCTTAGAACATTAGTTGATGAAGTCTTTGTAGATGAAAAATTATTTGGCTACGTTACTGATTTGGTTTTAGCAACCAGAAGTCCTGAATCATATGGACTAAAAGATTTACGTTCCCTAATTGAGTATGGTGCTTCTCCGAGAGCAACGATCAATCTTATTAAGGCCGCCAAGGTGTATGCTTTTATTCATGGAAGAGGATATGTAACTCCTCAAGATATTAAATCCATTGGTGCAGATGTCTTACGACATCGAGTGATTGTCTCTTACGAAGCGGAAGCACAAAATTTAAGCTCTGATGATTTATTAATAAGAGTCTTTGATAAGGTGGATGTTCCATGACAAACGACAAGACACAGACACAGACTCAGAAGCAACCAACGCTCTTAAATAGTGAACTGATAAGTCAGATCAAAGGGATACAAATACGTGCTAAACATTTGGTGAATAACTCCTTTGCTGGTGAATATCAGAGTACCTTTAAGGGAAGAGGAATGGAGTTTGATGAGATTAGAGAATACATTCCAGGAGATGATGTAAGAAATATCGATTGGAACGTAACCGCTCGTACTGGTAAACCATTCATCAAAGTCTTTAAAGATGAGCGTGAGTTAACAGTTATTTTTGTAGTCGATGTCTCCGCATCCTCTCAATTTGGTACTGCCGTTAAATTTAAAAATGAAGTGGCGGCCGAGATCACTGCTCTACTCGCCTACACTGCTCTAAGAAACAATGACAAAGTTGGGCTTATCGTATTTTCTGATCATGTCGAACACTACGTTCCTCCTAAAAAAGGACGCGGTCACGTTTGGGCGCTCATTCGCGATATTCTAACCTACAAATCAACGGCCAGAGAGACAAATATAAAAGTCCCTCTGGAATTTTTGAATAGAGTAATTAAGCATAAAGCAATTGTATTTTTAATCTCTGACTTTCAAGGTCTTGGCCATGAAAATGAGATTAGAGTAACTGGTCATCGTCATGATCTTATCGCCATTTCTATTAACGACCCAAGAGAGTTGGAACTACCTAATATTGGATATATTGAATTGGAAGATGCAGAGACTGGAGATTTTATTTTAATAAACACCAATAATAATAATCTACTTAAAAATTATAAAACTTCCGCTAAAAAAAATCTGCTACAACAAAAGGATTTTTTCCAAAGCAACGGAATTGATTTTATCGACATTAATGTGGCCAAATCATATACCGGTCCGATCGTAGCATTTTTTAAGGCCAGAGAATTTAGGAGATAAATTGCATGAGTACTCAAATATTCGAAAAAAGAATGATGATCATTGTTTTCTCTCAACTAACAATTGGGATCTTACTCGCACTACTCATTGTCTTCTACAAAGGAACGAATACAAAAAATATTAATAACATTATCAGTGATGAATCAAATTATCTAAGAACTTTAGGAACCAAACTCCAAGGTATTGAATTAAACTTGGAGGCCGCTAAATCCTATGAGAAATATTTTGAAAAGAGTTTGAATACAATCGATAATGAGACCAAGGCCAAAATTGCTTTTACCATAGGAGAATTGTACAAAAACGAGGGCCAATACGAAAAAGCAATTGGTTATTATTATTTGGTGGAGTTGTTTGATGATAAATCCACTTATAAGAGTGATGCCAAAAAAGAGATCGTCGCCCTTCTAGAAAAGATGAAAAAATTTAGTGCCGCCAAATGGATGCTAAATGAGGCCACATCTTTATCATCATCATCTGCACCTGCAGGTGCAGGTGCCGGTGCAGGTACGACTGCAGGAGGAGATGTAGTAGCAAAGATCGGCGATAAAAAAATATACCTTCATGAGATTAATACTTATCTCGATGAGCTGCCTGAATTTGTCAGAAAAAATTTCAGCAAAACAGAGGAAAAACAAAATTTTGTAAAAAAATATGTGGCCGATACTATGTTATTTGAAAAAGCTAAACGCCAAGGAATGAATAACGATACAAAATTCAGACAACAAATAGAGCGTATTGAGCGTGAATTGTTACTGCAAAAAATATTTGAGCAAGAAATTTCTAAAAAGATTTCCATTAGCGAATCTGATGTTAAAAATTACTATGAAGCAAACAAAGATAAATTTGCTCAAAAAAATCCTAAGTCCAATGCTCCTGCTCCTGCTCCTAAATTTGAAGAGATCAAAAAAATGGTTACCGATAATTACCGTCAAGAGAAGGAAAGAGATTTATATCAGAAGTTAATTGAAGAAACTCTTAAAATTGAAAAAGTGGAGCTATTTTTAGATAAGGTTAAATAAATATGAATATTATTATGAAAATTTTTGCTTTCATTGTCCTAATGTTTATTTTCATATCCTCATCGCTGGCGTTGTCGTCCTCGCCAGTGACAATTAAAGCAGAGGTAAGTCAAGCAAAGATAAAAATTGATGAGGAGTTGATTTTTAAAATCACTGTTAAAGCAAAAAAAGAGATTGCAATAACCATCCCTGAAGTAGGAAATTCTATTCAAGGACTACGTATAGTAGAGTTTGCTGATGAGAAACCCAAGAGTGATAGTGATGATAATAATTATCTTATCTATCAAAAATGGTATAAGTTAAAGAGCGACTTTAGTGGTTCATACATTCTCCCAGCAGTAACTCTTAACTACAACTACAATCAACAGGCGGCCACTTCCAAAACTGCCGATATCTTTGTTGAAGTGGTTGCTGACTCATCTACTGCAACAGGAGCTGCAAATGCTACCCCTACAAATACTCCATCTTCTAACTCTAACAACCCTAACGACTCCAACAACTCTAACGATATTCGCGATATTAAAAATATTGAATCTATCCCTATGAAGTGGAGTAATACTCTTATTTTCATTGTTGTAGTTATAATTCTTATTGTATTGGCGGTGATTGCAGCTTTAATTTATAATAAAAGAAAAAAAGCATACGCCGCTACATTGCCACCAATCCCTCCAGCAGATCGTGCAATAAGAGAGATAAATAAATTACGAGCAGAACAAGTTATAGATCAAATAACAATTAAAAATCCTAAGCTCTATCACTTCACTCTATCACAAATAATTAGAACCTATCTGGAAGAGGAGTTCTCATTTAAAGCAACAGATATGACTTTAGAGGAGATAAAATCCAGCATCGATTCATTAAATGAAGTAAAAAATGAATATGAATTAAAAAAAGAGTTGTTGATGATCTTAGAGGGATGTGACTTCGTAAAATTTACTGATATGGAAATTGAAAGGAGTTTAAGTGTTGAACTTTCACTAAAAGCAATTAGCTTTGTGAAAAAAATTAGACCAACTCCTCCATCTCAATCGTCTACCTCATCTCCAGATTCTAATCAAAAAGAGGAGTCAGTTATATGATGAAACTGCATGATCCTTGGTATCTACTTTTAATTTTAATTTTAGTACCACTCGTATTTTACTTTTCCAAATCTTCAGGTGGACGCATCCGCTTCTCTAATTTGGATATCATCAAACGAGTTAATGTTAATGTAACTTCTACTTTCAATCCTCGAATCATACTTACTATTTTAAGAATTGTGGCCATTATTTTATTAGTAGTAGGACTGACTCGCCCTCAGGCCGGCAAAAAATTTTCCGAGATAATTTCAGAGGGCGTAGATATTATGTTGTTACTCGACACCTCAGGTTCCATGCAAGCATTGGACTTTAAATTAGATGGTGAACCAGTCAATCGTTTGGCGGTAGTAAAGAAAGTGGTAGCAGATTTTGTAAAGAAACGTCCCGATGATCGCATGGGTATTGTAGTCTTTGGCCAAGAGGCATTCACTCAATGCCCTTTAACTTTAGATCATGGAGTACTAATTGAATTTTTCAAAAAGATTGAAATAGGAATGGCCGGCGATTCTACCGCCATTGGATCTGCAATTGGTACCGCCATAAATCGCATGAAGGATTTAAAGGCAAAATCAAAAATAGTTATTCTCTTAACTGATGGTCGTAGTAACACTGGGGAGATTCCACCACTAGATGCTTCTGAGTTAGCAAAAACTTTTGGAATAAAAATCTACACTATCGGTGTGGGCACAAAGGGCAAGGCACCCTTCTTACAAGATACTATCTTTGGCAAAAGATATGTCTATGTGGATGTAGAAATTGATGAAGAGACTCTAATTCAAATCGCTAAAAATACCAATGGAAAATATTATCGTGCTACCGATACAAAAGAGTTAGAACAAATCTATGATGAAATTGATAAGCTTGAAAAAAATGAGGTTAAGCTTAAAGAGTACACAGAATACAATGAACTATTTCACTGGTTCTTGATTCCTGGTTTGTTGTTACTGTTAATTGAAATTTTATTATCTCAGACTATTTTTAGAAAGATTCCGTAACTTTGTAATTTTGTAATTTTGTAATTTTGCAATTAGGAGCTTTGAAGATATATGAAATTTGGAAATATCCACTACCTCTATCTTTTAACTTTAATCCCACTAATAATTTTATTTTATTGGTGGGCCTTTAAGCGTAAGCAGATACTTATTGAAAAATTTGTTAGTAAAGAACTTAAAGAGCGACTATTAACTGGCGTCTCTTTCACAAGACAAAAATTAAAAGCACTCACTCTGATCGTGGCCACAACATTTTTAATACTCTCACTACTTAGGCCGCAATGGGGTTTTCATTGGGAAGAGGTTAAGCGCAGAGGTGTTGATATTATAATTGCATTAGATGTTTCCAAGAGTATGCTGGCGCAAGATGTGACTCCTAATCGTCTCGAGCGAGCAAAGAGAAAAATAAAAGATCTACTACAAATTGTACAAGGTGATCGCTTAGGACTTGTAGCATTTGCAGGAGTTAGTTTTTTAGAGGTTCCTTTAACTCTTGATTTTGGTGCCATTCAACTCTTCTTAGATGAATTAGATACCAGTATCATTCCCATTCCTGGAACTGCTATCGCAGATGCTGTTCAAAAATCAATTAAAGCA
This sequence comes from Oligoflexia bacterium, assembly GCA_015232355.1. Classification (GTDB taxonomy): domain Bacteria; phylum Bdellovibrionota; class Bacteriovoracia; order Bacteriovoracales; family Bacteriovoracaceae; genus JADFZW01. The sequence goes on from JADFZW010000020.1 coordinate 84,214, forward strand.
TTCGATACTGCCGATAAAAAATCGCGAGTTTTAATTTTAATAACTGATGGTGAAGATCATGAAGGTGATCCAGTGGAAGCGGCCAAAAAGGCGGCAGAACAAGGAATTAAGATTTACACTATCGGTATAGGAAAGGAGGGCGGGGCCCCTATTCCAGATGGTGAAGGTGGTGCTTTAAAAAAAGATGCTAAAGGTGAAGTTATCTTATCTCAATTAAATGAGGATACCTTACAAAAGATGGCCCTTGCAACAGGTGGTAGTTATGTCCGCTCGGTTACTGGAGATTTAGATTTGGAAAAAATCTACACTGACATTAGAAAAAGTGTTGAAGATAAAGAATTAAAGAGTGGTCGGCAAAAACGCTTTGAAGAGCGTTTTCAATTTCCTTTGCTGATTGCTATTTTACTGCTGGCATTTGAAGCAATCTTTAGAGAGAGAAAAGGAAGAAAAGAAAGCAAAAAGACCTCCCTCTTAAGTTTAAGTTTTTTTCTATTAGGATTAGTATTTTTACTCGCTAGTAATACTCATGCATCTACAGCAAAAAGCGAAAGTAGTAGTAGCATATTTAAGGGAAAAGCACAACAAGGAGAGAGTTACTACAAAGACAAAAAATATGATCTGGCCCTAAAAAATTATTTAGATGCACAGATTGAGGATCCAAAGAATGAACAATTAAAATATAATATGGCCAACAGTTACTATAAAATGGGGCAATTTGAGGAGGCAGATAAATTATTTCAATCGCTCACTCAAAGTAATGATCCTAAGATAAGCTTTAAGGCACTCTATAACTTAGGTAATACATCTTATCGTCAAGGTAAACTTTATGAGGCCGTTGAATTTTATAAACAGGCACTAAAGATAAATCCCAATGATGAGGATGCAAAATTTAATTTAGAATTTGTACAAAAAGAGATTAAGCGAAGAATAGAAGAGCAAAAAAAGCAACAACAACAGCAGCAACAACAAAACAAACAAAATAATAGTTCCTGCCCCAATAAACAACCTGGTGGTCAAGGTCAAGATCAAAAACAGCAGCAGCAAAAAGATCAACAACAAAAAGAAGAGCAACAAAAAAAGGAGCAACAACAGCAAGAACAGCAACAACAGCAGCAGCAACAACAGCAAAAAGATGCTAAAATGGGTAATAAGCAAGATGAGAAAAAAGACGAGAAAAAAGGTGAAAAAGAAGATCAAGCTAACGCTGCAAAGTTGATAAAAAAGGGCAAGTTTTCAGAGGAAGAGGCTAAACGTATTCTCTCTACGCTTGATGAGAATAAAAAGAAATTTTTAAAACAAAATCGTCAAGAGGGTAATGCTGATAAATATCGTGTTGAAAAGGATTGGTAGACGTGAAAACATTTATATCATTTATATTCATACTGACACTCTTACTATCACTAACACATGCATATACATATGCTGCTGAAATAAGTTTATCTCTTGATAGAGATGAAATATCTATCGATGATCAAGCTACTCTAGAACTATCTGTATCAGGAAATAATGATATAAGCTCTGAACCAGAGATTTTAAACACCCAAAACTTTAATATTGATAGTGCTGGTACCTCCTCTCAAATTAGCATTATTAATGGTACAAGCTCTGTAAAAAAAATATTTAATTATGTTCTTACCCCTAGAAAAGTTGGAACATTTACTATCGGTCCTGCTAAGGTAAATCTTGGAGGAAAAGTAATTATCACCAATCAAGTTAAGTTAACTGTCTCTAAGAGTGGTAGTGGTAATGCTAATTCCAATCAACAAATTGATCCTGATCAACAACAAGACCCAAATCAAAACCAAGATTCAAATTCAGCAATCCAAAATAATAAAAATGAACAGAGAAATATTTTTATAGATACAACTGTAAATAATAGCAACCCCTATTTAAATCAATCTATCGTCTACACCTTTCGCCTCTTCTCACGTGTGCAGGCTTCAAACGTAGGATTGTCTCTTCCAGATTTTAAGGGTTTTAGAAAAGAGGAGATCGGTGATCCCAGTCATCCCAAACAATATGAAGCTAATGTAAATGGAATGCGCTATCTCGTCTCAGAACTTCGAATGGCACTCTTTCCAACTTCAGCTGGAACAGTAATTATTCCAGCAGCAACCATCACTGCTGATGTTTTAGTACAAGATCCTAGAGCACTCAGACGCTCTATGCTTGGCCAATTTTTTGGTAATGGAATTTTTGGAGGTGGACTGGCGCAAATGAAAAAAATTCAGCTGAAAAGTAAAAACTTAAAAATAAATGTACGGCCACTACCAGAAAACAATAAACCAAATAATTTCTCTGGCCTGGTTGGTGAATTTAGGATTGAAGGAAACATTGGAAAAACTAATCTAAAAGTTGGCGAGTCCACAACACTTACTCTAAGAGTATCAGGTGCAGGAAATATTAAAGAGATAAATTTAGATAATCTTCCACCATTTGAAGGTTTTAAAAGCTATGATGATAAACCAATATTTGAAAATGGAGCAAAGATTTTCAAGAAAGCATTAGTACCAACCAGAGAGGGATCTCTTACTATTCCTCCAATTGTTTTAAGTTACTTTAATCCTAAAACTGGTTCATATCAAACTTCGCAAACTCAAGCTATTCAGCTAAATGTTTTAGCGGGAGATCCAACTGATAATCAAGAAAAGTATCTCTCATCTGAAAATCAAAAAAATAGCAACAATCCAAACAATGCTAATAATAATCCCAATAATCCTGATAACAAAAAAGAGATTCAGATATTAGGTCAAGATCTAATGCCCATTGTGAGAGGAGGAGCTTTAGAAAAAAGTGATGAACTAACATTCTTAGAAAAATTTTTTATCGCCAGCATCTTTCTTATCTCTCCAATTCTCTATGTGCTAGCATTAATAAGGAAAAGACGATTAGATTTAATTGATCAAGATAGTGGTCTACTTCTGCGAGAAAATGCCTATAAATCTTTCAAATCGCAAATCACAAAAATTAATTTAAGTGAACCAGATTTCTTCGCCCAAATCTCTAATATCTTAAGAGAGTATTTAAGTAATAAATTAAAGCTTCAAAGTAAAGGTATCACTCACATGGATATTGAGAGAATCTTTGCTGCTTACACTCCAGCAACGACAACGACAACGGCAACGGTACCAGCGCAAATCGTAAGCGACATTAAGAAATTTTTAGAGTTATGCGAATCCATGCAATATGGTGGACTAAGCGATATCTACAATAATCTAAATAAGAAAAAGGAACTCAAATCACATTTAGAAACACTGGTTAAGAATCTAGAGAAGGTGTTAAAATGAGCGCTAGATATTTATACATTATTTTTATTGTTTTTATTGTTTCTATTATTTTGAGTGCAAATGTAAATGCCACCACACCCGAAATACTCCATCAAGCAAACACACTCTATGAAAAAGGTAGTTACGCTGAAGCGATTGATCTCTACAAGAGCGCCATTAACTCTGGAACTATCAATGGAGATATCTATTACAATATTGGAAATAGCTACTATCGCTTAAGTAAAATTGGCGAGGCCATCTTTTATTATAAGTTAGCTCTAAGATATAATCCTGAAAATGGCGATATCAAATTTAATCTTAATTGGGCGCAAGCAAAGGCAATCGATAAGATCCAAGATCAAAACATCTTTTCAATTGAAAAAATCTCTAACTACCTTCCTCTCAACTCCAAAGACTCTTTTTATTTACTGGCAATATTCTCCCTGCTCTTCTGGGGAATTTTAATCTATTCGCTCTTTAGAGAACACAAAGGAGAACACAGAGGAGAACATAAGCGAAGTGAACTAATCAAATGGGTAAAAATCTTATCCTTTACTTTTTTTATTCTCTTTGTATTAATCAGTTCAATAAAATTTCTAAATAATGGCCGTGACTTTGGAGTAATTACAAACAAAGAGGCATCTGTCTACTCCGCCAGTGGCAAAGATAATGTAGTATTATTCACTCTCCATGAGGGCGCCGAATTTGAAATCAACGACAAACTAGAAGATTGGTTTCAGATTAAATTAAATGATGGTAAACGTGGTTGGATTAAGTCGAAGGATTCAATCAGTACTATTATTATTAACACAATTAAGAACTAAGAATTAAAAATTAATTCCTCTGCTCCATCTGCCAACAATTTATATTTCCACCTTCAGAACCAAAGCCATACTGAGTATCACAAACTGCCATTTGAGATGAAAGAGAAGACATATCCACAGTAGTAAGAGCTGTGACTCCAGCAGCAGCAGCAGTAGCATCTATGGTTGAACAGTTCCAAGCTTCAGTATCACCCATAGTAATTGTTGGACTTGTTTGAGTAGTGTCTGCACTGGCAGCATTAACTGTAGAGTAACGAAATCCAGTTGTAGCATCTGATAATTTATTTAAGTTATCGCCATTCCATGCATCTACCTGACTAGTTACACTTTGTACCCAGCAACCACTTCCAGTAGTAGTACATGCTTCCGCATCTGCAACTGCCACAGTAGTAGCTGATGATTTATTCTTCCCACTGATTGTATATTTTAGTGTACCATCGCCTGCGGCCAAGGTTGACATCTTTCCTGAAGTTGTATTTAAGAGTTGAACTAATCCATAAACTGTAACTCCCTGGCTGTTAGCAAAGTAGTTGGAAGTTCCGTTATTACTCCATGTTCCTGTGCCTGAGTTATTCATATAAGCGCGAATCTTAAATGAATCAAGGTATTCATTAACAATAACTTTTCCATAATTTGTTCCTGTAAAACCAGTTGAGGAAAAAGTTTGATAAAAAATATTAGTCATCTCCTTTGCTGTATAGACTCGATTAACTACAGTACCTGAAACCGAGAATTGATTTTTAAATGTTCCCGAGTTACTTCCTGATCCCCATCCTCTAATATTTTTTACATCTATTGAAGCGGTTGTTCCAGAGAGAACAACATGGATATAACCTGTATTACCACTATGGCCAGCGGGTGCAGTACCCATACACTCAAACATTTCAAATTCTGATACAATTCCACCACTCTTAACAATTTTAAACTTTACCTGTCCTTGAGTTGTACCATTTTGAACTATATTAAAATAATTATAAGTTCCATCTTCCTTAATAGAAGTAGCAGAGAGTCCTGCTGTAGCATAGTTACTCTTTATTGTTCCAATATAGCATTTAATTTTATCAGGAGTTGAAGCATTCTCGTAGGAAGTTTTAAGCATGGCAATTGCCTCACATCCGGCCCTAGTTCTGCTTGCTTGAGCAACAGAGGTGAAATCAGTAATACCAACTGTTGATAAAACTTTTCCAGTACTCGCCAATTTAGGAACAGGATCAATTCTATCCTTTAGAACTGCATCACTTCTAAAGCTATCAGCATATCCAGAAGTGACTGGATCGGTAGCACCTGGCACTTGACTAACATCAGTCACTCCAGATGATGTTGAACTGCTGGCCGGTGCTGGTGAAGAGCTACCACTACAAGATGCTAAAATTAACATACCAACGGCCAAAAAAAACACCATTAAAATTTCCGTTGAAACAGATTTTTTCATAATACCCCCCTAAAAATAAACTGTTTTATGATTTATTTCACTCATACTTCATCACTACTTCATTCTACTTCTATTTCATTATAAAAAAACAAATTCACAAAATAAACTTAAAAAAAATTATATTAAATACTTTATTGATAGATTCGATCAAGTAAATATAGAACTATTTTTCTTGGTATTTTTTAATGACGTTGTAATTTGAAAAAGGCATACACAAATTGCAACAATAAAATAGCAGAGATCCCCCAAGTACGAATAAAATTTTCCATGGTAAGTGGTAGCAGTCTTATAAAAAAGAATATAAAAGATTTGTCTTTAAAATGTTTTGATTGAAATAATAACTCACACTCATACTTAGATATTAGTGAAGTATATGACTTAGAAAGATTATTACATCCACCCAATTGGCGTCGATGTATTACCAGTGCCTTATCAGTATAGTAATTAGTGTATCCCATTTTTTCTAAACGCAAACAAAGATCACTCTCCTCTCTAAGAGCGGTTCCTTGAAAATTCTCATCAAAACCTCCACTCTTTTCAAATATTGCTCGCTTTAAAGAGGCATTACACCCACGAATGGTATTTATTTTTATCACTCGATTTCCATTTCGATTTCCATTTCCATTTCCATTTCCATTTATATCTTGATTAAAGTCACATAAAAAAAATGATTGCTTCGTCACTCTACCAACATATCGTTCAGCAATGTACTCACTCTCTTGCAATCTCTTTTTCTCATTACTTATAAAATTTTCCATCAACGCGGCCAAAAATTCTCTAAAATTGCTTCTTCCTCTCTCTGGTGGATCAATTATCTCTCGTCCACAAACAAATCCCGCATTACTATACTCTTGTTGTATTTTGATATGGGAATCGATAGTTCCTTTTTGTATTAAAACATCATCATCAAAAAATAATAGTAACTCGCCCTCTGCTAAAGCAATAGCATAATTTTTTGCAATAGTTGTGGATGGAGGTAGCGAGATAATATGTAAAAATTTTATTTTATTATTTGAGTTTTCTGAGTTTTCTGAGTTTTCTAAATTAAGTTGCACACTCTTACATTTACCACAATATAGAGTGTAATCAATTCTTTCTAAATACTTTTTCGGCCAAGTTGCAAGCTTCAAATCTATTTTAAGTGGAGTAATATTTTGATCAATTAAAAAAATCTGAGTACAATTTGAAAAAAATTCCTCCTCTAATGAAAATAGTGATAGCAATGTCTCCTCTACAACATTCACATCTCTTCCAAATGCTGGTATTATACAACTACATTTCATAATTATTTCCTATTTTCTATTTTCTATTTCCTATGCTTTAACTTCTTTAGTACCCTTAATAATTTTTCTGCTCCCACCATCATCATCATCATTCTAAATTTATATAGAGAAAATCTTACTATAATTCCATTTAGATTTTTAATATTAAGTGCCCCACTCTCCTTTAGAGACCTAAAACACTCAACAATACTCTCTCTCTCTCTTATTGCCGAAACACCTTTGCCATCCATCATCACTACAGCTTCATTCGCACAGTAATAATATCCTTTGTTGTATCCTGATTTCTGCATTCTACAAACAAAATTATAATCCATAGCTATTTTGTATGAACTATCAAATCCGCCTATATCATCAAAGACTCTCTTCCTTACTATCATGGTCTGATGATAATATGGCATACCTCTTCCCAAATTTTTATGAGTGGGTCCCATTCTCATCTGGCCACAAAGAGTATCTTCAAATAAAACGTCTGAATGAATAAAATCTATCTCACTATTTTTTGCAGTTGATGATGTTAAAAATTGATTGGCCCAAAGATAATAATCATTTTTAATTAGTTGATCACCACTATTTAAAAATGTTATCGCATCAGTATTAGGATCTGCCTGCGATATTCCCTTATTAAAAGCATCTGCAATTCCTCTATCCTTCCCATTTATTACAGTGATTTTAAATTTAAATTTAAATTTCAAATCAAATTTATTTTCTAAATACAGATCCTGTAGAAAAGATAAAGTTTGCTGACATTCACCTCCATTTACAACAATCAATTCTATAATCGATTTATCGATTATAGAATTGCCATTATAAAATGAAAGTGAATTAATAGTATCTTTTAGTTCAGAATAGTTATTATAGGTGACTGTTACAATAGAGATCATCTTTTTTCATTTTGCTTTTTAGGCCATCAATTGTTGTACTCCGTCCCTCTCCTATTTCATCCTTATGAAAAATATCCTCATCAAAAAACATCTTTTTCCATTCTGGACGTAAACAACAAACACGAATTAGCGCATTCTTCTTACGAATAGCACTTTGCAACCCTCTAATAGATCCAATGATCTCCTCATTAAGTAAAGTAACTTCATTGAAATCTAAAATTACATATTTTATATCTTTATCTTTATATCTGTCTTTACTATTTATCTCTCGCTGGCACTGATTTATTATACTATTTGCTCCCTCTGACATCTCTCCAGAAAATATAATTATTAAGAGGTTCTCTTCAATTTTTTCCTCAATATTATATTTGAATAATTTACTTTTCTGTCTATCGGCATTAAAAGAGACTTTTACCATAACTCCTCCCAATGATTACAACTATTACATTACTATAAAACAAATAAAGTCAAAATAAATTATTTTTTTTGATGATGAATCTAATTTTACAATGCTTTGCGAATGTCATCAATACAGGTCTCGATTATTATATTCTCTGGTGCATTTTCTTCCTGTCCTTTCTTTGCAACCATCAATTGATCAATACGCTTATTTAAAAATGAACTCTTTTGATCCAATTCAACTTCTGGTGGCAATGAAGTAAGAAAATGACAATCTAATTTTTTTATCTTTTTAAAATAATTTTTAACAAAAAATTGAGGGTGAAAATCAAATCCTTTTGCAAAAGCTTCTCCTGCAACTTTTTTATTTTTTCCACTCAACAATGTATGCAATTCATAAACTACCTCAATAACGCTCTGATCTTCTTCCAACATCGGTACTAATTTTTGAATACAAGATGATAAATCCACATTTAATTTTTCCTCATCATACATTGTGGTCGCCTTCTCTCGCATTTCATTAATAAACATCTCTCTTAATGCAGGTGTTGGTGTTTGAATAAAAGCACTACAAAGATTCATGGCCTTTTTATGATCTGTAATTTCTATAATTTGAGTATTATCATATTTTTTTCCATCCTCTGTAGTTGGCACACTCTCATCCGCCGCTTTACTTGCATTAACTCTCTCTTGCTCTTTAACATTAGTACCAAAAAGAACACCTTTGACTTTGCGTTTAGTTTGTCGAAGAAAATCGCAAGAGGTGAGATTAACACCTCCTAACAGAATAGAAGCAACTAAAAAAATTGATGCTAAATTTTTAAAAAACTTATCAAAAAACATATCTCTTACTCCATCACTTTAGTAATCAATACTTCGCAAATTTCATTAAAATTTCATTAAAATTTCATTTGTTATCATTATTCTATCTTGAAAATAGATCTTCCACATTGAAAATTTAGCAATTAATAGATATAGTTTGACTTAAATTACAACTAAATAGGAGTAAGCAGTGAATGTAAACACAATCAATATTATTTCAACCGAAAATGCTCCCAAAGCAGTAGGCACATACTCTCAAGGAACTGAATATAATGGTGTCTATTATTTCTCTGGTCAAATTGGATTAGATCCCTCAACAATGACTATGAAAGAGGATTTTCAAAGTCAATTAGATCAAGTATTAAAAAATATTGATGCTCTTTTGAACGCAGCATCTCTATCTCGCAAAGATATACTAAAATCAACAATCTTTCTTCTAGATATGGCCTCATTTCCATTGGTAAATGCCAGCTATGAAAAATTTTTTAAAACACCATACCCTGCTAGAAGTTGTGTGGCCGTTACAGCACTTCCAAAGGGAGCATTAATTGAGATAGAAGTTATTGCCGCTAGAACAAAAAAAATTGATTAATTTTAACTATGTTATTTGAAAAAAAATATACTTTTGAATCTAAAAAAACTAAGACCAGAAGGTATGTTGCAAATATTTTATTTTTCATTCTCACCTTTATTGGAGTTTACGGATTATTTTGTTTATTAATTATCTATATCTCTCATTATGAAAATAAACGCTCACAAGAGGCTTTCTATAAAAAATCTCCAGATCTCTTGGCCATTTTCACTGGCGATGCAGGTAGAATTCAACTGGGACTACAAAAAGCATTAGAGTATAATGGCCCACAAATTTTTATTACTGGAGTAGAAAGCTCTAATTCAGTTAAAACCATCATGCAATTTCAGAAAAAAGATCTCTCTCAAAAAATGTATATTGATTCAGATCTTATCGAAATAGATTATCTTGCTCGCAATACTGTAGAAAATGTTATCTCTGTTTTAAGATATTTGAGAGACAATCCTGAATACCAAAGAGTTCTAATTGTATCCAGCGATTACCACCTGATGAGAATAAAAATAATTCTAAATAGTATCAAGGGACCAAACGATGATTTCGATTTCTACTATATGGGAGTGGAAAATCCATTCTTCAATTGGCATAGTATAAAAATTCTTATCAAGGAAGTATATAAAACCATCAACTCTTACGGTTTTCTTTTACTCTGGGATTCGGATATAAAACCGCTAGAACACTCCAATCCGAATAAAATTCCAATTCCTTTAATGATCTCCGATTGAGTCTATCCTTCCATTAACCAATCGATATAAACTCTTTTTATCTCTCCTCTAATATTTTTCTCTTTCAAAAAAGCATTAATCTCATCTTGAATTTTGCCTAAAATAATTTTTTTCCCTTCCTCTTTCAAGGGCCAGGTAGACATTAATGGAGATATGGTTACAATCAAATGATCAATAATCATATATTCAAACTTTTTAATAAAAAGAATTATTAGACGATTAGAAGCCTCCAATATTATATCCAAGTAAAGTGATTTTGTACCAATAGCAGTCTCAACATAAATTGGTAACATTAAGCGAATAATATCGGAGGTTCTTTGATTGCCATGAAAATAATCATGACGTGCACTTTTTAAGGCAAAACTTTTTTCATCCTCAATTCTATCTATTTCCTTATAGTAATTATTAATCTTTATATAAAGAGTAAGTGATAGAGAAATTACTACCACACATATAGAAATTGTAATGATCAGATGTCTCTTAATAATTCCAAAAAAGGCACTTAATCTTTTCTTGATCGGATAAATAACCTTTCTTTTAAATTTTGCCTTTAGTTGTTCAAAGTTAGTTTGAATAAATGTCTTTTTAATATCATTAACTAGCTCAAATGTTTTATTTTTTAAAAAGGAAAAAAAATCATTCTTATGTTTATCAATAAAATTACGAGTTTTTTTCACAATATTGGCAATAGTAAATTTTATATTGCCAATTTTTACAGTTACCGCCAGTTTTACTCTTTTATTAAATTTTTTTACTGAAAGTGGTGTTAGTTTAGAAACAAGAAGAGCGATCTTCTCAAATATTTTGATTAAACTCTTATTAGTGTGCTCTTCAAGCTGTGATAAAAATTTAAGCAATTTTTGCACACAAACTCCTATCAATAATTTTTATTAATACTTTTATCAACCTTCTCGTCAAAATGTATCAAACTCTTTAGCAACAATTATTTTTTATAAAGATATAAATATTTTTACCCGATAGAGATGCAATTAATTTTAATGAGTGAAATTTATGGAGGAATTTCTATGAAGGAAAAACAATCAACTAATTCACTATCGACTGTAAAAAAAATATGCTTATTTGTAATCTTCTCCTCACTTCTAATATTTATTAGTGGATGTGGTCTCTTTCTTCCAGACAGAAGTTATATAGATGAAATGGAAAAAAATTCTGAAGGGTATTTTGTTCCCGGTGAAGATTTTCCCGTGGTAGTTGGAGACCAAGGAACTTCTGGTCGTGATCGCAAAAGTGTAATGGAGCGCACACCTCTTTCTCAAAAAGAGCAAAGAAATAAAATGTTAGAAGATACTTTAAAAGAAGAGTTGACTGCGTTGGAAGATGGGCTACCTGAACAAGAATATAATCATTATCAAAGTTATGCGAGTAAACTCCCTACTGTTTCTGAGAAAATATTTTTTTTGCGACTTAAAGGATTAAAAGAACGCAATGAATATTTAATAAGCAGGGGTTTCGCTCCTAAAAAAGGCAAACACTCTGATGGATTTCGAGATGAATTAGCGATTAACAATCAAGAGATCGTTGTAGGCATGAGTAAAGATGCTGTTATTCAAAGTTGGGGTCGTCCCTTAAGAATCGATGTGGCCGGAAATCCTGTATATGAAAATGAACGTTGGCTCTTTAATAACTACGGAAAACAAAAATTTATTTTTTTTGAAAATGGTAGAGTGAAGGGATGGATCTCTGAATAGGTTGAAAGTTGATTGAAGGTTTATTGAAGGTTGATTGAAGGTTGATTGACTTTTAGCATGAAATTACGTACCCTATAATTACAACATACAATCTAAGTAAACGAGAATATAACTTTGAGCAAACTAATTATAATTGTAGCACCCTCAGGGGCCGGAAAATCCACGCTTGTAAAAAAGATTAGAAAAGATTTTAATGAATTAAAAGAATCTGTCTCCTACACTACTAGGAAGATGCGTGCTGATGAAATTGAAGGCGTAAGTTATTTTTTTATTAGCAAAGAGGAGTTTCAAAAAAAGATTGATCATGATGATTTTTTAGAGTGGGCCTTAGTTCATTCTAATTACTATGGAACCTCTAAATCATTTATCAAACAACAATTGGATAATGGACATTCAATTCTTTTAGATATAGATACTCAAGGAGCTGACGCCCTAAAAGCAATATATGCTGACAAAGCAAAAGCGATCTTTATTTGTCCACCCTCTATAGAGGAATTGGAAAAGCGACTAATTAATCGTGGAAGTGATTCTCCTGATGTAATAAAAGAGCGAGTGGCCAACGCTAAAAAAGAATTACTTAAAAAAAATGATTATGATTTTATGATTTTAAATGATGATTTAGAGGCAGCTTACAAAGAATTAAAAAAAATTATTGGCGAAGTATTAAACACATAAAATAACTAAAGTAACTAAATAGGATTATAGCTTTTGTCGACAGCAAACTTTGATTTTTCCCATGAAAGTGATTTAACCTTAGAAACGCTTATTGATCGAGTTGAATCATATCTACCCAAAGCAAATATAGATCTCTTAACTAAAGCTTACCTCTTTGCAGAGAAAGCTCACTCTGGTCAAAAGAGAAGTTCTGGTGAAGATTTCATCATTCACCCAATGAACGTTGCTAATCTTTTAACTAAATTGCAGATGGATCTTGACAGTATTATTGCTGGTCTTCTCCATGATGTAGTTGAAGATTGTAGTGTCGAAGAAGAGGAATTAGAGAGAGAATTTTCCAAAAATATCTCTCAAATAGTAATTGGTCTTACCAAAATTTCTAAAATTCAATTTAAAACCAAAGAAGAGGGCCAGGCAGAAAACTTTCGCAAGATGGTGGTAGCAATGGCCAAAGATATTCGAGTGATAATTGTTAAGTTAGCAGATCGAATGCATAACATGCGTACACTTCAATATGTCTCAGAGGAACGACAAAAAAATATTGCTAAAGAGACCATGGATATCTATGTTCCCCTGGCCGGTCGCTTAGGTATTCACTCTGTAAAAGCAGAATTAGAGGATTTGTGTTTAAGATTTTTACAACCAGAGATTTATTATACGCTAGCAGAAAAAGTAGCGATGAAAAAATCTGAGCGCGAACGATACATCAAAGATGTGGTCAGTATCATCAAAGATAAGTTAGATGAATATTCGGTACAAGCAGATGTGATTGGTAGATCAAAACATTTTTACTCTATCTATAAAAAATTGCAACAACGTAGTGTTGAGTTTGAACAGATTCAAGATATCTTAGCATTTAGAATAATCACCAATAACATTACTCAATGTTATAAGTGTCTTGGAGTTATTCACTCCTCATTTACTCCCATTCCTGGGCGATTTAAAGATTATATCGCCATTCCTAAAATAAATAACTATCAAAGTCTGCATACCACAGTAATAGGCCCTAAAGCAGAGAGAATTGAGATTCAAATTCGTACCTATGAGATGGATGAAATTGCAGAGACTGGAGTGGCCGCTCATTGGAAATACAAAGAGGGCATGACCTTCGGAAAGATGCGACCTAATTTAACTTGGGTGGATGATCTTGTTGAATATAATAAATCTATGCAAAGTAGTTCCGAGTTCATGACTGTAGTTAAAGATGAATTAGACTCTGGTGGTGTTTTTATTTTCACTCCTAATGGTGACGTGATGGAGCTACCATCAGGTGCCACCCCACTAGATTTTGCTTACACTATACATACCGAAGTGGGAAATCTCTGTGTGGGAGCAAAGATCAATGGAAAAATTGTTCCCTTAAAATATCGTTTAAAATCAGGTGATGTAGTTGAGATCTTAACTAGTAAAACCCAAACTCCCTCTAAAGATTGGCTTAAATTAGTTCGCACCACTCGTGCAAAAACAAAAATCAAACAATATCTCTTAAAAGTTGAGAGAGAAAAACAAAAAATTGCAGGCGAAGAACTTTTAGAAAAAGCCTTTCGCCTCTACTCTACTTCCGTTAAATCGCTAAAGAAGAGTGGCGATTGGGATCGCTTACTCAAAACCCTTCACTTTAAGATTGAAGATGAGCTCTACGTTCATGTTGGTGCTGGCAAATATACTCCTAAAGATATTTTAAAAGAGCTCTTCGACGACGACGAGGTGACCAGCACAGAAGATGGAGAAAAACTCTCTAAGGATTTAGAGAAACTTCAAAATGATTATCAAAAGGTCACTCTTGTGGCCCAAAAAAGCACCTCTAAAGACAATGCTGTGATTGTTGATGGATTAGATGATGTCTTAGTAAGAATGGCCAAATGTTGTAATCCCATTCCTGGAGACCCTATCATTGGTCATGTTACCAGAGGAAGAGGGATAACTATTCATACAATAAGTTGTAAGAAGAAGGGATTTGTGACTGAAGAGGAGGGCCACGCTAATAGCGGCGGTGGCATAAGCGGCCCCAATTCAGCATCCAATCGCTTAATCTCTGTGCACTGGAATGATTCATTTGCCTTTAAACATCCAGTTAGTGTTCGTATAGTGACTCTAGATCGCCCAGGAATTTTGGCCAAAATTTCTAAAACTATAAATAATTTAGGAATTAATATTAGGGCCGCTGTTGCTAAATCACTTCCTGATCAGAAGGGAAATTTTATCTTCGAAGTTGAAGTCAAAGACTATAGCGAATTACTAAAAGTGATGGATGCTATAAAATCACACGATGATGTAATCAGTGTTGTTCGAGTTTAATAATGACGGTGACACGCCACTTGTGGGACTGATTGAGTTAAAAGAGAAAAAGAAAAAAATAGTCGGCCGGCACTTTTTGGCCGATAAGGTTACATTCTTATACATACTTAAAAATTAGGGCCACTAAAATGCAAAAATTAATAGTAAATAAATTACATTCTTTATTTTTGATTCTTACAATATTATTACTTTTTCAAGTGAGCATTGTTAATGCGGAAATCAGATCAAATATTTTAAAAATAATTGAGCAATATGGCCCAAGTGATACAAAGATGAAACTTTCTCACTTAAACATCCAAGATGATGAATTACCAGAAATATTAATTAAAATAGCAAATGAAATGAAAATCGGAGGGAAACTTGCTAATTTAACAGAGCTTGATCTTTCAAATAATAAGCTTACTGCTCTTCCTGCTGAAATCAAAAACCTTCCTAATTTAAAACATTTTTACTTTGACCACAATCCACTTGCTACTCTTCTTGCTGAGATCGATAAGGCACAAGATCTCGAGTCAGTAAAAAAGCTGATTGAAATAAAAAAGATGGATGTAAATACAAAAGGTAGTAACGGGTTGACGTTTCTTCACAATGCTACCTTAAGAGGTCAAACTGATATAATAAATTTCCTTTTAAGCGCTGGGGCCAATATTGATGCTAAAACTGATGATGGAAAAACGCCACTGGCGCTCGCTCTTAAAACTAATAATCTTGATATAACAACACTCTTTGTTCAGCGAGGGGCGAAGATTTCAGATTATTTAAAGACAAAATATCAATCATTCTTATCCAAAGTTCCAAAAAAATATCAACCCTCTAAAGAGGCCATGCGATTTGCAGATCTCTACATTTTAAACAAAGAGCGCAGAGATGCACTAACAAAATATGAGGAAGTAAGGAAGAATCCACTTACTCCAAAAGAAGAGCTTGATTTCTGGGATCAACATTCGACTGAAAAACAGAGAGCTCAAATAAAGGCCACAGATGAATTAGGAGTGCCTTTTATGTCTGATGACCTACAAATTATTCGTGAGTTTAAAACTATCTCAGATGTAGAGTGTGCCTGTTATTATCGTAATCCAAAGTTTTATAAAGAAAAGAATCGACCAGTTTTAATTTATACACACGGAAACGATGCTAATTATAAATTGGATTTGAATCGTTTTGATCCAATCGTAGATTATTATGTAGCTCAAGGATATATTGTGGTTGCTCCTAATTATCGCCAGCACAAGGAGATTGATGATATATACAATGTTGGTCGTGCAGTAAGAACAACAGAGTTTCAAGGTAGTAATGTCGATCCAGATCAAGTCTTTTTATATGGTATAAGTGCTGGCTCCGGCATTAATTTTCAAATGTTAGAAAAAATTGGTAAAGAGAAGTTGGTAAATCCATTTGCAGCAGTTCAACTATTTAGTACAGTTGCTCAATATGATTTTAAAGATAGAGTTGGAAATTTACCCAAAAACATTCCATATTTAATTATTCATGGTGAAAAAGATGATATAGCACCAGTGAAACGGATGCAAGAAGTGCACGATAAGATGAAAGAGCAAGGATTTAATGTCCAAGCACACTTTTCTCCCTCTGGTAATCATCATTTGGTTGATCCCAAAATATACATTGATACTAAAAAAGATGATCCACTTTATCTTGATCTTGTAAAGTGGCCTGAACATTTTATTTCTTTTTTCAAGAAGGCACGCAAGGTAGATCATAGAGATGAAAATGCCAGGGCCATAGATACTGGATTCCAACGACTAATGCTAAAATCTACGACTAGTAATACAAATATAAAAGATAAAGATATAGATATAGAATTTATTCCTAGTTTAAAATATCTTTCTCTATTTAATAATTCTGGAACGACTACGACTTCTACAGATATGGATAAGATGTTAGAGGACTATTTTAATCTATTACGAAAAATTGAACCTCAATCTTGGGGAAGATATAATGATTTATATGAAAAAATAAAAAGTGATTCAAAAATAAAAAAACAAATTGAAAATATTTTATTGCAAGAAAAAGAGTACTACTCACATACTTATGGATGTGATTTTAATTTGCTCTATGGTGTAGATGTTGTGGATGTTGTGGATGTTGTGGATACAAAAGAATATCCTGTGCTGATAGAAAGTGATGGAAAAGATGGTCTTAGCTACACTTACAAATATAAGAGCAAGAAGATTAAAATAACTGAGCAAGATGATGTTAGTAAGATAAAAAAGATTTTACAAGAACGAAAAGTGAAGGCCAACAACTCTAATGATCTAACTACAAATGAACAGCTCGCTCTATGTGAAATAATTAGCGGCAGAGGAGGAGAGATACTTCCACACAAAGATCATAAAAATGATGTTGTTACTTATCATGGAGTTGAAGGCAAAGCTGGAGGATTATATGATCTTTACAACTATATTGAGTCAGTAAGGCAAAACGAATCTATTTCTAACAATAATTTCAGAGGTGATTCTATTTTACATAACTTTTCCTCTAAGAATAAAAAACCGATAGAAACATTAGCACAAGTTGCAAATGAATCGCAAAATGTCCTTGATAATAAGAATGCTTTAAATACGGATAAGATGTTTGCTAAAGAGACTCTTTCTCTTAATCCCACTCTTTTTTCAGGAGATGTGCCCTTTTCTAATTCACTTTATCTATGGAGTAATTCTACCGCTGGAGCAACTGAAATTAATTTGCATGATATATTGGAAAAATATTTATCAAAATTTTGTTTAAGCAAAGAAAGAGTAAGAGAGTATGAAGCATTAATTGCTGATCCCACTAATGCAAATAATGGTAGAATGTATCAGTTTTTTTCTAATGCAAAAGAGTTTGACAAGATCTCTATGTTAACTGAACCAATAGGAGCAAAGTTGCCCTTTAATCTCACAGTTTCAGAGTACCAACGTATGTTGAGAGAAGAACCAGAAAAGTTAAAAAAGATATTTGAGGAATATAGTGGTAAATACAATAACCCTGGATCGTGGGATATTTTTAGGAGTAACGATAGCAAAGATAAAGATCGCTTGTTTAGTATTGCTCAAATTAGAATTACCGCAAGCAAATATACAAAAGTTCTATCCTCTAAAATTTATCCCCGTGATGAAGATGCTTTTAATCAGTTCCAACAAAAATTAAAAAAAATGGTTTTAGAAGATGCTGGGAAATTTAAATCGGGTAGCAATTGCGATGGAAAAAAAGAAGAGGAAGAGGAAATGTGTAAAGCTAAAAGTAAAAGCAAGAAGAGCATTCAAAATTTTTCAACATTATTAAACAAGATACTCACTGATCCTTCTCTCTTTGGAAAAAGAGAAGATTTGACAAAAGAACTGCATCGCCTTGTCTTACAAGGAGATGTACAAAAAATTAAAGAGTTCATGGGTAATAGTAACAACGTTACTCTTCTTGGAAATATCGAAGAAATTAATTTTCGTAATGGAATAAATTTAAGTCAACTTATTTTGCAAGAATACAGTGGTGAACAAAATAGTAAAAAACAAAAAGAGATATTCGAGGCATTTGACCTTCTTCCTCCACCGCCAACACTTCCTTTATTTTCTTTTGAAAAATTAAAAGGCAATAATCTTAATAACAACCTTGATAACAGCATTGATAACATCTTGGCGCTTGGAGGCCATCACTCTTGTATTGTAAAAAATGACGGGACTGTTGTTTGTTGGGGAGATAATGATGACAACCAATCAACCCCGCCATCTGGTCTTAAAGATGTTAAAAGTATTGCTCTAGGAATTTTTCATTCTTGTGCTTTAAAAAATGATGGGACTGTTGTTTTTTGGGGAGATAATTTCTACAACCAGTCAAACCCGCCATCTGGTCTTAAAGATGTTAAAAGTATTGCTCTAGGAAATTATCATTCTTGTGCTTTAAAAAATGATGGGACTGTTGTTTGTTGGGGACATAATAATAACAACCAATCAAACCCGCCATCTGATCTTAAAGATGTAAAAAGTATTGCTCTTGGACGTGAACATTCTTGTGCTGTAAAAAATGATGGGACTGTTGTTTGTTGGGGAGATAATTCCCACAACAACCAGTCAACCCCGCCAGTTGGTCTCAAAGATGTTAAAAGTATTGCTCTTGGATTTGGTCGTTCTTGTGCTGTAAAAAATGATGGGACTGTTGTTTGTTGGGGAGCCAACAACCAGTCAATCCCGCCATCTGATCTTAAAGATGTTAAAAGTATCGCTCTTGGATATTCTCATTCTTGTGCTTTGAAAAATGATGGGACTGTTGTTTGTTGGGGAAATAATACCAAGAACCAATCAACCCCGCCATCTGATCTTAAAGATGTTAGAAGTATTGCTCTAGGAGGTTTTCATTCTTGTGCTGTAAAAAATGATGGGACTGTTGTTTGTTGGGGAAATAATACCAAGAACCAATCAACCCCGCCGCCTAATCTAAGGTGACTAATCTCCAGTGACACGCCAAGGGCAATCGCATCTAATATAAGCAGTATCAACATAAGATAAGCGATCCATAAACAGTGAAAGTGTTTATTCAACTATTTAATAAAACCTCTCATTAAGGTCTCTAAATAACTATTTCAA
>JADFZW010000021.1 GCA_015232355.1 Oligoflexia bacterium
TAGCACATAGATTGCGATAGGTGTTCCTTAGTGGGTGCCAATATAAAGAAGTGGATATGGTTTTTTGTGATATGATATTGAAAAATATTAACATAATATCTCTTTTCCACTTCAGAGATTAGCGTTTTTATTTGAGCAAGAGAACTCTTTTCTTGTAAAGAAATGTTGATTAATGTTTTAACAATTACATGTAAAGGTTTGTGTTTAACAAACTTTCGTATAGTGTGGGCAAGTTTATTTTGTTTTATTTTTTTCTTCTTCATAGATAACTAAATTTATCAGTTAATATGATTAAAAGTATACATCTTTCATTCTAAAAAAAATGAATTTCGCTCTGAAACTGTCCTTTAATCTCTCTAGTAGAATGAACTGCTGTAACCGATTTGAAATCCATCCATACTATCTCATCATCTAGCTCATTAAAAATATTTTTTGAAAATGAATAATAACTTCTTTTTTCATTTCTCCCATGACCTTTCTCTTCTGTATGATATTGATCATAAGGTATGCTTGTATGATTACGTTCTAAAAAATCATGAAATATTCTATCAACTTTATCATGTAATATTTTTTTGTTCCCTTTAAGGGCCAAAACATAGTCTCCATCTTTTTTTCTAATTTTTTCTGCAAATTCAGATTGGCATCCTATTGCATCTATACTTACAATGCATCCTTTTAATTCCAAATATGACAACAACTCACTAATTGAAGTGATCTCATTTGTTTTTGTTCCTGTAGCATTTTGAGCCAATACTACATCTTACAAAATTTAACATATAACTTTTACCTTAAATTCCATTTAATACTTGCGTAGGTAAGTATCTTATTATCTGCTCTTCTTTTGATATTATGGATTGTGATCGGATTATCATTATCATTATCGTTATCACTTTTAGTGAGTTCGATTACAGTAGAAATGTTGTCATTATATTTTGCCTCTACCGCGTAGGTTATTTTCATACTCACCATTTGATGTTTTTGCAAAAACTCTGGAGGAAGTGGATCTAAAATCCAACGTAAATAAGAAAGGTTGTTTGCATGTAAATTTCCATCTATGTCACTAACATTTACGGTAAAGTCTTTCTTAAAAGTAGTTCTATTATCTCCCTCCCCATCAATGATCGGAATACGAGACATAAATTCAGATGAATCAAAAACAATTGGCGGAATTGGATCGATGTAGCTATTTTTAATTTCATCTATTAATGGTAGCGGAACTCGTTTATTAATATCAAACAAAATCCAATCTGCACGGGCGACTGCCAATCGTGTATTGTTGTTATCATCAAACAATTCATAATCACGATAAGCAATAATATCTTTTATTCCACTTCGCCATGTTTTAACAGTGTAGTAATTGCTAAAACGATCAGTAGTGGTAGGCATTGGTGCTTCAAATCTTATTATAAATTTTCCTAGAACCCAGCTAATTCCTCTTGGGTTTAGTTGTTCTGGAGCATAACCTAATTGAAAGGAATGATATCCGGCGGTTTCATTAAGAATACGGTTAATACCTAGAATATGTAATCTGCCACTAAAATCAAAATCGGGATATGATAATTGAAATTTCATTTCCATAAAAATACCTTAATACCTTAACCCTTTAAACGTTTCTCTAAATCAGAGAATAGTTTTTCAAACTTAATTTCCTCCTCTCCATAAAGAGAAACACTTTCATCAAATTCAATATATAAATCTGCTAATTCTTTTTCAATTTCTCCTAAGCGCTTTGCAATTTTAGACATCTCTTGGGATACAGAGAGAAGCTTAGCAGTTAATTCCTCTTTCTCGCTCTCCAATGTAATAATTATATTTTCAAAGTGATCCATCTTTTCTTTTAAGGGAGTGAGTATCTTCGCCCTATCTGCGATAAGATTTCGTTTGAGAATTTTATATTCCTTTATGGAAAGTAATTGAAGTGGTTGAGAAAAATATTCTTTCTCACCTTCGTTACCACCTTCATTCTCCTCAAGTTCTTCCTCGTCAAAACCACCTTTACTTAAAAATTCTTCATATGTGCCATCAAATAATTCAATTTTATCTCTTTGAAAGATAATAAACTTATTAGGAATAGTTTTCAGTAACATCTCATTATGAGTGACGATGATTACTGCCCCCTCAAACTCATTCAAACTCTCAATTAAAGCATTGGTTGATTCCAAATCTAAATGGTTGGTAGGTTCATCTAGTAAAAGCAAATTTGAAGGAGTGGCCAAAATTTTTCCAAATAATACTCTGGATTTTTCACCACCAGATAAAATTTTAACTTTTTTCTTTGAATCATCTCCAGAAAACATCATGGTTCCACAAATTCCTCGTACTCTAGAATATGGAAGATCTGGATTGGTACTTTTTATTTCGTCTTCTACTGAATTTTCTGGGTGCAAAGTATCTCTGTTGGTTTGTTCAAAGTAGGCAACTTTCACATTGGGAGCAAACTCAACAGTACCACTTTTGGCCAAAAGTTTTTGCGCTAACAAATTAAGTAGCGTGGTTTTTCCTTTACCATTTTTTCCGATGATCGCTAGGCGATCAAGATTACTAAGGGTGAAACTTAAATTCTTTATTATTAAGGGGAGAGAATCATCATAGGTAAATGACAAATTTTTGGCCGCCAAAGGCCACTTACTATTAAATGGAGAAAATGAAAAAGAAAAATCTAAATCGGAGACTCTATCTAACTTATCTTTCAACTCCAATTTTGCAAGCATTTTCACTCTTGATTGAACAAGCGAACCTTGTCTGGCCTTTGCTCGAAATTTATCTACAAAGTTTTGAATCTCTTTAACTCTTTTTTCTTCGTTCAAGCGGGTCTTTTCGTAGATCTCTTCATCTTGAGCAATCCTTTGAAAGTAATCGCAAGTGACTCCTTTTATCTTTCTTACTCCTTTACGATGAATTCCTAGAATGTGAGTCACCACTGAATCCATAAATTCTCGGTCGTGAGTGATGAGCATGAGCTCTCCGGCCCAACTACGTAAAAATTTAGCAAGCCATCGCAAAGACAAAATATCAAGATAATTTGTTGGCTCATCAAGAAGTAGCATCTGAGCATCGGAGACTAGCACCTTGGCCAAGTTGAGACGTACTTGGTATCCACCAGATAACTCTTGGGGTTTTTTAAGTAAATCATCTTTACTAAATCCGAGGCCTAGTAGTACCTTTTCAACAAGGTATCTTGCATCTCTTTCAGATTCCGGAAGTCCTAAGACTCCTTCGTCTACTACGCTCGCACTATGTTCTGAAAATTTTAAATTTTGACTTAAGTATCCAACTCGATAATTTTTAGGGAAAACAATTTTTCCTTTATCTGCGGATTCCTCACCAATGATAAGTCGAAAAAGAGTGGTTTTACCATGACCATTTCGTCCAACCACTCCCACCCGTTCGCCGCTACTAATTGCAAAATTTACCTCCGAAAAGATAGAATTTTCACCGTATGATTTTTCCAGATCAAATATTTGCAACATTTAATATCAATTCAAGCGAACCATCTCTGACAAGCGCTTAAGAGTCTTTTCCTCTCTAATGGTATAGATAAGATTTAATTTTTGTTTTGAATTTTTGTGATCATTATAAAACTTTCTGATTTCCTCTACACTACTTCTATATTCATGAGACATCTCTTCGTAACGTTTATCAAGATCACTATTGGTAACATCTATTTCATATTCATCAGCAAACTTATTAAGGATAAAATCAATTCTTACTTGAAACTCTGAACGCTTCTTTATATCCTCATCCCACTTTTCAAAATACTCTTTTACTTGAGTTTCATTCATGCGCTGTTGTTTTAAATTCGCATCTATATTTTTTCTTGTTGCTTCTTCTTGTGCTTGAATAATACTTTGAGGAAGATCAATTGGAATACTCTCTACTAATTTTTCCATAATCTCTTGATACAATTTCTTTTTTACTTCGTTTTCTTTATATTTTCGTACTCCCTCTCTTGATTTGTTCTCAAAATCCTCAATAGATTGGTAGCCCATTTCGCTCACGAATGCATCATCAAACTCTGGTTTCTTTAATTCTTTAATCTCAATTAAAAGAACTTCAAAGCGAACTCTCTTACCAACAAAATCTTTTTGATAAAACTTATCTGGAATTGTAGTAATGATTTCTTTCTTCTCACCCTTTTTCATTCCAATCATTTGATCTTCAACATCAGCAATAAAAAGTCCAGTTCCTATCTCTAAAACTCTATCTTTAAAATTTAACTTCTCAATCTCTTGGCCAAAGCTTTCGTTTCCACTTTCGCCATTTGCTTCTTCAGCATCGAAAGCTTTAAAATCAGCAATAGCATAATTTCCATTTATAAGTGCTAGATCATCTGAACCTTCAATTACAACCAGTTCAGAGCGATAGCTTCTCATTTGTTCTTTTATATTATTAATATCTTCATCACTTACTTCAACTCTCTCTTCAACAAATGTTAGAGTATTAGGATCAATTAATTTAAACTCTGGAACAAAATCAACTACCACATCGAAAGTTGCTTCGCCCTTTCCATCTTTGCTATCATATTTTACATTTGAAAATACGGGATTTCCGATTACATTAGTTTTTGTTTCATCAATTGCTTTATAAAATTGATTGCTCAAGTATTCACGCATAATCTCATCTTCTAATTGAGGTTTATAGAATTGCTCAATTACAGACATCGGAACTTTTCCTTTGCGGTATCCTTTGAAATCAGCTTTTTTTTGTTTTTCAATCAGCTTATCTTTTAGAGGTGTAGATAAATCTATCTCTGTAAGATTGAATATAAACTTCTTGCTGCATTTGCCAACGTCTTCTGTAGTGTATGACATGTTAACCGTCCCTTTTAAGTGTAATAATATCGGAATGTATATTTTTTTATTCTGAATAAATTAAGAATATATTCGGAATATATTTAGTAGTATCGGAACATTGATATTAGTCATCTATTGCCTATAATGAGTTAAAAAGTCAACAATTGCTAAAAAAAAATCATTTTTAAATAATTTTTTTTGAAAACAAAATATTAATCAATTTTTTACATATGGATAAATGCGAATATAATGGTTATAGTTTAGTTTGAACTTGTAACTTGAACATGTGGAGAAATGTATGAACCTTTACTTTATCAAATCACAGGACTTCAACGACTTTGTAAAAAGTTTAGTTGGATCCAAAAAAGTGATTGGCCCAAAGGCCAAGAAGCACAAGTTTGTCTTTGATAGAATTGAGCTTCCGGAAGATCTTCGTTTAGACTATGATACGACTATTCTTCCACCCAAGAAAGAATTCTTCCCTACCACCCAAAAACTGGTTGAGTTTAAAGGCAATCACTACAATGGTTGCATCAATCCAGAAGAGAAAATTCTATTTGGTGTGCACTTCTATGATGTAAAAGCAATTGATATGACCGATCATCTCTTTAGAGAGAAAAATGAGGATTGGAACTATCTTGCTAATCGTGAAGCAACTACAATTGTTGCCTCAAATGTGCAAACAGTTTCTAATCGCGCATTCTACGGCTCAGTTGGAACTGAAGTGAAACCAAAAGGACATGATGCCTATTTAACAAAATTAAAAGATGGTTACCTCTATGAAGCAATCACAAACAAAGGTGAAGCTCTAGTTAAATTTGGTAAATTTGACAAGGGAACTGACTCTCATAGAAAAGAAGCAGAGGAAATCAACAATGCTGTACTAAAGAAGTGTCCAGAGTCATTAAAGTATGGAACAAAAGAAATTGCAGACAAAGTAAGAAAATCATTCGACAAAAAAGAAGTTTGGGAAAATGCAGCTCATGATTGTTTTTCTTGCGGCTCATGCAATGTCGTATGTCCAACATGTTATTGCTTTGATGTTCAAGATGATTGGAACCTTGATCAAACATCAGGACTACGCTCTCGTTATTGGGATGCATGTTTAACTGAAGATTTCTCAAAAATTTCTTTAGGAGCAGGCGCTACTGAAAATTTCCGTGAACATAGTGCTGATCGTTTCCGTCATAGAATCATGAGAAAGGCTACATATCTGAATGAAAAATTAGGTGGACCTGCTTGTGTTGGATGTGGAAGATGCTCAAGTGCGTGTACAGCGGATATCGCTGACCCAACAAAAGTTATAAATAAGATAATGGAGTTACGATAGTTGTGATCGGTAGAGTAGAATAGTTAATTATTTTTAATAAATTAATAATGTAATGGAGGCATAATATGTCTTGTGATAAATGTGCTTGTTCTGAAAATAAGAACGGCCAAAATTATTCCAATATCTTTTTGCCTAAAGAGGCAAAGATTTTGAGAGCAATTCAGGCCACCCAATCGGAGAGACATTTCACTCTTCAATTGGCGAATAAAGAAAAAATGAAATTTGAACCAGGCCAGATTTTAGAAGTCTCTCTGTTTGGTTACGGAGAAATTCCAATCGGTCTAGCAAGTTCTCCTACTCGTGAAAATACTTTCGACATAGTTATTAGAACTGTGGGAAGAGTTTCAGCAGCAATTAATAAATTAAATGAAGGTGATTCAATGTTCATTCGTGGTCCGATGGGACACGGCTTTGATTTACCTCTACTACGTAACCAAAATATTTTGGTTATCGCTGGTGGTATCGGATTATGTCCAACCAGAAGTCTCATTCAATACATCATGGACAGAAGAAGTGAATTCAAAAAATTCTCTCTATTCTATGGTGCTAAAGATCCATCTCAACAAATGTTTCATGAAGATCTAAAAAACTGGAGAGGATCCAGTGATGTTAGTTTCTATGAAACTGTTGATAAAGGTGATGGCAGTTGGAAAGGTAATGTGGGAGTTATCACTACATTATTTAATAAAACTCAAATTGAGCCAGACACTAGAGTAATTATTTGTGGTCCACCAATTATGTTTAAATTCGTAATTAAAGAGTTGGATAAGATTGGTGTAAGTCGTAAAAATATTTACGTTGACCTAGAGAGAAGAATGAAGTGTGGTGTTGGTAAGTGTGGACACTGCCAGATCAACAACAAATATGTTTGTGTTGATGGACCAGTTTTTTCTTATGCAGACATTGAAAATTTAGAGGAGGCATTATAATGAGTAAAGCAAAAGTCGCCTTTTTTGATTTCACATCATGTGAAGGATGCCAGATTGAGCTCACCAATTATGGTGATGCTGCTTTCTTGGAATTATTAAATCATATTGAAATAGTAGAGTTTAGAGAGGCCATGAGTGAAAAGGCTGCTCAATATGATATCGCATTTATCGAGGGAAGTTATACTAGAGAAGCAGATCGCAAACGTTTAGAAGATATTCGTAAGCGCGCTGGTGTAGTTATTGCTTATGGTGCTTGTGCGGCCACAGGTGGTATCAACGCTCTAAAAAATCATCAAAAAGATTATAGTGAAGCTGTTTATCAAAAAGATTCAAAGATGCCTCATCTAGCAAGCGAGAAAGCTCTTCCTATTTCAGCGGCCATTAAAGTTGATTACGCTGTTTATGGTTGCCCAATGGATAAGTATGAATTCGTAAGAATCGTATCTCACTTACTACATGGTAAAACTCCTGTTATTCCAAACTATCCAGTATGTATGGAATGCAAACGTAACGAAAATGTTTGTCGTTATGAAAGCAATGACCATTGTATGGGACAAGTTGCGAGAGCAGGCTGTAATGCTAAATGTCCTGGTGATGGAATTCCATGTGAGGCATGCCGTGGCTTCGTAGATCAACCTAACGAACAAGCGCTCAAAAAAGTTCTGATGGAAAAGGGCCACTTATCTGAAGAACGCGCTCAAAACAAGTCAAGAATGTTTACGGCCAACTTAAGGAGTGATTCAAAATGAAGAAAGATATAAACATTAATGTACATCATTTGACCCGTGTTGAGGGTCACGGCAATATTGTCGTAAATGTAAAGAGTGGTAAAATTGAAAAGTGCGAGTGGCAAGTTCCAGAAGCACCAAGATTTTTTGAGGCCATGGTTCGCGGACGTCACTATAGTGAAGTCGCAAGAATTACCTCTAGAATTTGTGGTATCTGTTCTGTTGGTCACACTTTTGCTTCTGTAAAAGCAACTGAAACAGCTTTAGGAATTGAGATTACTCCTCAAACAAAAAAATTAAGAAGACTACTAAAGCATGCTGAGAATTTTGATTCTCACGTACTTCACGTTTACTTCTTAGTAGCTCCTGATCTATTGGGTGCTCCATCTGTATTTCCATTAGTTCCAACTCACACTGCAGTTGTAAAGCGTGCTCTACAATTAAAGCGAATTGGTCATGAGTGGGGATCACTACTTGCTGGTAGAACAACTCATCCAACAACAGTTGTTCCTGGTGGTTTTACAAAACTTCCAACTAAGAAGGAATTAGAAGCATTAAGAAAAGTTATTTTAGGTGCAGAACCTGATTTACTTGCAACTCTAGACACAGTTGCAGCTCTTGCTCCAAAGATTCCTCCATTTTCTCGTCCAACAGAATATATCGCCGTAAGTTCAGATGAAGAGTATGGACTATATGATGGTATGATTCAATGTACGATGCCAGATGGAAAAAAAGAGAGAATTAAAGTTGCTGATTATAAAAAAGTAACCAATGAATGGGTACCACCACAATCAACAGCTAAATATTGTAAGCACAATTTAGATAGCTATGCGGCCGGAGCATTGGCACGTTTTAACAACAACTATGAAATGCTTCATCCAAAAGCAAAAGAAACCGCAAATAGATTTGGATTAAAACCTATTTGTACTAATCCTTACATGAACTCAGTAGCTCAAGCAGTAGAAGTGGTTAACGACGTTTATAAGAGCGTTGGAATCATTGATGAGTTATTAAGCGCTGGAATTAAAGATGAAGAATTAGTAAAACCAACTAAGTGGTCTAAAGGCGCAAGTGCAGTTGAAGTTCCAAGAGGAATTTTATTCCATGAGTACGAGTATGATAAAAATGGTATGTGTTTGTACGGAAACTGTATCATCCCAACAAACCAAAATCATGCTAATATTCAAAAAGACTTTGAAGCATTAGTACCAGAACTCTTAAGTCAAAATAAGAGTGAAAAAGAGATGGAATTGGCACTTGAGATGTTAGTTCGTTCATACGATCCATGCATTTCTTGTTCAACTCACTTCTTGAATGTTAAATTTGTTGGTTAGTTTGTTTTTTTCGTCATAGTCATAATGGAAGGGGATCACTTAAAGAGTGGTCCCCTTTTTTTTAGGAGCATCCTGTGAAATATATAATTGGTATTGGAAACTATTCTATGTTCGATGATAGTATTGGTATAAAAGTAATTGAGCATATTGAAGAAAATAATCTTATCCCTGCTGGATCAGAAGACAGTATTCGTGCTATCGATCTCTCTGGCAATCTTTTAAATTTATTTAATTATCTAAATCACTCCACTGAAAAAATTGTGATCGTTGATACTGCTAAAATAGAATCCTCCTCTCACGCAGCATCCGTCACTGTCTCCGTGCCTGGAGAATTTATTATTTTTTCTCCTTCTCAAGTAGAAAGCACGAAAAATTTGGCCAACATCAGTACTCATGAAGGGGACTTAATTAAAGTATTAGCATTAGCGAAAGAAACAGATTACTACATTCCAGAAATTAGTATTATCGGAATTTTCCCTAAGGAAATCAAAAATGATTTTGGTTTGTCTCCAGAATTATCGAGCAAATTACCTGTCTATGCAAAACAAGCATTAGATTTAATTTAATTTAATTTAATTTAATTTAATTTAATTTTCTTTCAACTTTCCAAAGATAGCGATTCCTGATTCATTCTTTTGTACATCCACAACATCTACCATTGGTATTTTTAGAGAGTTGGCATTTTCTAGTGAATCATGATTGATACTATCAGTGGAGTTTTCATTAATGTATTTAGAAGCATTGGGATTTAAGAGTGTAATAAATTTAATTACATTTTTTGCTATATTTTGTAAAATATTTCCCTCTTGTGATGACTTGTTTACAGAATCACTTAAAATAAATTTAGGATCTAAAGATAAGCGGCCATCTGGCAAAGAGCTTGGATTAAGATAAGTTGTTACTTTACTATCTCTGGTACCATTAATATTAAAACCTAAATCAATCTTGTATTTATTCTCTGATTTTTCCCAAATAATTTGAGGAGCAGATAACATTTTAACTTCAGTCACTGGGATTTTTTGTTCCTTAGCACTTTTACAACTGATAAATATCTCCTTATCTTCAGTAAAACAAAAATCAAATTTCTTTTGTTGAAAAAATTTCAACAACTGCTTGTTAAGGAATTTAAAATTCATAGATACCATTACATCAAAATCACATTTACTCTCTAAACATGACGCTTTATTGCTTTGGCCATCACAAGAATTCTCATCAGTATCAGCAAGAACTATTCTCAAATTATTATGGTCCAATGGATTTTTTTCAAGAAGTCCTCGTAAATTTACTTCCTGTTCATTTAATTTAATTTTTGCCTTAATTTGTTCCTTAGCATTTTCCATCTGTTTCATATTATCTTCAAGCAATTTTACTTGATTCTTTAAATGTACTACTAAATCATTTTGATTTCTCATTCCAGTAATTTCTTTTTTAGTTTTATCGAGTGATTTAATTAATAACTCTTTTAATTTTTTGCCGGCAACTTCGGCACGATCAATTAATTTAATAGTGCCTTTAAATTGAGACTCTGCAATCTCTTTAATTACATCACTCGTAGGAAAAATATTTTTTGAATCAATTTTAATCTCTGCAATGTTTTTGGCCATCAACTTGTCAGCAATAAGTTCTATATCGTTGCCACTGATAAGAATATTTAAAAGATTATTTAATTCTTCTAATTGAGAACTATATCCTTTTGTTAGTTTATCAAATTTTTCAAAATCATAAACATCTTGCAAACCTAGAGGAGGAATTTTTAAACCAATGTTTTGCAAGTATGGAGATTTAGCAATCGATTTATTTACCAAATTAAGAACCATTGGCAATACTTTTGTATTAATTATTTCGTTAACGGAAATAATCTTATCTTCATCTGATAAGAGTTCATTCAAGCTTTGACCAACATCTACTAAATTAAAATACATACTAAGACTACCAATAAGAGCTGATGCTGCCTTCGATAAAAGATATACAGATGTTTCACCAACATCTAGTTTTTTATCTCTGTTTAATAGCTCCGCTATATTTATATTAGCATCATCTTCTCCCACATTTCTAATACTAGGAATCTCTAATTTAAAAATTCCTGGTTGAACTTCTAATTTAGTACCACTTGCTCTTAATTCTAAAGGAGCATTTCCCTCCGTAGAGTCTTGCAACTTAGCAGTTAATTCAAATTTTGGGATCTTATCACCCAAATTATTTTTTAATTTAAACTTTAGTGGTTTAAATTTTAGAAGTGATTCACCTGGAGCTACTTCATATACTTGATTCACATTTATTATTTCAAAATCAAAAGAAACATCAAGATCTTCCAAAGACATCTCTATACTACAATCCAAATCCACACAGGAAACAACGGGTTTACCAAATTTTATCTTATCAATCTTTATGTTTTTTAAATCTATACTTATAGGATGTGGACTAAAACTTGGAACCTTAAAAAAACCAGCATCAGCATCATAATAAAAATAATCAGGGATACCATAACATTTTGTCCATGCTTCTTTAAAGCTCATCTCACTCATTTTTTCAGGAGTACAATCTTCTTTTTTAGGACCTAATCCTGTCTTGTCTCCAACTAAGCGATTATTTAAAAATTTTTCTAATTTAGGTATTGCAAACGAAGTGATTGTCTCTCTAATTAACTTTTCTCTTGCAAAAGGAGATGATTCTATAGTTAGAATCCGTTGATTATCATTAAAGGTAACATTACTTTTTATTACACCCTTATGGGTTTTATCTTTGTCAACTCCATCATTATCGCTTGCATAGATTGCTTGAAGTGTGAAAAAAATTAGAAGGATAAAAATCAAACTAAATTTAATATCTCTAAAAACTCTATCCATATATTATTCCTTATGTGATGCTTATATCCGTATCGATAATAGGATTTTAATGGATATTTCTTTATGAATTAGTAGATAGTGAAGTAAATTTATTTATTTAGAATTAATTTAAGTAGTTAAGTAACGGATAAAAATAATTTTTATTTATGAATTGTAAACAGCAATTGGCCTAAAAGTTGGGCATACTCAATAAGCCATACTCAATAAGCCATACTCAATAAGTTACATACTTAAAAAGTTAGTTTAGTTAAGGATGAGCGGTGATAGCAATTAGAAAAGATAAGGTCTTTGTTACTTGTTTAAATAATCCTTCTTGTTTGGATGATTTATTTTTAGCATTTTTTTTTCTATTTTTCTCTATTGAGCGAACCTGATCTTCCATCTCTTGGTAAACAGTGTCTGCCTCAATGGTAAATTTCAACTCGAAAATCATCACTTTTCCTCAGCAACAAATTTTCGTTTAGAAAATTTTCTGGCCGTTGCTTGTTTTAAGCCTTCTTTGACTTGTTTGGATGCCTTTTCATTCTTAAATAACCATTGTTCATTTGCAGGAATTTCCGTAAATGGTTTGAGTGTAATAACCCCATCATCGTTAACCAATACATCATAACGACTAACTCCCTTGGTGATAGGTCCTAGAGTAATTCGGCCTCTTGAATCTGGCCTGGTTGAATATGCTTTCATAATAACCTCCAGAATAAATTATACTATAAAATGGGTAAACCCACAAGGGGTATACCCACTTTAAACAAATCTTATAGAAATCTGCACGTTATAGTACGATCCCCTCGACGTTCATGGGACGTTCATTGGAAACCAGATAAATTTATGATTGTAACGTGTGATCTTAAAAGTGGCGCAAGCGACAGGAGTCGAACCTGTGACCTTTTGATCCGTAGTCAAATGCTCTATCCAACTGAGCTACGCCTGCGTGTGCGTGATAATTAGTGACATATACTTTTATACTTCTACTGAATCATTGTCGGAAAATCAACATCAATTAAACAGCAATCAGAGCAGAACAATAAATAATATATCTTATTTATTGTTTGTTATTAACTTCGGAATATATTTTCACCTAACACGATAGGAAAAATGTTTTGATCTGCTTTTACTCAGCTTTTGAATTATTTAATGATATTAAATTGTATTAATCATGAATCGATAACAAAGGAACGATTTGTGTCTAGTCTCACTCTAGTGGATACCCATTGTCACTGGGATCACTCCCCATTAATTGAGAATATTGAAATACTTCTAGAGAAGGCAAATAAGAGTAATATAGATCTATTTTTTAATCCTTCGGTAGATGTAACTTTTGAGAAAATTGAACAGTTATTGCAATTACAAAATAAATATAAACAAATCGTAATGGCAGTAGGAGTACATCCTAGCTATGCTATTTCTACTACTTATCAGTCTACAACTATCAAAACAACTATCACAACAAAGATCTCAATGATGAGTAATTATATTGAAAAATATAATATTAATTTAATGGGTGAAATCGGTTTGGATTTTAGTATTGATATGAAAAATGGTGACATAGATAAAAAAATTCAAATGGAGTGGTTTCATAGTCAATTGCAACTGGCGCAAAGATATAAGATGTCTCTTTTAATCCATTGTAGACATCAACTCGCACATCATGAGATGATAAAGTGCTTAAAGAGTGAGGATGGCATAAGAAAGGGAATTATTCATAGCTATTCTGGTAGCATAGAACAAGCAAAAGAGTATGTTGATATGGGATATAAGTTAGGAATAGGAACATCTCTATTAAAAAAGAATCCCAAAAAATTAGAACAGATCATAAAAACATTTCCTCTAAGTAGTTTTGTATTAGAGACAGATGCTCCATATGGATCTGGGTATGGATCTGGATCTGCTGGAGCAGACGCCAATACTCCGCTGACTTTAGTTGAAATTTTTAAAAAATTTAAAACACTAAGAAATGAAGATAATGAAGATGCGTATGCAATTGCTCTTCGTAAAAATGCATTATCAATTCTAGCAAAATTTGTAGGTTAAGATTCTAATGTCACAGCAATTTGAGAGGACAAAACTATTAATTGGTGATGAAAAGTTATCGATCTTTTCTAGATCTCATGTTTTCATAGCAGGCGTAGGTGGTGTTGGATCATTTGTGGCCGAGATTTTAGTCCGTTCTGGAATTGGCACCATCACTATAGTTGATGATGATATAATAAAGGTTAATAATCTTAACAGACAACTTCCGGCCCTTCACTCTACACTAGGCCTAAACAAAACAGAGGTAGTAAAAAATCGATTATTAGATATAAATCCTCAATGCAAAATAATTACTCATCAAAAATTATTACACAAAGATAATCTTAAAGAATTGCTTACTGTTTCCCCAGATGGTAGTACGCCTGATTTTATTGTAGATGCGATAGATAGTCTTTCTTGTAAGATTCAATTACTTGCCTATGCAGCTAAAAATAATATTCAAATAATTTCTTGTATGGGCGCTGGAAGAAGAACTGATTGGAGAAAAATCAAACTGGCAAAGCTAGATGAAACCAATAATTGTCCTTTGGCCAGCAGAACTCGAAAGTTTTTAAGAAAACTTATTCGTGATTCCTACGAATCTACTAAACCGAATATATCAAATATCCCTGTTGTATATAGTGATGAAATTCCAACCGCTTTTGGATCAAGAGAGATTGTTTCTTTAGGAAGAGATCGTGTGGTTAATGGAACAATTGCTTATATAGTTTCAATAATGGGCTCTATCGCGGCCGCATACGTATTAGAAAAGTTAGTACCTACGTCAACGTAGGTAGACTGTAAAAAATCCTAGCAATTAATTTTTTTTAAAAAGAACCGATAAGTTTATAAAAGTACTATCTTATAATAAATAAAAATTACTTAGAAGCTAGGGGATTTGATTTGAAAAATAAAGTTGTCATTTTATTTAGCATGTTTTTATTTTTAGAATGTACAAATTGTATTATTCAAATACCACAGGCGTTTGGATGTGAATTTGCCAGAAGTGAGATAAAAGGAATTAAATTTAAATCAAAAGAGATTTGTGACTATGCAACTATGGCAGATTGGATTCATATAAAAAATCAAGGAAAAATTTTAGGCAATTTACTAAAAAGCTTACTTGAGCAGTATTGCTTTGGAAAAGAAAAAATCAACTGTGATGAATTGACCGTGAAAATAAATTTGGGAGAATATAACAGTATTAAAGATACAGGCACAGATATTGATAAAGTAGAAATTTTTTCAAAAGAGGAGAGGAATAGATTAAAAGCATGCTTAGTGAATTTAAATGAACGTATAAGTGGAAAAAGAATTGAATTTGATAATTTGGATTTGACCATAGATCAAAAAACTAGAGATCAAAAACTAAGCGAACCGTACAATAATTTTTTTATTAACTATAGCAAAAAGATGTTGCATAAGATATTACCTATAAAAAAAGAGATATCAGAGATAAAGTTAGCAGAAAAAAATGAGAAGAACGATCAGCTAAAAGAGGAATATAGACTTAAAGTTAAAAAGTTAGAGGAAGATATACAAAAATTAGAGCTAGAAAAGAAAGATCCCAAGATCAATTGTTTTGATATTATTGAAGCAAAGAGAAATGATCTAAATCGTAAATATGCTTTGAAAAATCTGAACCGTTTTCTTTTGGATATTCAGGAGAAGATCGAGGCATTTAATGGCGCATCCAAAAGATTTGAAAAATTTCGAGAAGAGATTGTTAAGGAAAATAGTTGTGATTTTAGTAAATTATTAGAAAATGCACACGATGGAAATATTATTGCTAAATTAAATAAAGAATGGATCAAAATCAAAGCTGCAAGCAATGCTGGTTTGGATAAAGCATTTAAATTAGCAAAAAAGTGGTATCCGATTTTTAATAAAGATGCAATTGATAAAGCATATTTAGAGGTAGTTAACGATCTAGAAAAGATGTTTAATGATAAAGATTTATTTAAAGGAAAAGTTCCTGCTATTTGTTTAGTGGGATCGTCGTTTTTCCCTCAAGCGTGTGAAAAAAAATGTAATAATGGAAATGAATTTGCTTTTGGTATGTGTATTGATAATCCAGATAAAGAAGAAGTTAATCCTCAAAAACAACTTGTATGTATTTATGCCAATTCTTTTTATATGGTCAGCTCACTAACAAAACTTTCAAAAGAGGATATGATAAATGCTGTTAAAATTACTATGGCCCATGAATTAGAACATGCAATTCAATTTAAAAATAATTTCAAAATAGAGATTAATCAAACTGGAGAGACTGATATAGGTAAATTATATATTCCCCAAAAGATAGTTAATAAGAAAAAAGATAAAGTTAAAGATAAAGAAGATAAAGAAGATAAAGAAGATAAAGAAGAAGAGAAACCTGAAGAGCAAATTTTAGCATATGAAATAAATACGCTAAATAATATTATGACGGAAGGATTATCTGTTTTTATTCAATCAAAGTATGCTCAAAAATTGGGAGTAGATGCTGACAAAAAAAATAAAGAGGGTATTAAAATCTATAATTTTATGAATAATCTTATGGATAATGTAGGTGATATAAAAAGTACAAAAGTATTTAAGGATTTGGATTCAAAAATTAATCAGCTTCAATATAATGGAGCATTCAGAGCGGTTGAAAATTGTTATAAGAGAATTTTGAACGCTAATAATGGTAATAAGAATGAGAAGAATCCAAATTTTAGCGAAGGAGAGGCATTGAAAAAATTAATGGAGGTTTTACAAAAAAATCCTCCCAAGACAATTTCTGAGATGACACAAACAGGAGATCAAAACTACGATTGTCTTTCAAACAACTCCAACCTTTGACCTTTCAAGTTTTTGAATGAATAATAAGATTCTTTCATTAATCATTTCTGGAAAATCAACCTGTGGTACATGACTGCCATCTTTAACAATATATAACTCTGAATTCGACAATTTATTATGTAATACACGCTGAACATGATTGGGAATAACTTTATCATTATCTCCACCAATCACTAGCGATGGAGTATGAATTTTTTTTAGTGAGTGTGCAATTTTATGTTTATTCATCTCTGCGAATAATCTAAAAAATATATCTGGGCCCAGTTCGTTTATTTTGGCCAAATATTTCTTAACAAAAGAGATGGGAACTCTTTTTTCATTAAATCCTTCATGAAGAATTATTTTTTGAACAAGTGTACTTTTAGCATTAAAATCCCAAATCTTTTTTACTAGATTAGGATAAGCATGAGAGAGGTGATAAGCAATAGGAAAAACTGTTTCCATAATTTTAGAGTCAAACATTGTCTCTGATGGAGGGAAGATGGTTCCAGAGATTAAAACAATTCCATTAGTGTTTTTAGGATATAGTTTAGCAAACTCTAAACAAACATTCACTCCCATGCTGTGGCCAAGCATAATACATTTTTTCACCTTTATAAAATTAATCAGCGCTTTTATATCTTTTGCAAAATGAGCAAAATCACAACTGCTGGCGGGATCATTTATCAGAGAAGAACTATAGTGACCTCGATAATCATGTATTAAAATAGGGTAACCATGCTTATGAAAAAATGGAAGTTGTTTACTCCAATGATGATTACTGCAAACCAGACCATAATTAAAAATCAAAAGAGGTGCTTCAGCATTTAATTTAAATTTTTTCAAGGAAGTTTCAAAATGATGAGGACAAAAATTTGTGGAAAAATGAATCTTGGTTTGAATCTTTGTTTGATCCTTCAAGATTAGATAGTGATCAAAAAGTTTTTTCACTTTATTCATCATTTACCACAACCTGAAATACTAGATTAATACTCAATAATTTTATTATTTATTACTTGATTTTAATTTTACTTAAATCCTCTTCAACAAATTCTATTATCTTTTGTACTTTTTCAAAGGATTGATCAGACATAATTAATTCTAGGTTTTGATTCAAAGTCTCCTTTTTAGAAGTAGCTTTTGTATACTCAAAGAACAATACCCGAATAATTGTCTTCCCTAAGGTTATGGTATCACCTAATTTGATTTTTTTATGGCCGGTAGTTTTTTTATCGTTTACCAAGTAGCTTTCAATTTTAGAATTCTTTTTTGCAAGCACATGCGAACCATCTTCAGAAATCTCTAGCAATAGATGAGAATTAATAATTAGTGAATCTGATATTAGTATATCGTCACCGGATATGTCAGAAATAGAATCATCATCTGATCCGCTATTTCCTATTCTAATAAAATTTTTATAGTATCTATGTTTTCCAATGATCTCTGTATCAGGGGAGGACTCAATACTTACTTCTATCATAGGTATTCTTTATACTCGACTTTTTCAATCTCATATTCGATTTTTCCCTTAGGAGCATCGACTATTACAGTGTCCCCCTGCTGTTTTCCAATTAGTGCCTTTGCCAGTGGACTGGTGAATGGGATCTTACTTGTAGTATTTGTAGTATTTGTTTTAATTTGAGCTTCATCACTTCCTACGATCTGATAAGTAACACTTTTTTCCTTTGCTAAATCATATATTGTTACTGTTGCTCCAAATTTTATATCTGGTCCATTGAGAGTGGAAACATCAATTACTTGAGCAACACTGAGATTGTATTGCATCTCCTTGATCTTTCCCTCATTTAGTGATTGTCTCTCTTTGGCCGCGTGATACTCAGCATTTTCTCGTAAATCACCCATCGCTCTCGCTTCTGCTAGAGTATTTTTTATCTGTTCCCTTTCAACTTTAATCAAGTACTCTAAACGCTCTTCAAGCATTTTTTTACCAGTTAATGTCATAGGAGTGGAATTTGGTTTATTCATTTTTTTTAAATATAGAACTAGCAGCGTCCAGTATTGCTTTTTTATCATCATCCCGATCTGATCTACCAGTCGTTACTCGAAAGCTGTTACAAAAATTTGCATTCTCTTTTTCAATAACCCTTTCTGCCATTATCTCTCTACATTCGTTGTAAGTATTTGGGTCGTAAAAGTCACACATCTTACAACATCGTACTGCTGAACGGCAGTTAGGGCACTCTTCACTTCTGGCAACAGCTCTTGATTCATCTCGTTCAAATTTCTTTTTACAATGATAACATAAAATTTCCATTTAAGGCCGCCTGTTAAAAATTAATTAATATTACTCATTACTAATTACACTAAAATTCCTTAATAATACCCGTAGAAATTCCGTAAGAACTATCTCCACTTCTCCCTGATTTATCTATTGGATCACTCTGGTATGGGGAAAAATAAATTTTTGGTAGATTTCTTTTATTATATTCTTCAATAGAACGCAATAGGATACGTTCATTGCTATACTCTAGAGTTTTTACTAGAAGGTAGTTTAATACTAGAATTGATATACCACTATACGCCAATGTTTTTCTGGTCACTGGATCAGCATCTCGAAAGGGCCCAATACGTCCGATTCCAAAAAAAATCATAGTTGTTCCGACAGTTCCAACGGCAGCATTGTACCACTTAGGTAAATTTTTTTGTTGGTATTCATCTAGAATTTTCTTTGCTGTCGCGTCTTTTTCAAGATAGTAGCGAAGCCCATCGCCTCTTTTAGTTGTACTAGTGTCAATTAATACCTCTTGATAGTTGATTATTGCAGTTCTTCCACAAATGTTAACAGCGTGAACGTTGTTTGAGATTAAGAGGAGAATAGATAAGTAAAATAAATAAAAGGAATAAATTTTTTTAGTTTTAATAAGTTTTAACATGAACATTATTATATCAAAAAGGTATGGAAAACGACATAGCTTTAATCTTAAGATTAAAATGAGTATAATGTTTTTATTAGGGGATAAAAACTAAAAAAGGAATGGAAACAAAATGGATATTATTAAAACAGGAATTGATTTAACAAAAACAATAAAAAATGTTGCAAGATTAAGAGAAATTGTCTCGGTCTTGGCCAAAAATGGTTTTTACGAATTTGTTATTAAAACTGGAATACATCAAAAGATTCCTGATTTCGTATTACCAAATTCCACTTTAAAAGATATTGAGAGCGAAATAGCAGAATTAGAACTGGATCATAGTAGTCAAGGAAAGGATTGGAAAAAATACAGTTGGGGAAAGATCGTTGGAAATCGACTTAAAAAAGCATTCGAAGAGTTAGGACCAACATTTATAAAGTTAGGTCAACTTCTCTCCACCAGAGATGATATGTTTAATAGCGCCTTTATTGAAGAGATGAAAAAACTTCTTGATCAGGTGAAAGGAATTCCTTTTCCAGAGGCAAAAAAAGCAATAGAAGAATCTATTGGCAAAAAATTAGAAGATGTTTTTAAAAATGTTGATTCCACTGCAATTGGAACTGCTTCTATTGGAATTGTTTACAAGGGTGAACTCCTTAGTGGTGAACAAGTGGTGATAAAGATCAGAAGACCAAATATAGAAAAGGTCATAAAAACTGATATCTCCATTTTATTATTTTTGGCCGATAAATTGGAAAGTGTGAGTGAAGAGATCAAACATCTGGGTATAACAAGAATTATTGATGATTTTGCACATACTTTACAAAATGAATTGGACTTCAATCTAGAGTGCATGAATTGTGAAAAGCTTAAGCAAAATATTGCCAGAGTGGATACAGAATCCATTTTCCATTTACCCAAAATGTATAAGGAATATGGAAGGGAAAATTTGATTGTAATGGAGTACTTGGATGGAATTTATTTTAGCAGAATCCAAGAGATTAAACCATACATTCATATCATTGAACCAAAACTGATAAAAGGAATAAAAATTTTTGTTAATTCTTTATTAGAAGATGGTTTTTTTCATGCGGATTTACATGGGGGAAATTTTTTATTTTTAAAAAATCAACAAATAGGAATCATTGATTTTGGATTGGTAGGAAGTATTCAAAGAAGAGGACGGGTAAATTTAATATCCATTCTATATGCGCTTGTTACCTATGATTATGAAAATTTGGCATATGAGTTTCTAGAGGTTGCTGAATATGACACCATCCCTGATATAGATGTTTTAACTTTGGATATCAAAAGATGTGTTGAGCCCTTTATTGGTCTTACCGTTAGGCAAATGAATTTTTCAAAGATTTTAGGGACTGTAATCAAAACACTTTCCAAGCATGGAATATATTTACCTCGAGATTGGTTTGTGGTGTTTAGAGCAATGATGGTGATAGATGGTGTTGGTCGCTCTCTAGGAATTAACTATGAGATTTTTGCCTTACTAGATGAGAGTGTTAAAGAAAAGGTAAAAAAGATTTTTTCTAAAGAAGAGTTAATGAAAGATGGAATGTGGGGGCTTAAAGATTTAAGTTCATCATTGCGAATGCTTCCACGACATTTAAAGTGGTTTGTGAAGGAATTTGCCAAAAGAAATTATGCTGTTGAAATTAAATTAAAGGGACTAGAAAAAGATTTTAGCAAACTATCCAATGCTATTATTTTTGCTTCCTATGTGTTTTTGTCAGGAATTTTTATTTTTGCTGGAGTATATGTTTTAGATATGGGAAGTAGTGGAAATAGTATTATAGATAGTGGAAGCATTCATATTAATACATGGACAATTATTTTATGGTTATTTGGAGGATTGATTTTTTTTAGAGGTAAAAATTTTATTAAAAAGAATAAAAAAGAATAAAAAAAGTTTACTATATACTATCTAGTCCTGAGATGAAAATTGGGTTGCCGAAAGGTTGCCACTCCGAGAGTGGGTTTGGTCCTAGAAGACATGTTAGGAAGTTTTCACAAGTTTCAGAATAGGTTTTGTTATTATAAGTAAAATGGACAAAAGAATTTATTTTTGTAATATTTATCTCCTCCTTAGACCAATGATAAACAAAATTTGAAAATATTTTTTGGTTAGCAATTTTAATCAGGGCCATATATTTTTTCTCAACACTACTGTGATCATGTTCGATTTCAGGTTGCCAGATTTTTGCTTTAGGATTTTTTTCAAATATCAATGAATATATTTGCGATTGATGTTCTTTTGAAATGGCGATTTCATGAATAATGTTTTTTAAATCCTGACCTTTGTTGATAAAATAATATCCTGAAATTTGAGTTGGAGTTGCTTTTGATCTGAGAGTAAAAAGATCTGAGGATGTGATCTTTTCAATTAATTGCCACTCTTTTTCTCCTCTTGCAAAAGTAGTAAATTTCGAAGCAATCAATTTATTATAGAGTAATTTAATTTGATCTTTATCATCATTTGAAAGATCTTTGTAAAGTGAGTGTTCTAAAGAATATACTATTGAATGAGAATGAAAATGAGAATGAGAATGAGAATGAGAATGAGAATGAGAATTTTTTTTAAAATATTCCACTAACGAAAACTCAGATTGCCCTATTGCCAAATGAAATCCAAATTTTTTATAGAGATCAATTAAGTCACTCCATAAGAAAAAAAAGACCAATTGCTTAGAGAATTTTTCGAAGATATGATTTAAAATAATTTTTGAAAGACCTCTACCGCGCATATTTTTCGAGACAGCAATTCCCCCTAGCATGGCCATAGGAATTGTTGTGTCCGAGATATTATTTTGCAAATTTCTAAAAACAATTCCTGAATGAGCATATACTTTACGTTTTTGATTATCTGTAAGTATGTATAAATTTTTTAAATTATCTTCATTTACTAGAGGAGCAAAATCGACGATAAATTTATTTTCAGAATCATAATGAAAGGATTCTTCAATTAAATCTATAGTAGCATTTAAGAGAGAAGGTACTGTATCTAGTGTGGTAACTATAAATTCGTTCATTAATTTACTTAAATATTGTTTACTGTTCTTACTTTTTACAAAATAAAACAAATTTTGTTGTTTATTATAAAAATATTTTACAATATTTTTTAATAGATAACATGTTAAATTTATAAGGATTACAATAATTTTTCATTAAAAATACAAATTTTTTTATTTTTTTATTTAAGTTTTTTTGTAAATTCACGAAATGTATTGTGTGAAGA
Source organism: Oligoflexia bacterium (assembly GCA_015232355.1). GTDB lineage: Bacteria > Bdellovibrionota > Bacteriovoracia > Bacteriovoracales > Bacteriovoracaceae > JADFZW01. The sequence goes on from JADFZW010000021.1 coordinate 22,899, forward strand.
TAAGTTACAGTGAAACGAGGGAAAAATACCTCTAGATAAGTAAAGTAAGTAAAGTAAACAAAGTAAGTAAAGTAATAAAAAAAAATAACTGTAACAAAATTTTCTGCTAAGACTAGGATGGTCTGGCCCGCCCGCATATCAAGGAGGATATCATGGGACTTCGGATTAATACCAATATTGCCTCAATCAATGCTCAGAGGAACTTAAGGCAGACACGATTAAAGTCTGATGAAACCCTAGAAAAATTGTCATCTGGTTATCGAATCAACAGGGCCGGTGATGATGCCGCAGGACTTGCGATATCTGAAAGTTTGCGTGCACAGATTCGGGGTTTAAAGCAAGCTGAAAGAAATGCTCAAGATGGTGTTTCGTTAGTTCAGATTGCAGAAGGTGCTCTTAACGAGGTATCAAGCATTCTTATTAGGTTAAGAGAGCTTGCAGTTCAAGCTGCTTCAGATACCATTGGACCAACAGAGAGAAAATTCTTGAACGTTGAGTTTGAGCAGTTAACCTCGGAAATCGATCGTATTGCTACATCAACAGAGTTCAACAGAGTTCCGCTACTTAATGGTACTGGTGCTATATTTGATATTCAAATTGGAACCAGAAATGATCCTATAAGTGATCGTTTAACTTTCGATGCTTCTAGTGCTGATGTTAACTTAGCAGCGCTCGGATTGAACTTAGCATCTGTTGCTGATAAGATTTCTGCTCAGAATTCACTCTCAGCAATTGATCAAGCAATTATTTCTGTGTCTGGAATTAGAGCGGACTTCGGTGCTCTTCAAAACAGATTACAGTCAACTACTAATAACATTGCAGTTAGTATCGAGAACTTGTCCTCTGCTAACTCGCGAATTAGAGATACAGATGTTGCTGAAGCTACTGCTGAGTTGACTAGAAATAATATTTTGATGAACGCTGGTACATCAGTTTTAGCTCAGGCGAATCAGACACCAGCAACGGCATTGAAATTGATTGAGTCAGCTTCAAGATTATAAAGATAAAGCTCTGATTATGATAAAGCACTTAGAAAGCTTTTTATAAAGCTATAGTGATATCGAAAATGGCAATCCTGTAGGGTTGGTAGGAGTTGCCAACTTTGAAAGCGTGAGTATTTTATCCAACCAGGATATTAGTTTTTTGTTTTTTGTTTTTTGTTTTTTTTAGTCATTTAATAATAACAATTTTAAGGGCAGGATGTCCGAGTAAATACAGGAGGTATGATATGAACAACGGAGTATAATATGGGTTTAAGGATTAATACCAATGTGCCGTCTTTAGCTGCACAAAGGACTTTGTCGCAAACTAGAGAGATTGTAAATAATAACTTAAGAAAGTTATCTTCAGGAGAGAGGATAACCAGGGCCGGAGATGATGCCGCTGGATTGGCCATAAGTGAAAATTTAAAATCGCAAATTAGAGGTTTGCGCCAGTGTGTACGAAATGCAGGAGACGCAATAGGAATGATACAAACTTCAGAGGGAGGTTTAAACGAAATTTCTGCAATGGTTATCCGCTTACGTGAATTAGCAATTCAGTCATCTTCTGATACTATTGGAGATACTGAGAGAAGATTTTCAAATATTGAGTTTCAAAATTTGAAAGATGAGATAGATCGAATTGCAAATTCAGCAGAGTTCAATGGAATAAAACTGTTGAATGGTGGTGGCGGAGTAATGGAATTTCAGATTGGATTACACAACAATCCTGCTTTAGACAGGCTTGTTTATGATGGAACTTTTATTAATGCTTCAACAGCAACGTTAGGAGTTGCAGAGACTGATATATCCACCAAAGTGGGATCACAAATGGCGATACAGTCGTTAGATGATTCGTTAGTTTTGGTGAATGGGTACAGGGCCAATTTGGGGGCCAAACAAAATAGACTCTCTTCAATTATAAGAAACCTAGAGGTTAATGAAGAGAATTTAAGTGCGGCCAACTCAAGAATTCGTGACGTGGATTTGGCCCAGGAAACCGCTGAAATGACAAAGAATAATATTTTGTTACAAGCGGGTGTATCAGTTTTAGGTCAAGCAAATCAAACTCCTGGTGTAGCATTGAAGCTCTTGGGAAATGGATAACGATACTCACGGACCTTGCTCCGAATGGAGCAAGGTTTTTTTATTTTTTCCATAGAGGTAATGGAGATAATAGAGATAATAGAGGTTGATATGGGTAATACAAAAAAAACAGTACTTATCTTTGGAATATCATCTTTTGTTGGATCAAATATAGCAGAGTTTTTAAAAAAAGATTACAGAGTTGTAGGAACCTATTATCAAAGTCAAATCCAAATACCCGATGTACTAACTATTCCATGTGATATTTTAAATAGAGAGGTTATTCAATCTATCATCTATGCAGTAAAGCCAGATATTGTGATATATGCCGTAGGGCTTTCTAAATTGGATTTATGTAGAGAAAATGATAAGGATGCCAATGCCCTTAATACCTTAGGAGTATTTAATGTTGCCAACTACTCCGAAAGATATAAGAGCAAATTATGTTATATTTCATCATCCTACATTTTTCCTGGTATTGATAAAATTTTTAATGAAAATGATACTCCAGATCCTTGTACAGAATATGGTAAAACTAAGGCATCTGCAGAATTTTTTATTCAAAAGTCATGTTTAAATTATATAATTTTTCGTTCTTGTTCGATCTATGGAAGAAGTTTTAGTCCTCGTAGAATGAATAATTTTGAATTATTAGAAAGTAAATTGGTTAGAGGCAATTCAGTTATTTGTGATGGAAATATCTATATTGGATTTATAGATGTAATGTATCTTGCGCTTATAATAAAAATGGCGATTGAAAATGATGTTACAAATAGATTGTTTCAGTTTGGAAGTTCGGATGTTGCTTCGTTTTATGATTTTGCAAAAATCTTTACTAAAATTACTAAATTAAATGAGAATCTTATTACTAAAAGTAAGTGGCCATTTCCTGAGATAAAGAGAGAAGTAAATGACGATGAAGTTGGCCATAAAAGATTTTTTAAATTAAGTAATGACAATCTAGAGAGTTGTTTTAGTATTAAGATGCCTACTATAGAAGAATCAATTGAATTTACCTATTGCCGATTGGGTGGCAATATGAGCTCAAGAAAGTCAAAAGGACCTTCTTCGCTATTAAAGTATATATGATTATGAAGTAACTCTAGAAGTGATTGATTGATTAGTGTAATAGACTTGTGATCTGCCATTTCCCTTCGCTTGATACATCATACGATCTGCAAAGTCGATAATGTCTTCTCTGGTTTTAGCATCTCTAGGATATTCAGCAATGCCGATTGAGACAGTTAGATTGATTAACTCTTGAGCAACACTTTGTTTAGGAACAATAGATGATGAGTGACCATTTGTGGGAATAGTTTTGAATTTGTTTTTTCCTACCGCTCGAAGGATACGAGATGCTACTTTATATGCTAAATCGAATCCGACATTTGGTAAAATAATAACAAATTCATCGCCACCATAACGATACATCAAATCTGATTCTCGAATCAATTTTTTAAATATTTTAGAAATTTCAACTAAGATGGAGCTACCAACTAAGTGTCCAAAATTATCATTAACATATTTGAAGTGATCGATGTCGATAAAAAGAATTGAAAATATTTCATTAATTTCTTGGTAACGTTTTATGTGGATGTCTAAATCTAAATAGAGTTTTCTTTGATTAAAGAGTCCGGTTACATCATCTATATGGGTTAACATTAATAACCCTTTTAGATTGGTACGTGAATATTCATCTGGGCCAGGGCCGCAAGCATAAGCAGCAGCAGCAGCAGCAGCAGCAGAAGAAGAAGTAGTAGCAGACTTTAAGTTAGAAAACTGTTTTACTAAAGGGAGCAATTCATTTTCTTTAAATGGATAAGATAAAACATCATCAACACCATTTCGAAAAGCATTTATTGCTAATTGATAATCCTCTTCAATGTTAACTAAAAGTAATTCTGTTTGAGGATTGGTGTGTTTGATTTTTCTTATTGTGGCCATATCTGCTTCCAGTAAAATTATTGAAGTATCTTTGTCAATTAAATTTATGGAAGAGATTTTTTTGTTTTCAACTATTAGAGAACTTTTTAGAGTGTTGGAGATTTGTATAAATAGCTGACAAAAGTCATCATGTACTTTGTCGGATAGGTTAAAATTTATTATTTTAATCAGTTTATTATTGGCCATTCTTTATATTACATATCCTATAATTAATAAGATGTTATGTTAGAGTTTTATTTTTTTTTATCTTTTTAATTAAATAATTAAATTTTCAGTTTTTTCTGAAGAGCACTTTTACTTGGTCCATCTAGCATATCCTCTTCAAAAATATTCAGGGCATTTTCCAAATTTCTCTTAATTTTATCAACTTTATTTTCTAACATTGTTTGGATATTTTTGCTTTCTTGTTCCTTTTTCATCAGCCCTTCGATATCAAATTCTAGAGTATCAATTTGTCGTTTTAATTCTAAGATTTTGTTATCTCTGGTAGCTATTTGCAATTCGGTATCTGTGCGCAGCAATTCAAGTTGATTCTCTAACTCTTGCTCTCTTTGCTTAATAGCATTTAAATCAACTTTTACCTTTTGTCCAAGTTTTTGTACCTCAAGTTGATAATTTTTATTTTTTTCTTCAGCAATATGACGGCGATTTTCTGCGATTTTAATACGGTAATTTAAATTTTCAATTTCCTCAGAGTGTCTTTTCTTTGAAATTGCCAGTTCAATCTTTTTTTCATCAAGAAGTGCTTTCATGCTGAGATGTTCTTGATCACTTTTGTTTTTATCTAAATCCAAGCGTTCAATTTTTTTTATTAAGTGTTCTCTATCTTCTCGCAGATTTCTTATAACTGTTTTTAACTTAACTAATTCATCTTCGTAGTAGGATGTATATTCTCGATTAGTTGGTAAAATATCAGTGGTAGTGATATTTTGTATTGTTTCGGAGGTAGTTTCACTTAGTAAGTTTTTATTTTTTTTGTTATTGCTGCTGTTTTTGTTGTTGTTGTTGTTATTCGTTTTTGCTGATTTTTCTTCTGAAAGTGAATTTTTGAAATCACCAACACTAAATAGATCAGTGGCTTCATGTTCAGTCATTCCCATTTTTGAATCAGAAGAATCAGAGGAGTCAGCGGAGTCAGAGGAGTCAGAAAAATCGATGGGAGTTGATGATTCCTCTATAGTAGATATATTTGCTCCTGATTCTTGATTGATGTTTTCATTGCTAAATTCCATATCTTCTTCTGTAGGCGCAACAGTATTTATAATTGGATTTGTAGGAGTAATAATTTCAGATAGTGTTTCAGCAGTATTTTCATTTATTTTTGCTCGATAAACTTCAATATTTAAATCTTCTATATTTTCTTGATCTTTTAATTCAACTTTTGCTGAATCGATATTTTCATTAGTGTTATCTCCAGTGTTTCCTTTTTCAGTTGAAATCTCGGCAATATTCTCCATTACTAAATCTTCTGCCTCTGATTTGATTTCTGGACCTATACTAACGTTAGCATTATCACTTTCTTTGTTCTCAAATGTACTATTTGTTTGCTCACTTAATTCTGCTGCATTTTGAAGAATTTCTTCAGCAATGGTTATTTCTGATTTATCTACGGTGGCATCCTGAATTTTTTTTTCGATTGCATCTTCATCTTCATCTTCATTCTCATTATCATTTTCATTATTATTTATTTCGCTGTCAGCAATAGGAGTGTTGTCATATTCTTGTTCGATTTTTTGTTCTTGATTTTCATTTACCTTTATTGAGTTTGCAGTAAATTGGAGATTGAAATCATCACTTAGTGTGTTGGTTGCCTCTGAAAGAAGATCTTTTTTTAGTGTATTAAGATCAAATACTACAGTTTTTTTATTATCTTCATCATCTTCTGGTATTTGAGTTAATGTTTCAGCAGGTGTGGTTGGGCGATTGTCGGCATTCATTTTTTCTTGATTCTCCTCTTCAGACGAATTCATATTGAAGATGATGTTATTGCCGATAGTGTTATTGATAGTATTGGTTAGTCCATTTGTTGATTCGGTTTTTGTGTTATCATCTTCGATATCATCACCATTTTTAGCGATTAATTTTTCAATCTCTTTTGGATTTTTTTGATGGTTGTGTTTTGCAAAATCAAAGCTAGTATTATTATCAAATTGAGCTTGAATTTTTTTATTAAGGTCAGATTCAATCACCTTTTTTGTGTCGTTGGATATGCTTTCTGAAGATCCTTTATTTTCTTTCATTCTTTTTTTTTAAATCCTAAAGATTTAATTATTTTTATATTTATTTCAGATCAAAACGATACACTAATCGCAAATTAACATTCGATAAGTACTCTAATATTATATTATGCTTCTATAATTTATAACAAATCGGATAATTCTATCATAACAAGCATAGCAAAAACTGCAACCAGAGGAATCATCTGACATTTTTGTATTTTGTATTGTATTTTGTATAAGGAGGGTCTTTAAATCATATCTTATTAGTATTAGAATGTAGATAATTGTAAAGACAATTTATATTCTATGGGAGTTTTTTGGTGAAACTGATATATCTTTGTTGTTTTTTATTATGTACTACTTTTGCTTGTGTTAGTGTTAGTGCTATTGTTAATGCTAGCGAAAAACTATCATTAGAGGCAGAAAAAGAGGCAGAAAATGCCGTTTTAAAGAGTGGAAGTGCTGGATCAGCAGGAGTGGTTTCAGCTGCGGCCGTTTCTACTACGGTCCCTGTTGCCGAAGGGGATATGCGCTTTCCGGTAAATGTATTGTTGTTAGATAATCTATTTTCTCATCATATAATCGTAGTTGAGAAATCTACTCACCGTCTTCATCTGTATAAGAATAATAATGGATTTCCAGAGTATCTTTTTAGCTATCCAATAGCTACGGGATTAACTTCTGGTAATAAGAGCAATCGTGGAGATTTAAAAACTCCAGAGGGAATTTATCAATTAACTCATTTTCTATCTTCGGAGGAATTATTAAAAAAATATGGTGAAGATGCTAAACAATATGGAGTTGGTGCTTTTGTTACTGATTATCCAAATATCATGGATAAGAGAGATGGAAAAACAGGAGGAGGTATTTGGTTACATTCTACCAATGATGAATCTAGATTGTTAAAGGGTTTGGATTCTAAAGGGTGTGTGGTTTTGGCCAATAAAGATATAAAAGAACTCTCTCGCTACATTGAACTTAATGCTACACCAGTAATAATTGTTCAAGATCTTTTATTTTTAAGAAAGGAGACATGGGAGAAGAATCGTGATGATATTGTAAGTAGAGTTAATGGTTGGATAAAAGCTTGGCAAGATAAAAATTTTGCTCGTTATATAAGTTATTATCATAATGATTACCATGATACTTTCAAGGGAAATTTAAAAGGATTTAGAAATTATAAAATGGCAGTCTTTCAAAAAGCAGGCAAACCAATAATTAAAATAAAAGGTCTGTCGGTTGCAGTTTTTGATAAATATGCAGTAGTACAATTCGAGCAATATTATAAATCAAATACTATAAATGATTCTGGTAGAAAGCTACTTTATATGAAAAAAGATGAAAATTATGAATGGAGAGTTGTCTCCGAGCTTTTCTACACCTTAAATCGTTCTTCAGAGGTAGCATTAATAAAATATAGCGATATAAAATAAAAGGTAAGTAGTCTATGCTTTATAACAACTCAAAGAATTTAACTTTTGTGATTTATGATGAGCAAAGGCCGACAAAGTGTTTTGAAATTAAAAAGGGACAAATTAGACTTGCAATCTTCTTGCTTCCACTTCTTTTTTTGGTTTTATTGTTGGCACTTCTATTTACGATTTCATATATAAGAAACGTTAACTATGCTCTCAAGTATCAAGAGCCAGTTATTTTGCAAAAATATCAAAATGAAAGAACGGCCACACTAAATAAACAAACTGAATTAGAAAGGACTAATAAAGAGTTAGAGAGTACTAATGCAATTTTGATGTCCAAGATTAAAGCAGCGAAAACATCAGAAGTATTGTTACCATTTATAAGACCAACAATGGGAGCAAAGGATATGACAAGCAGTGGATTGCTTGGAATTCAAAATGTTGATGTTAAATTTTCTACTGACTCTAATCGTGCAACTCTACTATTTAATCTTACAAATCCAACTGGTCAAAAAATTACCGGACATATATTTGTAATGCTTCGGACATCATCGCTATTTACTATTTATCCCTCTGAGGCAATGAGTATTAAAAATACTCTTTCTACGGGAATGACTAATTATGATATGGGAGAGCATTTTAGTATGTCTAGGTTACGACCAGTGAATGCATCTTTTAATTTGCCATTACAACGAAATGCTCAGTACTATTTTGATGTAGTGATTTTTTCTAAAAGTGGCGATCTTATTTACAAAAAAATGCTAGGACCTCACATCTTAAAAAGCTAAGAAGCAAAAGAAGTTGAAAAATTAATGGAAGAAAATAATTATTTAGATATCAAGGAACAAAATTTTTCCTTTCTTGGGGTAGGAGCAAAATTACATGGGGAGTTTCGACTGTCCGGTGTAGTGAGAGTTGCTGCTCAGATGGAGGGGGAATTATTTGTAGAATCTAGTGGTAAACTAATAATAGAGAGAGATGGTCAATTTAGTGGTAGATTAGAAAGTGATGATATTGAAATTTTTGGAGAGGTTGAAGGCGAAATAAAATCTAATGGCCGTGTAATACTTAGACCATGCTCAAAAGTGAATGGGAAAATTAGTTGTAAGGATTTGGTGATCTATCCAGGGGCCATACTTAATATTGAAGGACATACTTCATCTTCATCTTTATATTCATCTCAAGAATAATATAATATCTGTCCATCTTCTAGGGGAAGTATTTTTTTATCACAACCATAACGACTCATTAAAAGATCAGTAAGTGATTGATGTTCAAGATTGTGTGCTAAATGAATCAGACCAGTGAATTTAGCATTAATATACTCAGCGTATGATAATGCTGTATCTAGATTTAAATGTGTCTGATGTTTTTTTTCTCGAAGGCAATCAATAATTAATATATCTAAATTAGCATTCTTTAATGTCTCTAATGTCTTTTCTTCTATGCATGCTATATCTACAAAATATCCTAATTTAGAGTGAATAAATGAAATAGTATGAGTGTATCCATGTGGAGAAATAAAGAAAGTAAATTTTTCACCTAAAATTTCGTCAAGGAGTAATTCAGGTTGGTCAGTATCAGTATCGATATTTATTAGATTCAGGTGAGGTATTCCTCCTCCTATCTGTGGGTGATTAAGATCAAATATTTTATTTGCTTGAAATATATATGGAAAGCGAATTGTTAGTTCTTCGGAAACTTTTTTTGTAGTGTAAATTGGAATAACATTTATGCTAGATTTTGGTGTTTTAGCAAAACAAAAGGGACGTAAATCATCTATTCCATGTAGATGATCTGCATGTTCGTGTGTTAGAATTACAGCATCTACTTTTTTTATAGAGGATCGTAACACTTGATAGCGAAGATCAGGAGATGTGTCTACTAGAATAGAAATGCCATCGGAGCTTTCTAAATGTACGCTGGTTCGTAAACGATGATTACGTTTATCTTTAGATGTACAAACTTGGCAATTGCAACCAATGGTTGGTACTCCTGTGCTGGTCCCTGTTCCTAGAATAGTTATTTTGTTTTGCATTTTTTTTATTTGTGTTTTTATTTGTAAAGGTAATAATAACATTTTCCAATATTATAATAAATATTTCAACAAGAGAGATGATGGTGTTTATGAAATTACTACTTCTATTACTTAGTTTTGTATTTTTTTATTCCTGCTCAAATATGGAAAAGAAGGATAAGGATGTAAAGGAAGTGAGTTCTATTAAATCGATATCGACAGATGTGGTCAATGAGCTTATTACTATTAAAGAGGTAAAAGAGAGTAAGCTTCGCCTTAAGTTTAAAAATACTGATGTAGCAAAGATTGATCTAAAGGTTCGCAAATTTATTTTGGAAAAAAATGGATTAACGATTCTATTGGCGGAAAATCATCATTTGCCAATAGTTGGTTACTACACTTTTTTTAAAGTTGGTTCTCGCTATGAAAGCAAAGGAATCACCGGTGCCACTCATTTTCTAGAACATATGATGTTTAAAGGGGCAAAAAAATATGCTGCTGGAAAATTTGATTCAATTATGGAAGAGAATGGTGGTTCTTCCAATGCATATACATCGACAGATGCTACTGTTTATCATGAAGCAATTCCTGTAGCTGCCTTAGAAAAGATAATGGATTTAGAATCAGATAGAATGGAAAATTTATTATTAGATGAAAAATCTTTTGAAAGGGAGAGAGCAGTTGTATTAGAGGAGAGAAAGCTTCGTTATGAGAATTCTCCGAGTGGCAAACTTTTTCATAGTGTGATGGAGATAATGTATAAGGGTACTCCCTATGGCACTCCGGTTATTGGTGAAGAGAAGGATTTATTGAGTGTGCAAAGAGATAGTATGAGAAAGTATTTTAATAAATTCTATGCTCCAAATAATGCAATTTTAGTAATAGCTGGTGATATTGATGTCAACAAAACGTTAGATTTGATTAAAAAGTATTATGGAAATATTCCACCATCAGCAAATTTGCAAGAGGATAAAAGAATTTTAGATAACGAGGATATATATAAGTTTAAAGGTTCAAATGGATTGGGAGAAGAGGTAAAGATAAATGCTAATTCAAATACACCGATTTTTTCTATTGTTTATCGTGGAGAAAAACTTGGAAGTAAAAGATATTATGAGATGGATATTTTGTCGGCTATCTTATCTGCAGGTGCCAGTTCATATTTAGTTCAAAAATATGTAAAGGGAAAAAAACCAATTTTAAGCTCTATCTCTTTATATAATTATTCACTTGCTAAAAATGGTCTCTATTTAGTAACGGGAGAGTTATTAAATGAAACCACACTAGAAAATTTCAAGAGTATTTGGCATAAGGATCAAAAGAATTTTTGCAAAGAAGGGATAACTGAACGTGCAGTTCAAAAAGCAAAGAACCAATATTTGGTAGGATTGTTTAGCGGACTAGAGACAAATGGTGGAGTTGCAGATTTAATTGGTGAGAGTGAATTTTATTATAATGATTACAATTATTATCTTCAAGAGCTGCAAGAGTTTAACAGCATTCGTCTTAAGGATATTATGAAAGTTTGTGAAGATATTTTTGTTAATAATAACAATGCTCAGAAGAAAAACTATGGTTTCTTTTCAGTTTGGGAAAAGCATCCTAAATAAGTACGTAAGTAAGTAAATAAATAAATAAAAGAGAGGAAGGAACGTAATGAATATGAATATGAATATGAATAAAGTAATCTTCTTTGTTTTTACAACAATGTTATTAAATATAAGTATAAACAATATTGGCATGGCAGTTGGTAGTGGTGAAGGAAGTATAATCAAAGAGAATATAAAGAATTTACAATTTGTGTATTTGCCAGATAACCGCTTACCTACCTATGAGATAGTTTTTTATTTTGCTGACGGTGCTTTAAGTGACGAAGTTGGAAGTAATGGCGAGACAAGCTCAATGATAACACTGTTAACCAGCGGAACTAAACGATATAAACAAGAAGAGATAAGTGATTTTTTAGAATTTTATGGGGCCGGGATTGGTGGAAATGTTACTCATGAATACACCTATTTTGTAGTTGGTGGGCTGGCCAAGGATTTAGTACCAACAGTGAAAATGATTTGTCATCTCTTCTCACAAAGTGTTTTTCCAGAAGATGAACTTAATAAATTAAAAATTAGAAGTAAGACTGCTATTGAAAATATTATTTCTTCTCCTTCCGCACTTACGGATAGAGTTTTTAGAGAGGTTTCTTTGAGAGAAACTCCATACCAGAAGAGTGCAGAAATTTCCTTACAAGGAATAAAAAATTTAAATCAAAAGGTACTAAATAAAAAATTGCAGTACTTTAGAAATATAGTTAAGAAGCGAATCTATATTTCATCCCCGAAGGATGCTTATTTAGAAGCGAAAAAAATAATTAGTAAAGATTGTGCATTTAATTTAAGTAAATCAAATTTTGTAAGAAAAATTAACTCTGCCGATGCTCAACAAAAAAATCTTCAGAGCTATAAGGATAGTAAAGTGTTTTTGGTTCCGATGGTAAATTCAACTCAGGCACAAATTAGAGTAGGAAGATATCTTGCGAGTGAGGACGTTGATGATATAGATTTGTTACATGTGGGCTCAGAAATTTTAGGAGGTAGTGGTTTTGGATCTATGCTTATGCAAGAGTTACGAGAGAAGCGAGGACTTACTTATGGTGCTTCAGCATTTGCTACTCCACAAAGAGATTATGGTCGTTCTATGATCTCAACTTTTACAAAAACGGAGACTACCAATGAGGCCATAGAAGTGATTAAAAATGTTTTAGCAAAATTATCACAAGGTGATTATGAGGATAGTGAGTTACAAAAGAGAATAAAATATTTGAAGGGTAAACATCCTTTTGGCTTTGAAAGAAGAAGTAGTTATTTAAAGCAATTAATTTATTTTGATCATATTGGAAGAGATTATAAATATATTTATAGCTTTCCAGATCTTATTGGCAAATTTTCCAAAGAGGATGTTTCCAAGCAGATGAAAAAGATTTTTCCTTGGGAAAAGCAAGTGATCTTAGTTACCGGAAATCCTTCTTTAGAGTCAGAGTTGACTAAGAAGTGGGGCAAGGTAGTTATTCTTGACTATAAGAATTTTTTGTAATTTTTAATGAATGTTCAAAGAAGGAGAGAGAGGAGTTCGCATTATGATTATTGACTTACATACGCATACACGTTTGAGTGATGGTGAATTTACTATTGCTGAACATTTACGAAGAGCGGAGACTGCTGGTTATGATTTTGTGGCCGTAACCGATCATGTAGATCAGAGTAATGTTGAGAGTGTTGTGGGAAAAGTGATTGTTGGATGTGATAGCTTTAATAAAAATTCAACTCATATGAAAGCACTTCCTGGAATAGAGATTACACATGTGCATCCATCTGAGATCGTTCATATTGTAAAATATGCTAGGAGTAATGGAATTAAAATTGTAGCAGTTCATGGAGAGACTATTGTTGAGTCAGTATTTCCAGGAACGAATCATGCGGCGATAATGGCCAATGTTGATTTTTTAGGACATCCGGGAATTATAAGTGAAGAGGATGTATTGTTGGCCAAAGAGAGAAATGTGAGATTGGAGATAACTTGTCGCAAAGGACATGCATTAGGTAATGGAAGGGTCTTTTCACTCTCAAAAAAATATGGGACAAAACTTCTATTAAATAGTGATACTCATGCGGCCAATGATTTTTATACTGAAGATAGATATAGAAAAACTGCCCTCGGAGCTGGTCTTAGTGAAGAGGAATTTATTCATTTGCTTGAAGATATTAGAGAGTTCGTTAAGAGTAAAATAAAGTAAAATCAAATAACAAATAATAAATAACAATAACAAGTAACAATAAAGGAAATTGTATGGTTGCTCCACGTATGTCCACTCATTTTCAAAATAGAAGACCTTCGGCCATAAGATTAGCACAAATTGAATTTATGAAGAGAACTGACTCTGTAAATGTAGTTAATACAGCAATAGGAAATGTATCGCTTCCTATGCACCCAGCGATGCAAAGGAGAATGCATAATCTTGGTCAATATAAAGATTTTTCTGAAGGAGTAGTTAAGTACTCTCCTACTGTTGGATTAAAAGAGACTAATCAAACATTTCTACACATTCTTAAGGCGAGCGGACTTAAGAGTGATGGACTTTACTCGCAAATTACAGATGGTGGTAGTCAGGCGATGGAGCTTATTATACTTGGTGTTTGTGGTGCTGCTGGAAGTTCTAAATCACCACTCTTATTAATCGATCCTGCTTATACAAATTACAAAGCAATGGCCCAGCGTCTGGGAAGAAAGATTGTTTCTATTGGAAGAAAGTTAGATGAATCTGGAAGTTACTCGGTTCCGAATTTGAAAGAGATGGAGAGAGTAATTAAATTACATAAACCTGGAGCGGTAGTAGTTATTCCTTACGATAATCCGACTGGACAATTTTTTGATAGAGAGACGATGATTGCGATTGCCAAGATGGCAGTTAAATATAATTTGTGGTTTATTAGCGATGAAGCTTATAGAGAGTTATATTATAATTACAATGGAAGTAGTAAAAATAATAATTCAAAAATTTCTTCAAGTATTTGGGCGATAGACGATAGTGATGTTCCAGGGATTGAAGGTAGACGAATTAGCATTGAAACTGCCTCTAAAGTATGGAATGGTTGCGGACTTAGAATAGGAGCGCTGATTACAGACAATAAAGATTTTCATGATCGTTCAGTTGCTGAAAATACTGCCAACCTTTGCTCAAATACTATTGGACAATATATATTTGCTGGTCTCTTAGAGGAATCAATTGATGATTTACATAAGTGGTTTAGTCAACAAAGAGAGTACTATAGAAAAATGCTTTTTAATTTTACCTCTGAGATTAAGCGCTTGTTACCAGGAATTATTGTTTCCAGTCCGGATGCTTCAATTTATTCAGTCATTGATGTTAGAGATTTAGTGGATAAGAATTTCGATGCTCTCGACTTTGTGATGTATTTGGCCCAGAGAGGAGCGGTTGATTTGGATGGAAGTGGAACTAAGATGACTTTACTGGTATCTCCGATGGGTGAATTTTATAATGAGGATAAAAAATCATCTAAGGTTAGTAAGGTAAGTAAGGTAAGTAAGGTAAGTAAGGTAAGTAAGTTAAAGACAAAGATACGAGTATCCTCTGCTGGTAGAACACAAATGAGAGTTGCTTATGTAGAGTCACCTGAGAAGATGAAGTTAGTACCTAAACTATTTGCGGAATTATTTGCCCAGTATCGTTTGAGCTAACGGGCAGATCAGTGATCATGTTAAAATTTAACTGATGACTGGCAATAAAATACTCGATGGCATTTTAATGGGTTTCAATCTTCTTAGCATTTTTTTAGTGCTAGCGTTCTTTGTTTATACGGGTATGTTTTATGTAAAACCACTTCCTGATAATAATGTTGAGTTTACTAAATTTAAAGAGCGTTCGAAATACCAAATCATTGAAGCAAAAATATATAAATTAGATCGTATGGTTTTAAATCTGCAATCTCGTAAAGCGAGAATGAGAAATATTGATTTGCAGGTGCAATTTTTGCTCTTTAAAGAAGAGTTTATTGCTTTTCTAGAGACAAATAAGCATGTGGTATATGATAAGATCATAGAAATTGTTGCGGGAATGGAAGCAGATGAGATCAATTCAGTAACAGGAAAAATTCTTTTAGAAGAGAGAATCAAAAAAGCAGTGGAAGAGATTGCTCATGCTCCGGTAGTGAAAACAGTTTATTTCACTGTCTTTGTTGTTCAATAAGAGCTGGCGGATAAGAACTGGCGGAAGTTAAAGCTGTAACATTTTTTTTGTTCCGATATAGTTGGAAAATTCAACATGTTCGAGATGTTCAATTTTTTTTATAATATTTGCAATTCTCGTTAAATTGTTATTGATAGTCTCTAAGATCTTTTGATCCTCTTCTCCAGTGGGAGTTATAAATTCAACATTGGACATTACCACTGTCAATGGATTATTTATTTCATGTGCGATACTAGTTATCATAGCTTTAACGGTTTCAATTTTAATTGTCTCTTTTGTTAATTTTAGATAGTTGCTGGCCTTAATGTGAGTGTCCACTCGTGATTTTAATTCCTGAAGGTGAAATGGTTTGATTATATAATCTTGAGCTCCTGCCTCGAGTCCTTTGCAAATATCCTCTTGTCGTCCCAATGCTGTAATAAATATTACAGGGATTTCTTTGTCGATTTCTCTAATTTTTGCTAGAGTTTGGAATCCATCCATCTGTGGCATCATAACATCAAGTAAAATAATATCAGGGAGTGAAGTAGGATTATCTTTTAGTAACTCCACTGCCTTTTTTCCAGAATCAGCAGAGATTACTGTATATTGATCATTAAGACACTCTTCGATTATAAATAAATTAGTGGGATCATCATCAACAGAGAGGATAGTTTTTTTATTTGAAGTCATTATCAGCTCCTATGAATATATTATTTTTTAATTAATTTTTTTTAAAAAGACGGCCGTAAACCAAAAAATTGAACCTTGTCCTTCATTACTGTTAACTCCAATCTCACCATTCATCATTTCCGCTAATTTTTTTGAGATGGATAACCCAAGCCCAGTACCACCATATCTTCTAGTCGTGGAGCCATCTGCTTGAGTGAAGGGTTGAAAGAGTTTATTTTGATTTTGTTTTGAAATTCCGATACCAGTATCTTTGATTTCAAAATAGAGAGTTATTTTATCATCTGATTCTGATCCTGATCCTGATTCTGATTCTGATCGTTTTTGTATATTAAAAATAATCTCTCCATGATCGGTGAATTTAATAGCATTGTCTAAGAGATTGTTGATAATTTGTTGTAAGCGCTTGCTGTCCCCTTTTAGAATTGCTGGTAATTCATCGCTAATGTTTAGAGACATAAGTAGATTTTTTTCTTTACATCTAAAGCGAAAGATCTCTGTAATAGTTTGTAAAAGTTTTTTAGGATCAAAGAGCATGTGTTCTAATTCTAATTTATTGGCATCAATTTTAGAGAGATCCAAAAGATCATTTATTAATTTAAGCAGTAATTCACTGCTATTTTTGGAGACATTTAAATATTTAAGTTGTTGTTCGCTTAGTTTTGTTTTCAGTAGTAGTTCAATCATGCCAATTATACCATTAATTGGAGTGCGTAGTTCGTGTCCCATATTGGCGAGAAATTCGCTTTTAGCAGAATTGGCAATTTCTGCTTTGAGAGCTAATTCTTGGGTTGTGGCCAGAGCATGTTCCAATTGAAGATTACTTTCACGCAATTGTTGTTCGATTTTCTTTCGATATGTAATGTCCTTGAATGATTCTAATAATTTTTCTTTTCCATTTATAGTGATGGTTTTAACTGATTTTAGAATAGGGACTTTTTCCCCTTTGGAAGTAAGCATTGTTCTATCAGAGTTATCGATGGATATTCCCATGTCGGAGATAGGGCATTTGCCTTCCTCGTTAGGACATATAAAATTATGGCATTTCTTTCCAATAATCTCTTGAGCGCTTAATCCAAACATTTTTTCGGTTACGGAATTTACAGATTCAATTATATGCTCTTTTTTATCAACAATCATTATTCCTATGTTTAGATTATCGAGAAGATATTGAAGAAAAGTTTCGTTTTGTTGAACTTTATGTAAAGCTTTTTTATATTCACTGATATCTTGATTAGCACCTACTATGCGGATGCTTTCGAGAGATTGATTTTTAATTACTCTAAAGCGAACGCAACTGTAGATAATGAGATCACTATTTTCATTTTGTTGTGTTTGGGACTGTGATTGCTGCTGTTGCAATTTTAATTCAAATTGTCTGCTGTAATTGGGATCGTTAGCGGTAATAGCTTTCTCAATCTCCTCTTTGAAAAATTGTTGTTGATCTCTATGTATAAAAAGCTTGCAATAATTATCCAGGGTAATTAAGTACCCTTTTTGTTGATAGACATCGGTTGAGCACATTGAATAGAAGGCATCGTTAAGTAAGAAGATTTTATTTTTAATATCAAATTCCCATTCTACAATTTTGGCCAAGTCCATGGTTATATTTAGTTTGGTTAGAGATGCCTGAAATTCATTGTTGGCCAATTTGCGTTCAGTGATGTCCATCATTAATGAAAGTATCATGGCCGTGTTGCTATCATTATTTTGTGTAACTTTAGCAGAGAATAAAATAAAACGAGATTCACCGCTGGAAGTGATCATCTCAATTTCAGTATCAAGGATTATTCCATTTTCTTTGATTTGGTTAATAATGTGTGTATAGATACTTTGATCACTAAAAAGGTGAAGTTCACTAGCAGTTTTTCCTAAAACAAAATCTCTTTCGTAATCAAAGGTTTTGCAAAAGAGATCATTGACTTCGATGAATTTTAAATCATCGATGGTAGTAAGTGAGGTGATCACTGGCCCAAAGTTAAAGATGTTGGCAAATTTTTCTTCTAGGATTTTGTAATTATCATTCTTTTTTTTTCCCTTTTCCTTTTTAATGTTCATGAAAATCCCCCTTCTTAATTTAAATTATGCAGGTGACGATTTGATTTGTAAAAAGGTCGTTAAGGAAGGTGTTCTGAAGAGATAAAAAAACTAATATAGTCAATTAATAATATTACAGCGAATATTAACCATAGGTAAAATTCATTTCACTGTTAATTTTACGCCTGTTTTTTTACTAGTCGTTGTTGATGTAATTGATCGGGATGCATTGTAATGGAAGATAATGGAAGATGCATTTTTACTTTTTTAAATTCAATTAATAGAGATCATAAATTATTCTAGTATTTTTTTCCTTAAACGTTTGACTGATTTTTTGTAATTTGTTATGAAGGTTTAATGTTTTTTGGGCCTTAAATCAGGGAGTAACCGGTATGAGGGTCTTTATAGATGGGATGGCAATTGAGCTATTTGATGGTGCGAAAGTAAAGGATGCATTCCTGTCTTATTTTTCCTCTTGTATCGATAGTGCTCTTTCTTCTTCTTCTCTGGCCTCTTCTCTAACCTCTTCTCTGAATTCTCCAAATTATTTAAATACTTCAAAGATTCTTGATTTAAAGAAAACTTTAAGAAAAAAAATCAGCGATCAACTAAAAAGTGGTGAGCTGAAAGTTTTAGATGTTATGGAGAATGAACGTTTCTTAGAGGGATCGCTCTCTGATGATGATGCTTTAAAAACTGTTCCCAATTTAAAAACCCTAATATCCACTGAGGTGAACAATGAAAATTTTTGAACTAAGTATATCTCTTCTAGTGTTAGTGTTTCTTTCATTTACTTTCCCTGCTTTCGGATGTGTTCAAAGTGATGGAGAGTGTATGGTCTCCGGAGTAATTAAAGGACAAGATGATAAACCGATAAAGGGTTTAACAGTTGCTCCTTGTGATGATCCGTATGCAAGTACTGTAACTAACAAAAAAGGTGCCTTCGCACTTGAATTTACCATGAATGACAGTGAAGAAAATGTCCTTTGTATAAGAGGCAATAAAGGTGTGGGAAGAGTAGTTCTTACGGAAAATATGGGTGCTGGCATAAGGCAAAAGAGTGTTCGAACTGGATCCATTACCTACCCAGTAGTAACTGTAATAAATCTTCTTCACTTCAACGATGCTCATGGAGCAATCGACAACTTCCCTAAAATCGTTGCTGAAATTAAGCGACTTAAGAGTGAAAATGCAAATACATTTGTCTTTGATGCCGGTGATAACTTTAGTGGTAATCCTGTGGTTGATCAGGCAAATGATAAGGGCAAACCATTTTTTGATATACTAAATACAATTCCAATCGATGCTATGGCCATAGGAAATCATGACTTTGATTATGGACAAGATGTTTTAAAGAAAAGAATTGATGAATCTTCTTTTCCTCTTCTTAGTGCAAACATATCAGTAGTAAATAACAATGCAATTATCGAGCAACCAGCTCCATATAAAGTTCTTAAAACAAACAATGGTCTAAGGATTGCTGTATTATCTGCGATTGAAACATCAAATAATGGAAGACCATCAACTTTAGCGAAGAATGTTGATGGATTAGATTTTTCAAAAGGCATCGATGCACTTTCTAGTTATAGTTTTCTTAAAACTGATACGGATAAAGATAAAAAAGTAGATATGGTTTTAGCGCTTACTCATATCGGTTCAAATGATGACTTTAAATTTGCACAAGAGAACTCTTTTGTGGATGTAGTAATTGGTGGCCACTCTCATACTCTTATCATAAAAAATGCCTATAGAAATAATGCAATTATCGCTCAGGCAGGGGCCAACTTAAGTCATCTAGGAAAGGTGGTAGTGACCTTTACTAATGGAAAGATAACTTCAAAGTTAAATCAAATTGTAGATGTAAAAAATTTAAGCGTAGAGGATGCTACAGTTCGTGCAATGGTTAATAGATTTAATGACAATCCAATTTTGGCGCAGACGATAGGCATCGCAGATGAGGCCATCTCTGGAAATAATGAACTTGGATCATTGATAGCTGATTCAATTGCTGCTGGTGTAGGTGCAGATATTGCTTTTCAAAATAATGGTGGTATTAGAATCAACAATCTTGCAAAAGGGAAAATCACTTTAAAAAATGCTTACGAGCTTCTTCCATTTGGAAATCAAATTGTACTGATGAATATGACTACAGATGAGATTAAATCTTTAATTAAATATTCATTTGAGAAAAGAAAGAGTATCGATTTGCAAGTTTCAGGTATAAAGTATGTTGTTAGCGGAGGTGGTTCGCAGATAGATCTTTTAGATTATAACGACAGGCCAATTGCTACAGGGAAGACTTATAAAGTAGCGATGAATGATTATATAGCTACTGGATATAAATTTGATCATCAAGATGCGGGCCAAGCAACATATTTGGCAGATAATGATTTACTGATCAAATTTATAAAAAATAAAGGTAATGTGAATTATTCAGGAGTAAAGAGAGCAAGCACTCGCTAAATATTTAAGTTTAGTTATATTTCAAGGGAGGTTTTTTATGAGTAAGCTATTATTTGTTTTTCTTAGTCTGATGGTAATGGATTCAGCGATAGCGATAAGTAATCTACCACTTCCAGATTATAGGGCCAATGATAATTGCGGTCTCTCCATTCCTACTCAATGTAATGATTCTGGTAAAAACAAAGATAATTTTTGTGATGGACATAGAGAGTTTTTGGATCTTATTTCCAATGCAAGTAATGTAATTCATTCTGAGAGTTATGTTGTGTGGTGCTGGACACTAATCGAGGAATGGCACAATTGTGAATATCCAAATCCAAAGCTATATGGTGAATGTCGTGCACTAGCTTCAAAATCAAACTCAATTCTATACACTCAAAACAATAGTAGCTGCACAGATGTTGGTTTTAATGCTGCTAAAAATAAATATCTAAATGATTTAGATAGTCGTTGTCAGAATCAGTAATCAAAGTAATCAAAGTAATCAAAGTCACATCAAGTAAATAAAAAATGAATGAATTTCTTTTGAAATTAATATACTCTTAGATACTATAATATATTTCTACATTAATTTTAAAAAACTGGGGGATTGTTTTTGCGAATTAATCTTAATCTTATTCTTGTTTTGATATCGTTAATCTTCACATCATCTTTAGCATATGGACAATCGAAATTAAAAAATGTTGATCGCTTAGGATCCGAGAAGGATTTTTTTATTTATAAAGGAAATGAAAATAAACAAAGTCCGTTAGTAGTTGAGGGCCTGCAAGATGAGGAGGATGAAAAAGAGAAAGAGAAGATAGAAAAAGAAGAGCGCGATGAAAAAGCGATGAGTGAAGCTGATGAGCAAAGAGAGTATGGTTATATTACCAATTTGAAGACTATCGCTAAAAATGAAAATAAGATTTATATAGAAAAAATAGTATTGGATGGAGTAAGCGTATTTCCTCAGGAGGAATTGGAGAGAGTTTATAAGGATAGTTTAAAAAAGGTTTACTCGCTTATTGAATTTAAAAGGATGTTAAAGAAGATTACCAGATATTATCGCAAGAATGGATATATGGTGGCCAGAGCGGTAGTGCCTGATCAGAAGCTAAAGGATTATACTGTTCGAATCCAAATATTAGAGGGAAGATTAGATGATGTTATACTAAAAAATGATGATATCGATCCTGCCCCTGAACGTATCTTTGATTTTGTAAAAGAGCAGATGTCTCATTACTTGGTTACTGGCCAAGTTCTTAATCAAAAATTAATAGAGCATTTTTTGGTTTTAACAAATCAACTCTCAGGAGTGGTAGTTAAGACTGTTCTATCTCCTTCAACAGGTAAAGCTGGTGGAGTAGTGATGACAATAATTATTAAGTATCAAAAGAGTTTTTCTGTTGATTATCAAGTAAACAATCATGGTGGAACTTATATTGGACAAACATTAGGACAATTAGCGGGGAAATTTTATCATCCAGTGATCATTGGAGATGTTGGTGCAAATGTTGTTAAAACATTATCTGGTGATGGTATGCTTTATGGACAGATTTTTTGGCAACAATATCTGTATAAGACTGGACTGAAGTTGATTTTAACCTATGATAAATCAAAGACTCACCCAACTGGTGGAAAGATGAATCAACTGAATTTAAGAGGTGAGAGTACTGGTTGGATGATTGGAACAACCATGCCTTGGTTGGTTTCATTTTCAAAACTCTATTCACTATATTTACGTCTGGTAGAATTCAAAGGGAGCTTGATGTATAATTCATCAGTTACTATCTATGATGATCGCATCGACGTTCTTCGCATTGGAAATAATTTTAGTTTTTATGGAAGTCCCGATCCCACTAATACTGTTATCATCAATGCTATGTTAAATCTCGAATACTCAAAAGGATTACGATTTACAGACAAAGTATCAACGAGTGTTTCAAGGATTGGAGCGAAGAGAGATTTTGATAAATTAAATATAGAATTAAATTCGGAAGCTAACTTAAAGACGGATGATCCATATTACACTTACTTTTTAGTAGGAGGAATTGCTGTTCAAAAATCTTTTCATTCTCTGCTCTCCTCTGAGGAAATGAGCTTTGGTGGACAAGAGTATGGACGTGGTTATGATTCAGGAAGTATGAGTGGAGATTCGGGAGTAACGGCGAAAATGGAAGCACATGTAGGCAGAGGAGTTGATAGTCAGGTTATTAAAAAATTAGATTTGTATATCTTTTGTGATGCTGGAAAATTATACAACGTAGGAGAGATCACCACACAGATTGATAAACTTAGTGCTATATCCTCTGGTGCTGGAATTAATATGAATTTGTTTTTTAACATGAGTGGCAGTTTTTTAGTGGCCAAACCTATTACAAGAGATGAGCAAAATTTAGTTAATGAAGGAAAGAATGGACGACCGCTACGTTTCTTCTTGTCTTTAGGAGGAAGTTTTTAGAGAGGAGAAGAATTTTTTTAAGGGGGGATTTTTTAGATGATTTTGCGATCATTTTTATTTTCATTTGTATTTCTATCATTTTTATTTTTAATGATTAATAACAATTGCTACGCTCTTCCTAGTGATGCTCAAGTGGTGAGTGGGCAAGTTGATATCAGTAAAATAAGTAATTCAAGTAATTCGAGTAATTCAAATAATGTTTTAGAGATAAGGCAAAACTCTGCTCAAGGAATTATTGAATGGAACACTTTTAATGTTGCCGCCAATGAGCACGTTCGTTTTATTCAACCAAGTGTGGATTCAGTAACTTTAAATAGAGTTGTGGGTTCTTCGGGTGCTTCCATTATCAATGGTCGAGTGAGTGCTAATGGCAACATCATGCTCATTAATCCCGATGGAATTTTATTTGATAAGATGGCCAGAATTGATGTAGGAGGATTAGTGGCCACCACATCTAATATTTCTAATGAGGATTTTTTTAAGAGAAATTTTAAGTTTCATAATGATCATTCTTCTCCGCTCAAAGACAAAGATGTCAGCATAATAAATTTAGGAGAAATCAAAACTTCTGATGGTGGAAGAATAGTTTTATCTGCACCCAAGATAGAAAATCATAATTTAATAGAGGCAAATGAAGGAGAAGTTACTCTACTTACTAACACTAATTATCTTTTAAATTATGATGGTCGTGGATTTTTATATCTTAATGTTTTAATTCCTGGAGGAGGCGGTGAGATTACTAACAGTGGAAAAATTCATGCTGATGGTGGAAAAATTCGTCTTCAACTTGCAGATGCCGACATGGAATCGATCACCAAACATGTGATCAGCATGAATGGTGTGCTAGAAGCAGATAGTGTTGAATATAAGAATGGAGAAATATTTCTTTCTGCTGGAAATAGCAAGACAGGTGGTGAAATAAAGCTTGAAGGTGAAGTACGCGCCAGAGGAAATAACAAAGGAGAAGTGGGCGGAAAAGTTCAATTGCTGGGAAATAGAGTGGGATTATATGATGGTTCTAAAATTGATGTTTCAGGATTTTCAGGTGGTGGAGACATCAGATTAGGAGGAGAATTTAGTAGTGATTACAGAAGAGTTTATGGAGGAGTTGGACCATTCTCAGATAAAGTTTATCTCTCTGAAAAAGCATTGCTCTTGGCATCTGCAACTGACTATGGAGTAGGAGGACGTATTGGAATTTGGTCAGATTCACTCACGCGTGTCTATGGAAGTTTATATGCTACAGGAGGAGAGCGTGGTGGTGCTGGTGGTTTTGCAGAGGTATCAACAAAAGGTTATCTTGATTTAGAAGCTAAAGGTAAAGGAAAATATGATTTTCGTTCCTTCAATGGAGAGCGTGTTGGTGAGTTGGTAATTGATCCATATAATATAACAATTTCTACAAACCTTGATGTTGATAGTAATATAAATACTACTGGTACTTCTCCATTTATTACTGTTACTGCTACAGGTACTTCAGCAATTTTAAGTGTGAAAACTCTTCAGGACACACTAGCGGGCGCAAATGTTACTGTTACAACTACCAGTGGGGATGGTGGAGAATTAGGAAACATAACCGTTTCGAATGGTATTACATGGGCATCAGCATTTTCACTTACTTTAAGTTCCTATAATAATCTAGCAATAAATGCAGCGATCTCTTCCACACATGCGAGTGGTGCTCTGATATTGAGATACAATAATGCTGGAGGTAATACTAGTGCTACTTTTTCTGCAACATCGACTATTAGTGTTTCAAATTCATCATCTCTTTCATTATATTGTGGTGGAGCTAATGGAGCTACTTGTGGTGCTGCTACTTTTTCTGGTGTTTTAACTCTAGGAACTTTTACTGCGAATAGTTCAGCTTACAATCTCTCTATTACCTCTAATTCCACTATTGGTACTTCTACTTTTAACAACACAGGATCACTCACTCTGGCCCCAGCTGCAGGGACTCTTACTCTTACAAATGGATTGAGTGCTACTACTCAGTCTGGTGTAAGTTTGGGAGGAATAATAACTACGACCGGTACGGCAGTTAATATAACAAAACCAGTTACTCTTTTAAGTGCTACAGCTATCACAACTAATAATGGAGCTATATCTTTTGGTTCGACAATTGCTGGTTCTTTTTCTTTAGGATTAACTAATGGTACTGCTGCTGTGGATTTTGCTAACACTGTAAATGTAGGATCACTAAACGTTACTGGGACAACTGGTATTATCTCTATTCATAACAATATTACAACAACAGGAGGCACTCAAACATATGGAGGAGCAATTGGAGGAGGACCGATTACTCTTGATGGTTCTAATCCTACGTTCTCAGGAACTGCTATTACATTCAATGGTACTGTAAATGGAGCAAAAACTTTAACAATTGACAATACTGGGATGCTCACTTTTAACGATATTGTAGGAGGATCAACTGCTCTGACTTCTCTAAATATATCAGGCACAGGTAATACAACGATAAATACTACGAGTATCACTACCTCTGGTGCTCAAACATATGGGAAAGTACCTGCTCAAGGTGCAACTACTCTTACTCTTAGTCAATCACCGACTTTCACAACTACAAATAATAGTATTACATTTAATTCTAGTATAGTTGGTTCAGGAATGACATTAACAACAAGTACAGGTAGTGGAGCTATTGTTTTTAATGGTTCAATCGGTGCGGTCGCTGGCAGACTTCATGCTCCTAGTTTTACAACAACTAGTACATTAACGTTTGGAGATGGTTCAGGGACTGACGTATTTTATTTTGATCAGGCAATTAGTATCGATGATCCTACTAACTTAGCAGGAACAATAAATACTAGTGCTGGTGCTGTCTCTTTTTCTGCCAATGCTCCAGTTTCTCTCAAAGCTGACTCTACGATCACTACAAGTGATAATACCATATCTTTTTCTTCGACAATAAATTCTCCTGATACTCAATATGCACTAACATTAAATACTAATGGTGATAAAACTGTTACATTTGGTGGTGCTGTTGGAACTACGGCCGCACTAAAAACATTGGCAGTTAACAATGGGACCGGCACTACATCTATTGCTTCTAGTATATATACAACAGGGTATGATCAATCTTATAGTGGTCCTGCTTCTCTTACAGGGACCGCAACTCTTAAGGGATCAATCATTACATTTTCATCTACTCTCGGAGGAACTGGAGCGGGAGTGCAAGCTTTAACAATCGAAGGAAATGCTGTCTTTAATGGTATTGTGGGAGGTACAGCTTTAAAGTCTTTAGAGATTAAGGGCAATACTACTATCAATGTTGGCGCTACCAGTATTACTACTACTGAAGCGCAAACATATGGTTATGCTAATTCAGATAAGACAACTTTAAATGGAGTTAATCCAACATTCAACTCCAGTGCTAGCAATGGAATTGTAACATTTCATTCAATTATAGAGGGAGATGTGATCAGTAGAACATTTACCATTTCCTCTGGTAGTGGAAATATTATTTTTAATGGTTCGATTGGCTCTTCCCTAATTCCGTTCAATGCTCCTACATTAACTACAACAGGGACGTTGACTTTTGGAAATGAGGGAAAGAATACAGATAAATTTTATTTTAATCAGGGATTATCTTTTGTTACCCCAAGCACTGTTTACTTGGCCGGAGCAATTAATGTAAGTATAGCAGAGGATGTTTCTTTTACTAACGGAGTAGATATTAAAAAAGACTCATCTATAACCATTGAAGATGCAGGAGACATAGCATTTCTTTCAACTGTTGTCTCTTCAGGAGCAACTCATTATTCTTTGAATCTGAGTAATACTGCTGCGACTGTTGATTTTCAAAGCACAGTTGGCGCTGGAGGATCGCCGCTCTCATCTCTTAAGGTATCTTCAGTTGCGCCTATTTCAATTCATAATAGTATTACTACTGAAGGAACCCAAGAATATGATATGGTCTCGCTTGATGATGTTAATCCTACTTTAACAGGATCTAAAATAACTTTCAATTATACTCTTAATGGAGGAAAAATTTTAAAGATATCAGGCGATGCTGAATTTAAAGAACAAGTGGGAGGAGGAACTCCGCTAACATCTTTAGAGGTAACTGGTAGTACAACAATCAATACTATCAAAATTACAACCACTGAGACGCAGTCATATGGAACTATTGCTGGTACGAACACAACAACTCTTAGTAGTAATTCAACTCTTAAAACTACAAATTTTTCTGTAACATTTAATTCCATAATTAATGGTAGCGGTAAAACATTGGATGTTGAATGTGGATCTGGTGATGTAAATTTTAATGGAAATGTAACAGTGGCCACTTTGAATTTTACAGGTCATACCACAGGAGCAGTCTTATTTAGTGGTAATACTACTATTACAACTCTTTCAAGTATTGCTGCTGCCTATAATATATCTTTTACTGGAAGTACGAATACAATTACAAATAATCCAATTTTTATAAATGGAGGAACATTAACTTTAGGAAATGGTAATGATGCTTTTAGTTTTACAAATGGATTGACGGTGACTAGTCCGACGGTAAATTTAGCAGGGACAATTTCAAATACTGCTACAATCTTATTTACAACGGCGGTTTCGATTACGGATGATTCAAGTATTACTACTAACGATAGTGACATAACTTTTAATTCGACAGTTGGATCTGCTGCAAATAAATCTTTAACATTGGATACAGGAACTGCCACTGCTGAATTTAAGAATACTGTAGGAGTAGTTGGTGGGCGGTTGTCTTCTCTCTCCTCGAAAGGTAAAACTAAATTCAGCACCACCGTAGGATTAAGTGTTTTTACGAATGGAAATCAGACTTATGGAGATGGTATCGGTACAGATACGATTACTCTTTTTGGAATAAATCCTGCATTTGATTCTAGTGTAAATGATGGAACTGTGACATTTAATTCCTCAATAGTAGGAGATGCTGCTGGTAGAACATTAAACGTCAGATCAGATGATGGAAATGTTATTTTAAATGGTTCACTTGGTGATAGCAGTAGGTTTTCTACAATGACAATAACTATTACAGGTGCAGGCGTGCTTACTTTAGGAAACGGGGGAGGAGATGCGTTCTACATTGATAGTGCTATTGATTTAAGTGGTATGAGCAGTGTAAATCTTGGAGGAACAATTGATACTACCTCTGATAATGTTGATTTTAGTACTACTTTAAATTTAAATGCCAATTCTACTATTACAACTGTGAATGGAGATATAACGTTTGATTCAACAATTACCTCTACTGGTACTGCCTATACGCTAACTCTTAATAATGGAACTGAACCAGTAATTTTTAGTGGTGCTGTTGGAACATCAGGAGCGCCACTTGGAACATTGAATGTGGCCGGTAGTGGTGCCATTACTATTTCAGGAGATGTATATACTAATACTACACCTGTTCAATCTGCTCAAATTTATAGTGGACCAGTTACATTAACAGCAGGAGCAGGCACACGAATATTAAAGGGATCATTGGTTACGTTTGCAGAGACTGTTGATGGAAATAAAGATTTAAAAATTGAGGGAAGTGCTGTTTTTAGTGATGATGTAGGAGGAACTTTAATCTCTCTAGAAGTAACTGGCAGTTCAACTTTTAATACGGATGTTTCTTTTATTACAACAACTGGTAAACAAACTTACGGTACGTCCGCTTCTGATAGTACTACTTTTAATGTTAATCCAGTCATAAATACTACAGACGCAGAAGTAATATTTAATTCAAATGTGACCGCAGATGTGGCCAATAGGATATTAGATATAAGTACTGGTACTGAAAATATTACCTTTAATGCTTCCATCGGTGCTGATAATTTAAGATTTAATGCTCCTGTTTTTACTACAACAGGAACTTTAACCTTTGGAAACGGGACAGGAGATGCTTTTTATTTTAGTCAAGTTTTGACCATTGATGATCATCTTCATTTAGGAGGCACTATAGATACTAGTGCCGCCGCTGGCACTCTCTCTTTTACTAATACAGTTGATCTTAAAGTTAACTCTGCTATCAATACAGATAATGCAAATATAGAGTTCACTCAAGCGATATCTAAATCAGGAGATTTCTCTCTAGAAATTGATAGTGGTAGTGGCACAGTTGATTTTCAAAGTACTGTGACAGCAGGGTCACTCAATGTGAAGGGAACTGGTGCAATTTCCATTCACGATGGAATTTCTACTACAACCACTCAAAGATATAATGGAGATGTTACACTTAATGGTGTTGCAGATGCAGCTATTGAATTTTCTGGATCGACTATTACGTTTGAAAAAAAATTAGATAATAATATGGCGGTAAAAATTTCAGGAGGTGCTGTTTTTAATGGAGTAGTAGGAACAACTCCTCTTACTTCTCTAGAAGTGACAGTTCTTACAACTATAAACACTACAGCTATTTCTACTGCGGGTGCTCAATTATATACGGGAGCAACCACACTTTCTAGTGATGTTGGCCTTACTGGTGGAACAATTACTTTTAGTAATACACTTGCAAGTGTAGGAGGATTAACATTACCTCGAGCACTTAGTATTACTGGCAACGCTGTTTTTGCTGGAGCAGTAGGAACAGCAGGAGAAAATGCTCGGTTAGCTTCGATTTTAGTTAGTGGAACAACTAGCATTGGTGCAAGTATAAATACTAGTGGAAATCAAACTTACTCATTGTCAGCTACCCTTACAAGTGATGCAACTCTTACTGGTGGAACAATTACTTTCAGTAATACACTTGCAAGTGTAGGGGGATTAACATTACCTCGAGCGCTTATTATTGCTGGCAATGCTGTTTTTGCTGGAGCAGTAGGAACAGCAGGAGGGAATGCTCGTTTAGCTTCGATTTTAGTTAATGGAGGTGGAATAACTAGCATTGGTGCAAGTATAAATACTAGTGGAGATCAAACTTATACTGGAGATGCTACTCTTACAGCTGGACCAATTACTCTTACTGTTGGAACAGTTGCGTTTAGTAGTAAGCTTGATGGAGCTCGAGCTTTAACAATTAGTGGAAATGCTTCGTTTGCTGGAATTGTAGGAACAACAGCTTTATCTTCGTTGCAAGTAACAGGCGACACCTCTATTGCAAACAATATCACAACAACAGGAACACAATCTTACGGTACTAATGCGAGTAAAGATGCGAGTAAATTTACTGCCAATACAACCACACTTACTGATAGCTTAACTCTCAAAACGACTAATTTAAATATAACTTTTAACTCTAAATTAGAGGGAAGTGGCTTTACATTAACTCTAAATAATGGTTCCGGTGATGTTAATTTTAATGGATCAGTTGGAGCAGGTGGTGCTTTAAGTATTAATGTTTTTGCACATACAACTCCAGGGACAATTTCTTTTTCAGATACAGTTGCAATCACAACGCTAACTACGTCTGCTAATAATTACTCTATATCTTTTACAGGAAGTACAAATACAATTTCAACTTTTGCTGAGTTTTTAAATACTGGAACACTGACATTGGGAAATGGTGGTGGTGATAGTTTTACTTTTACCAATGGAATAAATGCCTCTGGGCCAACTGCAGTTAATTTACTTGGAACAATAACTACAACAGCAGAGACAGCTGCTGTATCCTTTACGAATGCAGTTGCTATTGGTAGTGACATTACGATTACAACAACTAATGGGTCCATAACTTTTACATCAGCTGTGACTGCTTCTATTAATAATAAATATTTAAAATTGTATAGTGGTAGTGGTGCAGTTACATTTGGGAGTACGGTGACGACGGCCGCTGGGACAGAGCTGTCAGATTTATTGGTTAACGTTAGTGATGCTGGTGCAATTACTGGAAGTGGTACAATATCAATTGCGAATAGTATTTCATCGAATGGTAATCAAAAATATGGAGGCAATGTTTTACTAACCGGTGCTAATGCTACTTTAGCAGGAGGAACAATAGATTTTAAAGGTACAATTAATGGTAATTGTAATCTTACAATAACTGGTAATGCAAATTTTGCTGCTGCTATTGGAACGACTCCGCTTGCATCTTTATCTGTATCAGGGGTTGCTACTATTGGTGCTAATGTTACTACAGTTGGTGCTCAAACATATAGTGGGATGGTAAAACTTCCGGTAACAGGAACAATTACTCTTACAAATGCAGACGCAAATAATATGTTGTTTGCTTCGAAAATATATTGTGCTGGCAATGGACTTACTTCAGATTTGATTCTTGTAAATGGTGGTGCTGGTGGAGGAACTGCTACTTTTAGTGAGACAGTAGATGTGAAAAAACTTACGGTGGGAAGTGGATTTGCTACTATCAATATTGCAAACAATATCACAACAGATAATACTCAAACGTATAGTTCCCCAACAGTTCTTACTGGTGGTGCTCTTACTACATTGGCTGCTTCAACTGTTACATTCGCAAATACACTGAGAGGAACAGGTGTAGGAGCTCAAGGATTGAAAGTAGTAGGTGATGCTTCCTTTGCTGGAATTGTAGGAGCAACTTCATTGGCCAACTTAGAAATAACTGGTGCTACCTCTATAGGTATAGGATGTACAGGAATAACTACCTCTGGTAATCAAACATATAAGGGTGCAACTACGCTTGCAGAGGATGTTAATCTTACTAGCACTGCTGTTGGAACAATTAATTTTCAAAGTACATTAAAGGGAGCTAAAGCACTTACTATCACTGGTGCTGCTGATTTTGATGGAGTAGTAGGAGTTAGTGCCGCCAGTGCGGATAGATTAAGTTCAATTTTAGTTACGGCAGCGGCCAGTATTGGTGCAAACATAATTACTAGTGGTAATCAAACTTATCAAGGGGCCACTACCATCAATGGAGATGGAATTTCTTTTACTATCACAGATGCAGTAGCAGAGGTAAATTTTCAAAATATACTTGATAGTTCAGTTAGTGCGCGAACACTTACTATCAATGGCAATGCTGATTTTGATGGATTGGTTGGAAATTTGGTTCCGAATGTTACTTCACTAACAGTTACGGGAACAACTGAGATTACTACAAATATTACCACTACTGGTAGTCAATCATATACTGGAGTAGTAACTCTTGCTGGTGATACTATTCTTACCGCAAATACTGCCAATAATGGTTCTAGCGTAACCTTTGGATCGACTTTGAGTGATAGTGGTGCTTTTGATTTGACTGTTACTACTGGTGCTGGAATTATTTATATAAAAAGTAATATGACCACTGCAGGGGAAACTCAGAAGTATAATGGCCTTGTTGTACTTACTGGAAATGCTATTTTTACAGGATCATTAATTACATTTGCGAATACATTGAATGCAACAACAGCAGCTGCTCAAAGTTTGAAAGTTGATGGTAATGCAGTTTTTAGTAATGTTGTCGGAGTAGGAGTATCATTTTCAACGGTGGAAGTAACTGGTACTTCATCTATCGCTAATAATATTACAACTGCAAGTACTCAAACATATACAGGAGCAGTTACTCTTACAGGCGATCTAACTCTTACTACTACTAATAACTCAGGTATAACATTTGGATCGACAGTAGATGGTGTTGGTTTAAATACTGAAACATTAAATCTTTCTTGTGGAAGTGGGGCCATTTTATTTACTGGAAATGTAGGAGCAGGACTAGGAACTGCACTAGATGAAATTGCAATTACTTCAACTGGTACAGTTACATTCTCAAATAATCTTAGTGCAACAACACTTACTCTTAGTAATCACAATACAGGTGCAGTTGCCTGCAATGGAGATGTTTCGCTTACTACACTTACCACTGGACCTAATAATTATAATCTCTCTTTACTTGGTGCTTTGAATACTATTAGTGGGGCCCCGGCCACGCCTGTAACTTTTTCTAATACAGGAGAATTAACTTTAGGAAATGATGGTGTTGGTCCTGATGTATTTAATTTTACCAATGGATTAATTGCTAGTTCCCCTAGCAAAGTTTATCTGGCCTCAAGAATAAATACAACGAATGCTGGTGCAACTTTTGGTAGCGCTGTTGTTTTAAATGGTAATACTTTATTTAGTAGTAATAACAATGCTGTCGCTTTTAATAATGCAAACTCAGTAATTGATGATGGCGGTGGAGGTGGTAGAAGCTTAACTATGAATTGTGGTAGTGGAACAGTTAATTTTGCCGGCGTTTTAAGTGTGGGTACATTGGATTTATCAGGTATGAGCGCGGGAGGATCAGTTAGTTGTGCAGGTAATACTACTCTGACAAATATTACTACAGCTGCAAATAATAATAGTATATCTTTTACAGCTAGTAATAACAGTATAACTAATCTTGCTGATTTTACAAATGCAGGAACATTAACTTTAGGAAATGGCGGTGATTTATTTACTTTTGGAAGTGGTATGAGTGCTAGTGGTTCCACCACTCTGGCGGCCAATATCACGGCCACTACTGGTAATGTTGTTTTTAATGGTGCTTCTACTACTTTGAATAGTAATACTTCAATTACTACAAGTAACACTGGCGATGATATAACTTTTGCGGGAACTTTAGATGGTGCCTTTGATTTATCTTTAACAGTTACAGGTAATGGTGATGTAACTTTTAATGGAGCAGTTGGTGGCGGAGTAGGAACTAGCTTAACTTCACTAACAATCAATGGAGCAAGTTCTACAACTAATATTGGAAATAATATTACGACAAGTGGACAGCAATCATATGCGGGGGCCGCTCTTCTTACGAATGATTCAACTATCACTGGATCAAATGTTAGATTTGATAATACACTAAGAAGTTCTGGTGCAAATCATACTCTTGCAATTGTAGGTAATGCTGATTTTAATGGAGCAGTTGGTGGTGGTGGAAATTCTATCACCTCGCTTACTGTAAGTGGAACAACTGCCATTGGTGCTGACGTTACTACTGCTGAAATTCAAAATTATAGTGGAGCGGTTACTCTAGATTCTGCTGCTGCTTCAGTTACACTTACTACTGCAGGTAATTTTGATATTACCTTTGGATCGACGGTGAATGGTGCTCGCGATTTGATTTTAACTACTACCACAGGTGATATTTACTTTAATAATTTAGTAGGAACATTGGTGCCACTGACATCAATTAATGTTAGCAGTGCTGGCGCTACTACTAATATTCAATATAATATAACAACTACAACGACTGGTAATCAAACTTATGTAGGCCCAGTATCTCTATCGGCCGCCTCTCTTGCTACCATAAATTTAACAGGTGGAACTATTCGCTTCGATGATGTTATTGGTAGTTCTCTAGGAAATCCATCGCTAAATATTTTTGCTAATGCTGACTTTAATGGGGCCAGTATTAGCGACATAACATCACTTAGAGTAACAGGAACATCGAATATTGGTGCAACCACTATTAATACTCTTGGATCACAAACCTACGAGAGAGCAAGCATTCTTGATCCTGCTGGTTTAACAACTACTTTAGTAAGTAACAACTCTAATATTAATTTTCTCTCTTCTCTAGATGCTGGTGGCGCTGGAATAAATTTGAGAATTAATTCTGGAAGTGGAGATGTTGCATTTACAGGAGCAGTAGGCAGCAATACTGCTCTATCATCATTTGATTTTGTAGCAGCGGCAACTGGTAATTTAACTTTTTCGAGTGGACTTAATGTAGCAACTTTTGATTTATCAAATTATACGGCCAATAGTTCTAAAACTTTTTCTTGCGCTGGAAATCTTAATGTTACTACTGCTTTTACAACTTCTGCTAATGGATACAATATATCTTTACTTGGTACTAATAATTTAATTACCAATGCTGGAGTTACTACTTTTACAAATACAGGTAGTGTGAGGTTAGGTTCAACTACATTTACAAATGGATTAACTATTGCAAATCCATCTTCGGTTACTCTAGCGGGAGTAATAAATTCAACCGCTGGTGCAATCTCATTAACAAATACGACGTTAAGTGGAGCAACTACTCTTAATACTAGTACAAGCAATTCAAATATAACTTTTACTTCAACAATCGATGGATCATATGATCTAACTCTATCTCCTGGAAGTGGAGTTATTACTTTATCAGGATTAGTAGGAAGCAGTAGTAGCTTGGCATCTCTTACTGTAAATGGAGATAGCTCGAGTACTAATATTCCAAGAATTGTTTCTACAAGTGGAAAGCAAAATTATGCTGGAGAAGTTTTTCTAGTCTCTGATACTGTTATGACAGGAGAAACGATTATATTTGGTACTAGTTCTGCAAATAATCTTGCAAGTACTGGAGCAAGTAATTGGGCGCTAACAATTAGAGGTAATGCGGATTTTTACGGTGTAGTGGGTGCAGGTGGAGGAACAAATAGATTAACATCTTTATCGGTTAGTGGAAATTCTTCTATTCGTACATCAGCAATTACTACTGTAGGATCACAAATTTACTCTGGTGCTACCACTCTAGATTTAGATTCAATATTGACAGCAAACTCAACTATCACTCTAGAAAACACTAATTCAGATATCAACTTCGGATCAACATTAAATGGCAGTAGAAATTTAATTATTTCTAATGGAGTAGGTAGTGTTAATTTTGCAGGCGCAGTAGGGGAAGTAAATGCACTTACTTCTATAAATATAACTTCTACAGGGGATCTTACTTTTGGAGATAATTTAAAAGTAGGAATTGTTGATCTCTCTAATTACAGTGCAGGCAATTCAAGAAGTGTTTCATTTAATGGCAACACTACTATTACTGATTCACTCACTCTTTCAACTAGTCCATCATATAATTTATCACTCTTAGGAACTACCAATACGATTGCTGGCAATACAGTTTTTACTAATACTGGAATTTTAACCATAGGAGATGATGTTCGTGATGTATCTACCTTCGGAGGGTTAACAGCTACAGCTCCTTCAACAATTCGTTTGGCGGGAACTATTAATACTACATCGAGAGCAATTAATTTAACCAACACCACTCTACAAAATACTACAAAGCTAAATTCCAATGGAACAAATATTTCATTTGCATCTACTATTGATGGTGATTACGATCTTTATTTAAATAGTGGACGTACTGGAGATATAACTTTTAATGGTAATGTTGGATCAGTTTTCCCTCTTACTCATCTTGAAATTACCTCGGCCCAAAATGTAACTATTGGACAGAAAATGCATGTTGCAAGATTTGTTCAAAGAGGTGGTAGTGGACATACTTTTTTAGGATCATCTACTTTAGTTGCTAGTGGTGAAGTATATTCGAATACCAGTGTTCTTACTGGATATCTTCATTCACAATCGCTTTATTTAGAATTAAGGGATTCATGTGATATCTATGGAACAGTTGCTGGGAGTTCAGATATTACAGCATTAAGATACACAAAAATTATGAATAATATTCCGATAGGACGTTACTTTTTTAATGGAATTGATTTAGCATTAGCAATGTATAGTGTGGATAATGTGATTTCAGCAAGCTCAATATCATCATCTACTACGGCCGATTTACAGAGAGAAATTTTAGAAGATGGTTTGGAGTATGCTTATGTTAACAATATTAGCTGTCAACAACTTTCATGGGCATGTGATTCTTTTAGGAAGGAGGATCTGTAGAATCTGCAGATCCTGCAGATCCTGCTTGATCAGTTAGATTAGTAGAAAAATCGATTTTATTAATGTTGATAATCGAGACCACTTCATTTTGAACTAAGCTACATCCCAACACGCAATCAAGACTGTTATGTATTGGTTTGATCTCTTCTTTTTTTATCAATGAAATTTCATAAACTTTATCTACCATTATTCCATGATCAACATTTTTTATATTTGCAATAATAATACAGCCGTTGATATTGTAGCTGATATTTTTTTTACCAAAGAGGAGTGCAATATCAACAATAGGGATGAACTGTTTTCTTTTTTCTATTACTCCCTTTACATAGTTGTTTTGAAATTTTTTATCGTTTTTGTCTATATTTTCAACTTTGTCTATATCTTGCTTTTCTTTAATGTGAATGATCTCTCGGACTAGTGATGCAGTAATGGCATATTTTACTTCAGCAATACTAAAGACAATATAACTGCATTCAAATAAATCAATTTCGTCACTATCTGTATCTTCAGTTTCTTTTTTTTTGGTGTTATTTTTTTTCATAATATTTCTGCTTGTTGTTTGCTTGTTGTTTCTTTATTCATGTTTTTTCAAATTATTATTATTATATTTTACTAATTCACCTTCAACCTTACCAATTTTAACTTTGGCCATGAATTTTAGTGGAATTCGTAAGTCATCATTTGAATACCAAAAATAGATATCCCCTCTCTTTTTTAATACTCCAGGAAAATGTGTTTCGGCATTTATTTTTAGCGCCTTATATTTTACACCTTTGATATTTAACTCCTCTTCTTCTGCAACAGTGGCCTTTAAAATCCATATTTCTGCACGAGTAACAATAGGTATGTTATAGACGTCACCTATTTTTAAGGGCAATCCCCTCATGAAATAAAGGACAGCGAATGAATCTTGTAATAATTTGGGAATGAATTCATTTTTTTCTTCTTTGCTTGTTTCGCCATTTTTTTCCCTCTTGAACCAGTATAGTGTTTTTAATTTTTCCATATCAAAGAGTTGAAGATCATCTATAGATTGCTTAGATTCTCTTTGAATCAGAGTATATTTTATAGGAGTAAAATTTTTTGCATCAACAAAGGTTTCTACATAATCATCAATAGCATAAAAGGATTCATAAAATTCAGCAGATTTGGCCAAAGCATGAAGGTGAAAAGCTTCACGTTGACCGATACGTACAGTAGGAAGTGTTTTCATGGTTACACTTCCACAGGTAATTCCAAAATATTTAACTGCAATTTCAATTACCTCTCCAATAAATACACGGGGAGAGAACTTTTGCCATACGGAAATTGAATTGCGATCATATTCTTTATATAAATCTGGATATTTTTCTGGATAGTTGTTATCTACTGTATTTGTAACTTCTTTTACTTTTTTTACTTCTTTTACTTCTTTAAATTTGTTTACTTCTTTTATTTCTTCTTTAGTTACTTCCTTTGCTTTTACTGTTTTAACTTTTGTGAGAGTTCTTTTGTTATCTTTTGGTTTGGTTAATTTTTGAGATTTTATATTGGTAGTCGCAGGCAACACAGGTACTGGCATATGTGTTGACTGTGTTACTGGTGTTACCTGTATTGCTTGTGTCGCTTGTGTTGCTTGTGTTTGTTGTTCTTTAAATTTCTTTAAGTAATCATCTCCAACCGAAAATTCCTCTAGTAAATCTTTTTTGGGAATTTGATCAGCAGGAATTCTTGTTTTATTATTACCAGCACACGAGAAGAGAAGAAGGATGGCAATTGTTATCCAAATGGATCGTGAAAATAATTTCATAATTGTTATCCTAGTCTATACGTCTATACGTAACGTAAAACCTAAAGCAGGTTTTTTGTTTAATTCATGATCTTTTTGATCAAGCTTTTTAACTGCTCCTCTCCTCGGACGAATTCAATTTTAATTGCAGCAAAAAGTAGACTATCGTTAACAACTATTTCTCTGATCTTCACCATATCTTTTTCGGTGGTGACTAGAATGCGATCAGAATTTAATAACTTAAGTAATGTTTCATCTAGATATTTTTTATTGTATTGAAAATGGTCAGGTAACACAATTTTATCAACTATTGAAGCTCCAAGCTCAGTTAGAGAGTTAAAAAAGCTATCGGGAGCGGCCAATCCGGCCATTGCCACCACCTTTTTCCCCTCAAGTTCATTTGCTAAATAAATTCTGTGATTGAATGAATTGTAGAAACCGGTAATTTTATATTTTATATGTGCAAAAATAGCATCAGACTTAGTAAATGTTTTTAATTTATCGTTGAGAGAACTGAGTGTTTTTGAATCAATTTGTTCTGTTTTATTTATTACAACTACGTCAGCATTTTTTAAGACATTGATATTTTCTCGCAATTTTCCATAAGGAAATGGATGGTACAAAGAGAGAGGCATGGAGGCATCTATTAAGACGATGTCCAAATCTCGTTGAAGCTTTAGATGTTGGAAACCATCATCTAAGAGAATTATATCTGGATCGATAGTATCGAAAAATTTTTTTAAATTATTTACTCTGTCAGCGCCAACCAGTACACAACCTTTATTTATTTTATTGGCCAGTAGGATGGGTTCATCTCCAAATAGTGATGGATTGTATTTTTCTTTGGTAGAGAAATTGATTTTCTTATCAACTTTATTATCAACAACGATTGCGCCACCCTTTTTTTCCAGTGATCCTTTGTATCCACGAGTGAGAATCATTATTTTTTTATCAAGAGAGTTGAAATACTCTGTAAGCCAAATTACAAAAGGTGTTTTTCCTGTACCACCAAAACTTAAATTGCCAACGGAGATTATTGGAGTTAAAACCCGTGATGATTTTAAAAAACCATTATTGTATGCAATCCGCCTCATCCGATGGATGTAATCCCAGATATAAGAGAGGTATTTAAGGATTGTTAACTTAATTTTCATATGAATAAATTTTTTCAATCTGCTCAGAAAGATATTGAGAAGTTGAGAAATCATCTCCTGCTAGCAAATCTCTAATTAATTTCAACTTATTTTTAATTTGTAGATAATAATTAGAATCAGTTAAAAACTTTTTAAGTTGCATTTTAATATTTAAACAGCACAATCTATTTTGTAATACTTCAGGAAAAATCATCTCATTAAATATAATATTAGTTAATGAAACCGGCCCATAATATTTTACGATATACCTGTAAATTAATTCTGAAAAGAGAGATGTTTTATAGCAGACCACAGTTGGCAGTTTAAAGAGGGCAGTGGTTAAGGTGACGGTCCCACTAGAGGCCAGTGCCAGATCAGCATGTTTAATTGCAGTGGTTAATTCATCTTGCGGATAAATTTTATCAATTTGATTTTCATAGTAGGAATAGAATTTGCGATTAACAGAGGATGCAATTACTAAGGATGTTGTAATTTTTTTAATATGAGTACCACTACTATCACTATCACTATCACTTTTTAAGCTTGCAATTGCAGAGATAAATTGGGGTAGCAGATTGCATACTTCATGTCGTCTGCTTCCTGGGAGAAGCAAGATATTAAAAGTATCTTTGGTGTCTTGGGTATCATTATCATCACTCAACTCTTGCGAGTAGTGTTTTAGTATTGGATGAGTAACTCCTTTGATGTTTTTTACTCCTCTTTGAGAAAACCACTCTTTTTCAAATGGAAGAATTGTAAACAAGGTATGAACAATATTTCCTAAAACAGATGCACGATAGGAACGCCATACCCATGCTTGAGGAGCAACATAATAGAAAACAGCGACTCCTCTCTTTTTAAGCATTTTTGCCAATTGAAAATTGAATTCTTGAAAATCAATCAAGATGGCCATTTTACAATCTCTACTCTTAACTTCACTCAAGATTTTTTTCATTGCTAATAAGTAGAAAGGAATCTTTGTTAAAACTTCACTGATGCCCCATCCAGAAAAATCTTTTAAATGATAGAGTAGTTCAACCCCTAGTGCTTTCATATCATCACCACCAACTCCGAAGAGACGTAATGATGGAGTTTTTTGTATGAATTCATTTAAAAAACTTAAAGCGTGCTCTTCTCCAGAGCGTTCGCCTGCAATGATAAGACAATTTTTCACTATTAGAGACATCTGCATGAAGACAAAACCATATGAGCAATTTTGAGAGCAGCTATTCCCTCTTCAAATGGTACAATACTTTTTGAGGTGTGATTAGCATGATTGATGATGGAATTATAAAAGTGTTTTTGTTGTAAGAGTAGATGATCTCTTTTTTGATAGCTAATTTTCTTTACTTCACCTTCTCTTTTCTCTCTTTCGGTGTAGTGAATTTCGTTTTGGAATAAATCCACTAAGTAACTTCCGGAAGAGTTAATGATTTCTAATTCCCTTAGAGTTTTTGGATAATCTCGATGAGCACGCAAACGAGCATGTCTTCCTGATGCGAATTCAAAATCAGCAACTACATAATCAAAGTAATTAGAAACAAATTTGTGAGCTGTAGGGACAGTGATTTTTGTTGGCATCTCTTTAAAGAGATAGAGTAGTAAATCTATATCATGAATCATCAGATCTTGAACAACATCAACATCAAGTGCTCTTGGTTTGTATGGTGCCAATCTATTTATTACAATACTACTTCCTGCGGATAGAGTTATGGCCTGTCCACCACTGATCTCTCGTAAAATTTCGAATGCTTGGTGAAAACGTTCGCTATGGCCTACTTGTAATACTAAGTTTTTTTTGTTTGCATTTGTTGTTGCAAGAATCTCTTCGAGCTCAGCAATCTCTTCTTGAGATGAGCAGATGGGTTTTTCACAAAATATGTGTTTATCATTTTTAAAGAGTTCTTTTATCAAAGAGAAATGCTGAGAGGTTGGTGCTGCTATAATTGCAGCATCAAACCCTTCCCCTTCAGCTTCTACTTCTTCAAGAGAGTTAAAGATCTTTGCTTGAGGAAATTCAACTGATGCTATTTCTTTTCTATTTTGATTTGGTTCTATAATACATACAAGTTCAGCTCCAGCTTGTGCAACTTTCTGTGCGTGAAATCTTCCAAGATGGCCAAACCCGATTAGAGCGACTGCGATTTTTGAATTTTTCATATTCTTTTAATTATGCTTAATTATGTTTAATTATGTTTTAGGTGAAGAAAGGAGCAATTCCTGTCTCTGAACTTTTAATAAATTGTGCTAACTCTTGAATTGGAACATTGTCTTTATAATCATCACTATTCATTACCTCTTTATCTACAAATGCTCGTGGAGAGAGCGCAGATGATTCCATCGTACGATAAAAATCAACTAGCTCTGAAATAGTTTGGCGACTGTGTCCTCGTCTCTTAAGTCCAATTATATTTATTCCCTTAAGATGAATTCGATTTCCATAAGCAGTACAAAATGGAGGAATATCTTTGTCTATACCAGAACCACCACCAATATAAGCGCCTTTTCCCAGAGTAATAAATTGCGAGATATTTGTTCCTCCACCAATGATACAAAAATCACCAACTTTCACATGGCCTGCTAAATTAACGGTGTTAACAATTATTACTTTGTTGCCAATTATTACATCGTGAGCGATGTGAACGTAGGCCATAAAGAAAGAATCATTTCCTATAATGGTAACGTGGTCTTGTTTAGTAGTTCCACGATGAATAGAGACATATTCACGAAAGATGTTGTTGTTACCAATTTGGACTCTAGTTGGTTCACCTTTATAACCTATATCTTGCGGAGGAGCACCGATGGAACAAAATTGATAAAAGGTATTGTTCTCACCAATAGTAAGATGACCTTCCATAACAACATGACTTAGTAATTTACATCCTTCTCCAATCACTACGTTTGGTCCAATAATACAATATGGGCCAACAGTTACAGAGGGTGCCAGCTTTGCACCTTCACTAATTATGGCAGTTGGATGAATTGTTTGAGTTTGAGTTTGAGTTTGAGTTTGAGTTTGAGTTTGCGTTTGCGTTTGCGTTTGCATCTGTATAAACCTTTTACTTTTACTTTTACTTTTACATATTATGTGTTGCCAATATATCTACTTCAGACATCATTTCACCATTACAAAAAATTTGCCCATGATACCGAACACTATTTCCTCTGACCTTTGTACATTCAGAAACAATTTTTAATTGCACTCCTGGTCTTATAGGTCTTCGAAATTTTGCATCATCAACTTTAAGTAGTGCGACCTCTAATTTAACATCATCTGGATTCTTTAAGTATTTTCTTAATCCAAAGCAAGAGCATTGGGCCATCATTTCAATTTGAACAACACCAGGGAGAATGGGATTTCCAGGAAAATGACCTTTAAAAATTTCCAAATCATCTCTGATAAAATAATTTGAAGTGACTACAATTCCTAGCATATCTTTAGCATCTTCCAAGCATCCATCTTTTAATGATCGATTTTTAGCGTCTACAATTGATTCAACAGAGTCTATGAATAGGAAGGGATCTCGATGAGGTAGATATTTTAAAACTTGTTCTTTTGTTAGTTCCATTGGATATTCCTGTTCAATTATTTTTCATCGTTTCCATCTTAGAGATTGCTTCTTTTCTTACAAATGTTACTCCCATCATCCACTCTCTTATTGGTCTTGCTGGATGACCACCCAAAACACTATTGTCTGGCCAATCAACATTTATTAGAGCACCACCGGCCACCTGACATGCTTTTCCTAGAGTGAGATCAGGACCAATTCCTGCTCGTCCTCCAAAGACACTGTAATCACCAATAGTAGCACTTCCTGAAATTCCTACTTGGCCACAAAGAATAACTCCTTTACCGATGTTACAATTGTGTCCTATTTGAACTCCGTTATCGATTTTTGTTCCACTTCCAATTACTGTTGGTGAGAATGTTCCAGCATCAATTGCAGAGTTGGCACCTATTTCTACATCTTCTTCTATAATCACTCCACCCATATGCCAAATTTTGTGATGAACGCCTTTATCAAAGTTATAACCAAATCCATCTGCTCCGATGGTAGTTCCAGAGTGAATTCGACAGTTGTCTGCAATTTTTACGAATGGATAGATGGTGACATTTGGATAGATAGTTACATTTTTTCCAATGGTAGAGTAGCACATTACAACTGCACCACTCATGATGATTGCATCTTTTTCGACAACAACTCCCTCACCGATGAAAGCATTGGGTGCAATCATGGCACTTGGGTGAATCTTGGCACTTTTATGGGCATCACTACTATCGTTTCTAAATGCATCGAGAGAGCGACCATCGAGATTAAAGTTTATATCTCTAAATTTTTGATCATAGAATGGTTTTGAAAATTTTGACATGGCCAAGTTAACATTGGATACTGATGCTACAAACCAAGAGTGAGAGATAAGAAGGTTTAAGTCTGACTTCGAATCATCTTTCGAATCACTTTTTGAATCACTTTTTTTCAAAATCTCTTGGTAATACTTATCTTCAAAAATTATCCCTACTCTACAAAAATCCTTTCCTCTTTCTAAATCTTTAAACCATTTGCTTAAGTATTTTTTATTTTTAATAAACACAATGGTGTTGGAAGGATTAAATGCTGGCGTATCTAACGCGGTGATGGCGAAAATTTTAGATTCAGTCGTAAAAGAAGCTGAATTGTAGATTATCTTTAATTTTAACGAAGAATCATAATTAGCGAGAGATTTGAAATCGATCATGATGTAATACCTCGGTGATATGATTGTTTGTAAATTTGTATGTATTATTTGATTGGATATTGTTTATTATAAGAGCTGATTACATCTTCAGTTAAATCTTTTTTGTTTTCAGCATAAACAAGAGGGGTTGTACCGATTTCAAAAGTCATATCAACATTGGAGCTTTTAGAGATAGTTTCAACTATAGTTTTAATTTTATCGATAAGTGGTCTCTTAAGCTCACGCTCTAATTCTTGTAATTCTTGCTGATACTTCATAGTTTTTTCTTGAATGCTTACATAAAGATCTCGAAGTTCTTTTTCTTTATCAAGTTTAGATTTTTCATTAAGGACTAGACGTTGTTTTTCAAATTTCTCTTGCATTTCTTTAAATTTATTTTC
Organism: Oligoflexia bacterium; assembly: GCA_015232355.1. GTDB lineage: Bacteria > Bdellovibrionota > Bacteriovoracia > Bacteriovoracales > Bacteriovoracaceae > JADFZW01. The sequence continues at coordinate 67,478 of JADFZW010000021.1, forward strand.
ATCTTTTTTTAATTGATCTTGTTTCTTTTTAAAATCATCTTCTAATTTCTTTCTGATATTTTTTCCTTCATCAATTGCCAATAAAACTTTTTGAACATCTACTAATCCAACAGTGATTTTAGAACTGTCAGCATAGGAAGATGAAGATGATGTAGCTAAAAAGGTAAGAGAGAGAGTAAAGATGACATTAGTAAGAATAAATTTTTTCATAATTTTTTTCATAAGCACTCCTGAAATTAAATATTAAAATACTTGTCCTATATCAAAATAAAATTGTTGTGATTTTTCATCGTCTTTCATACCGATAGGGTATCCAAATTCAAAGCGTAAAAGTCCAATAGGAGAAAACCATCTAAAGCCAAAACCCCAGTCATATCGTAAACTATATTCACCATTTTTACCAATATAACTTTCGTATACGTTACCACCATCAGCAAACATTGCCCATTTAAGTCCTGCCTCTCTAACTAGAGGGTATTCAAATTCTATTGTGCCTAAAACAGAAAATGTTCCTCCCAATGGAATTCGTTGCAAGTCACCATAAGCGTTCGTTACTTTTCTGTATGGTCCGATATCTTTTGCTTCGAAACCTCTAAGCCCTCTTGATCCTCCCAAATAAAGTCTATCTCCACGTGGGATCTCTTTTCTATCACGCTTATAAAGTTTGTTGGCGAGCATTCTTGTTCTAAACACTAAATCTTCAATGAGTGATTTATAATATCTGAGATCTAATTCAGTTGATGACCAAAATTTATCTCCACCAATACCTACATATTCATAGGAGACTCTTCCGTAGTGGCCACCAGATGGATCCCACCTATCATTTCTTTTATCATACTCTACAAATGTTCTAATCGATGAAGCAATTCCATTTTCTAAATTGATATCAACTGTAGGATCATTTACAGAGGTAATATGCTTATGATTGAAGTTGTAGACTAAAAATAATCTAGTGTAATCAAAAATTGGATAGCCTACTCTTGCATCAAAGCCCTTTTCTAGAGAGTAAGTATCGCTGTTATCAACATCTTTACGATAATAGAGATCTCCTCCGCCAGTCCACTTAGTATCAAACAAATATGGTTCGGTGAAACCAAAGCGATACTCCTGACTTTTCTTGGCGAAGTTTAAGGTAAAAGATAAATCTTGTCCGAGGCCTCTGAAATTTTTCTTTGATACCGATGCTTGAAAGAATGCCTGACTTGCAGTTGAGTAACCAGCACCAACTTGAATTTGACCAGTGCCACGCTCTTTAACGGAGATCTCTAAGTTTAAAAGATCATCACGATCCTTAACGGTAACAGTGTTAAATACCACACTCTCAGTATCGAAAAAGCCCAAACGCTTAACATTCTCTTTAGATTTACGGAGAGCAGATCCAGAAAATTTCATTCCTTCACGAATCAGTAATTCTCTTCTGATAACTTTATCTCTGGTTTCAGTATTGCCCTTCATTAAAATTTTTCCAAAGTAAGCAATCTTACCCTTCTCAAAAGAGAAGCGTACATCAACTTTATTTTCACCGGGAACGATATCTAAATTTCGAATGACGTTGGCAAAAGCATATCCTTCATCTTGATATAATTCGGTTAATGTTTGAATATCTAAACGTAAAACTTCCTCAGAATAGATATCATTTTCTTTTAAGCGGGTTTTATCTCTTAATTCGCTCTCGGGAAAAATTATCTCGCCATCATAGGAGATTTTATTTACTGAAAATTGCGGCCCTTCATTTACTTTGAAGGTGATAAATAGCCAGCGTTTATCTTCAGAGACAGTAACTTGTGGTTTACCAATGTTGACTTGCAAATATCCTTTGGTCTTATAAAAATATTTTATTCGTTCAATATCTGTATCAAAATCAAACTCTTTAAAATTTCCAGCATCGGTGATGATAGAGAGAAGCGATTCTTCTCTAGTACGCATGATATCTTTTAATTCGTTGTCGCTGAAAGCACGATTTCCTATTACGGTGATCTTTTTTACTTTAACTTTATCAAACTCTTTAATTTTAAAAACTACATCAACATTTTCATCAGCAGTTTTTTTAATCTCGTAATCAACGGAGACTAAGAAATAACCCTTTTCCTCATAAAACTTTTTCAATTCCGAGACGTCGTTTTTAATGGAGTTAATATCTAGAATAGAAAACTCCTTACTCTTAACTTTTTCTTTTATGTCGTCTGTACCAAGTTCGCTATTACCTGAATAGCTGATACTTTTGATGATAGGTCGCTCTTTAACTACAAAGACTAAAATATTTTTATCATCTTTTGTCTCCTGATGTGCCTCAATGTTTTCAAAATATTTCATCTTGTAGATTGATTCAATATCATCACGGAGCATTTTATTATCTAATAAAACGCCTTTTTTAGAGTGAATTTTTTCTAAAATTGCTTCCCGTTCAATTTTTTTATTTCCTCTAATATCAATATCGTCGATCTTAAAATAGTTTTTAGTGAGCTTAAGTAAATACTCTTCTTCAGAACCATATGCGTAGTTGCTGGCATTGTTGTTATTGACGTTGTAGGCGAAAAAAATACAAATAGCAATTAAAGTTAAGACAAGAGTAGAAGGTAGGCTAAATCTCATATTATTATTTCCGCATTAACATTCGTATTGTTCGTATTGTTCGTATTATTTTTTATTATTTTGTATTATTTATTTTTTTGTAAAACTTTCTATCTTAATTTATTTACCCTAATTCACTCAAATAACAAACCATCTTTCATCACTATCTCTCTAGGAAAACATGATGCTACACGCTCATTATGAGTTACCACAATAAGTGTGGCCGCAAATTCTTCCGCTAACTCTTTTAGTAATCTACTTACCTTATCAGAATTCACTGAGTCCAGATTTCCAGTTGGCTCATCACAGAGTAGAAGTTTAGGTTTTAAGGAGAGTGCACGAATAATATTTATTCGTTGTTGTTCTCCACCTGAGAGTTCATAGGGATATTTATTCAGACAGTGAGATACACCAAGCTCTGATGCTAAATTAATTACTCGCTCTCTAATAGCAGATAAATTTTCAGCAGTGCTGGATTCAGATATTCTGGCAGGAAGCAATAAGTTATCTTCACACTTGATTGATGGAAGTAGATAGTGAAATTGAAATACCAATCCAACATTTTTATTGCGATAAATTGCTAATTGAGTGTCATTCATTTTACTCAAATCGCAATCATCAACAAAAATTTTTCCAGAGGTTAAAGAATCGAGTCCGGCCAACAGATGTAAAAATGTTGACTTGCCAGATCCAGATGCACCTTTAATAACAAAATGTTCTTTAGGAGCAAGAGAGAGATTAACTCCTTTGAGTACTTCTACAGATCCAAAATTTTTTCGAACATTCTCTGCTCTAACAAAAGATGTTGATACTGACATTAAGAAAACCCCTTAAGAAAACCCCTTGCGAAGCCCTTTTAAGATTGATTCTTTTCTTATCTTCTTTAATCCGATTAAGACGATTAAAAGAATCCACAACAGGGCCAGAGAGAATACCATACAATAATTACTCAAACTAATCTCTAACGATAATTGCGTTAAGTTGTAAATCTCACCTGGCATCTTTAAAACTTTTAAATTTCTCAGGGCAAAATCAAAGAAATTAGTGAAGATGATTGCTAGAAGAGAGGATGTTGGCCAGATGATAAATACGAGTGTGATCCAGATTCTAGTTAATTTTTTTTTGCTCATTCCAAGTGCTTGCAAAAGGAAAATCTCTTGAGCCTGCTTTTCATTTAAATATATTATAAAGGCCATCACATTGAAGACGGAAATGATCACTATCAATTGTAGAATAAAACTGATGATAAATTTTTCCACTCTAACTGCTTCAATTAGATATTGGAACTCTTTCCAAAATGGAGATACTCGAAGGTGTGGTGTATTGTTATTGTAGTTGCTATTGTTGTTGTTAGATATGGATGCTTGATTTAATAACAACTGTAATCTCTGCTGATACTCTTCTACTAGGGCCATATGTTCTGTTAAAGATTGTTCAGTTTGTTTTTTTGTGTGTATGACAGATGATGGAATATTTAGAGATAAAATATTAACTTCATCATCTTTTAGATTAAATATCTGCTGAAGTACGCTCTTGTTTACATAAACAAAACGTAGATCTTTAATGTATATACCATGCTTAATTACGCCCTTAACTTTGAATGTATAAAGTGATGGTGTATTCCCGGAACTTCCTTCCCCTGGCCCTGAGGCAAATACTAACAAAATTTCATCACCAATATTTAAATTTAAAATTTTAAAGAGCTCTTCTCCAATCATTACTTCTTTGTTGCTTAAAGAGTAGTTAAGAGAATTATCTACGCTTTTATCGATACCTTTAACTAAAACTCCTTTGGAGGAGGAGTTATAGACGAGAAATGCTTCCTTCTGAATGATGGCCGTGTATTCAGTGACACCTAAATCTTCGAAAGCATTTGTAATATTTTTGTCGAGATGAAAAAAATTATCTTTTGCAGTTATTATAAGATCGCCATTGGAATTTTTAAGTCCATTTTTTAAAGCGAGATCAAAGCCATCCATGATACCAACAGTACACAAGATAACTGCAATAGAGAATGCTAGACCAATGACAACTCCAAAGGCAAAGCGAAAGCATGATTTGCCCTTCATTAAAAGTTGAAAGAAAATAAAATAGGATTTAAGCACTATCTACTCTTGTTTTTACTCTTCTGGAGTTTCTTGTGTCTCTGGTGTATCTGGAGTCTCTTGAGAGAAAAATTGTTCATTTTTCAATTGAGGAAATAATAAAACATCTCGAATAGAGTGATTGTTGGTTAAAATCATACATAGACGGTCTATTCCAATTCCTTCACCAGCAGTTGGGGCCATACCATATTCTAGAGCGCGAACATAATCATAATCCATTGATTGTGCTTCATCATCTCCTTGATCTTTTTTTACTGCTTGCTCAGCAAAGCGAAGAAGTTGATCGAGTGGATTATTTAATTCTGAGAATGCATTGGCAACTTCCCAACTGTTAATAAATAGTTCGAAGCGATCTACGATCTCTGGATTTTGATCATTTCTTCTAGATAATGGAGAAATGGCAGTTGGATATTCAGTAATAAATGTTGGTTGAATTAAATTTTTCTCAACAAACTCATCAAAGCACAAGACCATCAAATCAATAGTGCTATGTTTTTGCAAATCAGAGATGGCATGACCTTTTGTTTTTAAGAGTGAAATTAATTTTTCTCTATCATCTAAGTCTTCCATCTTTAAGGATGTGTATTGTACAATAGATTCCTTCATACTCATGCGCTTGAATGGTTTTGCAAGCGAGATTTTTTTATCGTCGAAGACAATCTCCTCAGTTTTCATCACATCTTTGGCCAATCCATTTATTAAATCTTCAGTTAGATCCATTAAATCTACATAGGTGGCGTATGCTTGATAAAATTCTATAGAGGTAAATTCTGGATTATGTTTTAATGATAATCCCTCATTTCTAAAACAACGATTTAACTCAAATACTCTTGGATATCCAGAGACGATAAGTCTTTTTAAGTGAAGTTCAGGAGCAACTCGCATATACATAGGCATATCGAGAGCATTATGATGAGTAAGAAATGGTTTAGCAGTAGCGCCGCCTGCTACCGAGTGGAGCATTGGTGTTTCCACTTCCAGATATTGGCGCTTGTAAAAAAAATCTCTTATGTAGCGTATGATATTGGCCCTCTTAATGAAAGTATCTCGTCCCTTGGGATTCATAATCAAATCCACATAGCGCATTCGATAGCGTAATTCTGGATCACTTAGACCGTGAAATTTTTCAGGAAGAGGTCTGATGGATTTTGTTAATAAAACAAATTTATGAACTTTTAAAGAGAGTTCACCTTTATTAGTTTTAAAAGCTTCGCCTTCAGCATAGACAACATCACCATAATCTACAAAATCATATTCGGCGATCGAAGCAGCATCAAGCTCCTCTCTCTTCACATAGAGCTGAAACTTTTCACTACCATCATCAAAGGATAAAAATGCAGCTTTACCAAAACTACGGACTAATAAAACTCTACCTGCCAATTTATAGACTTTTCCTTTGGCCGCGACTTCAATCTCTTCTTTGTTTAAATGATTGTAGAGTGCATGGATTTCAGAGGAGAGGATATTGGGAGCAAACCCATTTTTATATGGGTTGATATTTTTCTTTAACATCTCTTCGCGCTTTTCCACTCTGATTTTCATCTGATCGTTGTACTCATTAAGCCAAGAGTTGATATAGTGATCTTTTTTCATCTGTAAAATCCTTTCGAATAATTAATAATCTTGTCGCTTCTTCTTACACTCTTTTGATAGAAGTGCGACTTTAAATTTAAAAAATCATCAGCATTTAAATCACCTTGACCCAATTCCCCTCTAAGATTTAATCGCTTCTGATAAACATGATACAAAACAATTCCTGCGGCCACAGACAAATTAAAACTTTGAGCAAACCCAACAGTTGGAATATAAGTTAGATAATCAGCGCCCTCTACAATCTCACCTCTTACTCCATCTTTTTCATTACCAAAGACAATTGCAAGCGGAGATAAAAATATATTCTCGTCAAGTTCATTAAGTGGCATTGCTCTTCCTTCAGTGAGGGAAGTGGCCAAAATTTTATATCCTTTTGCTCTCAAAGAGCTTAAACAATCATGATAATCATCAAAGTGGTGAATATCAACCCATTTATCAGTTCCTTGAGTGATTCTGTTAGTTGTCTTGGTCTTTTGAGAACTGATTATATAAATTGATTGGTATCCTAAATTCTCCGCAGTTCTAATTACAGCATTGATATTTCCTACGTCATAGATATTATCTAATACGACAGTGATCGTATAGGTTCTTTGAGAAAGAATGGTATCAATTTTTTTCATTCGCTCAGGAGAGATGTAGGGTGAGAGTGTCTCTTGAATTTTTTGATCGCTAAACATCTAATAAAGCTCCGTCGTCTTCAATATCTGCTGCTTGTTGTACTGGTACTGGTTGCGGACTCTTCTCGTTATACCACTTCAAGTATGCTTTAATAAAATCATCCAATTCTCCGTCTAAAACTTTATCCGCAATAGAAACATCAAAACCGGTGCGATGATCTTTTACTAATTTGTATGGATGTAAAACGTAGGAGCGAATTTGAGATCCCCAGGCAATCTCTTTCTTTTCTCCCTCTGCTTTTTGTTGACGGGCCTTGCGTTCATTCATCTCTTTTTCATAGAGACGTGAGCGCAACACTTTCATGGCAAACATTTTATTTTGTAATTGTGAGCGTTCATTTTGGCAAGTAACAACCAAACCAGTTGGTAGGTGGGTGATTCTTACAGCAGAATCAGTTGTATTTACCGATTGTCCGCCGGCGCCACCCGAGCGATAAACATCAATTTTTAAATCCTTATCTTGAATTTCAATCTCAATATTGTCATCAATTTCAGGAGAGACAAATATTGAAGCGAATGATGTGTGTCTTCTAGCATTGGAATCGAAGGGAGAGATTCGAACTAAGCGATGAATTCCCGTCTCAGATTTTAATAATCCAAAGGCATAGTGGCCTTCAATCATCACAGTCATTGATTTAATTCCCGCTGATTCTCCATCAACAACATCTAGAGTTTTAACTTTGAAGCGTTTGCGTTCGGCCCATCTAATTATCATTCTCGAAATCATCATCGCCCAATCACAAGATTCAGTTCCACCTGCGCCCGCATTTACGGAGACGATGGCGTTATTAAAATCCATTTCACCCGAGAGCAGCACCTTTTGCTCGGAATCATCAATTTGCACAGTCAACTTTGGAAAAAGTGCCAGTGCCTCTTTTGCAGAATCCTCATCTTCATCTCGCAAGGCAAATTCCTCTAACACCTCATAATCTTCGAACATTTTCTTTAAGATGTTGTAACTTTCAACAACGTTATTTATTCTGGATTTTTCCTTTTGCAGCTCTTGTGCTTTGCTGGCGTTCTGCCATAAAGCATCCGACTCCTCTAATTTTGCAATCTCTGCCAACCTTTTTGTTTTGCTTTCAACTTCTAATAATTTTTCAATAGTCGAGAGTTTCTCTCTATAATCATTCATCCTCGACTTATTTTCTGCAATCTTTATCTTTAGTGACTCTTCCATATATTCTTAAATGCTCCTCTTATTACTGATTACTTAGCTTGTAAAACAAAAGTGCTTCCATCCAAAACATCAAAGCTGCTCTCTTCTTTTTCTCTTTCATACTTCCTTTCATTTTACTTAGATCATGATCAAAACCTAAGAGGTGTAAAATTCCATGAATAAGTAGGATTCGAAACTCTTCGCTTAATGTAACATTGTTTTCTTTTGCTGCTTTGATTGCAACCTCTTTACAGATGAAAATATCACCAAGAGAGAGGAGTGGAAAGTTTTGAGGTATATCTTTTATATCTTTTAAATTTATATCATGCACAGGAAAAGAAATTACATCGGTTGATTTATTTTTTCCCAAGTAGTTCTTATTTAAAGTGGTAATTTTTCCTCTACCGCACAAGTGAACGAAAAGTTCAATCTCGCTTACTGATTTAAAAAATTTATTTAAAGCACGGATTACTCTTTGTAATTCTGATTTTATATTTGGTAGCGAATTTAATTCTAAAAGCTCTCTTCTTATGGAAAGTAGAGGTAGAATCTTAGTATGCCAAGTATGCCAATTTAAATTCGTAGGAAAATCAAAATTTTCTAAATCTAAAGATTTAACTGCATAATCTAGTTCTTTAAAAAGTATTTTAAGATCAGTGCTGTTCAAGGATTTTTCGTTACCACTGTATTCGAAGTACAGAGTAAAATTTTTGTTTTTTAATTGTTTAATTTTATTCATGGATAATCTTTGAAAAAATGGCCATTATTTGTGTATCAAATTATGAAAATAAATCGTTCATTAAAATTTGATGGGTAACAATCTTAGGAGGTGTTCAAAAATTTTACTTGGCCAAAATATATCAAAAACAAGCAGTTTTGGCCAAGAAATATTTAAATTGAAATTTCGACTTATAACTTGAATTCTATAACTTGTTGGCGGACGGGCCTTGCAAAAAAGAGAAAAGAAAGACGCCACTTGTGGGATCAGTTGAATCAAAAGAATTAGTTTAGTTATTTTTTTTTACTCTGTTTTTTTACACTGTGAAAATTTGGCGGTCATACTCAATAAGTTAGGGTAAATAAAAAACTTCCGAACTCTGGTATAATATTAATAAACAGAGTTTAGGAGTTTTAATTAATTAAGGAATACACTCAAGATTTAAAAAAGAGATTAGTAAAAGAAATTCAAGAAGTAGGTAACGTTTCTACAACAGTTGATTAAATCAATCACATTATGTGTACAATATGATTTCCAAACAAAAATTTGGGAATACATTTTTATTAAATAAAAATGAAAAATAAACGATATGTGGATGAGAGTGTAATTAAGTGCTCATTCCTAAAATTAAAACATAAGTTTAAACATAAGAAAGAGGTGGATATTTATGAGATATAATGAAAAAACATTAAAACCAATATACAAATCACTATACCTTGTTTTTCTGGTCAACATACTATTTTGGTCATGTTTAGATGGCGGTGATAAAATGAGAGGTAGAGCGGCCATTAAATCCGGTAGCGATGATGGTTCTAGTGGTTTAGATCCATCAGCAAGTTCAACTGGAACTGAAACAAAAGTAACCAGACCTAGCAATCAAATTTCAATTAACAAAGACTTCTGCTCTTGTTTAAAAGGTAAACCAGATATTATTGGTAATTGTGTTAATTTTTGTAAGGATAAAAATATTGATACACCAACATTGTATGTGAATGTTACACTCTCCCCTGAAGTTGAACTGAATCCAGATATAGGTAATCTTTTTAATTGGTGTACAAAACAAATAAATGATGGACTGGTAAATCCTACATGCCAATTAGAAGTTTATGATGGAATAGAGATTAAATATTTAGACGTAGTTATTCCTGCTAATTCAAACAGATTTAGTGTTAATATAAATACTTTGGATAAAAATAAAACCTATGTTTTAACTCTTGTTGAAAATGGATCCACTTCCAATGCTAAAACGCAGAGTTTTCAAATTAGAAGAGCAGATTATATTGAACCAGTTTCTCCAGATAGTTTGTTAAAAATAACTCCCGTAAGTATGTATTCATGTATAAGAAGAATTGGAACTCAAAGTGCTCAAAATATTCAAGATTATTCTTTGGCATACAAATCATTTTATTTTTATGCCAAAGCAAAGTATCCGCCAACAATTCCCGCAGGGAATACTACAGTGTTTTGCCATGATATTGATACTAATGGTGCCGCTGACGATCCAAAATTTCCTAGATTGGATTTACAAGAACAAATTTTAAATCTATGGGATGAAACCGACACACGTTTTTACGATGCTGATAATAACCAAAAAATTGATATCAATGATTATATCAAAGATCAACTTCAGAAAAATTATGGAATAACTGCAGAGGTAAATATATTCTCTGAATTGGCCACTTACAATGCTCCAACAGATGTTAATTATGGAACGGGAACTGGCACTGGTAGTGGAACCGGCAGCGGAACTGGTTCAGGCACTGGTACTGGCACTGGTGGCGGAGGAACTGGTAATGCGGCAGCAGTACGGATTGGTTTTAAAATGGATTTTTTTGCAAATCCAGTAACAAAGAAAAGTTACTGTCCTAAGCAAAATGATTATAATAGCGATGACTCTCTACTTAAAATATTAAAAAATGTTGTTGGTGTAGATACAGAAGGGATTTATTTAGCAACAAGAGAGGCAATTAGTACTACTGATGCTGAAGGAAATGTTATTTTAGCTCCTGCTGCCAGTATGATTATACGTGAGAGCATTTTAAAAAAGATTTGGTTTTACTACGATAATAAAGGAAATCATGTTGTTCCAGATGACAATACTGTATCTCAAGAGACTATTAGATTTTATTGGCCGCCAGATTATAAGTATCCACTAATAAAAAAATCAACACAACAAACCTTTACTCTTAATAGTGCTACTACTAAACCTGCACACGATAAAAAATTTGGTTGTATTCCAACGAGAGGATTGTGATTGTGATTATGATTGTGATTAGGCGGTTACAGTAGAAGGATTGTTTTTCTTTTTGTTTTTATCTCTATCTTTATTTTTGTAGTTATCATCGTCTTTGTCTTTGCTCTTTCTACCTTTACTTTTTACGATATCAAGCCACAAGGTAATTGGAGCAGCAACAAACACTGATGAATATGTACCAACAACGATACCGATACTAACTGCTAAAAAGAAATCTCTAATTGATTGTCCACCCCAAATAAACATTGCAAGTGAGGAGAGTAGAGTTGCTCCAGCAGTAAGAATTGTTCGAGAAAGAGTTTCATTGATAGCAGTATTTAAAAGTTCCATTAGAGGAATTCCCGGATGTTTGGCCTCTTGCTCTCTCACCCTATCGTAGATAACCACCGTATCACTTACAGAGTAACCAATGATGGTCAAAACTGCGGCAACGATTTGTAGAGTGAATTCTACTCCCGTAAAGGCCCATACACCAATGATGATCGCTGAATCGTGAATAAGAGCGATAACAGCACCAGGAGCATATTTAAAATCGAAGCGAAGGCCAATGTAAATTAAAATTGCGATAAGTGAGTAGGCCATAGCTTTAAAACCAGATGCTCTGAGTTCAGCACCCGCCTTTGGTCCAACAATATCTGTCTTTCTAAGCTCTGCACCCTTGTCTGCAAAATCTTTTGAAAGAGAGAGAGCGATTTGTTGAGTTACAGTGTTTAAATGTTTTTCATCTGCTAACACTTTAACTAAAAATTCATTATCAGATGGTTCACCAATGGATTGAACGGATGCTCCTTGAAAACCACCTTTGCTTAAATTTTCGCGCAGATCTTTAAGATCGATTGCAGTTTTAAATTTAATCTGGATCTCTGCTCCTCCTCTGAAATCTACTCCATAATTGAGACCCTTATAGAAAAAGAAAAATAGTGAACCTAAAACTAAAGTGAGAGAAAGAATATATGCCACTGGATACATTCTTGTAAAATTTATATTAAGATCATTTTTAATTACTTCAAACATGAGTAATGCCTCCTGAATAGCTAACTAACAAAAATAAACTAAATACTAAGATCTCTACCAGAAACTCTTGTGAGATAGAGATCAAAGAAAACTCTGGACACAAAGAATGAACAATAGACTGTTGATACCACACCAATTAAAAGAGTTAGAGCGAATCCTCTGATAGGACCAGTTCCAAAGTTCAAGAGACAGAGTGCCGATAGTGCTGTAGTAACGTGAACGTCTACGATCGTCCAAAATGCATGTTCAAATCCTGCTTGCATGGCCTTAAAGTTGTGCTGGCCACGCCGGATCTCCTCCCTAATACGTTCATGGACCAAGATATTTGAATCCACCGCCATACCAATTGTTAAAACGATTCCCGCAATACCAGGTAAGGTTAAAGTGGCATCGAAAATAATTAGAGTGGCAAAGATGAAAAGTAAGTTAAGAACGAGTGTTCCTACTGCAATCACACCTGAAAATCTATAATAAAAAATTGCAAATAAGAAGACTGCTAAACATGAAATAAGTCCTGCTACATTTGCTTGTTTAATAGAGTCTTGTCCTAAGCTTGGTCCAACAACTCTTTGCTCTTCAAAATCTAGAGGCACAGGAAGTGCTCCGGCCCTTAATACAAGAGCAATATCTTTTGCTTCTCTTAGGATTTTATTATAATCGCCATGGCCTAGAGTAATTTGTGCTCGACCACCACCAATTCTCTCATTGATATTAGGAGCAGTGTAAACATTTCCATCTAAAATTACCGCTAAACGTTTTCCTTTATTGTTTCCAGTTAGTTCTTCAAATCTCTTTGCACCTTGAGTTTTAAGAGTCATCGAAACGTATGGTTGATTTTTTTGTTGATCAATTTGTACACCAGCATCTTCTAAGTCATCACCAGTGATTTGAGCGACTGCCTCAACAAGATATGGTTCCTTGCTTTCTAGTTCATTTGTTTGAGTATTTGCTTTCTTTTGAAATGCTATCTCGAAATTTTTAGGTAAATCGTTTTTTAAGAATGTGTTAATCTTATTTACGTAATCTGAAAAGCGTGTTCCCTTCTCAAACTTTATTCCAGAAGCTTCAGCTTTGGCCACAAGAGTAGAGAGGTTTGCAGGATTAACTTCATCATTTACTAATTTGAATTCTAACCTTGCAGTTTTACCAATTAAATCTTTTGCTCTCTCAATATCTTTTATTCCTGGTAGCTGAACTAAGATTCGATCCTTACCTTGAGAGATAATCTCTGGTTCAGTTACACCAAACTCATCGATTCTGTTTCGTATCACCTCGATGGATTTACTGACTGCTTGTTCTTCTATTCTCGTTCTCAAAGTCATATTCAGACCATACTCGAGCACATTATCTTTTTCACCCGTTAGACGAACAACTTCACCGAAGTATTCTCTGATTCTATCCTTAGCTTTTGAGACATCTTCTTTTTTGTTGATGATTAGAGTGTGTTTTGGATCTATCGGATCACTTACAATCACATCACCTACACTAGATTCGATGCCAATATCTTTTAGCGTGTATTCGAATTTTCGAATGTAAGTTTTTATTTCGTCTCGGTAGACGTTGTTAAAGTTGATCCCTAATACCATATAGAGACCACCTTGAAGATCCAAACCTAAGTTCACCTTTGATTTGAAAGGATATTTTCCTTCAGGATTAAAATTTAAAAACGTTGGTAAGCTTACCATTATAGCAACAAGCAAAACCAACATCATCAGAGAAAATCTATACCACCAACTACTTTTCATTCACAAATCACCTTGTTTTAAGAGGATTAATATTGTTTATTTATAGTTATAATTTTAGAGGATGTTAATCGATAAGGCCATGGCCCAATTTAGAGAAAAATTACTTGCCTTTTTTATCTTGTTTTACACTCTTATCTTCGAAGAGTTTTTTTGAAAGACCACCAATTTGCGAACGCAAAACTTTTATATGTACACCTTCAGAAATCTCCATTGTAACTATAGTGTCATTGATTGCCGAGATGACTCCTATAACTCCTGACTTTGTATAAATCTCTTCACCTTTTTGAAGAGTAGCAAGCATGTTCTCTTCTTGTTGCATTCTTTTCTTTTGTGGTCTGATCATTAGAAAGTAAAAGATCATGAATATGAGAACAAATGGAAGTAGTGACATCATCATTGATGGTTGTTGTTGAGCTGCTGATGCTGTCGATGGTGATGACGACGATGACGATGGTGCTGAAGCAAATAAGGAAAATGGAATAAAAGAGAGAGAGAGAGAGAAAATTAATTTTTTTAAAGATGAAATTGACATAAAAGATACCCCTTCTTAGAGAATAAATTAACAATAGCTAACACAGTTAACATATTTTGTATTAACTCGTCCACCTGGCACTCGAATAATTGACTAAAAATCTTTCGAAGTACTCTTTGAATTTATTTTGCAGAATTGCTTCTCGTGCCTGACGCACCATTTGTGTGTAAAAATGCAAATTGTGATAGGTGAGAAGTTGACCGGCCAAGTATTCTCCAACGAGATACAAGTGTCTCAGGTAAGTTCGCGAATAATTTTTACAAACTTTGCATTCACAATCGGGATCAAGTGGACCTGTATCCATAGTGAAACGAGAATTTTTTATATTGAGAGGACCTCGTGTGGTGAATGCTTGACCATTACGAGCATTTCTACATGGTAATACACAATCAAACATATCAATGCCATTTGAAATTCCTCTTAAAATATCGAGTGGAGTTCCCACTCCCATTAAATAGCGTGGTTTATTTTTTGGCATATGAGGAACAAATTTTTCACACAACTCCACCATCTCTTCATTTTTTTCACCTACGGAGAGTCCGCCTAAAGCGTATCCTGCAAAAGCATTATCATTATCACTATCTTTTAAGAGTTCGAGTGATTTCATTCGTAAATCAAGATTGAGTCCGCCTTGAATGATTGCAAAGATATTTTGTCCTTTATTGAGAGGGACGCTTAAGCAACGTTTGGCCCATCTAGCAGTTAGTTCTACACTCTTATCTAAAATCTCATAGGGCGCTGGCAATCCTGGACATTCATCAAAGCACATTACAATGTCAGAGTTAAGTGAACGTTGAATCTCGATAGATTTTTCCGGAGTAAGTAGATGAGCGGAACCATCAATGTGTGATTTGAAAAAAACTCCTTCTTCGGAAATTTTTCTTAGAGGAGCAAGAGAGTAGACTTGATATCCACCAGAATCAGTTAAAATTCCTCTATCCCAAGAGATAAATTTATGAAGTCCGCTACTTGTTTGTTCAATCAATTGATGTCCAGGACGTAAGTAGAGATGGTAGGTGTTGCATAAGATGATTTCTATATCTAGTTCTCGCAACTCTTGTTGGGAGATTGCTTTGACTGTTCCTCTAGTACCAACAGGCATAAATACTGGCGTACGAATTGTTCTGTTGTTATGAAGAGTGATAAGTCCTGCCCTCGCTTGTGAATCATTATTTTCTAAATGAAAAAAACTCATTTCTCAACCCCTAAGTATTAACATTGCATCTCCATAAGAGAAGAAACGATAATTGTTTTTGATGGCCTCAGCATAAATTGATAAAATTTTTTCTCTTCCAATAAGTGCACTTACTAGCATGATTAAAGTTGATTTTGGAAGATGAAAGTTGGTGATCATTCCTGTTACTGATTTGATCTCTTTTCCTGGATATAAAAAAATATCAGTTGTTGATTCAGCATTAATACTCTTAAATCCGTCAGAGACACTCTCTAAAACTCTAAGCGATGTTGTTCCTACTGCAATAATGTTATTATTTTGATATTGAAGAATTTTTTGATAGTTCTCAGGTGAGATGTAAAAAACTTCTGAATGCATTTTATGTTCTAAGATATTTTCTGTTCTTACTGGAGAAAAGGTACCTGCACCTACATGCAAAGTTACTTCTGTGCGCTCAATTCCTGCGTTTGTAAGTGAAGTAAGAACCTCATTTGTGAAGTGTAGTCCGGCAGTTGGAGCAGCTATCGAACGAATATCTTTTTCATCAGTTGAAGCATAGACGGTTTGATAATCCTGATTGTCTTTCGAATCTGATTGTCCTCTTCTGATATATTGAGGAATTGGAATTAAACCGTATGATTCGAAGATTGATGTGACTTGCGTAGAATCCAGAGGAGAATTTACTTTTTCTTGTACTTTTTCTTTTAAGTCAAAAAATTCTACTTCAAAGAAACCTTGTAAATCTTCTGATGATAATATTTTAGTTATGGATGCTAGATATTTACCATTTGCCAATAGGTATTGATCAGCAATTTTTTTTACGCCTCTGCATTTAATTAAGACGATGTGTCTATAGGGAGAAACGTTTTTAATCCACATCAATTCACATTTGCCACCTAGAGAGTGATTGTCATTTTTTTTAAATTTATTGCCTAATAGACGTGCTTTTAAAACTCTGCTGTTATTAAAAACCAAAAGTGTATTAGGAGATAGAAATTTATGGAGTTCTCGAAAAGTGCTGTGGATTATCTGATCATTTTTTTCTTGGTATACCAACAGTTTGCAGTCATCTCTATTTGCGAGAGGTCTTTCTGCGATCAACTCTTTGGGTAAATCATAATCGTATGAAGAGAGTTTCCAGTCATTTTCCATTAGTAATATAAGTCCTGGTGATATATAAAAATTTGTCTGATTTGTCGGGACTATATCTATCAAAATATTGGTGATTAAGCTATAATTAATTAGTCACTGAATTGAGTTATATTTTTATGAATGAGAGGGTCCATCATTTGAAAACACACAAGTATATGCTAAATATGATGATGTTACTATTTATGGCAGTAGCTTTGAGTGATCAGGATAAGTTGCGCTTAAAGGAAGAACTTAAATTTATAGAGGGAGGAGTGGATGATGTAGACGTACAAATCAATACGTCTACATCTACATCTACATCTACAACTACAACTACGGTATCTTCTGATAATAGTGATAGTATTGATATTTCTGCATCTTCTATTAAAAAAGAAAAAAAGAAAAAACGTTTCCGCTCTATCAAATCGAACTCTAGTTCTAGTAGTAAGAGTGAAATTTCAGAAAACATTGATTTAAATATGTTGGAAAAAGAAATTTCTCCTGCCAAAGAGATTGATTCAAATGCAAAAAATAATTCCGCTCTGTAGGAGCGGAATTATGGAATTACTCTTTGTATATTGATTCATAGACTCTCAAAATACATCTAAATCCTACATCGGGACCCATGTTTGAGTCAGGAGTTGGTGTAGCAGTAGTAGTGTTAGCATTACATGGTACGGATTCAATTGTGTATCGGCCTGCTTGATCACCGGAATTAAAACCACCACCTGTAGTAAATGCTCCACAATGATTTTTGTCATTAGTATTAATTTCTTTCATATTCACTTTGAAATAGTCACTATGAAGTTTATCTTGAGTAATTCCCCCACTCATTCCAATTTCAAGGAGTGATCCGTTTCCATCATTACTGCTCAAGAGACCACTGGTGGAAAAGTTTGAGCTAAAAAAACTTACCGCTGGTAATCCCATTGGGAAAATAAAATAGGAAGCATCGTTTGATCTATCATGAAAATACCAACCACTCTCGAGAGGGTAACTACAGACACTGCTATTACATGGACCTTTTCGACCATCCAATGCCCAATAGTAAAAGTATGGATCAGTTGTTTTCATATCACTGTTGTTATTGAGAGGAGGTGGTGTAACAGCAAATGATGCTATCGGTGTCCATGAAGCGATTCCGGATGCAGAACTGCTGTAGCATGTACCATTATTGATGTACAAATAAGAACCAGCATTAGATGAAACAAGGGATCCTCTATCATATGAAATGCAATTTAATCCAGAATTGGAAGAAGTGCTGGATAAACTGGAACATCCTGTATCAGTCTCAGATGAAGTGATAGGACATTTACTTGTGGCCCAAAGATTAATCCATGCGTATGTGCTAGGATCAGCGCGAGGTACGCTTATATGGCATTTATCACTGTAGCTGTTATAGAATACTAATCCATCAATTGAGTTGGAGTTGCTGGCCTCAGTGGGAGAGACATTAGCAATATTGGAGAGGCAGTTGCCATCTTTTCCATTGTTAGTGCAAGTATCGAAAGTGCCAGATGTTGGTCGGACCAAACCATTAACTTCATTTGCTGTATTAAATCTACAAAGAAGTCCACTATAGTTAGGATAGACTCCAATGCATTGATAATCAGTTTGGCAAAAGATTCTATCATCAACATATTCTTTTACGTTGCCTGCAAAATCTTGAACTCCATATCTTGAAATACAACCCATAAAAGATCCAGCGCTTGCACTAGAAGTTTTAGAACTTCCGGTGGTGAAGGAGCGAATACATTTATTTGCATTTGTTGAATCTGCTCCCGCCATGCAATCTCTTGATCCTGGCATAGTGAAAAGTGATGCTGGTCCAGGATTGCTGTTAGTAAAATAGGTACTCCATCCATCTGCTAAAGATGAGTTGCATTTTTGAGAGGCGTTTAGTGAGAGTCCTCTTTCAATTTCGTTAATGTTGGTATCTGACCATGAAGAGGGCCATGCGGAGTAAGCAATTTGTTCTTTACGAGATGGTATCTTAGAGGGAGAAGCAATTGGTGTTGCAATGGCCACTCCTGGAATATTGTAGGTGTAAATTTGTATTCTTGATCTAGCATTACATACTTCATTTGCTCTTTCTTGAGAGACATAAACTAAAGGTGGTAATCCAGGGTAACGAGTGTGTGTTGATTGTAAATAATAAACTGTGGGTATAGGAGAAGCGCTATCGTATGATTTCCAATTGGTGTTATCGATATTTACAAAGCATTGACCAAGTTTTCTAGAATAGAATACATTTCCTTTTATAGCAGTGTCGGAAATGCCAGAGACTGGAGTGTGTGCTGAGAATACTCCGTTGGCGTCGAGAGCATAACAATCACTACTGGATCCTCTACAACGAGCGGGATTATCATTCGAATCACCAAATGAAGGAGTGCCACTGTAATCGCCATATGGACATCCAGCTTCGAAGCGATCTACGAGCATATCGTAACCGATATCGTAGTAACCAGGAGATGTTGTGCTTTCACCAGGACCTTTGTATTCACATCTATTATTATTTGTTTCATCTGATTCACTATGAAGATTAGTGCAAATTTCTTTGTTGGCCATGGATCTATGGACGAAAACCATATTATCAGGTGGAGCGATTACTCTTAAATCAGTTGCTCCCACATTAACTAAAAGTTTATTGTATGAATCAAGTGCTCTTATGGTGTAATAATAAACTGTATTTGGAAATGGAGGCCCTAAGATGTCGTTAGTTTTTCCCCAGATATCAGTGAAGGTTTTAGAGCTTGAGCTGATAGGAGTAGTGTTTAGAGGGAGATCAAAATTAAATTCTTCGTTGGCCATTCTACGATATACATTGTAGCCGGAGATGGAAGCTCCACTGTAATCAGTACGAAGTGAACTTAAATTCGGACTTTGAGAATCGGTTGATCCAGTAAGAGTCACGCTATTCCAGGTGAGTTTTACAAAGATATTTTCTAGAACATCAGTTACTGCTGGAGTTGCAGATGTTGCTATTCGATTAGATTTATTTCCTACTGATGCTACTTCATTCCAAATGCCAGAGGAGCTTTCACTTGAAGTGATAGGATAAACTAATAAACTAAAATATTTTTCAATTGGAGTTGGATTAGCAGTAACATCTTCTAAGGACAATTTTACCTCTGTTCTGCCCCAGTATCCACTATTGGCCCTAAATTTTATTTTAATATTTTTGTAGGCATCTGCGCTTGAACCTAAGCATGGCGGAGAACCATCAAGTACGAATGAAATATTTGAATTGGAAGCAGAAACAGGCGTAGGTGTTATCTGAACTCCATTGCAATCAATACCTATACGATTGGCCTCGAATAATCCTTTTTTTCCAATGCTACCACCAAGATAATCAATTGCTGTTGGTGTAACGTTGTTGGTGAGTAAATGAACTTTAATTTTTAATTTATCAGCGATTGTGTCTCCTGCAGGTCCCTCTGAAAACATAATATTGTTCAAAGTTAGTGTAGTTGCAGAGTTTCCGCTTATATCTGCGATCTCATGGCCATAGATCACCCAATTAACATCAGATTCGCCAGTTGATATGCCGGTGCTCTTGTAACAAACTTTGTTTTGATAATCGTAAAAATATTTTCCGATAGCGGAAGGAATAATTCGATTACCATTTCTTGGTGAGAAGTTACCAATACAATTTAAGTAGCAACTTTGGCCAGAAGTACATAATCTTTCTCTGCACGCTGATTTGGAGTAAGCACATGTAGTGGAAAATTCATCCCAGCGTGCTGTTGGTGATAAAGTTGTATTATCAGGTGTAAATTTAACATAAGCGACATAGCATGATCCAGTGGAAGTATTTTTATAAACTTTCCAAATATCAGCAGTGGGAGTTGGAAGGGCGGTGGGTGCAGTGGAACCATAACAATAGGAACCGCTACAAGTTGTATCGTATTCACAGTAAGCTGTTGGAGTAGGATCATTTACTCTTTCCCATGATGGTGTGCCTGTACTTCGATAACAGATATTATTTGCAAAATCGAAGTAGTAAATTCCCTCGAATGCAGGAGTCATTACTAGTGCAGGATCTTTCTCGCCAATACAATTTCTTCTTGGTGGATTGTATGTATTGTAATCTTTTTCTAAGCATGTTCCATTATCTCGATTACCATAGGGACAATCTGTAATAAATGGAGTCCATCCTCCGCCTGCAAGAGGAACAGCATAGTTTAATCCAGTCTTGTAATTGTAATAAACTTCACCTGGAGTTGGAGTGACTACACCATTGGGATCAACAGCTCCTACACAACCCTCTTTGCGGGCCCATGAATATTGATTATCACAATTGGTAACTAAAGCAGCATCGTATTTGTCATAGTAGTTGTTTGGTACTCTACTTCTAAAATATGGAGGATCATTAACTGGAGTAAAACAAACAGGGATGGGAGTGAATACTATCGGAGTTGGAGTTCCGTAGGTTACATTATGTTCAGTTATAACTAGAGCAATCTGTGCACATCCAGATCTATTTCCCTCTGGACGAACTGAAAATGAGATAGGGTAAGTATCGGAGCTCATAGTTCCGTAGACAGAAGGATCATCTAGTGCTGGCCAACTACTACTGCTGCTCACATCACAACTGCTAGGATTAAAGAGAGTAGTTGAAGTGCCATTATATTTTATAGTTATTCCAGCATAAGTTAAAACTGCATTTTGTGGAGTAGGAACTACACTCACGCAAGCACGTAAATACTGAGCATTTTCATCAGAGGCACCACCTTCATCTACATAGAGTGTAGGAACAATTTCTAAAGGTGTTCCTTCTATTCCAGGAGTAGGAGTCCATGTTACGGCCGCTTTGTTTGGAATAGCAGGTGTGGACATAATTGGATTGTTGGTTGGAACTACAGTTAAATATATTCTGTCGCTTACTGGTCCGATAGTGCCTGCAGGAGTTGCCATTGTTACTCCATGACCATCATAGAAAGCGTATTTAAAAGAGATTCCCATGCTAGAACTATTTTCATATACACCAGCACTTCTTTGTAATCTCATTGTACATTGGCCGAAAGTTCCGGAGCAATCACACAGTGGTATATCTGCAGGAGAAGCAACACCTGTTGGTTGAATTAAAATACACTCTACAGGTTTTGTATTATCAGCTTCACTGTAGGTTAAGGTTATAGCAGGAGTTGCAAAACCTTCTCCTATTGATGAAGCTTGAGTTGCACTTACTGGTGTTGGTAAATTATTTACGCCAATGATGTTATAGAAGTAACTAGAAGAAGGATTAGACCATAAATCATTTTTCTCTTTTATTTTGTAGGAGAAGGATTCTCTTACAGTTGCCACTGGTGTTGGAAGTTTTTCTGGTTGTCCTCTTATTGTGAAAGTACAAGTACCATATGAATTGCAACTACAAGGAGTACTAATAGTTCCATTGTAATCACTTCCACCAAAAGTAATTTCACATCCTAATCCTTTATCGCTTTCAGCATCGGTATATCCTAAAGTGAAAGTTTGAGAACTATTTTCATAAAAAGTTGGATTGTTTGGTGTTGGACCAACGGCCACTGGTGGATCTTCAACAGCTTGAATGACTACTTTGACAATTGATGGGCGAGAAGTTCCATCTACATCTGTTACTGTATAATAAAATTGTGCAATTCCAGAGTACTCAGCGCTTGCATGTAAAGTTATACTGCAAATACCACCAATACACTGACAGTTGGAAGTTGCTGAGAGTACTGCTGGAGGAAGTATATCGTAAACATTGCAAGAAGTTGCAAAATCTCCCTCTGGGTCAGTATAAGTTAAAATTGCTGTTAGATCATTATCTTCAAACATTGTGGCAGTGGTGAGTGTATTTGTTGGAGGATGAGTGATTGTAGTCATTGAAGCGATACACTTTCTAGATACGCTATCGAAGTAACTACCTGTAAGACATGCTCCTCTTTCTAATTTTTGAGGTTGATCTTTAGTAGAGGGTACACAGGAAATAAATAGTGCTAACAATAGAATTGAACGTAACATAATTGTATTATTATAAATTTTTTATATATAATAAACTTAAATTATAAAACTTTTTACCTCAGATTTTTTAGTTCTCTAAAATTAGAGTAATTTTGTCTGATAATATATCTGTATATCTGTATATCTGTATACCTGACTAATTTGTTCTTGAAAATCAGCTCCCGTTCCTATAGTGCGAGGAAATAAATAATGTAGTACAATTTTAGGTATGAAAAATATTTTATTAATTTTTTTAACTATAGTTGTAGGTACAAGTACACTATTTTTGACTACAAAAGTATTGGCCTATCAATTAGTTCCGATGTTGGGAATTTCAGAGGATAAGAAGAGTTTTTTTACAAACATGGGGGAAGAAAAAAATATAGTTGAGGGAATGGAAGGAACATTTACTTCAGATAATATTAGTGTAATTGCTAAAGCAGTATCGGTATCTAATAAAATATCAATTTGGAAAATAATTGAAAGATCTGCTATTGTTCCCTTTCAAAAAGATCAAGTAGTAACTTTTAATTATGCTACTGAAAAAATTTGGATGTTTGATCCAAATAATTATTTAACTTATAAAAAATTTCAACAAGAAGAAGAGATTCGTAAAGAGAGATTGGCATTACTAAAGACCAGAGAAGGTTATAAACATATCATATCTGTTAAGCGCTCAATGTTTAATGGTGAAACTATATCTATATCACAAACTGATTCTTCCACTATTACGTCTAGAAATGGTGATATTTTTGAGATTATGTATGCTTATAATATAGGTATTGGATTTCAATTTGGACTTGGTTATAGAATTGAAAAAGAAAATCTATATGCCACAGAAGTTAATTCTATTTCTAATCGTGCGTATATATATTTTGATTTTTCATATCACTTTGTTCCCTATAAGGAACTTCCACATATATATCTCTTCTTGGGATCTAGTTTAGGCACGGGAACATCCAAGACAGTAATGCCAGATGATGATATCAGTGGAAAGTCTATGCTTTTTCCAACAATTTATGGAGGATTAGAGTACTTTTTTTATAGAGGGCATGCTCTTTGTTTAGAGGGTGGAGTTGAAACGATAAACACTCAAGAGAGTTTTAAAAATGGAACTCGCCAGGATACATCAGAGGTTAATTACAAAATAGGACTTGGATATAGTATTATGTTTAAATAGGATTACATCACCAAAGGATTACACTACATACCACTCACAACATAGTTGTATATACCGTTGAATTTTTGTTCATTTTTTAAAAGATCGTCGTATGTTCCTTTGGTTTCTAAGTGTTTTTTAAATTGATCTTTTGAGGGAGTTACTTTAAGTTTTTGTATTTCTTTTAGTTCTTGCATTTCTTCAAGCAGCTTTACGGCCAATTTACTATCAATAACTTCATATGATTCCAGCACCCCTGTAATGTTGTTCATTTGAGTAATATGCTGAATAAGTTTACTTATTCGCCCATTAAAGCAAGGATCACTATTAAAAGCATCCCTAAAGTAGGTTTTAAGTCTCTTGTTTTTTTTTGCGTCTTTATATGAATTAACAAGAGTGTCTACCTTTTCCATTATTTCTTTCAATCGGTCGTTTTCATTCTTTCTTACACTAAATCCTTCCTCAGGCGTTAAATTAGTTGTTTTTAAAATGTAAGCATTTCGTTTTTTAGCATCAGAGATTTTGGCAATAAAGTGTCTTTTTTTATAGAGCTTCTCTATTCCTTCGATGGTGGATTTTGCATAAGTTGCTGCATCTTTAGATCGACTTAAGTCAGATTTCATCTCTCTAAAAATTTGCAGATATTTCTTTTCATTTATTCTATCTTCTAATATTAGATCATCGCTTGCAAATACTAATAAATTTGAAAAGAAAAGTATAAATAAAATAATATTAAGTTGTAATTGTTTCATAAAAACTCCATTATGTTCTTTGAACAAATCCTAATCAAACATTATCAAACATTATCAAACATTGTTTTCTATATTTATAACCCAAGTTTGCGACTCAATTTCGATACCGTAGCTATCTCCTAATTTAACTGTAACAGTATGTAATCCAATTCGAGAATTGGTGTCTGAACCGAAGAGAGTGTAATCAACTTTTAAAGATGTTTTGTTATCATTGCTGGATATAGCAACTCCATCGATTGACCAATAAATTGTATATCCTTGAGCTTGAGGATCTGCTACGGTAATTGAGTGGGTGATGGTCGAAGGAACAGTTTCTGCTAAATTTAAACTGTAGTAGTAATTGGCAGTGCTACTATATGTTTTGGCCATAGTGGGATTAGTTGCAGGAAATATGTTACTAATAGATAGTGATTTATATTTTCCTGGAGTATAAATCATTTCCGGATGGTGCACATTTTGAACACAAGATGAGAGAGTTAGAATTGATAATATTAGTGGGATTATTCTTATTTTTATTATTATGCTCATGTGAGCTTATCGGAATAATAAAAAAAAAATTTACCTTTCACCAAAAAGATAACTTCCAATTCTTACAAAATTAGTCTGGTATTTGAGTGCTAATTGGTAATCCTGACTCATTCCCATAGAAAGTTTCAAATTTAAGCTCGGTGTTTGCAAATCATTTTCAAGGCGATGTTTATAATCTAGAAGTAAGTTGAATGATTTTTGGGTATCTAAATCAAAATTATCAGTTCTTATCGGTCCCATAGTCATTAGTCCAATCCATTTTAATGCCGATGTTGATTCCGATTCCGATGCAGCTGCCGATGCAGCTAATTTGGAAGCACTTAAAAGTTGGGAGTAATCTGTAAATCCAGATTTTTCATTTTCAAAAGAGGTATTAACTTGCAAAAAATATAACAACTCATTTTTGCTAAAGATGTTTCTAAAATCGATTAATTTATTCAACAATTGAAGTGAATCAATGGAGTGAATATATTTTAAGTAAGGTATTTGCAGAAGAGTTTTTAATTTATTTGATTGAATATGTCCAATAAAGTGCCAATTGATATCAGTGATACCTCGATCAATTAAGTAATTTGATTTTTGTTGTAATTCTTGAACTCTGCTTTCGCCAAAATCTCTAACCCCAAGTTCATATGCCGCCAAGATATATTCAGTTGGGAATGTTTTTGAGACAGCTATTAATCTGACATCACCATAACCATAACCATCGCTACTACTAAGACTAAGAGTATTGTTTATCTCTTGTAGTCTCTTCCTAATGTTTTCTTTGATCATGATCTGTGCTCAGTATCTGGTTCGAACTCTGTATCTTCTTGTTCTTCAACATCTGTTTTATCTGCTTTATCTGCTTTAGCTGCTTTAGCATCCTTTTTTTTCAAAGTTATCTTAGACACAATCTCAATATCATAATTATCAATGATTTTTTGAAGTTCTTTTTGAACATCAATTTTTTGTAACTGCTCTTTAACCTTTTTGGAGACAGAGTTTACAATTTCATCCTTAGTATGTTTTAAAATACCTTGAGAGATATCTTTTATCAGTTCTTTGGAAGTTACTAGATCTGAGATTACATCTTTTACACTTCCTTCTTTTTTAACAGCAGCATCAAAACCAGAGGAGACGATTTTTTTCAAAACATCAGTTACGGCATTTCCAACAATACCAGCAGCACCAGTAGAAGAGGAATTTTTATCATTCATATTTTTATCTTTATCTTTATCCTTCTTCTTGTTTTTTTCTTCATTCATCACGGATCATTCACCTATCATCTGCAAATTAAATTTTTAATTTCAATTCAAGAAATTGAATAACATTTCGAGGCAAATGCTTCTCCTCTAAATGACTAATAATATCTGAGAATAGATTGAGTTTACTTATATCAAGTTCATGATCAATTTCAAAGGTAAATTCACCATCAACGCTTAAAGGTGTTTCAATATCTTTTCTGCCTAATGCGCGGCCTGATTTTAAACCAATGCCATCCTCCCATTCAACAAAATTTTCTAACATCAATATTTGAAATTTTGAAAACTCGCCATCTTTATGTTGCCAGATAAATATTTCTAAGAGACCGTCTGCTCTAAGCCAATATTTTAATGAACTTGGTAATTCAATTGAAAAATCATGTTGGGAATTGTGAATTGATTTTATACCCATAACAATATTTTTAATTGATAAAAAATCTCTGATACTGCTAATTAATGCTTTTTCTCTGTTAAATGCTAATCCTATTCGATCACTGCTAACCCATTTTACAACACCCTTAATTGTAAGCTCCATACCAAGCCAATGAATATTGCCTTTAAGAACATCCTTTTCCTTATAATTATGTTCTCCATTTTTTAATGCCAATTGCATACCAGTGAATGAGATATCTTTTACTTCAAAGATCTTACTCTCATTAATATCTTGTTTATCACTTCGAAAAGTCAGAAAGCAGTATGGAAATCGTGGAAATACTCTCTTTTCTTGCCGCGCAAACTCACTCTTGATTAGATTTAGATGTCTGTCCATACAATTTTTAATCCTTGTGTAACAATCCTTGTACAATTCCTCTATATTAATAGTATATTATGGGTTAAAAAATTAGCAACATTCAAACTTTTTAATTTGATTTTTATTAAAGCATTAAACTAGTAAAGTAATAATAAAGTAAGTAATTGAGTAATAGAAAAAATGTCACAAAATACTGATTTTGATTCTGAAATAGATAATCTTCCTAATCGGCTTACCCTGTTTAGAATTCTTTTAGTCCCTATTATTATTTGTTCACTATCAGCTGGACTTTTTCAACATAATGCTTTTGTCAGAGAGTACTGGACCATTCTAGAGTGGATTGCCGGGATAACCTTTACAATAGCTGCGATTACAGATTTTATCGATGGATATATTGCTCGCAAGAGAAATATAGTTACAGTCTTTGGATCATTTTTAGATCCAATCGCTGATAAATTTTTAACAGTATCTGCTCTTATCATGTTACAAGCGTTGGGTAGAGTGCATGCTATAATTGTAATTATCTTAGTTTTACGAGAGATCTACATAACTTCACTACGACTTTTGGCCACAACAGAGGGACTTTCAGTACCAGTTAATTCATTTGGCAAATGGAAAACGGTAACTCAAATGATTGGTATTCCTCTTATGATGATTAGTACTGATCACTGGGGAATTCCTTTTTTAACTTCAGGTAAAATGTTTATTTATCTGGCATCAATTCTTTCTCTTTATTCAAGTGTTGTTTATTCTGTTGGTTTGCTAAAAAAAATGAAGTTGAAAAGAATTCAAAAGAGAGAGATGAAAACTTCCTAGAATATATTATTGAATAGATTATTGGATAGATTACTTATTTTATTTGAATACTATTCAAAACCACAAATGAGTTATTTAACCGATTATTTGTAATCCACTTTTGAGATAAACAAACATATCCACCACTGCCAAATCCTTCACCCCAACTATTGGCCGTGAGAAAGCAGTATTTATCTTGAATATCATCTTTGCGTTTATCCTCTGGGAGTTGCATATAACCAATCAAGAGCATAGCATGTCCTTTCGCATGTTGATCCATCTTCGGTGCTGTTGTTGTAGGATCATTTTTTTTATTTTTTACACTTAAAACTAATCCATCATTACTGTAAAAATCCTCTGTCAAACGAAGTCCAACCATTACTGGTTTATCTTCATTTATTGAAGAGACAACATCTTCCAAATTATCAACTAATTTGTAATCTACTACTCCCACGATTCCTTTCTTGCAACCATCTTGAAGTGGAGTTTGTGTTTCATTTCCTTGCAAAGGATTCGTTACATATGGGCAAGAGCTTTCTAATGGAATATCATAGCTACCTTGTTCTTTGCTGAAATCAAATCCTGGCGTAACCCATGAACCTTTTAATGTACATGGAGATTCCTGGCAATCTTTTCTACTGGCCCAATAAAAATATTGTTCAGAAAGATCATACTTGTATCCACGTTGATAGGCGAGTATCTCCATCGCTCTTACGGCCATGAAAGCGCTACAAGTAGATCTGTTCCCTTGATCTCTTACAGGTATTGCAAGAGCGCCGGTGACTACATAATATTTTTCTTTTGGTTTTTCTTTTTGCTGTTCTTTTGCTTGTTCTTTTGGTTTAGAGATAACTTTTAAATCTTTTTTTAAATCAAATTGTTTGAAGTCCACGGAGTTATTTTTATAAGTATCAATTCTTTTTAAAAATTTATTACGTTCTTCCGCCCATCGTTCATATGTTTGAGCAACATCTTCTTTCCATTTGTTTAAATCGTTATTCACTTTTTGGTGCATTTTTTGAGAGAATGATTTGTAATCATTTTCTGAATCAGTGTTTGTTTGTTGTTGTTCTTCGTCTCCATCCATATTGATTCTTTTTTGTTTCAAGTATCGTTCTTTTAAGAGTTGTCTGTTTTTTTCCAAAGCATCACTTACGTATTTTTCACCTTGTCCTTGAGGAATTGCTGTTGCTTTTGATGTTGATGTTGATGTGGCCGTTTTAGTGGTGTTATCATTGATTGTCGATTGATTTAATTGATTTGGTTGCTTTGGTTGCTTTGTTTGATCTGGTTGATCTGGATATTTACCGTACAACTTGTACCAGATAGTATCAAATATAATTTTTTCATTATCAATACGCTCTTTAGCGAAGACCAATGAAAAATTCATTATAATTATAAAAGTCAGAGAGCATACAAACAAAAGATTACTTTTCTTGAAAAAAAACCTCATGTTCTTGTCCTTTACTAGAGATGGTAGCATCCAAGAGAATTGGAGTTTGAAAATCTCCTCTTACTCTTTGAAACGAATTGCTAGCTTCTTCATTTGAAATATCGATGATTCTATTTTTTTCATCTGTCAGTACAGTTAAATCAGATAAAAGATTTCTTTCTTTAGGTATTCTTGTGGGATAACTTCTTACACTCTTCATTTTCATTTGGATCTCTCCCTTTCATCCCTTTTAGTTCCCTTACAATTTTCTTTAAATTTCCTTCTATCAAAGTATCCATGATAAAAATATTATTGTCAAATACACATGGTGTCGTCTGTTTGAACTTCTCAAGCTGCTTTATTCTGAGTACACTCACTTCAAATGACATATATATTTATTTTATTTTCACTCGCATATTCATTTGCTTTACATCAGGCATTCTCTGTCTACTGTTTTGTTAAACACAAAGAGAATACTTTTGCCACAGAAGTTGGACTATTTGCTATCTCTGCTATTTTATTATTTATCTTGTATTATTACTTACATTACTCAAACTTCTCTCTTAAAAAATGGTTTCGCTCTAATTATTTTGTAAGCACTATCTTAATTATATCTTTTATTTTACGAATGAGTTCTATCCTTTTTTTTGAAACATATCCTACTATGGATGCGTATCAATACTTTATGGATGGAGTAAAGATTGCTGAAAATAATTATTTTGCAGATGCCGCTAATACTCCTTATTGGCCAGTAGGGTATAAAATATTTATTGGTATTTTGTTTTACTTTTTTCCCAAAAAAATTATTGTAGTACAGTTGTCACAAGCTATCTTACATCTTATAGCAGAATACTTGATGTATAAGATTGCCTTTAAGATATCTAAAAATTATTTTGTTTCTAAAATTACACTACTTCTTTTGGCCATTTATCCAAATCATATTCTCTATACGGGATTAATTTGGAGTGAAACACTTTTTTTTACAATTGTACTTTTGGGATTTTACCTATTATTAGTTTGTAGAGTTTGTAGAGATAAAACATCATTACTGTTTTTTAATGGTCTTATATGGGGGGCCGCTGCTCTGGTAAGACCTGTGGCCATGTTTTATCCATTTGCTTTTTTTGCTGCTTTTTTTCTCCTTCGTAGAGTGACCGTTAAGATCTGTGTTAAGCAATTGCTAATTATTTATCTGGCATTTTTTGTAATTCTTTCTCCTTGGGTTTATAGAAATTATAAGCTTTATGATAAATTTATTTTGATTTCCACAAATGGATCTTTGGTTTTGTTTATGACTTTTGTTGTAGATAATGATGGCAATAAATTTGATGAAATGGTTAAACCGAGAGGAAATATTGATCAAAAAGATTTATCTAAATATGCACTAAACTATATGATGGAAAATCCTTATCGAACTTTAAAGATAATATTTAGAAGCTTTAAAAAATTATATAAGAGCGATTTTGATGGAGTTGAATCTATTATTCAAAGTAGAATTCCAAGTAATATTATGACAGGTGATATGTTAAATAAGGTAATTGCAGCTGTTAATCCAGAGATAAATCTGATTAATCTAAAAGATGTTTTTGAGAAGAGATCTGATGCTTATTATCTTAAACAAAATTTATCAGAGGCATCAAAAATTAAAATTGCTCAAACAATTCTATACTCCTTTACCTACCCTTATTGGTATAGCGAGGATTTAACATTAATTTTTGTACGTTTTATCAACTCTATTTTTTACTACTTCGTATTATTCACGAATATTTTACTTATAATCACTACTTCACCGAAAAGATTGATATCATTTTTTAAAAAAAGACCGCTCTATCTTATAGGTCCTTTTTTTATTTTAATTAATACTGGAATATATGTTTTATCCCAAGGTGATTCAAGATATCATTATCCTCTTATGAGCTGGTTCTTTTTTGCTACAGCATTTTTTATTTGGAAGAAGTTGGTGCTAGAGTGTATTTGGAGCTGGAGCTGGCGTTGATGTTGGAGTTGATGTTGGCGTTGATGTTGGCGCGTTTTCTATCTCTATAAATCAGTAAGCATAAAATAATAAATCCAACAAACTCAAAGATGATTCCAATCATATCAATCTTCGCCAAGATCATTCCAACATAATCTACCATTCCATGAAAACCAGCTATATGACTTGAGGGGAAGGTTCCTAAAAAAGGATAGCATAAATTGTAGATGAAACTGTAATCATAGATGAAATCAAGTAACAAATGAGAGAGGAGCAAAATCCAATAGGACCAGTATTTTTTGAAAAAGATATAACCAATCATTATCAATGCAAAATTAAAAATTATTGTATGACAAAAAATTCTTCCACTATGATACTCAGGAAAAATATAAACTGCCATTGGTTTATCTATAATATCAACAAATGTGGCCATTATACTTATAATAAAGTAATGAAGAAGATAATATTTATCAATGCCAGTTTTTTGTAGTTGGATTCTCTCCTTCTTGAATTTATAATTTATACCCTCATTTATGGCCGCTGCAATTCCTATATGACCAAAAAATAGCATTGTTATCCCCCTCACTTTTTTTTATTTTTATTATCTTAAAATATAATAAATAATATATTGCTTCGGTAGAGATGAGAAAAACTTTAATTTAAAAAAAAATTAAACAAAATTTAAATAAAATTTAGTCATCAAAATTTGTTCATAATTTATAGTCCATAGGAATATACTAAAGATGGAGGAGATAGGTTGTTAGTGAAGGATTAAAGAAAGATTAGGTATTGATTATAAAGTTACATCGCTATCCAATTGCTCTACATTATGAATAATGATTGCTTTTGTTGTTCGAATTTCTTTTGTAAAATTAAAATAAACCGGCATATATTCCATTGTACACATAAGTGGTTGAAGCTTTTTATTAATTACTCTAATTGCCTCGAGATGAGTAATACCATCTGCATCTGTATAAATATTTATCTCAGCAGTTACACCAGTTGCTTGACAATTATTTGCTCCTAACATTACTTTTCCTTCAATTTTAACACCACGGAAAAGAGGATTTATACCGCCATTAACTGGAGCTGTTGCAAGATCCAAGATGATGGCCTTTTCTTTAAGAATCATATCACCATCAAGATCAGGTAAACTTTTAATTAAGCTTTGAGCATTAACATTATTAACTCTTCCTTGAATACGATATCCTTTGATTTGAGGATTTATACCACCGTTGATGCGTACGGAAGTAGCATTATCAATTATGGCCTCACTTTTTTCAAGTTGATAAGCAAAGCTAATTTGAGAGAAAAATTGAGAGACAAGAAGTGTAATTAGAAAAATAAAGAATTTGTTCATAAAAGTTCCTTTGTATAAAATAGTTGTTAACTATGGTTTTTTTTCCTAACCAAAATCATACTGGAATTTAGTGCAATTAGCATTTTTGTGCAAATTATTTTTTCAGATACTACTTGTTAACTTTTATTAATTATTTGTTTTTCACACTACTTTTTCAATGGCCACAAAGGAGGAAGAGTTCTGTGGACATCAGAATTACCATCTGATATCACTATTTAATATGCCAAATAGATTAATTTAAGAAGGAGATATTTAAAAAGTATGAAACTACTAACTTTAATCATTTCATTTTCATTTTTACTTTCATTTCTATTATTATCTTTTATAGCGACTGCGGCCACAATTGATCCAGATACTATCTTAAAAAAAGCAGATGATATTAGAAATCCCAATGAATCATTTTTTATGAAGGTGCAAGTTAAATCTACTGGTGAAAGTGAAGATAGTGAGTTTGAAGTATATATAAAAGGAAAAGAGAAAACTCTATTTAAAACTATTCTTCCTCGTCGTGAACGAGGGAAAAATTATCTAATGTTAGAAGAAAATATTTGGGTATTTCTTCCAAATCTTAAGAGAGAAGTGCGAGTTTCATTATCACAAAAGTTAACTGGTCAGGCAGCAAATGGAGATATAGGACGTATGCGCTGGCATGGAGATTACACTGCTAAATTAGTAAAAGAAGATGATGAGACTTATCAGTTAGATCTAGTGGCCACTAAAAAGGGGCTTACTTATGATAAGATTACTGCATGGATAAACAAGAAAAATTTTAGACCAGTCAAAGCAGATTATCTTACTGTTACTGGAAAGATTTTAAAACATGCCAGCTTTGGTGGATATAAGCAGATTGCGGGAAATGTTAGACCAACTCAAATCACGATAGCAGATGCAGTTAATACTAGTGACTCCTCTCTAATCACGATAGTAATTATGGAGAGTAAAGAGTTTCCTGATTCAATGTTTTCACGTGAGAACTTACAATAATGTCAAAGATATTTATTATTATATCCATCTTAGTTATATTTTTTTTTAATTATAATTCCATTTCTAATGCCAGCACTGAAGTTGTTAGTGATAACAGCGTTCAAACAAGTAGCGAATTGGGATTTCGTTCATCAAGATCTATTGATAAAGATGAAAATGATATTGATACTGGAAATGGAACTGATAAACGCTATTTAAAGCAAACAAATGATCGCGCACAATTCTTCTCAGATATAAAATATAAATTTGGCCAGGAGTTCGATGATCCTGAAGTTAATGTTGGATTTCGTGCTTACAAAAAATTTACAACTTATGGTGAAGATAGCGCTGAACTACGAACGTTAGTATTAAAAGATAAGGGGACATACTATTCTTCAGTATGGGGATTACAATTTGTAAACTGGAGTGAAACATTTGGATTAAATATTTTAGATATTGTTAATCCTCGTGATTTTTCCGAATTTATTTTTGAAGATCTATCTGCTTCAAAAATTCCAGTATGGGCCTTTAAAACATCAATTCTCTTGGACAAATTTACAATACAACCAATATATGTTCCTCAAGCAAGAAATTATATAGTTCCCCCTAAAGGAAGTTTCTTTGATCCAATTCCGAAAGTATTAGACGCTATTGTTCGTGTTCCGGCCAAAGATAAAAAAATATTTACAGATCATGAGTATGGTTTAAAACTTGCTTATCTCTTTTCTTTTGGATTAGATTTTTCACTAATATATTATAGCTATTATCATCGTATTCCTGTTTATTATCTAAATCTAAGTGATTTTAAGTTACATTTGGCAGATGACAAGCGAGTGACCTCTTATGGTAATTCTTTTACCTATTCAAATGGCGGACTTGTACTTCGTGGTGATACCTTGTTTACTAAAGAGGTTCCATATTTTTCTAATGATTTTATTTATCGAATAAGCGATCAGTGGCAAGGAATCTATGGTTTAGATTATACTTTTGAAAATCAAATCATCATTGGATCTCAGTTTCACTTTGAAAATATAAATGAAAATAAATGGATCTCTTTTCAAATAAAAAAAAGCATAGGTAATTTTGATTTACAAGCAATGTATTTTACTGGAATAAACAACAAAGATTTATGGATTCGTCCAGAGATCACATGGCACTTTTTGAATATCCACCAAATACGCTTGTATGCAGACATATTAAGCAGAGGAAGTGAGAGCACTAGTAACGGCAACAATGCCGTTGGTGATAGTGTTGGTAACAAAAATGGTATTTTAGAATATTACTCTAAGAAAGACCAAATTATCTTTACCTACAGTTGCCAATTTTAGAGGGGGTACTCAATAAGCTAGGGTAAATAAAAATTTTTCAGTAATCAGATAACAGGATCAGCAAACAGGAGCAGTTAACAGTAATGGTCCTCCCCAAAATTTTCATTCGGAGGGAACGGTAAAACTTC
>JADFZW010000022.1 GCA_015232355.1 Oligoflexia bacterium
GCAGAGAAAGAATTAGATCGATTAGATAACATTGATAAATTATTTAAAATAATTGTTAACAAGCGTGATAAAGCGCCAGATGAAAAAGTATCGGACATAATCAAAAAAGTAAAAAGCGAAAATTCTAGAATGAAAATTGCTTCAGAAGTTCTAACTTTTGTAGAACTTCAAGAAACAAATGGTAAATTACTCGTAGAAACTACTAAATCTTTATTGGATTGGAAAAAAAGTATCTTTGAAAATGCAAAAAATTTAGGATTAAAATTAAAAGATAACTTGGAAATGGAAAAAGTAGATACTATTATTGAGTTCATGGAGGAAAATGATAAATTTTGTGATAGCAAAGATGAGATAGTTAAAAATCATTATGAATATTATGTAGTAAGAAACAAAAATAATGGAGAGCTTTTTTCTAATTGGATCAGTCCTAACAAGAGAGGTTTTCGACCAGGATCTATTTGGTATCCAAAACTACAATCTTCAACATGTAGAAAATTTGCAAATAAAACTAAGGAAAAATTTGTAAAGACTTTGGCCGATAAAGAATTTGTATTTGATATAAAAAAAGAAGATGATGAAGGAACTGAATTCTATCGAGCAGATGATGCACGCGATGTGTGTATTCAAAGAGGTCTAAATGATTTGCTTGAATTGTGCGAGCAATGTCAATCAATTGAGACTCTAAACAACGAAGCAAATAAAATTGTAAACATATTAGCTCAAAAATCAGGTGAACCTATAGATGAAGAACAGCTGTTATCAGCAAGAAAAAAACTTAACAAACTTAAACAAGCACATGCTGAAATAGATAGAGATGCTTTTAATAAAATATTTAAGCAAAAAAATATTCATGCAACAATAAACGAGCAAAATGAAATAGAAAAGATAGGGGCCGTATTAAAATAAAGTTCAAATTTAAAAGCAATTATAAATTCAGTAAGTTAGAATTTGTCGCCAGTACAGGTATGTTACACTGATGTGTATTTACTATGGACAGGCAATTTAACTCTAAAAGTACTTCCATTACCAGGTAAACTATCAATCTCAATTAGTCCTTTATGTTTTAATACTATTTGCTTAACAATAGCAAGACCCAAACCAGTTCCTCCGAGTTCACGAGAACGATTAATATCAATTCTATAAAATTTTTCAAATATTTTATCTTGATGTACTAATGAAATACCAATACCTGTATCTTTTATTTCTAATATAGTATGTGATGTACTTTGTTTCCAACATATATCTATGGTTCCATTGCTCTCAGTATATTTATAAGCATTATCAATTAAATTAATAAGTAAATTCTCCAACAAAGCACCATCTGCTAAAACATTCTCTCCGCCATTTTCAATATGTGTTTTAATGGTTATTTTTTTTTCAATATAAAGAGGTGATAGAATACTAATTACATCTTCAGTAACGGAAAAAGTGGAGATGAGTTCGAAGTTAAGCTTGTTTTTTACTTCAATTGTAGAAAGCTTTAATAAGTCATCAAACAAAGTAACGACTCTATGTAATCCACGTTCTATTTTGTTTGCATAGAGAGATAAATCAGGGGTTAATTCTATCGATTCTTTGAATAATTGAAAAAATCCTTGAATTGAACTAAGGGGTGTTCTTACTTCATGAGAAATATTACAAACAAATTCTTCTTTCATCTGCTCATTTAACATTCTTTCCGTGATATTATGAAATACCCCCATAGCACCGATTATCTGCTTAGTATAAGGATTGATAATTGGAGTAATATTTAGATCAAAATGATATGTTTTTCGATTATTATTTTCAGTGGTGATTATGTAAATATTTTTTTCAACTGAGTTTGTACCAGTCGTAATAGTTTTACTAAAAGCATCTTTTATATTTAAATACTGTCTAAATATCTCTATGATTTTTATTTTTCCAAACATTTTTTTTGGAAATTCATCAGGATTACTAACAAAGTAGCTGCTAAATTTTTTATTTGCAAACCAAATCATTTGATTAAGATCAATGGCCACTATAGGGTCTTCTGTAGATTCCATTAAGGCATTTAATTTTGCATTTTCAATAATTAATTCATTTAATTTTTGGTCAATATTTTTTTCAGTTTGATCTAAAATTGAATTTAGCATTTGATGAATCGGAAAAGAGACATCAGCTGCACCAGCTGATGCAGCTGCATCGACCTCATCGATTACATGAGCGTTTTTTTGATTTTTTAACATTTTATTTTTAATAAAATATAATCTTTGCATAACAATATTTGTAGGCCCACTAGACTTGTACATGAACCAAAGGCCAATCATTGGACCCAAAATTAGCAGTGGAAGTATAAAAATAAAAAAACCTTGATAAAATGATTTCATTATTAGATCTATATTTTTAATTGGTATTGCAACTCTCAGAAAATATTCTTGGTTTTTAAATTTCGTTATAGTGGCCCCATAGAGCATATTCATTGATAGTGTTTTACTATTGTGAATTGCATATCCAATAACTCCATCACTCTTAGTTTTTGCTTCTATTATCTCAGGGCGATCAGAATGATTGACCATATTTTTTATATCGAAATCACTATCACATAAAACAACTCCACTAGGATCGATCATAGTAATACGAATATGTGGAGTATTTGATTTTATCTTACAGACCTCAGTTACATTAGCTTTTAAAAGGTCTGGTCTATTTTGAGTAAAATATTTAATAATAGAAAGCTCTGTAGATAATTCCTCTTTTGATTGTTTCAAAATATACTGTTCCAGTTTCCAACTTGCAATGCTACCTAGAACAATAAATAACCCAACGTAAAGTACTAACTGAATAAGTGCAATTTTTTTAAAGAAAATCCAAAAGATATGATTTTTATTTCTATCTTTATCTTTATTTTTACTTTTATCTTTATCTTTATCTTTATCTTTATCTTTCACGGTTCAACCATCCTATAACCAATTCCTCGAACAGTTTCGATATAACGAGCAAAATCGGATAATTTTTTTCTAAGTGAAACTACATGGGTATCGATAGTTCTTTCTGTTACGTGCACGCCATCTCCAATAATAACAGATAATAGAAATTTTCTAGTAAGAACTTTGCCGCCAGATTTTATTAGTTGAAGTAAAATTTTAAATTCAGTAAGAGTTAATACTATCTCTTCTGGTGAGTTTAATGGGCCTTTAGAAACTCGATATTGAGAAAGGTACATACGAAGTCCATTCTCTCCTCCAAAAGTAAAAAGATCAGGAAGTCTTTCGTTTGGGTTT
The DNA here is from genome assembly GCA_015232355.1 of Oligoflexia bacterium. Lineage (GTDB taxonomy): Bacteria > Bdellovibrionota > Bacteriovoracia > Bacteriovoracales > Bacteriovoracaceae > JADFZW01. Next base: position 3,243 of record JADFZW010000022.1, read on the forward strand.
ACACTATTTACCTTCGAACTTTCTTTTTGATTTGAAGATAAAATAATATTATTTGCAATAAAATCCTTTTTTTTAAGCAAGGTTTTTATTCTGGCCGAGAGTACATTAATATCGAATGGTTTGGTAACATAGTCATCGGCACCTGCCTCTAATCCTTGGATTATATATTCAGGAGTAGAGAGTGCTGTTAACATCAAGATTGGCAAATTATTATATAGGGAATGAGAACGAACAAATTTACAAATTTCAAAACCATTATTCCCAGGGAGCATAATATCCAAAATGCAGATATCTGGTAAGTTTCCAAGCATTTTTTTATCGTTTAGTAATTTAAAAAACAAGCGGGCCTCATCGCCAGAATTGATTAGGTCAACATTCCAGCAAGGATGATGTTTATTTAGGTGAATAGTAAGCATCTCAGATATATCTTTATCATCTTCGATGATTAAAATTTTTTTATTCAAATTTGTATTATCAGTAGAGTCTTGCAAATTGCCTCCCATATGAGTTATGACTCTGTTGTAGATCGATTATGATCTTCAGCTGCTGCAATCAAAGAAGAGTATTGTTGATGTCGTACATCCTTTCCTGATTCCAAGAATATTACATCTTCTGCAATATTAGTGGTGTGATCACCAATGCGCTCTAATTTGTTAGAGATTAAAACAATATGATAAGCTTCTCCAAAATTTAACCTCTCTTTTAAAACATTATTTTTATCATCAATATTTGTTTTTTTGTATTGATTTTCTCCTTGCTTTTCTCCTTGTTTTTCGATTTGAATTTCGACTTGATTTTCGACTTGATTTTCACAGGATGTGTAGATTTGAATAATATGTTTATTTAACTCATTTACAATCTGATCGTGCTGAATTACTTCACTGGCCAGTCTAATATCAGATTGAGAAAAAGCATCTATAGCATTTTTTAACATTAATTCTACTTCAGTTGAAATTTGTTTTAGAAAGTTGTGGCCACTACTATCTATTCTCATTTTTGCTCGTTTAATATTGAAGGCCAAATCTGCAATTCTTTCTAAATCAGTATTAATTTTTATTGCTGATAAGGCCATTCTTAAATCTCTGGCCATTGGTCTTTTTAGTGCAATAAATTTAAAACAGATATCATCAATTTTAGTATGAAACTTATTCACTTGATTTTCTAAAATTACAATATCATCAAATTTACTTTCATCAGTAAGGCATTCCTTAAGCATTTTTTCCACCAAAGTACTCATATTGATGATTTCTTCACGGATTTTTTCAGTGTTTATATTGCCAATATTCATAATCGATACCTTTTTATTTGCAAAATTTTGTTATTACTTATTAATCATCCAAATCTTCTCATAATATAATCTTCTGTTTGTTTGTTTTTAGGATTTGTAAATAAATCACTAGTCGGCGAGTGCTCTATTAATTCACCTAACATAAAAAAACTTGTGTAATCAGATATTCTCGCTGCTTGACCCATATTATGAGTCACTAATATCACTGTGTAATCATTTTTTAGCTCTTTCATCAATTCTTCTATTTTTGCTGAAGCAATTGGATCGAGTGCTGATGTTGGTTCATCCATCAATAGCACTTTTGGATTTAAAGCTATGGCCCGGGCAATACACAGACGTTGTTGTTGTCCTCCTGATAAACTTGTTCCATCTTTATTTAATTTATCTTTTACCTCGTCCCAAAGTGCTGCTTTCTTCAAGCAATTTTCTGCTAACTTATTTAAATCTACTTTAGAATATCCTCCATGTAGCTTAGGACCTATAATCACATTTTCAAAGACACTCATTCCAGGGAAAGGATTGGGTCGTTGAAAAACCATCCCAATTTTTTTTCTTACCTCTACAGGATCAATGGTAGACTCATAAATGTCAGCTCCATCAAGTAAAACATTTCCTTCAACTTTTGTATCAAGAACTGTCTCATGAATTCTATTCAAACAGCGCAAAAATGTAGATTTTCCACAACCAGATGGACCAATAATGGCATTAATAGATTGAGCGGCATAATCGATGGAAATATTTTTTACAACTTTATTATCACCAAAATATGCTGATAAATTATCAACCTTAAGAACTTTAACTGCATTCTTAAAATCATTATCACAATATGTTTTATTTATTTCTACTATTTTGTTCACTTTTATTTGATTCCTCTGTTTATCTATCTATCTATCTATCTATTTATCTATTAGACGCATTTGATGAATTCGATACAAAAATTTTACTTACAATATTTACTGCAAAAATTATTATAATAAGTACAACTGCTCCTGTCCATGCTTGCCGTTGCCATTCGAGGTGAGGAGAGGAAGCATAATTAAATATTTGTACAGGTAGAGAAGATATTGGTCCATTCAAATTATAAGAAAGATAGACATTTCCAAATGCTGTAAAAAGTAGTGGAGCTGTCTCTCCCATGCTTCTAGAGATTGCTAAAATTACTCCAGTTAAAATGGCCCTCTTGTTACCTTTGATTAAAAGATAATAAAATATTTTTACTTTTGTAAATCCTAATGCCAGTCCTGCTTCTCTTATAGTCGTCGGTACAAGTTTTAAAACCTCTTCTGTTGATCTTGTCACTATCGGAAGTATTACAAGAGATAATGCTAAACTACCGGCCCATCCTGAAAAACTTTTCCATGGTACAACTAAAGTGACGTATGCAAAAATGCCTATAACAATAGAGGGAGTACCGGCCAAAATACCTATGAATGTTCTAGTAATAGATGCTAATCTTGAGTTTGAGAACTCAGATAGAAATGTACCTGTAACTATTCCTACTGGTACAGAAATAATTGTCGCTACAAATATTATCATCAGAGAACCAACTATTGCATGAGACATTCCTCCACCTAATTCACCAACCGCTCTTGGAGTATTAAAAATAAAATCTAATGAAAGCTCACTCCAACCCATAGTGATAGTGTGCTTTAATATTAAAAAAAGTGGAACGAAAGTAGATAAAGTAAATCCTACAACTAAACACCAAAAAATTATATTTTTAATCTTTCTTAAATACATGGTTGTTATATCCTAAGATTCAAATATCCAAATATTCTACCTCGCAAATGCTTTTGGTTTAAAATATTTTATTATAAAGTGTGAGGCACTATTAACAATCATTGTGATTATAAAAAGTAGTGAGGCCATATAACATAAAGAAGCTAAATGCAGATCTGTAGTGGCCTCCGCATATTCATTGGCCAAAATGGAGGCCATGGTTGCTCCTGGGGCCAGTAGCGATAGTGATATTTGAGGAGAGTTACCAATAACCATAACAACCGCCATTGTTTCCCCTAGTGCGCGCGCAAGCGCCAATCCTGCTGCTCCCACAATTCCTGTTAATGAAGGTTTAAGAACTGCAAACTTAATTTTTTCCCATGGAGTTGCTCCCAGTGCTAATGCTGCTTCTTTATAAGTCACTGGTACAGATAAAAAAATCTCTCTACAGAGGGAAGAAATTGTTGGAATAATCATGATTGATAATATTAGAGTCGCGGCCAAGATACTGATACCAAAACTTGAACCTTGAAATAGCGGAAGGAAACCTAAAAATTTTGTTAATATTGGAGTAAGCGTATCTCTGATAAATGGAACTAAATAAAAAAGTCCCCACATTCCAAAAACTATACTGGGGATAGCAGCGATTAGATCTATTGATGTTCCTAAAATATTTCTTAATCTTTTTGGTCCTAATTCAGTTACAAAGATTGCTGATAAAATACCAAATGGAAGTGCAATTGTTAGAGATAAAATCGATGTAAGTATAGTTCCATATATAAATGGCAATGCCCCGAACTGTTCCTCTACTGGATTCCATGTAGTAGAGGTTATAAAATTTAGACCAAATTTAGACATTGAAATGAAAGACATTTTAAAGAGCAAAACAATCATTACAAAAATAAGAACAACTACAACACTAACACAAATATAGATAAGTGATATTCCAAGTCGTTCTTCTAATCTGGTTGTTAGTTTCATATGCTCTATCTATCTATATATCTAGCTAGCTAGCTAGATATAATATATTAAATACTATCAATAAATTTTTTACGGAGTTCCTCTGGCAAAGGGGCATAGCTTAATGCATTCGTCATTTTTTGTCCTTTATTATCTAGGGCCCATCTTATGAATTTTTTAAGATGTTCAATTTTTTCATTTTGTTTTTTATTTGGAATCAAAATGTAAGTAAAAGAGGTAATAGGGTATGATTCATCACCAGAAATATTTAATATATTCATCTTATTTGCATCTAAATTTTGGATATCAATTTGGGAGATCTGTGAAACATTTTTTAACTCTGAAGCAGCTTTCACCATAGCATTTATTGATGGGGTAACAAATTTTCCAGAGGAATTTTTAAGAGCAACCATTGATAAATTATTATTTACTGCAAATGCATATTCAACATATCCTATTGATCCTGGTGTTTGTTTTATCATCGCTGAAATGCCATCATTTCCTTTTGCACCTATGCCTGTTGGCCAGGAAAGGGCCTTGCCACTACCAGGAGAAGATTTCCAATCAATACTAACCATTGATAAATAATTGGTAAATATTTCAGTTGTTCCACTACCATCTGAACGATGAACAACTAAAATTTCTTTATTAGGTAATTTAATTCCAGGATTAAGAGATGCAATTAATTGATCATCCCACTTTTTTATTTTTCCTTTAAAAATATTTGATAATGTATTTCCATCTAATTTAACATTTTTTTCATTCAGATTATAAACAATTACTACTGAACCAAGTACAGTTGGAATTTGTAAAATATTCCATTCAAGCTTTTTACTTTTTATCTCCTCTACTGAAACAGGAACATCAGAGGCAGCGAAATCTATTGTTTGAGAAAAAAGTTGCCGAACACCTCCACTACTTCCCATTGGTTGATAATTAAATTTTACATTTGAAACTTCTTTTTGATATTCAGAAAACCATTTTATGTATATTGGATATGGGAAAGTTGCCCCAGCACCATTTATAGCTACCGTCTGACCCATTAAAGGGTTTATTGTTAATGAATAAGTTAAGACTATAGTTAAAGTTAACGTTAACTTTAGCATGGCAATTATAGTATTTGGAATTTTCAGAGTAATATTCATAATGTTTATCTCCTTTTTCTCTTTTTATCGTTTTCCAATTTTAGTAAATACCACGTTCTTATTAAATAACTGTGCATGATTTAAGTTAAATTTTTATTAGGACACAAAGACTATTTTGGTCGGGTAATTCGTGTCATCAACTTAACTAGCAGTAATTAATAAAGATATATTTGCGCAAATTAATATCTGTTCATTAATTCAGCAAAGTCCTTAATAATTGAGTTAATTTATATTTCTTTACATAAATTTAATATTTTCCGATAATCCATTTGAAAAAAAGTTCCCGATGATATGAATTTTATTCCTTGTTGATATTAAAAACTCATTCATAGGATTAATTAATGACGTTTACGTTGCTTATTATTGTTATTATATTTGCACTTATTTTTGAATACATAAATGGATTTCATGATGCTGCAAATGCCATTGCTACAGTTGTTTCCACAAAAGTTCTAACTCCTCGAGCGGCAGTTATTTTAGGAGGAATATTTAATTTTATTGGGGCATTTGCTGGAACTCATGTGGCCAAAACCATAGGCGCTGGAATAATTGATGGAAATACAGTAAATCAATTGGTGATTATCTGTGCACTACTTGGAGCTATAGTCTGGAATCTTATCACTTGGTATTATGGATTACCATCAAGTTCTTCACATGCTTTAGTTGGTGGTCTAATAGGTGCTTCAATTGTTAATGGTGGATTAAACACAATCAACATTAATGGTTTTGTTTTTAAAGTTTTCGTACCAATGATAACCTCTCCAATGCTTGGTTTTTTTGTTGGTATTTTTTTGATGATATTTCTTTTCTGGATTTTTTATAGATCACACCCTGATAGAGTTAATAGATATTTTCGTAAACTGCAATTGATCTCTGCTGCTTTTATGGCCTTTGGACATGGATCTAATGATGCTCAAAAAACAATGGGTATAATTACTATGGCCTTGGTTAGTTACCACGCCTTACCGACCTTCGAGGTTCCGGTCTGGGTAATTTTTATTTGTGCACTTACAATGGGACTTGGAACAATGCTTGGGGGTTGGAAGATTATTAGAACCATGGGGACAAAAGTTATGAAATTAAAACCAATACATGGTTTCGCCGCTCAAACAACTGCATCTTCCGTAATTTTAGTTGCTTCTCATTTTGGTATCCCAGTTAGCACAACTCATGTTGTGACCAGCTCTATTATGGGAGTAGGAAGTGCTGTTCGTTCTTCTGCTGTTAAGTGGAGTATCGTTGGAAATATTATTTGGGCCTGGATATTAACAATTCCTATATGTGCTTTTTTTGCAGCAATATTTTATCTAGTACTAAAAAATATCTTTGAATAAAAAACATTTAAGATATGAAATTGTTCGTTTAAAAACTTCATCTCATTATCAATAGAAAAAGATGGTGCTATCTCCGTTGCTCAGATATGGATATCAATAATAATAAGATTCCACTATCAAATAAAATAAAAATAAGGAAGTAAATTGACCTCAACAATAATTGAATCGTTTAAACGCTCCCGATTTTACGTCATAATAGGCGTACTCTTGATTGCCTCATCAACCATCTTCTATCTTATTCAAATAATGATATTTAATAAATCAGAGGATACATTTTTTTACATACTACAAGACATAGCTTTTGTTCCTATTCAGGTACTTTTGGTCACAATAATTATCAGTGAGATTCTAAACAGGCGTGAAAAAAAAGTAATGATAAGCAAGTTGAATATGGTGATAGGCGCTTTCTTCTGCGAAATGGGTACAGAGCTGCTGAGGATACTTTCTGAATACGATCAGAATAATGATAACTTCAGAAATGTCCTTATGACCAATACAGCTTTTTCTAATGTGGAATATATAAAATTGAGAGAATATATAAAAAAACATGATTATCTAATTAATTGCCAGAACATCGATATGGGATTTTTGAAAAGCTTTCTCATTGAAAAGCGATCGTGTATAATGAGACTTCTGGAAAACCCTAACCTTTTAGAGCAAGAATCTTTTACAGATCTACTTTGGGCCGTATCTCACCTGACAGAGGAACTTTCGTATAGAAAAAATGTCCAGCAACTAACTATTCCAGACAGGACACATCTTGAAGGTGATATTGAACGGACCTTAAGTCTTCTAACGACAGAGTGGCTGGTATATGTGAAGCATCTACAGAAGTACTACCCTTATATTTATTCATTGGTAATCAGAACAAATCCATTTATCTTAAATTCCTCTGCGGAGGTCAAATAAAATATTAAATATAAGATAGTCCAAAAAGATTTTTTTAAAGCTTTAAAATAATAAAATCTTATGAAAAAGCAGCGGCAAAACCACTTTGTTAAAATATTGTGAGCGATTTATGAGTAATTTTTTTGAATGATTTTTTAAATCTAGTTTATCTTAGCTGTTTCCAGGTTAGCATTTTAAGCTGCTCAATGCTTTTTCATAATTTGGTTCATCTGTTATTTCTAAAACTTGCTCGGTATAAAGCACTTTATTATTTTCATCTAAAATCATGATTACTCGAGAACATAATCCCGCCAACGGTGAATCAATAATTTCTAAATTATAATCTTTTGCAAAACTGCTTCTGAATGTTGAAAGAGTTACAGAGTTATTTATTCCTTCGACGCCACAAAATCTCTTCTGTGCAAAAGGAAGATCTGCTGAAATGTTAAGGACTACTACATTCTCAAGATCAGTAGCTTCTTTATTGAATCTTCTTACAGAAATTGCACAAGTGGGAGTATCGAGACTTGGAAATATATTAAGAATTTTTTTCTTTTTTCCTATGCTCATTAAACTCATCTCTGATAGATCCGTTTTGACTAATTTAAAATCAGGCGCATTGAGGCCAACAGCAAGAATAACACCTTTGGTGTTAACTGGATTTCCTTTGAAAGTTATTTTAGACATAAAACCTCCATTTAACTTTAAACTTTTTTAGATAAAAATACTTCTAATGACATATGATTTATTTGACCGAGCAAAGTTTCTATGTCATCAATATGCTAGCAAGATTCAAAGAATATTACTAGCATATTTTTAAACTGCAGTAGCAGTAATTTGTATTTACGCAAATTTTTTTGTTAGCAAATAATCAATCTAAAATGTATAAAGATGTTAAGCGACTAGAGTGATTTTATCAATAATTGGTATTTGGCATACGGATGGAACAAAAAACAGAACTACTGGCAGTTGTGCTAGAAGAATCAAAACTTACTCTAGAGTGGTCTAGAGAAGAGAGTGATCCAACTCTGACAACTTTGAACAAGGATACTCTTGAGTTGCAAGAAGAATCCATGAAGAGATTTGCAGATGGTAACTACAATAAGGCACTTCTCTTTCTAGGTTTTTTTCAAAGAATATTCCTTTTTCTCCCTCTTTAGATTTCTTTAGAAAGTTTGCTGCACTATTTGTTGAAAAGTTTAGACTAACTCCTGAATTAGAGTTTAAGTTAGGAACACAGTCGGGAAGACTGTCGGAAACACTGTCAATTCCAATTCCTGCACAGGAGTTGGAGATACTTTCATCAAGCGCTCCATTTATTGTTGGTCAAGAATATCTTGATCTGCCAAAGCTGTGGAATGAATTAAATCAAGAGTTGGTGTTGGAGTTAAAGGAGTTCAAAGGAAGAATTGATGATTATATTAGAAGTTATAATCCAGATATTCATCTGATTGGACGAGTATTTTTTCACCTTGTAGAAAACAAAGATAACCTTGAATATCCTTTTGCATTTCTTGCAACTTATTCTCAGACAATAAACAAGAAGGGCGAAGCATCTCATTTACCACTGAAACATGCCTTAGAAGAATTTGCTGATGATACAAAAAAATTACTTGACCTACTAGTTACTGTTCATCGTGCTGGTGAGAGTAGTGCTTTGATTAAAGAGATGCTTGATTCAGGAGAGATATTTCATCCTATATCGTTTACTGCTGCTGATGCATTTCAATTTTTACAAGAGGTATTCATTTATGAGAAGGCCGGTGTTTTGTGCCGAATACCTAATTGGTGGAAAAATCAATCTGTTAATAGTATTAAAGTCGGCCTAAATATGGGGCAAAAGAGTCAGAGTATTTTAGGACTTAATACCATTCTTAACTTCAAACCTGAGATTCTTCTTGCTGGTGAAAGTATTTCTGAGAGCGAGGCTAAGAAAATTTATGCCTCCTCAGAGGGATTAGCGTTTATCAAGGGCAAGTGGATTGCTGTTGATCATGATAAGTTAAAACAGATATTGGCCTTGTATGAAGATGCTAAAAAATTATCAAAGAGTGGAGGTATTAGTTTTCACGAGATATTGAGATTAGAATTAGGGCAAAAGAATAGTCTAGCAGATCAAAACGGTAATAGTAGCGGTGGCGGTCAGTTTGAAGTATCACAAAGTGATTGGTTGAGTGATTTATTAAATAAACTAAGGAACCCACAATTAATAAAAGAAATAAAACCTAGCAAAGATTTCTTAGCAAAGCTTCGTCCTTATCAACAGAGCGGACTTAATTGGTTACATCTCCTTTACACTTTAAACCTTGGAGCGTGTTTGGCAGATGATATGGGTCTTGGAAAAACTATTCAAGTTTTAGCATTTTTAGATCTTCTCAAAAGCATGAATAGCAAGAGTAGCAAAAACTCATCAGCATCACTATTAGTGCTTCCTACATCTCTTATCTCCAATTGGGAGAGAGAGATAAAACGTTTTGCTCCTAAATTAAATTATTTTGTTATTCATCAAGGATTAAATCCGATGAGTAAAAATATTTTAGGTGATAGTGATCTCATTAAAAATTACGATTTAGTGATTACAACCTACGGATTAGTACATTGTTATGATAGTTTCAAAGAGCATAAGTGGAATTACATTCTACTCGATGAGGCCCAAGCAATAAAGAATCCAAATACCAAACAAACCAAAGCGGTTAAATCACTAAAGTCAAATAACAAAATGGTTTTAACCGGAACTCCAATAGAAAATCGTCTCTCTGATCTTTGGTCTATCTACGACTTTATTAATCCAGGTCTACTTGGGAATAGCAAAGAGTTTTCAAGTTATGCTAAGAAAATTAACGATAGCGATAGCAACACCTTTGGAAACTGGACGAGACTTCGCAAAGTAATATCACCATATCTACTACGAAGACTTAAAACCGATAAATCGATTATCTCGGATCTACCAGATAAGATAGAGATGAAGAGTTATGCAGAATTGAGCAAGAAACAAATTCTCCTTTATCAAGAGTATTTACAGCGTCTACAAAAGGCATTGGAGGGACTAGAAGGTATTAAGAGAAAAGGTTTAGTGTTGGCATCTTTAATGAAGCTAAAACAAATTTGTAATCATCCTGATCAATACTTAGGCAATAGTGATTACGATAGTGAAGATAGTGGTAAATTTCAAAGGATATCTGAAATATGTGAAACCATCTCTCTTCAAAGAGAAAAGGTTTTAATATTCACTCAATTTAAAGAGATAACTGAGGCATTAGATCGTTACTTACAAAGTATTTTTAAACGAAAGGGTCTTATCCTACATGGTGGAATTCCCTCTGCTAAACGCAAACCCATTATTGAAAAATTTCAAGATAGTGGATCAGAATATGTTCCCTACTTTATTTTATCACTTAAGGCCGGAGGGATAGGTTTAAATTTGACTGCTGCCAATCACGTTATTCACTTTGATCGTTGGTGGAATCCAGCAGTTGAAAATCAGGCAACAGATCGAGCGTATAGAATAGGTCAAAATAAAAAAGTAGTAGTTCATAAATTTATTTGCAAAGGTACTTTGGAAGAAAAAATAGATGAAATGATTGAGGAAAAAATGAAGCTATCAAAAGAGATCATTCAAGAGAGTGATGAAAGCTGGATTACAGAGATGAGTGATAATGAAATATTAAATTTATTCAAACTAAACTTATAAATATAAATATAAATATAAATACTAACTTTATTCAAAGGATTTAAAAATGTCTTGGTATCGTCGTCGTCGAAGTAGTAGTCGCCGTTATTATTCTAGTTATTATCCTCCACATGTTTCTAAAGCAGAAAAACAGGAATTAGCAAAGAAAACTTTAACTAAATTGAAAGAGAAAAATCCTAATTTATCTCCGGTAATAGTAAATGGAAGAACTTATGCAACAACTTGGTGGGGTAAAGCATGGAATAACAATCTTATCAGATACGCCGATTTCTCAAATCGAGTAGGTAGAGGAAGAGCATATGTTTCCAATGGAGCTGTTTTGGATTTAAAAATTAAAGAGGGGGAGATTAGTTCTATTGTTCAAGGAAGTAGTTCAAACCCATATAAAATAATTATTAAAATTAGTGAGCTAAAAGATTCTATTTGGTCCAATATCAAAAAAAGTTGTTCCAATAAACTAAGCTCTCTTTCTGATTTATTAACAGGCAAACTACCTCAAGATGTTGGTGAAATTTTTACTGCTATAGGGGATGGACTATTTCCTGAACCTAATTCTATGAAATTTTCTTGTAGTTGTCCTGATGGTGGATCTATGTGTAAACATGTGGCGGCCACTCTATATGGAGTGGGTAATCGTTTGGATCAAGATCCTTCGATTCTTTTTACTCTAAGAAAAGTAAATATGAAGGAGCTAATTAAAGAAACACTTGTTGGTGTAAAAGATGAGTTGAAGAAAAAGGCTGAAAATAATAGTGTAAAAAAATCGAGAGTTATTAGTGATGCAAATGTTGAACAGTTGTTTGGTATTGATATGGCCGCAAAAAATGTTGAAACTAAAGTTTTAGCTAATGTCACAGAAAAGGTTAAAGGGAAGAAGAATAAAGGCGAGATCAAGCTAAAGACTAAGACGGAAGATAAGATTAAAATTAAAATCATAAGTAAGAGCAAAGTTACGAAAGATAAGGTGAAGAAAACAATCACTGGCAAATCAAAGAAGAAAGTTGCTTCTACTAAATCAAGCAAGAAAGTTGCTATTGTTAGGTCAAAGACTAAAAAACAAAAAAACAGTTAAGCGTAATATATAATTTGTTATTTTTATAATTGAATTTCAATTAATTTTGTTTTACCATCTTCACTTTGAAATAATGTAATATGAACCCTAAGTTTCCTACATATGTATCTTTCCCTATAAACATTTAAATTTAAAATCGTCTTGTTCTAATTGTCCTTTTGTTTATTAATGAGATTTAAAATTATTTTAGCGTCTATATCTAATCCATTTTTCAAATTCTATAAATAAAAAACTCAATAATGCTAATAATATCACTCTTCCCCATGATGAAAGTGAAACAGGTGCCGTATGAAATAATTTATTCATTATCGGTAAATAAATAAAAGCAAATTGTAATGCAAACATAATGATTATTCCTGATAATAACCATTTGTTGCTTAAGAATTTTAATGAAAAAAATGATCCAGTTAATGAACGGCAATTTAATAAGTAAGCAGTTTGTACAACTATAAATACATTTACAGCAGTACTTCTGGCCGCTTCTATGCTAGCGCCATAATATAATTCTAATTCATAAAGGCCAAAAGAACCTGTAACTAAAAATATAGAAATAATTATTATTCGAAACATCAGTACTTTGGTTAGTATTGGTGTTTCTGGTCTTCTTGGTTTTCTTTGCATAATTTTTGAACTTTTATTTTCAAATGCTAATGTTAATCCAAGAAAAACTGCTGTAGTGGTATTTATCCATAAAATTTGCACAGGCAAAAGCGGTAATGCACTTACATTAAAAATTATTGCAAAGAGAACAACTAATCCTTGGCCTAGATTAGTTGGTATGGTCCAGCTTATAAATTTAATTAGATTATCAAAAACACATCGACCTTCTTCCACCGCCGCTTCAATTGAGGCAAAATTATCATCAGTAAGAACCATATCGGCCGCTTCTTTTGAAACTTCTGTTCCTGTTATTCCCATGGCCACGCCAATATCTGCTTGTTTTAATGCCGGAGCATCGTTAACTCCATCACCAGTCATTGCTACAATATGATTTCGCTGCTGTAATGCCTTTACAAGTTTAAGTTTTTGCTCTGGGGTTACTCGTGCAAAAACCGATGTTTTTTCTGCGATCTCTGGCAATTCTTCATCTTTTATTTTTGCTAGTTCCTTTCCAGTGATTGATATTGGAGTTGTATCACTAAGACCAATTTCTTCTGCTATTTTTGAGGCGGTTAAAACTTGATCTCCAGTAATCATTTTTACCTGAATGCCGGCGGCCCTACAGGCGCGAACAGCTTTTTTGGCCTCTTCTCTTGGAGGATCAATCATTGCTTGTAAACCAAGAAAATCAAACTTTCCGGTCTGGATATCTAGTACAGAAATTGATTGTTTATCAAGAGGGTATTCACCTCTTGCAAATGCTAATACTCGCAGTCCTTCTTTGGCCATATCATTGGAGGCAGATTTTATTATTTCAGGATTAAAAATTGATGAATTATTGTTATTTGAGTTTAAATTAGATTTAATAAAGTTATTAACACAAAGAGGAAGTAGTGACGATAATGATCCCTTTAAATAGACAATATTTTTTTGTCGATCTTTATCAATATGTAAGGTGGCCATAAATTGGTTTTCTGATTCGAAAGGAATGCTATCAATGCGTTGGTAGTTTGCTATTTCATTTTTTTCATCAAGACCAACTTTAAATGCAGAAGTTATAAGTGCTCCTTCTGTAGGATCACCTTGAACATGATAATACTCATTGGAATTGTTTATCTCTTTTATAATTTTTGAATCGTTACAGAGTAGACCTGCTCTTAAGCATTCAAAAGTTTCATGATCTAAATTGGTGACATTGCCGTTTAGAATAGCCTCTCCTTTGGGCATATATCCTGTGCCAGTCAATTGGTATTTTGTACCACTAACCCAAATAAACTTCACGGTCATTTGATTTTCTGTTAATGTCCCTGTTTTATCGGAGCAGATTATTGTAGTACTACCAAGTGTTTCAACCGCTGGTAATTTTCTAATGATGGCCTGTCGTCTGGCCATACGATTTACTCCAATTGCCAATGTAATTGTAACCGCTGCCGGTAATCCTTCTGGAATAGCGGCCACAGAAAGGGCCACGGCGGCCATAAATACATCTACAATATTTTGTCCATGAAGTATTCCCACTATAAAAGTGAGAACAGCAAAAGCAATTATTATATAAAGTAATAAATTACTAAATTTAGCAATTTTCTTAGTGAGAGGTGTTTCTTGAGATTCGGCGGTTGCTAAGGCTCGCCCTATTTTACCCATTTCAGTTTTATCACCTGTAGCTACAACAATTCCTGTGCCTTGACCGTAAGTGACTAAGGAAGATGCATATAGCATATTAGTTCGATCGGCCAGTAAAGTATCTTCCTCTAAAATATTATTTTGTTTTTCAACAGGAAGAGATTCTCCTGTAAGTGCTGATTCATTTACTTGTAAATTTTTTGAAGATACAATTCTCAAATCCGCAGGAACTTTATCTCCTGAGGAAAGCATTACTATATCGCCAGGAACAAGTAGGCATGAAGAAATTTTTATTTTTTCTCCATCTCTTAACACAAGTGTTTCGCTTTCTAGTTTTTGCGCCAAAGATGAAATGGCCTTAGTGGCCTTAGATTCTTGAATAAATCCAATAAATGCATTTATTAGTACCACTAAAAAAATCACCAAAGCATCAACCAACTTTCCTAGTATGGCCGAGACGCCGCCAGATAGAATAAGAATATAGACAAGTGGTTGATGAAATTGCAGTAAAAAAGTGATGAAAAGATTTTGCTTCTTTTGGGAGGTAATGATGTTTTTTCCGAATTTATTAATTCGAAGATTTACATCTTCCTTAGATAATCCAGATTCGATTGATGTTCCATAATCTTTAATGATTTGATCTAGGGTATTGTGATGCCATTCATTTTTAGATAAATTAATTGGTAAATTAAAAGATGTTTGCTTGTTCATTTTTATTATGCTTCTTTAATTTTTTTATGTTCTGTTTTGTGTTCCAAATGAAGTACCCACTCAGTAATTGCTAAAAATAAAGTTGATAGAAGAAATACTAAATGAATAATAATTTGCCACTTTACTAATTCTGCATCTTTTTGAGAAATGTTGATAAATGTTTTAAGTAGGTGAACCGCAGATATTCCTACGAGCGCACCTGCTAGTTTTACTTTAAGTGTACCGGCATTTATTTTATCAAGCCAATCCGGTCTATCTTCATGTTTATCGATATTAAGTTTGCTAACAAAAGTAGCATAACCTCCAATAATAACCATATTAAGCAAGTTGGCGACCATTACTATATCTACAAGGGTTAATACTCCCATTAATAAAAACTCTTCTGTGATGGTATTTATGTTGATGACCAAGTGGATTAGTTCAACTAAAAATTTATATGCATATAAAACACCTGCTACAACAAGACCTGCATACATAGGTGCTTGAAACCATCTTGAGGCAAAAATGAATTTTTCAATAATATTTTCTGGTTTTAAGCTCATGGATAATCCGTATTATGTATTGTTATCATTATGTATTGTTATCGTGCTTTTGATCGTTTTTCAAATCACTTTTGGTTATTATTTTAAGCATCTTCTTTTTATAATAATTAGTGACCACGATTAGTAAAATAAAAAGTATAACTAAAGTTTTGCAGAATTAGTTTTCTAATTTTAGTTTTGCAATTCTATCTTCTAGTGGAGGATGAGTTGAGAAAAATCGCATAATACCGGCCGGGCGACTAGATATTTTTAATGTTTGCATGGCCGGTTGATGGTCAGTTTCTACTTCTTCAAAAACACGATTAAGGGCCTCAAGTGATGCAATCATATTTGCCTTTCCTGCTAAACGTGCGCCTCCGTTATCGGCCCTATACTCTCTAAGTCTTGAAAACCAAGCAACTACTATTGAACCCAATATCATAAAAATTACTTCTAAAACCATTTGGACAATATAAAACATAAATGGTGTTCCAGATCCCGCAGAACTTTCTTCTTCTTCGTTGTTCCCTCTACCAATGGTTACAGCATAGGCAATCACTCTTGCTAAAAACATAACGAAGGCGTTTACAATTCCTTGGATAAGAGTCATGGTTACCATATCACCATTAGCAATGTGGGCCATTTCATGTCCAAGAACACCTCTTATTTCATTCTTATTCATTCTTTGAAGTAAACCTGTTGAAACCGCTACCAGAGAACTTGATTTTGTTGGCCCAGTAGCGAAAGCATTTATTTCCGGTGAATCATAAATTCCCACCTCTGGCATTGCTGGAAGTCCTGCGCTTTTTGCTAATTGATGAACTGTTTGTACTAATTCTCTAAGTTCAAATTGAGAGTTAGATGGATCAATTATTTGTACACCCATCATCCATTTGGCCATAACCTTAGAAAGTGCCAACGAGATGAATGCACCACCCATACCCCAAATCAAACAAAATATTATAAGAGATGAATAATCTAATCCAAATTTTGTTAGATAGGGTTTAACTCCTAAAATATGCATGATTAACGAAAGAGTAGTGACTATTAATATATTGATTAATAAAAATAAAAAGATTCTTTTAAACCCGGCCATCTAAATTACCTCCTAAAATATAGGACATATAAAAGTTAATAACATTATCGCCTAATAATTAATATTGCTCAAATAGATAATAGTATTGATTAATATTGCTAAATACGATACATAGATATGGATTGGAGGTTTATTTATGAATCCTTGGATTAACTACCATCATCTTTTTTATTTTAAAACTGTGGCCGAAGAAAAATCTGTGTCGAAGGCAGCAGAAAAACTTTTAATAGGTCAACCTACTCTTAGTGCGCAACTGAAGCAATTTGAAGATACTATCGGTATTCAACTTTTTGAACGGCAACATAAGCGTTTAATTCTAACCGAGCAAGGAAAAATTGCTCTAGAATATGCAAAAAATATATTTAAGATTGGGAACGAAATGTATGAAGTATTACATGATAGATTAACTACTAATAAATTGACCCTACACTTGGGGGCGCAGGATAGTATTTCAAAGCATATTGTACTTCAATTGGTAAAATCTGCATTTAAAGTGTCCTCATGTCAAATCACTTTATCAGAGGGCAAATATGATGAATTGTTAAGAGAGTTATCTGGTCACAAAATTGATCTAGTATTAACAAATTTTTGTCCAGCAGGTGTAGACGCCAAAGGAATTTTTCCCAAAGCTATATCAAAGAAAAATATTGCTTTTTTTGCCGCTCCAAAATTTAGAAATCTCAGGAAATCATTTCCAAAATCAATTTCTGGTCAACCATTGGTTCTTCCTACCTATGATAGTAAGTTGAGATATGATCTAGATCATTGGGGAAAAATTCATGGGATAGAATTAAATGTAATAACTGAAAGTCAGGACATTGCAGTTAATAAATTAATGGCCGTTGATAAGTTAGGACTTATACCGGCAGCGGCCCATACTGTAACCAAAGAAATTTTATACGGCGAACTTATAGAGATAGGAACATTGCAAGGGGTTCATGAAGAATTGTATCTTCTTTCTGCTCAAAGAAAAATTCCAAATATTGTGGCCAAAAGATTAGTTGATTCTTTTAAAATATAGAAAAAAGATATACAAAATCATTTTTTTATCTATTTTATCAATCTTAAAATATTCCGTAATATTAAATTGAAGTTAAAAACAAATTCATTTTATATGAAGGATATGTCCATTAAAAATTAAAAGGAGATTTAATATGCTTAAAATAATTTTTAAAAATTTAGAAAAATCTGAATTGGCCAGAGAAATAAGCAAGGAACGTTTTCAAGTTGTATTTGATAGATTTCCTGATCTAAGTAGTAGCAAAGTCACCATTACACTTAGTATGGAAAATTCTCCACAACAGGCCGGCCCTGATGTTTTTTCGGTTAAATTCTATTCACAAGGAGGGCGATATCAAAATGTTGTTTTACAAAAATCTGCTGCGAATCTTTACGGTGCATTAGGTGATTTAATTGAACATGTTTTAGATAAATTAAATCGATATGCAGATAAAAAACGTGTTAGAGAGCGAACTAAAGGAAAAATAGTTTCAATAAGACAAGAGATGTTTGCTTGAGTAAAAAATTAAGCATCGATTATAGCTTCGCTTAGATAAAAATATTTAAAACGATTTTTGATTTTTAAAATAAAAAAATCTCAATAACAAATTATAAATAAATAACTAATGCAATCTGATTTTATAACAATTATAAAAAAATATGATTTTACGTTCTTGGTGTTAATGTTATTGATATTTATTATTGGCATACTTAATCTATATTCTGCTACTCATGCAATTTCTGGCAAACAAGTCGATGGAATTTATAAAACACAATTACTGTATTTTATCATTGCATGTAGCATAGGAATACTTTCCAGTTTTATTAAAAGTAAAACATTATTTCGTTATTCATATTTATTTTATATCCTCAATGTTATTTTGGTTGTACTTGTACTTACAATTGGAACAAAAGTTTTGGGTGCAAGAAGATGGCTTGATCTTGGAATAATAAGATTCCAGCCATCAGAGATGATGAAGATATCATTAGTGTTAATGTTAAGTCGTTGGTATTGTAGCAGAGAACCTGAAAATGATCTTGGACTAAAAAATATTATTTTACCGACAATTTTTGTAGTTGTCCCTGCCATTATTGTTATTATTCAACCTGATTTAGGAACTGGAATAATATTACTCCTGGTATTTTTTTCTATTACATTTTATCGTAGGTTAAAATGGAAACCAATTATTATTATCGGTATAATTGGATTGATAAGTAGTATTGTGATGTATGAATTTGGATTAAAAGATTATCAACGTCAGAGAGTTATAACATTTTTTGATCCATGGGGAGATGTTCGTGGGCATGGCTATAATGCCATACAATCGGAGATAGCAATAGGTTCTGGACAAATTTTTGGTAAAGGATTTAAAAAATCATCTCAGGCCAGTTTAAGTTATCTTCCAGAAAATCATACCGACTTTGCTTTTTCTGTTTTTAATGAAGAACATGGATTGTTTGGCTCTATGATTTTAATAAGTCTTTATGTAATTTTATTTATGAGATTCATTTGGCTTTCAACTGCCGCCATAAAATTTTATGATTCGATAGTTGTGATAGGATTGATGTCAATTTTTTTCTGGCATACATTTATTAATATGTCGATGACTACAGGATTACTTCCAATTGTTGGAATACCTCTACCGCTAGTATCGTATGGTGGATCTAGTTTAATTACATTTGGAATTTGTTGTGGAATAGCAACATCAATTAGTAACTCAAGAAAATTATTTTAGATCGTAGGGTCTAGCTGTTATTAAAAATATATCCACCTTCATTGTTATAAAATGTAGAATTGTGAAATTGTCCTTCAACCGAAACTTTAGTTTTTATTTTGGCCTTAAATTTCGCACATGAAATAATAGAATCATTTACAATTTGCATACTACACGCTCAAAGATGATCCATCTTAATTAAAAGCATTCTCTAATTTTCCAATAACTTCTTTTTCTTTTTTTGAAATTTTATTTCCTATTCCAGTATTGAACAAACCACCAGAAACATTTGCTATTTCATAAATATGTTCTAAAACTACTTTTTTGAACTCTTCTTTTTCTTGAGGAGACATGTTTTCGCAAATTCCATGGATGTAGTTGAACCAGGCATCCAGTAATTTAGTTTCTGGACGATGTTGTAACCATCTTTCGATCAATTCTAATTCAATTCCTTGCTTAGAAACGCCAAACTTCTCTGAATTTTCCAATATATATTTTTTCTCTTTATCATCTACATTACCGTCGGCCCATGCTACTTCTATAAGAGGGACAACTGCCAAACATGCTACAATATCAACTGGAATATCTAAATCGATAAACTTTTGCAAAACATGATCATTGTTGATACCGGAGACCTTTTTATACTCCTCCTTGGTTTTCTTCATCTTTTCCAGTTGTTTTAATTTTTCAATTAAAATTTTATCTTGTTTTAAAAAGAAAGCATCCTCTAATGAAGTTCGTTCTTTAATTAAAAAATTTCCCATAAATTAATCGACCTATTTTTAGATTGTTTAAATGTTTTATTTCAAGGATATAAAATATTAAATTAGCTAAACAACATACCACAGGCATATTTTTCATGCAATCATCCATTATTAAAATTTCTATATACAGTTCTACCATAAATATCTTATATTTTATTCCGCAAATTTA
Organism: Oligoflexia bacterium; assembly: GCA_015232355.1. Taxonomy (GTDB): domain Bacteria; phylum Bdellovibrionota; class Bacteriovoracia; order Bacteriovoracales; family Bacteriovoracaceae; genus JADFZW01. The sequence goes on from JADFZW010000022.1 coordinate 23,538, forward strand.
CTCTACAAACCAATATAGAATTACGCAATGGCAAAACCAATCAATACTTGCACATCACGTAAGCAAGTTTTTATTTTTGCAAAGGTTAAATGAAAAATTTTATGAATAAAAGTAAATGGCATAATTTAAACTCTGAAAATATTTTTGAAATAAGTAGCACCTCTAGAAACGGTTTGAGTGCTGATGAAGCAAATCAACGTTTGCATAAAAATGGTAAGAACGTCCTTTCTTCTGCTAAAAAAGAATCTAACTTAATATTATTTTTAAAACAAATTAATCATCCTTTGATTTATATTTTACTTCTCTCGACCTTTTTAACCCTAAGTATGGGAATGATTACAGATGCTATCGCTATTGCTGGAATTATTTTAGTAAATTCAATCATTGGTTTTGCTCAAGAAGTTAAGGCCAACTCTGCAATGGATGCCTTAACTAAAATCGTATCTTACAAAGCAAAGGTTATACGAGATGGAACAAAGAAAGAAATAGATGCAACAGAAGTTGTTGAGGGTGATATTGTACTCTTGGAATCAGGAGACAAAGTGCCTGCGGATTTGCGATTATTCGAATGCCAATCTTTAAAAGTTGATGAATCAATGTTAACAGGAGAATCACTTCCTGTTGAAAAATCAACAAGTAATTTAGCAGAAGAGACCTTGCTTGCAGATAGAAAAAATATGGCCTTTAGTGGAAGCTATGTAACTTATGGACGGGCCCAAGGAGTAGTCATCGCTACAGGAATGAATACAGAAATTGGGGCCATAGCACACTTACTAGAAAATGCAGGAAGAGAAAAAACACCGCTAGCAATACAATTGGAAAAAGTTGGAAAATCAATTTCTGTAAAGATAATGCTCTTTTCAGTATTGTTTTTTGTTGTTGCATATTTTCGAGATTATGGAATTGTAAATGCATTGTTGCTTGCAATAACACTCTCTGTGGCCGCGATTCCAGAAGGACTGCCCACAATTGTTAGTATAGTACTGTCTGTTGCTGCAAAAAGAATGGCCAAGCGTAGAGCTATTGTACGTAAACTTGAAGCGGTTGAAACATTAGGATGTGCCAGCGTAATTTGTACCGATAAAACAGGAACACTCACAAAAAATGAAATGCAAGTTTTAAAAATTGAAGGTAGCGATCACCTAGAATTGATTAGGGCCGGGATTCTTTGTAATGAGGCCACATTAGAGCACGGAGATCCAACTGAAATTGCATTACTTTCATTTGCAGAAAAAAATGGTCTTAGTACTGAAGATGTTAGAAGCAAATGGAAAAGAATTTCATTTATTCCCTTTGAGTCTCATCAGCAGTGGATGGCCAGCTTGCACTTTAATAATAAATATGTTGCTTATATTAAGGGTGCGCCAGAAAAGATTGCTCTTTTTTGTAAACTAGATATAGACATATTAAAACCGCAGATTAATGCTTTGGCCACAGATGGACTTCGAGTATTGGCCTTTGCCAGAGCAGATTGGCCAGCAATTGAAAATCCTTCTTTTTCTGCTATTTCATACGAGAATATATCTTCATCTGAAATTGAATGGAAATTTTTGGGATTACAGGCGATGATGGATCCACCTCGCCCAGAAGCAATCGATGCTGTAGCAAAATGCCAATCGGCGGGAATTGAGATCAAGATGATTACAGGCGATCATCCTCAAACTGCGGCCGCAATTGGAAAACAACTCTCAATTGGTTTATCGGTAATCACTGGAAAAGAATTAGCAAAGGCTTCAGATAGCGAGATCTCTAAGTGGTCTAAAGAGAAATCAATCTTTGCTAGAGTAGCTCCAGAAAATAAGTTGGCCATTGTTAAAGCATTACAAGAATCAGGAGAAGTGGTAGCGATGACAGGAGATGGAGTTAACGATGCTCCAGCATTAAAGCAGGCCGATATTGGAATTTCCATGGGCATTACAGGAACAGCAGTGGCCCAACAAGCATCAGACATCGTTTTAATGGATGATAATTTTGCAACCATCAAAGCAGCAGTAGAGGAAGGACGTCGAGCTTATGATAATATTGTCAAATCGATGATTTTTCTGTTGCCCACTAATTTAGGTGAAGCACTCATTTTACTTTTTTCAATTTTATTTTTTCCTAAAATTGGCAATGAAATATTAGTGCCAATTTCAACTGTACAAATTCTATGGGTAAATATGGTTGCCTCTATAACATTGGGTTTGACTCTCGCATTTGAGGACAAAGAACCAGATGTAATGTTACGTCCACCACGTCAGCGAAATACAAATATCATTAATCGATCTGTGCTGATTAGAACTTTTTATGTGGCCATCATCATGGCATTTTTTGGGATTGCACTTTTTCTTTATGAATTTTATCAGGCCCAATCTACGGGTATTGATTTTAAAATAGCATTGCAAGAAGCACAGACAATGACTGCTAATACAATCGTTCTATTTCAGATTTTCTATTTGCTAGAGTGTAGATCTATCAGATTTTCCTTTTGGAATCCAAATTTAGGTATTAATAAAGCAATTCCAATTGGAATTTTTTCTTTGATTATATTACAGCTTGCTTTTACATATTTACCTTCATTGCAAAATATTTTTCATACCACCGATCTATCCTGGCAATCACAAATCAAATGCATCTTTATTGCTTTTATTATCATTCCTATTGTTTCACTGGAAAAATGGTTTGGACAAAACTATCACCATACTAAATCAAAACTGATTGAAAAAATTAATGAATTAAAGAAAATCAAAGATGATCCAGAAAAACTGGCCAGAGGAGTGGGTGTGGGATTTTTCTGGGGAGTATCTCCACTATGGGGATTACAAATTATTGCAGCCGTTTTTACTGCTAAAATCATACGAGGAAACATCTTGCTTGCGGCCGCAATGACCGCCATAAGCAATCCAATTACCAATTTGCCCCTTTATACTTTTTGTTATATTATAGGAAATTGGATCATAGGTGGTACTGCCGACACTTACAATCTGGATAATTTGATACATCTAGAGACTTGGAAAAATTTAGGACCACATTTTATATATTCAATAACTATTGGAACTATTGTTGTCGGCCTGCTCGGTGGAGTAGTATGCTATTATTTAACAAAGTTTTTGTTAACTCGATCTAAAAATAAAAATCTATAAATTACAATCATATCCTCATGATATTTATTAATTCATTTGCTTCGCCTAGAGCTGTTTTAACAATAAAAATATAAAAATCATAAAAGCAATAATTGCAAAGTGAAATGGATTTATTTTATCAAAAATTTGGTTCATCATGATGATCTCCTTCCTTAAATAATTTTTTAAAAAACATTTTAAAAAAAATTATTTTTTATTCTAATTGTATTTTTGTTTTCTTTCATTAAATTTGCATGTTCTGGCGACAAATTCAAACTTACTGAATTTATAATAACTTTTCAATTTGATATTTTTATTTTATATATGCCCGATGAAAGAATTGATGATCAAAATTAGAAGAACATTCCAATCCTACTTTCATTAGCTGAATTTAGCATCAATTGAAATATACCTTTATTATATTTCATATCATTTTGGGGACATCAATTATTTATCTTTGTTATTTTGGATTTAGATATTCGAAAATTATTTTACATCAGTGCCACTTTTAGTCCTCATGCTGAATGGATAACCAAGGTATTTTGAGCTTAGGTGTAAGGATTGATAGTAAGTTTAATAAGAAAAAATTATTTCTTCCAGAAGATGTTTTAGTTTCAGCATCGATTGAAGGAATCGAAGGTAAGTATCGGACATTATCTTTAGTGGTATCCTGGTGCTTTTATCATTTTCTTCATTTTATTGAAGGGGATGACGATTTGTTTATATCCAAAAAAGGTGTTGATAAGGATTTTTTAGAAAGAATTTTAAATTGCTCTCTAAATGCCAGTTATCGCAATTGGAGAGATATTGCTGAAGCGAGAGGATTGGGAATCATTTAATTTAGAAATTCATATGGAGATGAAAGCAATTATCCTTTCTTCATTAAGTGCTGACTTTATTTTTATTTTATAAAAAAGATCTTAATTCTATTACGATGATGTGTTTAATACCATCATCTTCTAATGGAATGGCCGGGACTAAGTGGTTAGTGCTGTTAGTGTGGTTATTGTTGTGGTCAGTGTGAGCTATAGCTGTTCTTTGGAAAAATATTATTCCATCAATAAGTATTTTATAAACACCAGATGAAGATGATGATCCATGTGGATTTTTCACTTCTATTAGGTAACTACTTTTTTGATAACGATAATTGATTGTATAACTTTTCCATTCAGGATGAATGTTAGGTTCAATTTGTAATTTATTTCCACTCAATTTAAAACCTAAGATCGATTCAATCCCTGCACGATACATCCAAGCGGAAGAACCAGTATACCAAGTCCAACCACCACGACCTACATAGGGTGGTTCAGAATAAATATCAGCTGCCAGGACATATGGTTCAACTTTATAGCGATGAACTTTTGCTCTACTAGAGCTATGATTAATTGGATTTAACATTGAAAAAAGTTCAACTGCATTTTGGCCTTTACCCAAACCTACATAAGCATAAATACACCAAATGGCCGCATGTGAATATTGTCCTCCATTTTCACGAACACCTGGAAGATATCCTTTAATATATCCAGGATCACGAGTAGTTTTATCAAAAGGAGGAGAAAAAAGTAATACAATATCATCAGCAGTTTTAATCAAAAATTGTTCAACCGATTCCATTGCTTTTTCTACTCGACTACGAAGTTGATCATCTGCCTCGGCGATTGCACCAGAGATCACCGCCCAGGTTTGAGCAATTGAATCTATTCTGCATTCTAAATTTGAAGCAGAACCAAGTGCTGTTCCATCATCAAAATATGCTCTACGATACCAGGCCCCATCCCAAGCATTTTTTTCAATTGTTACTTTTAAATTGTCAGCAAGATTTCGCCATCTCTTAGCACGTCTATGCTCTATATCATCATTGGGAGTGGTGTTCGCGCGAGTTTGTGCAATTTTAGAAAATGCAATTAAATTTGCGTATAGGAACCATGCAAGCCATACGCTTTCACCTTTTCCACCAATACCTACATTATTCATACTATCATTCCAATCACCTGATCCCATTAGAGGAAGTCCATGCTCACCAAAATTTAGGCCACGCTCAATAGCGCGAGCACAATGTTCATATAGAGAAACCATCTCTTTACTTATGATAGGAGTGTAATATGAATCTTCTTGTAAAGGTTGAAGGAGTGGTCCTTGTAAAAAGGGGATCATTTCATCTAAGAGAGAAAAGTCTTCAGTAATTTTTAAATAATTATAAACCACAAATGGTAACCATAAAAAATCATCAGAGCAGCGAGTACGAACACCTCTTCCTAGAGGAGCATGCCACCAATGTTGAACATCTCCTTCTTCAAACTGCCGAGAAGAAGCGCGAATAATTTGTGCTCTAGTTATTTCTGGTTTACTCCAAATTAGAGCAAGTGAATCTTGTAGTTGATCTCTAAAACCAAATGCTCCGCCTGCTTGATAAAATGCCGATCGAGACCAAAGACGACAAACTGTAGTTTGATAAAGAGACCATCTATTTAGTATTATATTCATGGAAAGATCAGGAGTTTCTACTTGAATCTTAGTTAAAATCTCATCCCATTCTTTGATAACTTCTTTAAAAGCATTATCAACTTTATCTTCTTGATTGATGGCGGAGATGATGATTTTAATTTTTTCTCGACTATCAGTTTGTCCTAGAAGAAAAATTACTGTTAGCGATTGACCGGGTTTAATGAAAATATCTTTTTGAAGGGCACTACAAGGATCAAATCCCACACCAATTTTAGTTGATAATTTGTTATTGAAAATAGCGGTAGGTTGTTTGCTATTTCCATTTCGACCTAAAAATTCACTGCGATCACAAGTGATTATATTACTGTCATCTATGTTGTCACCAAGGAATGTGGCAAAAGATATTTGCTTGGCAAATTCTTTATTCCAAGGATTATATGCTAAAACTACATTTGTTTTATGATTACTTAGGGTGGGTTGTAGTTCAGTTACAATATGTGCAGATGTATTTGTTCGTGAAAAACCTAAAACCCACTCTATATATGCTATGATAGAAATGTGTTTTCTTTTTTTAGAAAAATTTTTCAAGATAAGTTTTGAAATTTTTAACGGCCATTTCCAGTGTACAAATTGTGTAAGGTCACTATATATGGCGTTGTTAGGATTAAAAAATTCAAACCGACTATAACCTTGTCCATGATGGATAACATATTCTGCATTTTCTATACGAATAGGTGAGGTGGTAGGAGACCAAAGTTCATTGCTATCTTTATCAAGAATATAAAAACACTCGCCACTAGGATCACAAACGGGATCATTTGACCAAGGAGTAATTTGATTCTCGCGACTGTTTAAACACCAAGTATAACCAGCGCCACTCTCGGATACTTGAAAACCAAAATCGGGATTTGCAATAACATTAATCCAGGGAGCAGGTGTAGATTGTCCTTTTTTTAAATTAATAATATACTCTTTGCCTTGATTTGCAAAACCACCAAGACCATTAAAAAATTCCAGAGGAGGAAGAGAAAAATTAAACTGAAATTGAGAATGAGTTTTAATTGGGGTTTGTTTTTTTAATTTAGTTATTGCTTTTGTCTTTATTTCCTGAGTTGAGTGAATTGTTTGCATACGTTTAACTTGTTCTGCTAAACTTCCTTGTCCTGCAATTAATATTACACGAGCTAAATTTTGCAAAAATCTCCTATCTTCTGCTGAAATAATTTCAGCGCGTAAAATAAAAACTTTTCCTTTGCTTTGTGGAAGATATGATCTAGAGGTAAGAATACTTCCTGTAACCATTGTTTGTAGGGATTCATGAAGTTCTTGAGAGTAGGAGATTGCTTTTTCATTAAGAATGATCAAATCAACAACTAAACATTTTATACTCCAATATTCATGGGCCCTTAATAGTTGGCGAATGAGTGGAAGTTCTTCGATATTATCTATTCGAACTAAAACTATCGGATGATCACCTGATACACCATGGGCCCAAAGTGCAGAGACATCAAGATTGTTCCCTTTAAGTATTTCGCTGGATAATTGAGATTGAGCTCGAGACCTTGTGCTATCAAGATAGAGAACTCTGTTAGCAATCTCTTGAAATAAATTTGCCTCATTATGTTCGATATCAAGATAGTGAAGTGTTACCTGTGCTTGAGTCCAGGCCAAGCTGGAAACACGTTCGAAGGTGGAATTATCATGCAATTTATCGCTTAAATTTATTATCTCATCTCTTTTTAAAGCAATAGCGGTAGAATATGTAACTTTAGCTGTGGCACCTGCAGCGATTCGAACTTTGGTTCGAAGACTTACAATAGGATCAAGAACTGGACCTACAGTATTTGATAAGGGTTTACCATCAAAAACAGAAATTGGATTACGTATTGATCTTCCTCTTCCAATAAAGCGTGTACGATCAGTCTCATATTCTACTCCACCAACTGCATTTGAATCTGTTGCGATAACATGTGCAAGCCAGATAGTTGATTCGTTTTGAGAGCGTGGACGCCTGGTTGCCAGAATAGAATTAATATCTTCTATATATTCTGTTTGAATAAAAAGATTTGAAAATGCTGGATGAGCAGTATCTGCTGCTTGCGTGTTTAATACTACTTCTGCATAAGATGTTACTTCAATTTCACAGCTCTCAGAACTATTGTTAGTTAAATATAAGCGTCTAATTTCAGCATGATCTTCTGGAGAAACAAAGATCTCTAAGTGAGAGGTGATATCAGCTTCTTCTCTAGTAATTTTCACTCGGTCTTCTGTAAATACCACTTCATATTGATCCAAAGGAACAGCAGTAGGTTGAAATCCTACAGACCAAACTTTAGAATTTTTTCGTAAAAAAATGTAGCTTCCATAGTGATCACAAGTTACATCCTCTCGCCATCTAGTAACACTGAGATCACGAAAGCGACTGTATCCAGAACCTGCAGTGGTAATCATTACAGCGTAATTACCATTTGAAAGAAGATGAGTGCATGGAAATGGAGCTGTTGATCCGGCAGAGTAGTAACGACGAGCGATTGTTTCTATGGCATCTTCAAGATGTAGAACTTCTGTTGATTCTGCTATTGGTTTTTCTATTATAACGTTCTTTGGAGTCCGTTCTTGCAATAGAAGTTCCGTTGCCTGCACTATAGGTACTAAATGAAAACGTTTACAAAAAATTTTATCATATAAAACATTAGCAATAGAAATAAGTGACATTCCTTGATGATGGGCCATATATGTTTTTACTATCACTCTAGTTTCACTCTCGGGAAGACGTTCTTTGCTAAAATCAATTGCATCGTAAAATCCAAAAATGCCATTGGCACCATAGAGAGATAATTGTTGTAGATTTTTTAGCGCACTAACTGAATCATACATTGCCGCCAACAGAGTAGCATAAGGAGCAATTACTAAATCATTGGCCAGACCTCGTTTTAGACCAAGACCTGGAACACCAAAATTTGAATATTGATAAGTTAAATTAAAATCACGTTCATTGTAAGCAGATTCAGATACTCCCCAAGGAACAGATCTCTCGATACCATAACGAATTTGTTTGTTAACTACCAGTCGACATGTTTGTTCCAATAAACTACCCACAGGAGTATTCATTACTAAAGATGGCATCAAGTATTCAAACATTGAACCCGACCAAGAAATTAATACCGCCCCTTTTTTCACCCTAGTGAGAGCACGACCAAGTCGAAACCAATGCTTTGAAGAGATATCACCTTTGGCGATAGCAATGAAACTTAAAAGTCGTGCTTCAGAAGCAAGAAGATCATAATAACTATCATCCAAAGAGTTGTCGGACATTCTATATCCAATGGAAAATAATTTTCTTTTGTGATCGTAGAGGAAATTAAAATCCATTTTATTAAAAAGTTCCAGTGCTATTTCTATTAATTCACTTATTTTTCTTTTAGTAAGATAGACCGCATTTCCAGTTTCAAAAAAAGAAAGGTCTTTTGAGTGACTAAAAATTTCCTCTTGAATCAGCTTTGACCAATTAAGAATTTCACTACTGTTACTTTCGCCTCGTTCATCTGCAAATGTTTTGGCCAGATCAACAAGTGTCTCTGCTTTTGATGTTAGTTTTTTCCAAGTACTACTATCTGAGATATCTATAAACTTAGATAAAAGTTTTTCTAATTCATCACTGGCAGCAATAATTTGTTGTTGATCAACAGTCAGATTTCTTTTTTCATCGGATTTTTCAGAGAGTAAAAGTGATTCTTTTAAAAGTCTCAAAGCATCACTGCAAAAACCTTTTAAGGAAACCTTCTTAATAGATTTTAATAGCGGTCGTTTTAATATTTCATTTAGTTCTTGTACTACTACCAAGAGATGTCCTGCTAAATTACCATTATCAACAGAGGAGATATAACGTGGTGTAAGTGCACTCCCATCAGTAGTTTGATACCAATTAAAAAAATGACCTTGATGGCGAGGAAGTTTTTTCATGCTATTTAAAGTATTCTCCAGACGTTCAACCATTTCTTTAAGACCAATCCAACCAAAATCCCTGGCGGCAATAATTGATAAAAGATAGAGACCAAAATTGGTAGGAGAACTACGATGAGCAATTATTGGAGTGGGATCTTCTTGAAAATTATCTACCGGTAAAAAATTTTCTTTCTCCGTTACAAAGGTGCTAAAAAAACGCCATATTCGTCTAGCACTATCACGTAAAATATTGATCTCATCTTCTCTTAGAGGCCTAATTTTTTTTCGTGTGGGAGGAAGACTTATTTTCCAGGCCACAAAAGGAGATATAGACCAAAGAGCGATAAAGATCAATGCTATCTTTTTTTGAGAAGGATTACTTGAAAAAATTACAACTAGAAATAAAGGCAATAAAAAAAACTCAACCTCAATCATGTTTAAAAAAAAACTTTTCAAGGTGAGCGTTGCCTTGGATTTAGATGTAGCAGCAGTAGTCCACTCTAATAATTTATGTTTACTAATTAGCAATCTAAAAAGAGCACGAAAAATTGCATCTAAAAATATTTTTGCTTGATGAGGTAGCATGATGACATTTAATAAAAAACGACCTAGACCTAAAAATAAATTCTTAGATAGTGAGAGAAGTTGTTCTCTAATAGAAATTCTTTTTTTAGAGGAAAAAATTTCAGAGAAAAAAGGCATCAGCGCAGACAAACCAAGGGCCACTAGATTTAAAATAATCCAGATTGAAATATTGTGAGTGACAGGAATACAAAAAATAATAACTAGTAAAAGTAATATGATTGGACTAGTAAGTGAGCGACGAAGATTATCCAACATTTTAAAACGTCCAAAAAGAGATATAGCACTTCCTTCTCGACCTAAAATCCAAGGTAGAAGCTGCCAATCTCCCCTTATCCAGCGATGCATTTGAGAGAGTGCTACTTCTGTGTGTGAGGGAAACTCTTCGAAAAATTCAACATCACTTAAAAGACCTGAGCGAGCAAAATTCCCTTCGAATAAATCGTGGCTTAGAATTCTATTTTCCGGAATTCTTCCTTTAAGTACTTTTTCAAAAATATCAAGATCATAAATTCCCTTACCAGTATAAGAACCCTCACCTAAAAGATCTTGATATACATCAGAGCTGGCAGCGGTGTAGGGATCAATTCCACAAGGGCCAGAGGAGAGAAGTTGGAAAATAGTACTATCTTTAGTAGAGGGAAGAGAGGGAGTTATTCTAGGTTGTAAAATTCCATAACCTTCAATAACACGATTTAAAACATTATCTAATTTTGGATGATTAAGTGGATGGGCCAATGTTCCCACTAGTTGTGATACTGCTCCTTTAGGAATTTTAGTATCAGTATCTAAAGTAATTACATAACGAATCTCTTGTGGAATATTAGCTATATCTTCAGGAGTAATAATAAAAGAGGTATCGTTTGCTCCCTTAAGAAGACGATTAAATTCGTGAAGCTTGCCTCGCTTTCTCTCCCAACCCATCCACTTATTCTCACTTGCATTCCATTTACGTTTACGATGAAAGATAAAAAAACGATTTTTTCCGTCAGGAGCTGGGCCATATTTATTATTAAGTGCTAGTATCTTTTTAACAGCTAGATCAAAAGTCTCTCTATCAGTGACAACATTTTCACTATCAGCATCTTTCCAATCAGATAATAGTGCTAAATAAACAGCTCCATCAGGATTGGAGAGATAATGAACTTCTAGTTGCTCAACTTGATTAGCAATATCGTTATTATTTTTGGAAATCAAAAATGTGGGGACTACTATAAATGTTTTTAAATTTAATGGAACACCTTTAGATAATTTTAGACGTGGGATATGACGTGGTTTTAAAATTGCCACTGTTATTTTGTTAACAATTGTTAGTGCAATATCTGATGCAGGAAAGGCAGCAAGAAGGAGAATAGTAAGGCCAAGAAAAAAGTTTAAACCTACACTGAAGTGTAAACATATAAATAAAATTATGATAGTGAGTATAATAACACTACTTATATAGATGATTTCTCCATGAGAGACATAGAATCGTAGCAAGCGACCTCGCAACTTAATTTTATAACCAATCTCTTTTTCCAGTTGGTAACGTCCTGAGGATATAAGATAGTAACCAATGTGAGCATGCTTTTCTTCAATTGATATTGATGTTGATGTTGATGTTGATGTTGATGTTGATGTTTGCTTGGATATCTGTTCTACTTTTTTTAAAATAATATGGGCCAAATCAACTTCATGTATCTTTGAACCGGCCGCTAACTCCTCTAGGCCATGACGATAGCGATCACGAGTAATAAAATCCATTTTACTATAGAGGGGATCGAGATGAAATATTTCATCAACTAAACTGACCTCTTCAAAAAAAATGTGCCAGTCAAATGCAGACATAAGTCTCATGCTGGTGATAATATTACTTACAGTTGCATTAGTTATAGTCTGAGCATTGTGTTCTTCTGGCACAATTTCATCTACAAGCAGACCATGGGCCGCTAAACGTTCATCAAGCCATTTGAGAATAGGTTCTACTTTTGATTCTTGAAATCTTAGTCTTTGAATTAGTTGAACAGCAAATCCAGATTGAAGTTGAATTTTTTTCTTACTATCATCTCTCTTAAGTTTTTCTAATATTTCATTGATGATTGTTTGTTCACTATTAGCAAGAAGTTCATCAGCAACCATATCGGCCATTTTCCGCGCAATTTGATGACCAATCATTCGGGCACTAAGACGACGTAGATTTTCAATCATTACTATTCGAAGGGTGATAGAAATGGCCCAAAGTTCCCCAATGGTGAGGGGTTGAACTTTTTGATATGATATTATAAAACGTTTTAAAAGTTCCGAATCAAAGAGAGATTCATTGTGAGCGATATATGCCCAAGCGATTCCGTAGACACGAGGATATCCTTTGAGATGACCAGTTGATAGTTTAGGGAGTTTTTTATAATATTCAGGAGGTAAATGATTGCGAATATCTCTTAGTTGTTCTTTGATGATATAAAAATTATCAACAAGCCACTCTGCGGCCGGAGTAATCGCTCTATGCTCGCGGATGTTATCAATAATTAATTTATATCCTTCAATTAGAACAATTTCGTTTTCTGCAACTCGAGCGGAAAGATTTACTCCTTTGCTAGAATAAGAATAAACCTCTTGTGCCTGGGCCAAACTCATCCCATGTCGCTCTAAACTAGCAGCACTAAATTTTTCAGCACGAATTGGATTTTCAAAAACTGTAAAGACATTAGCAGGAAGTTTTCTTTTTCCAATTTTTATAAATGCCACTATTTATTATTAACTCCAATTACTTTAATTTTAATTTTAATTTTAATATTTAGATTCTGCTGATGTATTTGTAACTAAGTTTTAAATTAACATATGAATTAACATATACTTCATGAATAAAGATCAAGCATAAGATGAAATAATATTCATTAATGATCATTATTGATCATTTTTGATTATTGTAAATTTGATTAACCAATAGTGAACATTATTTCATTTTATGTTTGATCTTTATTCATAAAGAAAATGTTATTAGATTTGTATATAAAATTAAGAAAATTAAGGGTCCTATTGGAGAGTCATGTTGAAAAATTCAAATCCTATCTTTTTCATGCTCTTGTTTACACTTTTGTTTTTTTCAAGCGGAACATATGCTTACGTTAATGTGATTTCAGATGATAATATGGATAAAAAAAATGAATCGATAGTTGGATTAATTATGAGTGAAAAATTTTCTCTCTATCAACCTAACTATTTTATCATCGGATTAAATGATTTGAAGATGCAATTTAGTTTTAAATATAGATTTGCTAGAGCTATTCCGCTATATCTAGGATTCTCTCAACTAATGTTTTGGAGTATCTATGATAAATCAAAACCATTCAAGGAGATTAATTATCTACCGGAAGCATTCTACAGATTTTTAGATAAAAAAAACAATACGTTTAAAACTCTTGATATGGGTTATTTGCATTTATCTAATGGGAAAAAAGGAATTGAATCAAAGTCGGTAGATAGAGTTTATTTAAGAGCAAATTACATTTCTAAATTAAATCGCCATAACTTGGATTTTAACTTAATGACATATTACAGTTACAATATTGAAGAAACTAATAAAGATATTGTAGAACATATAGGATATTGGGATTTGAAAATATCAGTTTCTAATCTTATAGTTTATGAAAACCAAAATTTGGATCTTGAATTGAGATTATTTGCTGGTTCAAAGTTAATAGACCTAAATAATGGAGCCTATCAGATCGGACTGATTTATAATTTTGCATCTTCAAATATGAATCCTGCAATTTACTTACAAATATTTCAAGGATACGCAGAAAACTTATTAGATTATAACCAACGTCATAAGGAATATCGATTGGGGTTAGTACTTTCATATTGATTATTTATAGGTGTTGATTTTGTACAGAGGATTTTAATAGTTTTAATATTTAATGTAAGAAAATTAAAAAAAACAAAAGGAGAAAAAAATGAATTCAATGAAGTTAATAAACAAATTTAAAAGTAAGCTGATTTTAACAATTTTTGTGTCGTTAGTTGCGACAACTATGTTTTCTTGTAGTCATAAACCAGTGATTCAGGATTTTCCAGATACAGCAAGTCCTAAAGATGAAGTAGTGAAATTAGATACTGATATGAATGAGGCATTAGCAAATCAAGTTGATGTTCTTTCTCCTAGTAACTTTAAAGAAGCGAAATCATCTCTCATAAATGCAAAAAAAAGTTTAGAGGATCAAAAAGATGCTAAAGATATTTTGCGGTATGTTTCAGAGGGAAGGGCCTATCTTAATCAATCAAATAACTTTGCAAAACTCTCTCATGATAATATTGAGGATGTTATCATTGCACGCCAAAATGCAATTTCAGCAGGAGTTCGCAATTTCTTTGCAACTGATTTTCAAAAAGCAGATGCAAGTTTAATGGATGTAACTTTGGATATTGAAAAAAATGAACTTAAAAATGCAATTGAAAAAAGAAGCTCATTACAACTAACATATCTTGAGTTAGAACTTAGATCAATTAAACAATCAAAATTAGGTGAGGCCAAAAATATCATCGCTCAAGCTGTAAAAGAGGGAGCAAATGAATTTGCTCCTCGTACTTTGGCCATTGCTGAGAAGAGTGTTCAAGAGACAGATGCTTTTATTACTGCTAACCGAAAGGACAACGATCATATAAATCTATTATCATATGGAGCGCTAAATAGTGCCAAACATTTACTCAAGATCACTAGAGATTCAAAGGCCGGAAAAAAAACATCTGCGGAAGAAACAGCACTTCAAATGGAGAGTGAAAAAAATAAAGTGGCGGATAAAGACAGTCAATTATATGATAAAGAAAATCAGCTGGAAAATAAACAAATTCAGTTAGAAAATAAAAATCGCGAATTAGTCAAAGGTGAAGATACCATCAATGTGTTAGCTGCCAAAAATTCAAATTTAGAATCTGAACAAGTATTTAATAAGCGTTTTGAAGAAGCACAGGCAGAGTTTAGTAAAAGCGAAGCTGAGGTATATAAGCAAGGTAACACACTTACGATTCGTTTAAGAGGACTTAAATTTCCAGTTTCAAAAGCTGTATTAAAGGGTTCAAACTTTCCTTTGCTTGCAAAAGTACAAAAAATTATAAGAGGATTTGGAAAAACTTCAATAATAGTTGAAGGACATACTGATTCAATCGGAGGAGAGGCATTAAATAAAAGATTATCAACAGAAAGAGCAGAAGCAGTTAGAGAGTATCTGTTATCTAATATTGTGGAGGGTGATCAACCAATGACTATTCAAGCAGTGGGATATGGTTATCAAAAACCTTTGTCCACCAATAAGACTAATAAAGGTAGGGCCCAGAATCGTCGAGTTGATGTATTAATTCATTCTAATGAGTTGTAGATGTAGATAGAGAAAGTAGACAGGGTACATCTTGTTTTATTAATTATAAATTTTATTGGAGAAAATCTATGAAAAAAATACAAATTAATTTAAATGTGATTAAATATTTAGTGATGACTTTTATTTTACTTTGCACTTTGCTTGTTACTTTAGTTGGATGTGGAAGTACTTCTACTAGTGAAAGTACTGGTCAATACGTTGATGATTCCGTCATTACTGCCAAAATAAAGGCAAATTTAGCTGAAGATAAGATTGTCCACTATTTCCAAATTAGTGTTGAAACATATAAAGGGGTAGTACAATTAAGTGGTTTTGTTAATACCAAAGAACAAGTGGAGCGTGCAGGAGAGATCACATCTAAAGTAGCAGGTGTTATTAAGGTTAAAAATAATTTGATAATCAAACCAAAATAGAAATTAAAATAAATTCAGATCTTGGGAGTGTATGTTTTTTTTAATTTCATTCCCAAGATTTTTAAATAAGGAAATATAAAAATGGACAACGATCAATTAAAGCAAACTAACCAAACATCTCATCAATATAAGCATCAACATCAACCTCAATCTCAATCTCAATCTCAATCTCAATCTCAACACCAGCAAAAACAAGAGCAATATAAAAATCATTCTTCAAAAATTCTGAAAGAGATTTCTCGCAAAGCAATGATTGAACGAGAGTTGCTGCCTGAATTTTCATCAGAGTTGTTGGAAGAACTTTTGCAAATTGTAACTATATTTGAAAGTTCATCAAAAGAAATAGATACATCTTTAATTGACTTACGACATTTACCTTGGTGTTCAATTGATAACGATGATTCCAAAGATCTAGATCAGCTAACATATGCTCAAATACAAAAGGAAGATAAAGAAGTAATAAAAATCTTAGTGGCCATTGCTGATGTAGATGCTCTTGTAAAAAAAGGGTCTCATATAGATGATCATGCTGTTAAGAATACCACTTCTGTTTATACCGCGGGGGAAATATTTCCATTATTACCACCAAAACTTTCTAACGATTTAACATCATTAAATCTTAACCAAGACAGAATGTCTTTAGTTATAGATATGAATATAGATATGAATATTCTTCATGAGGGAAAAATTAAAAGTTCAAATATTTATCAAGCAATTGTAAAAAATCATGCCAAGCTTACTTATAATAGTGTTGGTACTTGGTTAGAGGGAAAAGGTGAAATACCAGATGAGATATTGAATGTAAAAAATCTCTCTAGGAATATCATTTTACAAGACAAAGTAGCGCAAGTATTACGAAAAAATCGTCATGAGCATGGTGCTTTGGATTTACTAACCATTCAAGCAAGACCAATTTTTCATAATGATAAATTTAAAAATCTAGAAGTTGATACAAAAAATCGTGCTAAAGAATTAATAGAGGATTTTATGGTGGCGGCCAATACAGTAACTGCTAGATTTTTAAAAAGTAAACGATATCCATCGCTAAGACGGGTAGTTCGTCAACCTGAACGTTGGGACAAAATTGTAGAAGTGGCGGCCCAATATGGTCATGAACTTCCATTCACTCCTAATTCCTATGCGCTTTCTGTTTTTTTAAAAAAACAAAAGATAGCTGATCCGTTAAGATTTCCTGATCTCTCTCTTACAATAATTAAACTTTTAGGTAAGGGTGAATATATTGTAGAATTTCCAGGTGATATTGAGATTGGACATTTTGGATTAGCAGTTATGGATTACACTCATTCGACTGCTCCTAATCGACGCTTCCCTGATTTAATCACTCAGAGAATGTTGAAAGCGGCATTAAAGGGAATGAATTTTGCTTACTCAAATGATGAATTAATTCAACTGGCCCAGCATTGTACTAAAAAAGAGGATGATGCAAATAAAGTTGAAAGACGAGTATCCAAATCAGCGGGAGCATTGTTACTCTCTTCGCGAATTGGAGAAACCTTCGATGCTTTATGTACAGGAGCTGCTGACAAAGGAACTTGGGTCCGAATTTTTAATCCTCCTGTTGAAGGTCGGCTAATCTATGGATTTGCAGAAGTAGATGTTGGTCACAGGTTACGTGTGGAATTAATACACACTAATGTAGAAAAGGGATTTATTGATTTTAAACGTATCTAAACTATATAAAATGTAAAAAATATTATATATTGTTTATAAAACACTATAAAAACAGTATGAAAACAATATAAAAAAAGGATTAATTTAATGAAGATATTACTTACTATCAATAACAGAGTTTTAGATATTACATTTGATACTCCATTAGGTTACTTTGATGCTCATTACTCCACTTCTTATAATGATAGTAAATGGAATCATAAAGTTTTAGCAAAACAAATCAATGATAAAGAATTAGCATCTATTATTGTGTTTGAAGATTATTTGCGCAAAGATTTGCTTGATAATCAAAAATTTTGTAAGCAAGAAACAGTTATAGAGATAAACCGGCTAACAGAAGAAGCGCAAAAACAAATAAAGTTGTTTCCTTCTACTGATGAAATTGAAGAATTATTTAAAAAAAATGAACTTATATTACACAAGGGTAATTATCACAAAGATGAGGATCATCGAACACATAAATCTACCTTGCTAGATAGTTACTATGAGGGTCTGTTAGATTTGGAGAAGGCCAAGGTTGTTTTTGATTATAAAGAATCGTGTAAATGGTATTTTAATGAAGAAACTGAGGAAGAAAGAGAAGCAACAGCGGAAGAAGAAGAAGCTCAGTGGATAAAGATTCAAGAAGAATTAATTATGCCAAGAACGAGTACTAAAGTAGAAAGAATATATGATCTTCCAGAATGTTTGGCCCATTGGGATGATAGGAACAATTTTCAGCAATATTTTTTTGTTAAACAAGATACAGGTTGGGAGTACATATCAGGTGGTTACGGTTCTTCTGGTTCACGATATAACTTGGGTATTATGATTCATGCGTTTGCTCATCTTCAAAAACAAAAACAAAAACAAAAGAAAAATATACCTACCTGGGTTTTGGAATATAATAATTGTAATGAAACAATTTTAAGAGATCACACGGACACTTTCAGATGTGTAGCACCTCATTTCGGATCCAACTATCATAATGATGATCGTGATGAAACTGAGAGGTTAACTAAATCTTTAATAGTTCATCGTGGTGATTATGTAAAAGAGCGTGATTGGTCGTCTGATTAAAATTATGATCGCTTCAATGGTCATAGCAAATTGATATAATTATCATTTAGTGAATCATCTTGATATTCATTTGGAAGAACGAAGATATTTTTATCTGTTAGTAGATCTTGAAACTCTTGCATAGATTTAAACAGATTTATTTCATCTTCATCTTTTTTGCTTATCCCATACTCAAACAAAAAAGGAGTTTTATTTTTTGCATATAACTTTAATGTTACAAAAAGATATTTTGCTAAATTTTCTTTAGGTAGGAGTGAGGCCATAAATCCCATTGCAAAAAGATTACATGTAAGAGAACGCCTAAAATTTTTAAAATGTCTTAGTTTACTTTGAGCATTCAGATCATCATTTATCATAGGATGAAGATGTTCTATAAATCTGTTTAAAGCATTATGATATAAGCGACCTGCTCTTATAGTTTCAAGATATTGATCGGCCCTTTCTCTTAATTCTTCCTTTGAAAATGATTTCATATAAACAAAGGCACTTGGATCAAGCATTATTTGAAAAACTATCTTACTTTGTCTCTTTCTATTCAGGCGGTTTTTGAAATTTAAAAACCATTCTGCAAATGTATCATTATCATATATTAATTCAAATATTGATGGTGGTAAATTATTGCGCATATATTTGATAAAGGTTTTTATCTCAGTAATACCAAGAAAGGAATCATTTCTGGAAATAGATGTGCCTATCGTGTATAATTTAGAATCATTATTTATTAAGGCAAAATTATTGTAAAGGATATTTTCTTTGACCACACCAAATAAAATCTTTGAATCTATACTCCAACTATTTAGAGGAAAGTATAGTCCATGCAATTCCCCTTTACGATCTACATACTCAATTTTATTTATTACGTTTTTGTTAGTTAAAGAAGAATCAGCAATAATTATAGATGTTTTAAGTTTTAGATTAGTTTTATTATATAAGTTATTCCCTTCGAAAAGTCGAACAACTCTAGGATTGATATAATTATTTTTATCTTTTTCTGCTAATTGATAGGCCATTTCCAGTCCATGAATACGCTCTTCTTCTGGATCGAGCGTTTTCCCTCTGCTGGTTATGATCATCTCTTTGAATGTTTTACTAATTGATTTTATCTTAAAAAAATCATTGTATGCAGCTTGTGCGGAACTATCGCTTAAATCAAAGATATAATCTACTATAAAATTTTTTCCTATCGACTTTTGAATATTCATTTCAATAGTACTAATTTGGATATCTGAATCCAACTTACCATTTAAATACCTCACGCCTGCTCCGCTATGTGAGATAAAATTCAAAACAGGATCAGCGATTTTATGTATTACTTTTTCGATACTTGGAAAAAAATTTAATTTAAATATTGGAGGTCCAACACTTATGCCTCCCTCTGCTCCAAACTCACTTGCTGGTTTTAATCGCAATCTAACTAATGATTTATTTAAATGTATTACCTCAATTCGAAAAAGACCACTAAGAAAGAGTGATCCATGCAATTGAACATTTACATATTTTGCAGGAATATTAACTCTTGCACCTACCACTAGAGTTAGGTTTGTTTGAAATATTATCATCTCACCAACATCTAATGCCAAAGCATTTTTTGCATTAATGGGAAGATGTCGTATGTTAAATGGAGGTGCAATTAAAGCATTACTCTTTTTTTCAAAAAACCTTATTGAATAAAGGCCACTACCGGCCATTAATTTTAAGTATACTGGGAATTCTCCAATAAAATCTCCTGGGGATATCGAGAATGCGAATTTTATTCTATCGAGCCGTACGAATTTTTTGCTATAACTAGGACTTCGGACATCGAGAAGAGTGGGATCAATTTCATTCACGATATATGAATATGCTGGTGTAATTGAAAGACCTGGAATAATACTTATCTCTTTTTCTATCGAGAGTTTAAAGTGAAAGTTACGATGGACAGAATTGCTAGAATCCATATTTGAGGAATCTTCATCTTTTGACATTTCATGGATCTTTTCAATTTCATCAAGATCGTTTGCTAATTGTGTTTTTGCGTGAAAGGATTCTAATTGGGTATCCGTCAGCACTCTACCTTTTTTTATTTCAACTGAAGGATCAGTAATGGCAATCTCTTGTTGATTGTTTTCAGTATCAGTATCAGTATCAGTATCAGTATCAGTATCAGTATTCGTACTTACATTCTCATTTGCTGTAGCAATATTGATAATAGTAAGTTCGAAAATTAAAGATGTAACTAAGATTAATATCAATACAACAATGTTGATTTTTATCTTCTTAATAAATCATTTCCTTTTTTATAAGTAGATTAAACGAAATGCACTGGTATCATAAGTTCTATAAAGAATGATATACTCATCTTTGATAATGAACATTATTTCATCTTATGTTTAGTATTAAACCATGTGAGATGTGCTAATAATGATTTTTTTAACAAAGGTATAAACGTTTTCAACTAAGAAGGATTAATTATTATGATCAAAAAAATTATTTCATCATTATTAACTATTACGTTGGTATTAGTATTTTTTACAACATTTACACAAAGGGTATTTAGTGAAGTACTAGATGTGAGCAAAAATCATCTATTGTTAAGTATAATGACTGATCAAGATACTAATAAATTATTCAAACTAAACATAGAGTACGATAATGCAAACAATATTAAAAGAGGTCAGTTTGAAAATGATATTTATACGGTAGAACAATTTATTACTAATTTACGAGAAGGACTTGTTCTACAAAAGGCAAAGGGGATAGATGTAGTTATATTATCAAGCAATAATTTGAGTGCTGAAAACGGAGGATATATAGAATTAACATATTTAAGGAATGCTATTTTAAAAACATATTCTACATTTGGAATGCACTTGAAAAAATATAATAACAAATGGGCCTTGTATAATGATGATGATGAAATAATTAACACTTTATATATTGAAACTAAATATTTTTTCGGAATTCCTATTGGAATTAAACGAATTTTTGAAAATGATTTTTAAACATGTTTTAT
Organism: Oligoflexia bacterium; assembly: GCA_015232355.1. Taxonomy (GTDB): domain Bacteria; phylum Bdellovibrionota; class Bacteriovoracia; order Bacteriovoracales; family Bacteriovoracaceae; genus JADFZW01. The sequence goes on from JADFZW010000022.1 coordinate 45,118, forward strand.
TTTATTTGAGAACATAATCCAGCCAACGGTGAATCAATAATTTCTAAATTATAATCTTTTGCAAAACTGCTTCTGAATGTTGAATGAGTTATAGAGTTATTTACATCTTCAGTCCATAAAATCTCTTTTGTGCAAAAGAAAGATCTGCTGAAATGTTAAATCCTACTACATTCTCAAGATCAGTAGCTTCTTGATTAAATCTTCTTACAGAAGTTGCACAAGTGGGAGTATCGAGAATTGGAAATATATTAAGAATTCATGAAGTTAAACGATATTCAACAGGTGACATTTATAATTTTTTTTATAGAAAAGTGAAGTTTATTTCATCTTATGTTTGATATTTATTCATGGAGAAAATGATATTAAAGTTTTCTATCAAATTTAAAGATACCAGGAGAGCATATGAATGTTAAAGAAGCATTAGAAGTTTTAGAATCGGCAGCAGCAAATGGTAATAGTGATGTGAAAAATATTTTATCATCAGATTATCAAAATTTAAGAAAGGCAATTATGTCAAGCGCACCACATCTTGCTTGGAACAAAGTAAAAGATGCAAAAGATTCAGCATTAGATTTCACATGTGATAAAGCAGATTTATTAAATAAGTCTTTTCATGAAAGTCCTTGGTATTACTTAGGTGGAGCAACTATTGTTTCCGTGGCCATTGGATTTTTACTTGGTAGAAGTATGAAATAAGATGCTGAAAATATTTCAATCAATATTGAATTTAATATTGCAATCATTTATAGATAAGATTGCTGTCATTGTTAAAATTCGCTTGCTTCTTATTCTTGTACAATTAGTTGCAGGAATTCGTTTGTTTGTTATTTATGTAACTTTAGCAATAGTATCAGCAGTGATGTGTGCGATCTCGTTATTTATAGGTATTACAAATATGATTCAACAATATACGAACAGCGGTCATTTTACTTATAATGGTCTTATGATTTTTTGTTCAATCGTTTTTGTATTCACACTTCTTTTATTTTTGATACTCATCAGTGAAAAGTTTTGGCTTAAAGCACTTAAGATTGATCAGATGATTAATGATGTTCGTCGATAGTTGTAACAACTATGTTTTCTTGTAGTCAGTCTTTTATAATAATATTAATAAATGGCAGTTAATTTTAAACAATGAAAGATCCATACGAAATATTAGGAGTTTTAAAAACCGCAAATCAGAATGAAATTAAAAAAGCATATCATAAAAAGGCTAAAAAATTTCATCCTGATTTAAATCCAGGAAATAAAAGTGCTGAACTAACGTTTAAAGATATTTCTTTAGCATATGAAATTATTGGCAACAAAGAAGAACGTGAAAAGTATGATAGTGGTAAAACAGTTCAGCAGCAACAAGAAAGGCAACAAGAAAAGCAGCAAGAACAAGAGAATGCTTTTAATTGGCAAAACAATAGTAAAAATACATTTTATAATAGAACAAAAGAAAATAATGATCGTTTCTCATATTCATTTGCAGAGGATTTTGGGGAAAATAATAGTGATTTCTTAGAGAATCTTTTTCGTTCAACAATGAGATCTAGTTATAAAAATGAGCAAAAAGATACTTCGAATACTTATTTTGAAAATGATGAATTTTATCAGATGGAAGTGGATTTTAAGGACGCAATATTAGGTGCAAATCGTGAGATTACCTTTCCGAATGGGAAGCGTTTGCAGATAAAAATTCCACCAGGAGTAGAAAGTGGTACTAAACTGCGATTTAAAAATCAAGGAAGTGTAAGAAGAAGTGGCCCATTTACAGAATCTAAAAGATCCTCAGTAGAAAATGAGAAGAGATATCGTGGAGATGCATATGTTGAAATCACAGTTAAACCTCTTAAAGGATTTAGACGTGTAGGAAACACTATTGAAACAGAAGTGTCAATTAGTTTCATTGAAGCTTTATTAGGGGCCGAGATTAAGATTTCGACTATAGATGGATTTGTGATGCTAAAAATACCGTCGGGAACAGATACGGGAAGTCGTCTGCGCATTCGTGGTAAGGGAGTAGTTTTAGCAAAAGGAAGAGGAGATCAGATTGTACTTATAAAAGTTGTCTTACCTAAAATTATCAATACAGAGTTACAGAAGTCCATACGCGATTGGAAGGGAAAATATTCCTACAATCCAAGAGAAGATTAGGAATGATTTAAAACAAGCAAAAAAAAGGAGTTAAAAATAATGAGTAGTAAAATATTTAATTGGAAATATAAAGATCAAAAAACTAATGAAGAGCTTGCAGAAGAAAGAGATCGCTCTAATATTTATTCTTTTCTCAAGAACTCTAGATTTAGAACAGGGATTGAAGATAAGTCATCAATTCATCCTCTATTAATTTCAATTGTTATAACATTAGTTTATGTCGTACTTATTTCAATTTATATTTGGTTTTCAAGTACATATGCTTCAAATGTTTCCTCAACCAAGATTGAATTAGAACAAATAGAATTAACTAAAGGATTATTTTTTGTTTTAGTTACAGGATTGATCTTATTTATTTCATTTTATTTAATGTTTAGAAAAATGAAAATAAAAGATGAAATTATAATTACACAAAATAAATCAATAATTTTATCGGAAGGGACTATCACTTCAGGTATATTTTCGATGTCGGTTTGTCATGATATAGGTAATTTGCTGAATATTATAGTAGGCAATGCGAGCATGTTAGGGATGACAAATAATTTAACTGCCAGCGAGAAGGAAAATATAAGTGCAATTTATCTTGCATCAGAGAATATAAAAGAGCTTTTACAACGAATGATGGATGCAGGTAAAGGACGTGTTCCGAATCAAAAAGTTTTTGTTGATCTAACCATGATAGTTAAAGAGATTATTTGTTTTGCAAAATTTCATAACAAAATAAAAAAATGCAATATACGTCAAGATGTACCTGTTAATTTACGAGTAAATATAAACACACTTCTTTTTAGTATGGCCTTAATGAATATGATTCTTAATTCAGCAGAAGCATGTAATAATTCAGGTGAAATACTTATCAAATTAAAACAGCAAGATAGTATTGTATCTCTTGAAGTTCACGATAATGGTCCTGGAATCAGCGATGAAACTAAGAAGAAAATATTTAATCCATTTTTTACAACAAAACTAAATGGCAATGGACTGGGTCTTTTATCACTTAAAATATTTACTGATCAATGTAATGGTAAGATAGAAATTACAAAATCAGAACTTGGAGGTGCATGTTTTTCTATTTCATTTCCAACCTCTTTAAATCAGAAATTATAAAAATGATAACCTAATTCATTCATTAGTTGATTTGCAAAGTGAATTGAAAGTACGTTCGTCTAGTGAAAGAGTGTCTCCATCTAACATTAATCTATCGATATATTTATGACTAAAATTTAATTCCATATTTTTGATAATTTTATCATATCGATTAAATCTCTCGATAACTTCCAGATTATTTTTTTTCTTATCACAAAATGGAAGTAAATGTTGTTTTACTAATGTCCAGCGCTTTGGTGAATAAACGCTGTTATAATAGGTTTCATCAAAATATGGATTAACATAATCTCTTAAATCTAAATCTCTTGTCATTACCCATTCTCCATCGACAACATCAAGATAAGGTTTATCCCCCAAGCACAAACTTTCAAAAAAAAGTAGGCCTTGGAAATTTGCTTCAATATCAGCATAGGAAAGGACTCCAGAGCTCTTGAGGCCAGCAAGACCCATTTCGCTTTTTAATCCCAAATTGGTTACTTTCTCATAAATATCATCTTTATCAAGACCTTTACGTAATCCTCTTGAATAAGACATAAAATAAACAATACCCATTCCAAAAAAATGAGAGATCTTATCACTACCAAAATATATGCCATTTATATTAATGGTTGGACAACTATTAAGAAGAAATTTACTCTTATTTTCTTCACGATAAATTGATTTGTTTAAATATTCATGTTGACTTGTCGGATACCTTGGAATCCGATCGATCTCAGAATTTTTATTAATCCATTTAGAGGTATTGGTTTCAATCCATCCATTAGTATCGATAGCTATTCTCATAGCTACTCTCCAACAACTGCGATTCATAATACTTCTATTGATTTTATCCAACCGATGCTTAATTATTTGATTGAAATGTTTGTTAATTATTTCTGAAGAATCTGATATTTTTTCACCCCAACTAAGAAAGTTGTCAGTTTCCTCTGCACATAAATCTCCAATAGGGAGGATAAAAAATAGCATTAAAATAAACAGTGTAATTTTTAAAATTTCATGAAATTTTTGTAACATAAGAAACTCCTTTAAATGTTATTTAAAATTATTATTAAATATTAAAGAGAAGTTCAAAGAAGCAATAAAATATTTTGATATATAAATATTTTATTAAATTAAGAATTCATCTATTAATAAAAATATTTAATCTAAAAAAAATTTAATCTAAAAAGATGAACTGGGGAGTAGTCTTGTACATCAGAAAAATATTTTAATCTATTTAAAATTAGGATTTATAAATTCAAGTTAGCACATCCCTAATTAGAGTGCCATGCTCTTTTGGTTTCGCAGTTGCGAAACCAAAAGAGCATGGCACTCTAATTAGAAAAAAGTGTTTGCAATTTCATTCGTTGAATAGGATTAGAGTTACCCAATTGATAAGCGGCCTCGATAATGGCAAATCTTGTTTTAGCGGGAACTCCATTTAGTCCCCAAATATTATTAACAATCTCAGCAGCATGCCTTGGAGTACAACCACTAAATGATAAAATCATTCCAAAGACACTCGGACCTCTATGTTTTTGAGCATCACATCCTACGGCAATGTAATGGTGTTTTTCAGCACAATCAAGAAAATTATTTTCTTCATAGAAAAAAGAACCTCTAAGTTTTCTCATAAACATCCAAGAGGCCAGTCTTGGAAATACAAGAGAGACACCACTGATGTGTTTATAATTGAATTTATTTGCAGCAACTTTATTAGTTCTTCCCACGTACCATGTACAATAGGAATTTTCACTTATAGAAGAAGAATAATTGGTTGCAAGCTTCGCCATCTCCTTTGTGGTAGATTTACCTATGGCCATTCCAGCAACTACAACTGATCCTAATTGAAAGAGATGTAAACGTTGGATGCTTTTTTGATCGATAGAGTTCAGTGCAGTTGATGTATTATTGTTATTGTTATTGTTATTGTTATTATTATACTTGACTTCAAAATTAGCAAATTTATTAGGGTCACAATATGTAGGTTCAATAGTGGTTTTTTGATTGTTTTTTTGCAAATAGATACTTGAATTATTTTCTTCATCTAAATTAATAGTATCTACATTAAAATCATTTTCTGAGATTTTATTATCCCAATATTCATCAGAGAAAATGTTATCGCAATCATTATCATAACATTGTTCAAGATCAATGTTATTGGCAGCAAAAGTAAAATTAGAGGTAGAGACAAAGGTAACAAAAGTGAAAATAAAGAAAATTGAAAAAAAGAAAGTTGAAAAAAAGAAAATAGAACTTCTCGAGATAATCATGTGAATTCCCTTTCGATTGTTCTGATCCTCAAAAAATTGATCAGAAGTTAATATTAGTGGCCCTTAATCCCAACGGAAATGAAACAAATAAAGAAATTTCCTATTTTTTATAATGTTTTTTGGTGGGACATAAAAATATCTATATAAATTGTTAATGATAATTACCATACAGCACGTTGATCTAAATAAAAAGTGAAAGATAGGTTAAGAATTTGTTAAGAAGAATGTTTCATGAAGTAAACATAATTTCATCTTATGTTTAGTATTTATTTATATGATAAATGTTAAGGTTCGTTTCTTTTTACAATGTAATTATCAAAAAAGGAGTTCGAGAATGATCTATGGTGCTATAAATAAATATCTCTACAAAAATCAACGCTACAAAAATCAGTGGAGTTATTGGATAGGTATTACTGTAATTGTGATGTTTCTTTCTATCGGAAGTATGAAAACAAGAATAGTATTTGCAAATGAAATCTTTAATTACAATAAAGGTTCTCCCCTTCCCTTAATACACTTAAATACTCCTGAAGATGAATACATTAATAGATATGAAGATACATTTGGAGTTTTAGTTCAAAATGATTCATCTAATGATATAAAAATAAAACTACACGGAAAAAGTTCAATTACATACAAACAAAAATCCTTTGAAGTAGAGTTTATCAATAAAGAAAAGGAAAGCATTTCTAAACCTTTTTTTAATCTTCCAATCGGTAAAGAATGGATTTTTCATTCTCCTTATGTAGATCGCTCACTTGTGAGAAATGCTTTGGCATATCGTTTGGGACGAGAAATGGGGGCCACACATAACAATTATTCATTTGCACCACGAAGTTTTTTTACTGAAGTATCACTAGATGATGAGTATCATGGTGTTTATCTTGTTGTAGAAAGAAATGAATTGGGTAAGTTTCGAATAGATATTCCAAAAATGGAATTAGATAAACCAGAACAAGTTTCTTTCATTCTAGAAGTTTCTAGTAAAAGTGGAAATTTTACTAGCAAATATGGTACTGGTATAAAATATCGTTATCCTAAAATAAATAATTTTGATAAATGGGAAAAAATAAATCCTATAAACACAAAAAAGATAAAGAAAAATATCCAAGCAAGAATAAATTCGTTTGAGGATGCTTTAGTTAGTGATCAGTTTGAAGATCCAAAACTTGGGTATGCAGCTCACATTAACGTTGATAGTTTTGTTGATTATTTGATAATGCAGGAAGTGTCCAAAAATGTAGATGGTTATAGACGTAGCACTTGGTTTTATGCGGGCCCTGAAGGAAAAATAACTATGGGTCCTATTTGGGATTTTGATGTAGCATTTGGTAACTTAAATTTTTATAGAATGGGTACGAGATTTGGTTGGGTTGTTCATAAAAAACGCTTTTTTGATGGCAATAGACCAACCTTCTGGTTCCGTCGTTTACTTGAGGATCCTGCATTTGTTAAAAAAGTAATTGATCGCTATTATTTTTTACGTGAAGCTGGACAAATTCTTAGTATGAATCATATTCGCACTATTATTGATGAGTTTATTTCTACTTTAGGTGAAGCAGGTCTACGCCAAGAAGACAGATGGAGAAATACTTATACTAACCCTCTTCATTCAATTCTTTTTCATGCATTCCCTTGGAAAAGAACATTCTATGGAAATCTTGATCTGATAGATAGTTGGATATTCAAGCGTCTTAATTGGATGGATAAGCATATACAACAAATTGGTTATGTGGATCCTGAAGTTCTAGAACAAGAAGAATAAGGAAAATTTTATGAAAAAAAAAGTTATCATAATTGCGCCTGCAGGTGCGAGTGCTAATGTATTTAAAAATTTTATGCATTTACCTTTACTAGGTCCTTTTTATCTGGGAACAATTCTAGAACAAGCGGGTTTTGAAGTTGTTATTTACAATGAATATAACGTTGAAGATGAAATACCCCTTCATTATGCTCACTTTGATTTTCTTTTACTGAGTCTAATTACTCCTACGCTAGAGAGGGGTCATAAAATTGCAAGTAATTTTAGAAAGATCAATCCAAAAATAAAAATCATTATTGGTGGTATACATCCTACACTTCATCCCGATGAATCGCTGGAATTTGCGGACATAGTTGTTAAGGGAGAAGCAGAAGAGATTATTGTAGATTTACTTAAAAACGATTTGAATTTAAACGAGCGTATTATTACAACAAAGCATCTAACTGATCTTGATAAAATTCCCATCCCTAATTTCAATCTCATGCATAGTAAGGAGTTGTTAAAAATATATCCTATCATCACCTCCAGAGGTTGTCCTCATGATTGTAGTTTTTGTTCTGTTAGCAAAACATTTGGAAGAAAATATCGTGTGGCCAATGTAAATAAAATCATTGAAGAAATATCAACTACTGTTCGACAAAATCAGATATTTTTTTATGACGATAATTTTACGGCCGACAAGGATAGAGTAAAATATTTATTACATCAAATGCTTCTTAAAAATATCAAAAAGGAATGGATAGCACAAACAAGAATAGATATCGCAGATGATGATGAGTTATTAAGCTTGATGAAAAGGAGTGGATGTAAAAAAATATACTTAGGATTAGAGTCAATTAGCAATCAGGTTCTTAAAGAATATAAGAAATCGCAAACTATTGAGGATATTGAAGAGGGATTAAAAAAAATTCACGCAGCAGGTATTGCTGTTCATGGAATGTTTATTTTTGGTTCTGATAGTGATACTCCTCAAATCTTTAAAAAAACAGTTGAGTTTTGTAAAAAAAATAAGATAGAGACTTCACAATATTTAGCATTAACTCCATTTCCTGGAACGCAAATTTACCAAGAGATGGAAAAATCAAATAGAGTTCTCCATAAAAAATGGAGTTACTATGATACCATTCATGTTGTGTTTAAACCAAAATCATTATCTGCTCTGGATCTTCAAAATAATATCATATCATCGTTTGAAGAATTTTATTCTTGTTCCAATATCATTAAAGAATTTATTTTATCAATTATACGCTTTAAAAAATTTGACATATCAAGCTTTAATATTCATAAGTCTGCTCTAAAAATAATTAATGAGTGGAAAAAAAACAACTTACAATATTTAAAATTATTAGAAAATAAGACTGAAAAAGAAGAGATGATCAGTTAGCGTTGAACTTCTAATAGCATTCCTAGCATCTAGTAGATCCATAAACATTGTTATGTCTTCCATGAAATTAAATTTACTGAGCAATAGACATGTCTTGAAATAAATCATTTGCGGTAATTTCTAGGTTTTGATTGATCTTTTTTCCAAAGATAGAGATTAAAAAGCTAGCATAAAAACTACTAAAATAATCTACATTAGTGTGTGACCAATTACCTTGAGAATCAAATTTTTCTTCTATTGTCCATATTGTTTCACCACTAACAAAAGGGGTAGAATGAGATAATTGATAGCTTGATATTAAACGATCGACTTCTTCCCAAGAAGGATAGGTATTTATAATGGTAACTTTATTTAAGTCATTTGCTACTACTTCTATATAGCTAAAATATTTATACTGCTTAATATTGTCAACATATGTCCAAATAAACATATGATTTGCATCCACTACTTCCACTTTTTTAATGCTTTCAATTCCAGTTAATTTATATTTGCATCCTTGGTTACAATAATTTTCGTAATCGAGTAAAATTTCTTTAATCACATTTTTCCTTAACTTGAAGTCACCATTCTTAGTAATGGTAAAGATTTTTGCATCAACATTTGCTGAAAATAAAAATTGACTTAAAAAAATAATAGTAAAAAAATACTTGCTTACATTTTTGAACATAAAACACCTCTTTTGTTTAAATCATCTTATATATATGTATAAGATTTTATAAAAATTCTTAGCACAGACTTTATTGGTAGATATCAAATATTAAATGAATTATTGTTCACGAACAGAAAAAAACTATTTTCTTTTTTTTGTGAACACTACTTCACTCTAGTTTGAATATTAATTCATAAGACTCATGCTAGTTTATAATTTTTTAAATTGTGAAAGGAGTACATGTATGCAATTAGCTTATCGTCAACAAGAATATCATGAAACGAGTGATCCAATATTAAAAGAGGAGCATTTTTTTGATAGAATCGAAGATAAATACGTGATGAATAATGAAATGCTGGAACCATTATTAAAAAAAATAGATCAGAGGATGTTGCCATCCTATAATGGTAATGATGTTAAATATACATTAATTGAATCTATTTATTTTGATTCATTGTCATTGGAATTATATCAACATCACTTACAAGATCTTCCTGTTCGTTATAAAATTCGAGTTAGAAAATATGGTCCTGGTGGAGCATGGGATAATGAGACACTATTTTGGGAAATAAAAACCAAAGAATTAGGAAAGTCAAAAAAAGTTAGATTTAAAATTAATAAAGATGATTTAATGCTGCTAACACGAGGATTGCCCATGAAATATTCATCTGATTTGTTGGAAATGAATGCTAATTTGGGAGAAGAAAAATTACGAAAAAGATTAGCTAAAACCCAGGAAGTGTATAACAAGCTTTCGCCTATTCCATCAATGAAAATACGCTATCTTAGACATGCCTTTGAATTAGGTGAAACTAGAGTAACAATTGATAATAATATTTATTCAACATATTTACTTCCAAGAATAAAACAAAAACTTAGATTGAATTCAAATAAAGAAGGAGCAATTATTAATGGTGAAGTATTTGAAAATAAAATTATAGAAATGCTTGATAAATTTCATAGAAAAGACATTGTGGTGATGGAAGTTAAATATCAAGGGGCACTTCCTGATTGGTTTAACGATATATTGTACGAGTTTGAGTTGATAAAAACATCTTTTTCAAAATATTTTTATTTCATATCACGAGTAATGTTACCACGTTAATTATAGGGCCTGTAATCCTATAGTCTTCCACAAAAAGGATAATAATGAATGGATTATTTCATCAGTTAAATAATGTTCAGGATAATAATACGCTAAATTTAAGTATTTCAAATATAAATTTTTCAAATATAGAAAGTCTTTGTTTGCTATTTGCAAATTCACTTTTATGTGGGTTGATTTTAAGTGTGGTAACATTTTATATGGCAAAATCACTAACTATAAGTAATGAATCGTTTTCAACAGACAAAGACAAAGACAAAGACAAAGACCCAGAAAATAATAATAAAAAAGAGAAGAAAACTGTAGACTATGCAAATTTATTTTTAGGTTCTGCTAATATTTTATTTCTATGTGTGGGTCTGACAGGTGTTATGATCTTAGTGAATAATAATTTAGCTAGAGCTTTTGCTATCGGTGCCGCTCTAACTATTACTCGCTTTAGAGTTAAAGTAGGTCCAAAGATTTTGGCATCCAACTTACTTTTTGGTGTTATTATTGGAGTAGCAAATGGTCTTTCAGAGATGATACTGGCATGGTTGTTAACTATCATCTATGTATTTTTAGAGCTAATTTTACTTTTTATTGCTAAAAAATATTACGTTGTTAATCAAGAAAAATAAAATTTAAAACAAATCGAGGAGTTTTATGAGATTAAAAAGAAATTTTACTTTGTTTATAATTATGTGGTTAATGATAGAGCTAATTTATACAAAATTTGCTTACACAAATGAATTAGCAGTTAGCAAACCAATGCCGATACTTCCTGAAAGCGCAACCATTGATTTTTCATCAAACCCTAAAGAATTAAATTTTGTTAACGACAGAGTTGCGAAAGCTGCAAAACTGAAAGGATTAAGATTAATAAGTAAGGGAGGTGCACTTCTTATTAATTTACTTTCTCCAGAATTAAGATATAGCACTCTTGGTTTAAATTTTACTGAAATGAAATTTACGGATGTTCTTTTAAAAGCTGCATGTAAAAACAATTGTTTTTTTCAAGGTATAGATGCAGGAGGAGGTTTGTTCCTGCCTTTTCGTTATGTTATAATTAATCCTAAGTATAAAACAGATACTGAAAATAAAGAAAAACCATTTTTGATTGTTGATGTTTTTCGAGTAGGATTAAATATTGGGGGTAATGGAGTATTGTTACAATCATTAATTGGATACAATGTTCCTGCATCGATATCATTTTCAATGGGTGGACAAGTTTTTATGGTTTATGAATATGTCAGAGTTCGCCCTATAGAAAATTTAAGTGACTTTTTTCATAATCCAAAACTTTGGGAATTATTAACATTGCCATTAATTTCTTTTACTCATATGCGCGATGATTTTTTAAATAATATGCAGTCTGGGGATGCACTTATTCTTTCAAGTTACATAGGACTTAAAGGAGGGGCATCTGTTGGTTGGCCAGCTATCGAAACCCCAGTAATATCTCCACCACAAATTGAACTTCAAGTGAAAGGAGACATGCATAGGGTGAGTAGAGTTACTCTCGTAAAAAATGATGAAAACAATATGTTGGTTGATTTTAGTAAGATAAACAAAGCAAAATTAAAAGCAATTTTTGGTCTCGATTTTATTTTTAATATTCCATTTGCATCTGCTCAAGCTAGATGGCGATCATTTTTTGAGAGAACATTTTTATTTGACTTAAAAGATGAAAATGAAAAACAACTTCTATTAACCAATTTCTTTTCAACACATCCTCGTAATATTCCAGATGACTTGATGTTAGAAACACGTTATATGCGTTTAAGGGATTCTTATATTAGATTTGAGTTTTTGCATCTTTTTAAATATCAACATTCTCGTAGACGATCTGATGTTGATTATGAAAATTATTTAACAGGTGAAAAAGGTGAAGAGATGTCATTTACGCAGCAGTCATTACTTGGTACCACGAAAAACCTTTTGAGATCTAAAATACAAACTCTTGATTTTAAAACTTCAATAAATGATAGAGGTAATATTTTTACAAGTGCAAAGGTTGAATTATATGATCCAAAGGCAACTAAAAAACATTTTTGGAAAATGATCAATAGAGTAAATCATCTTATACCTAAAAATTTCGATATAGATGAATATTATAAATTTATTGATGATTTTGATAATGACAAACAAGATTATTATACTAAATATATAGGTGATTTAACATTGGTTTCAAAAACTGTTTTTTCAGATAAAGCACTTGAAAAGTTTTTTAGTAAAGATAAGCAAGAGATTTGTATTGAGTATGCTAAAGTTAATAATTTCTCATTGGACAGATGTAATAATAAACACACTTACGGTTTACGTATTTGGGCCTTTTTAACTGATTTTGAGCAGGCCAAGAATAGATTTAATCACATTAAGGAAATTTATAAAGATGAACAAGCTGATACATTATTAAACAAGCGAGCTGTTTATCGCATGCTAAAAGAGATTACTGATTTGTTTAATCGTTACGGTAAGAGAAGAGATACAATAGAAATCATAAAACAAGTTATATCTAGTGATGATATTTATCAAGAGTTAGAGATAGAACGTAAAGAGGATTGGTTGAACTATAAGATTACAGATGGAAAATTTACACCTGAAATTCGCCATTTGAGTGATTATCCAGAAGAGACCTTTGAACTTTTTTCTGATGAACTTCATCGATCCTTAGAATTTGTATTTTATAATAATGATTTAAGTTTCAGTGATATCATGAAGTGAAATTTAGCGAAAGTGTAAAATATTTTCGAATTCGCTTGGAATTGGAATTATATATTCCAATTCCTTATATTTTGGGGGAATAGTTGGATCAGTTCTGGATGTAATATTTAAACTATTTATCGGAAGTGATTTCATTTCTTCTTTTGCTAAACGTATTGCTTGAGATAGTGAATTTCTTTTTGAATAAGTTGCTGCTAAAATCGCTCTGTTTTTATTAACAACTCCTGAGCTAGTAACTTTTCCTCTCAAAACTGATTTATAATCAACTGTTTTAATAATAATCTCTTTAACTTCTTTTGGTAAGAGTCTAGGATTAATATTTAAAATTTCTCCAGCTATATTTGAAACAAAAGGTGCCGCCTGACTGGTTCCACTCAGACATGCATAGTTACTACCAGGAATGATGGAAACAATTCCTACTCCAGGTGCTGCTACTTCCACAGTCTTATTGCCAAAATTAGAAAAATCGGCCAATTCTCCAGGCCGATTAACAGTAGGATTCATCCATGCCGCCACAGAAATTGTATTTTCAAGTTTAACATTAGTAGGGGTAGTGGGATAGAGGTCATTGTTTACTCCATCATTACCGGCAGCAAAGATAAAAAGAATTTTATTACCAGAGGCAAAGACAGTCCTGCCATTTAATATTAATTGATCAAAAAAGTAATCGTTAGCAGATTCAAGTTCTTCGTTTGTGGGAAAACGTTTCAATATCATTCTGAAAAAAATTGTGGCCAACATGTTACCTTGAGAGTAGCTGGTACCAAATGAAGCATTTGCAACTTGAGTATCAGTTTTAATAGCATATTTTACAACCAATTTCATAAGTTCCATTTGTCTAAATGCTACTTTTGATAAAACATATTTTATAAGATCTACATCAGAGAGACTGTTGGCGATTGCAATCTCAACGTCTTGTTGTATTTCAAGAGGGATGGGCAGATCTTCAATGGCCATATCTGGATTAGTTTCATCATCTTCATCATCAGGGGATTTTGGAGTTGAAATAATTTTTATACTTTGAATTTTATTTTCAGATGTTTCATTTACAGCAATACCGGCCACATGAGTTCCATGAATATAAGTTCCTACATTTTTAATTTGGTTCATGAATTTCTTATCATTGATTCTTTGTTTTATCCATGAAATTTCATCTTCTGAAGCAGTCTCATATGTGATCTTTGATTGGATATCAAAAAAGAGTTTATGATCACTATTAAATTGATTTCGATATCTATTATCAATGACTAAATTATTGTTATCAACAAAATTCCAGCCAAAGATATCATCAATATATCCATTATTATCATCATCCATGAAATTATTAGGCACTTCATATTTGTTAATCCAAAGATGATTTCTAATTATATTGGCATTTATATCTACTCCAGAATCGATTACAGCGATAACAGATCCATTAACTGTGTGGGTGCTGATGAGAAATATAAAATTATTTATAATCAAAGATATTGATAATAAAATAAAATTAGAAAAAAAATTTTTCTTTTTGATGATTTGCATACGATACCTCACTTTGAAATACTTGTTTGGCCACAACAATCTTTATATCTTATTTATTTGATAATATATTTAAATTTATTTTTTGTTTTTTTTTTAATTAGAGAAATCCTAACTGATCTCAAAAAGAATAAACAATCTAAAATAAACAATTTAAAATAAACAGTTATTAAATAATTTCAAAGAGCATACTGGTAAATATTAATCGAGAAGGAATACTTTAAAATCAAAGGAGCTGGAGGATTTATGAACATAATATATTTGGTTCATTTTAAATTATTTTTAGTAGTATTGACCATATTATTGTCAATATCATCGTCACACTCATTAGTAGCAGATTTAGCTATTGATATTGATTCTGCTTACCTTGAGAATGATTTAGTTGATAATTTTGTTTATAATCGTACGTCCATTATTAAAAATATTTTTGAAATTGATAGTGCTGGTCTTACTAATGCTAAATTAGAAATATCCCCATGGTCTGATGACTACTGGCCTATTTATAAAGGAGGATTAGCATATCGTTATGCAGATCCAAATATGATGAATGTTTATAGTTTATTGACTGGAATATGGGATTCAATAAGTGCAAGAGATAATACATGGAAAATTTATCACAAGTATTATTTAAAATACCCAACAAGTAGTTATATAAGTGATGGAACAATTGATCTATTATCTCCTGCTGAAAAGTATGATCTTTTAATTGGTGATGAAAATTTTACGATGACAAAATTAATGTGGGCCGAAGGAGAACAATATTACAATTCTACAGGAAATGTTGAAACATGGATGGGTATATGTCATGGTTGGGCACCAGCAAGTTATATGTCACCTCGACCTTTAAGAGCTGTAACCATAAGCTCTGTTAACAATATTCATAAAATTACTTTTTATCCAGCAGACATAAAAGCATTATATTCACTTTTTTGGGCCAATTTTAGTTATCCATTATCAATTATCGGAGGACGTTGTTTGCTTGAGGAAAGTGATAAGAAAATAGATAGAGATTTAATTAGTGGACGTATATTAAAGCAAGAATGTTTTGATACTAATTCTGGAACTTGGCATATGTCGGTTGTTAATCAATTAGGAGTAGCAAAAAAAAGTTTTATTGTTGATGTTAAATATGACTATCAAGTATGGAATCAACCAATGATTTCTTATAACTATACTTATTTTAATCCTCAAACATTTAAAAGTTATCCTGATGCTAAAAGTGCTTTAATTCTTTTAAAAGAATTTAAAAAAGATAAATTTGCACACTTTCGTTCAATGGACACAAAATATGTGGTCGGTGTAAATATGAAAATTACCTATGGTATGGAGACGACACCTAATCACTTAAATGATGATCCTTCATTAGATTCATCATCTACTTCTACTTACAACTATGATTTAGAGTTAGATGAAACTGGTAAAATAATTGGTGGTGAATGGTATAAAGATTCACATCCTGATTTTTTATGGACTCCAGCTGCTGATGTTAAACCGTATATTACCTTAGATAAAATGATCTCAAATAAATGGAACCCACTTTTGGAACCATTGCCTGCAAATTGGGCCGCATATGCTAAGAAAGCAACTAAAGATAAAATGCCATTAGGACGAATTATATTTGCTTTAAATGCAGCTTCTAGAGGTGAATTGAATTACTTTGAAGAGTAAATATATTTTGTATTTAAACAAGAGAAATCCTTATTATCCAAATTGGAAATTTAATATTGTTTATATTTTTTGTATTGTTTGTATTGTTTGAAACAAATTATTTTTAAATATTTAGGATGAATATTATTTCACACTATCTTTGATATTTATTCATTAAGTTTATGCTAATTTTCTATATTAATAAATAATTCATAAACACATAAATAGTTTATAAATATTCAAGGTCCCTCTCGTAGAAATTGTAAGTTATTTTATTTATTATTAATTTGGATCTAACAAAGGAGATTAAAGTATGAAAAAAATAATGAACTCTATGTTTTTTTTAGTTTTTGGAATGTTTTTAATATTTTCTTTTTCTGCATGTTTTGCAGATCAACCTATAAGAGTTGCGGATAGTAACACTAGTGGAATTAGTGCACCTATTAATCCAGTTGTTCCTGGACAAGTTGGATTGGTTCCTGAAGGGTTAGGTAATAAAAGTTTAGATGAACTAAAAGATATGTGTTTGAATCCTAGCAAGTATCATTTACAAACGCCTACTTTAAAACTAGAAGTAACTGGAATTCTTACTTGGACAAAATGGATTAAAAAAGCAGACCCAGTATATTTAGTAGAAACACAAAAAATTAATAATTTTGGTTCATTTACCAAAAATGGTAGTTCTTTCGACGGAAAAGAATGGAAAATTGTTGATGGTAAATTATCCGATATTATTGAATCGAATTCTTCATGTTTAATTGAAGGAGTTTGTGTTGAATATGTTGAACATATATACACAAGAGATTTAATGAGTAAAAGTGTAACTTGTGAAAATATTGCTAAATCAGCTAATGTAAGAGAATTGTACGGACTTAGTTTAGAAAATGTTGCAGAAATAACAAGTGCAGTTCCAGTTAATGGTGACGTTACACCTATCGGTTACTCTGATACAATCACAAAGGTATATCCAGCAGCTTGTCCAAAAGTAGTAAAGCCAACAGGTATAGAAATGTGTAAAGTAACACCTGAAGAACCTTCATTGAAATAAATATTCAGCAAAATTAAATAAAATAATTAATTTAAAATATTTATGAGAGGGTTTATAAATAATTATTAATTATTTCCAATAATAAACTAATGACACAACATAGAGGTAATTTCATGATCAAAACTTTAAGAAGATTTATCTTAAAATCAATTTCAATTTCAATTTCAATTTTATTTTTATCAATATTAATGACAATTACTAATTTATGTTTTTCCTTCGATTCATTTAATTTTCAAATAGCAACAGAAGTATATGGTCCGGTTATTGTAAAAGAAGGAACATTTTCAGCATCATCAATGATTATTCCTTGGTCATCATATTGGTTTCCAACTAAGGATCCAATATTGTTTAAAGATGAAAATTCCGCTTTGAGAAAATATGATCGTTTCGTTGAGTTTGTTACAGGAAAAAATCCTGAATCTGCAAGATATCACGAAGAAATGTTATTTAATCGTGATGCTGTTTCTTGGTCAGGACTTTGTACTACCTGGTCACTAGCATCCATTATGGAAATTGAACCTAAAGAATCAGTAAGTTTTAAAATTGATCATGATAATGTATTAGAATTTAGTAGTGGTGATCTCAAAGCACTATTAATTCAATCTTATACTAAAGTTGAACAAAAGAAAGAGGATATTTTTGGACAACGTTTTGATGGTGTATATGATAGCATTTATGCTGACATTTTTCCTATGCAATTTCATCGTTTGTTACAAGCAGAACTTTTTGATAAAAAACTTCCTATAATTATAGATACTGATGCAGGAATTGAAGTATGGAATAGTCCGATTTGGTATGCTAAAGTTAAAATTGTAGCAGACTCAGTTTTATCTACTTTAGTACATGTCACTACAGATGTTTATTATACTAGTGATAAAGTTACTTATAATTTTAGAGGTGCTAAATCAGAGTGGCGTAGATATACATATGATCTTAAAGGATCTAGAATGATAGATGGACAACTCTTAGTCGATGAAGGTGTGTGGACAGGAAACTCAATATCTGATCATCCTGACTATGTAAGAATTAAACCGAGTCAAAAAATAATTAAGGCCAGTTTTAATGAAAAAATTGACCCTAAAATGGTTGAGCTTATTTTAAAAGGTGAAATGGTTACGCCAGAAATGCATTGAGATATAATTTTAATTTGGTTACACCAGTCAATAGTCAACAAATCATATGTTAGAAAATGTTGGCCAATAATTTCTTTTTCTAGCTTTAATAATAGAATTTTATGTTTTAATGTACATTAATTTAAAATTAAAACTTTGTATTTGAAGTTTTTTATAATCTAAATTATTTTTCAACAAACCCAGCATTATTAATGTTGTTGATTAATATTGTTGCTTTATTTATAAATGAATAATTTTATCCCATAAATATTTAACCTAAAACTGTATAGTAGCATTTTCACAAATGAGAGTGTTATTTTTAATAATTTTTCAAAGGATGAAAACATGAAAAGATCTGTTTACGGTTTAGTTGTATTGTTAAATTTGTCACTAACCACTTTCTTATTACTCACTTTCTTTATTAGTCTATGCTTAGCGGAAACTAATATTTTAACAAATTATAAAAATGTAAGTTATAAAAATTCAATTGTAGAAAAAAATGATTTAAATATTTCAATTTATAATAAGGATGTATCGAAAATTACTAAAGTAATTTTCGATAATGTTATTGATAAAATACAAATGATATATGCTCCAATAATAAATTCTAAAAATGGTAATTTAATAATTGATAAGGATTGGGTGGCCGGAATGGTAAATGCCTATGCAAGTCGATCTGGAAAAAATTGGTTTGTCCATATTTATGGAGGAGTAGCTCGTCACCCATCATTAACTGCAGATGGATTAGCAATCGTAGTTTGCCATGAGGTTGGTCATCATATGGCAGGAATTCCAAAAATTGTAACTTATGCTTGGGCCAGTAATGAAGGACAGTCAGATTATTATTCTACATTAAAATGTTTTAGAAAATATGTTGAGAATGAAAATAATGAGGAATTTGTTCGATATTTAAATGTACCTGTTTATGTAAGTAATCTTTGTAGTAAAAATTTTACTAATCGAGAAGATATAGCTATTTGTAAAAGAACATCTATGGCCGCTAAATCTGTTGCTGATTTGTTTGCTTCTTTAAGAGCTTCAAAAAAACCTGACTTTACTACTCCTGATCAAAGTATAGTCGGAGTAACAAATAATAATCATCCAGATCCCCAATGCAGACTTGATACACTCTTTGCTGGTGCTCTTTGCCCAGTATCTGATAACCAAGATGTAAGCGATTTTGATGTAACTATAGGAACATGTACGAAGATAAATAATTATATATTGGGACTTCGTCCTAGATGTTGGTATAAACCAAGTATTGAATAAAGCAATTGTTGAGCTTAAGGATCTGGAACTTAATTAACAAAGGTATAAATTAAAGCGAGGATGAACATTATTTAATTTTCTATTTGATACTTATTCATAAAATCTATGCTAACTTTCATAAGTTAAAATTACATTCATTTTCTTTTAAGGCATAAGTTTAACATGAAGGGGTAGAATATAAAAAAAAATATAAATTGGAATTGGATGTATTATTTTTATGAAGTGGCCAGATATTCTTCAATCAAAGAAGCATCTAAAGTTTTGGAACTTTCTTTACCTACCATAAGTGAGCAAATTAAACGTCTTGAAAATGAACTTGATGTGAAATTATTTAAACGTTCAGTTAGAAGACTAGATTTAACTAGCGAAGGACAGTCCCTCTTTTTAATTGTTAAAGAGATGTTTAAGTATGGGCCTAAAATATTTGAAAATGTTTCGTGTAACTCTATAGGGGGTACTCCTGTAAAAATAGGTATTCAAGAAGGTGTTACACTGGAATATAGTTCCAATTTAATTTATCAGTATTGGAACAAGTATATATCATATGGAACCATTGGATCTGAGAGAATATTTGTTATAGAGGAACTTATTTTGGGTATTTTGAAGGGTGTTTATGACTGGGGAATTAGTTGGGAAATTTCTGCTAACTCAAGAATTGATTCTATAAAAATTGGTTCTGCTGAAATATTGTTTTGTTGCTCTGAAAATATCTTTAAAATTTTTAAAGATAAAAAAAACATTCTCAAACATATTCCTTTTGCGCGAAATCCTTTTGATACTTTGTTAAATGAAAAGGTATTAGATCATTTGACTTTAAATCATTGCATTCCCCATGAATTCATAGATATTGAACAAAAAGAATTATGTTTGGATTTAATTCATAAAGATCGATGTGTATCTGTTTTAACGGAACAAACAATAAAAAAATTAAATACAAGTGATAATATTAAAGGATTTCACATTGAAAAACCAATTTCCTTAGATTTCTACGCTCTATGGTTAAAAGGAAAGGATAAAACTCTAATCATAAAAAAATTATTAGAACTTTTAAAAGAAGAATTCCATACGGAACTTCACGATACATATTTGCAATTAAAAATTATCGATATCCCTTTGGAAATGTTATTCAAAACGATCTGATTAATTTTTAAGGAAGTCAAAGTATATTGACTGATAGAACGATAGAACGATAGATTATAGATAATCTGTGTAACCTTTTTCACCAGGAGAATAAAACGTCTCTTGATCTGCCTCTTCAAGTGCTAAACCTTCTTTAAATTTTGTAACTAACTTTGGATTTGCAATAAATGGTCTGCCAAATGCAACCAGCTCACCCTTCTTTTCTACTAAATCTGCTATAGCTCGTTCTTTGTCATATCCACCTGATAGAATTATTGTCTTTTTGAAATTATTTCTTATTATGCTTTTCACACTTTGCTTAACTTCAGGTGCTCCCATCGAACTGTGATCTACAATATGAAGATATAGCAAACCTAATTCATTTAACTCTTTTGTGAGGAGGTCATACATCTTTTCATGTTCTGGATCAGTAGTCATTCCATTGAATGCTCCATATGGAGAAATTCGCATACCAACTCTACCTAATCCTATTTCTTTTGAAACTTTTCTTGCAACCTCCAGTGCGAATCTAATTCTATTTTCAATGCTTCCGCCCCATTTGTCTTCTCGTTTGTTTGAAGCTGTATTTAGAAATTGATCAATGAGATAACCGTTGGCCCCATGTAATTCAACTCCATCAAAACCAGATTGAACTGCACATCTGCTTGCAAAAATATATTCTTTAATTGTTTGTTTAATTTCTTCTTCAGTAAGTACATGCGGAAATGCAAATGGTTGCATTCCTTTTTCATCAGTCCACATAGTTCCAGGAGCTGCAATTGCAGAGGGAGCAACAATCTTTGCTCCTTTTGGCATATTAAGTTCGTGTGAAACACGTCCAGTGTGCATGAGTTGTATAAATATTTTAGAATCAGATTTATGAACAGAAGTAGTTACTTTTTTCCAACCGGCCATTTGTTCTTTGGAAAAAATGCCTGGTATTCTAGCATATCCTAGTCCATTTGCAGAGGGAGCAGTTCCCTCTGTTATAATAAGTCCCGCCTCAGATCTTTGAGAATAATAGGTGGCCACTATATCACCTGGCAGGTTATCTGGACATCTACTTCTGGTCATTGGGGCCATGACTATTCTATTTTTAAGTTTAATATTTCCAAGAGAGTATGGAGAAAAAAGTATTTGATTCATAAAATTATCCTTTTATTTATCCTTTTATAATGTATTATCAATATTTTCAAACTCTAAAGTTACCATGTTTGCTTTGGCCTCCTTAGAATTTTTTCTTTCAGGATATGGTTCATGCATTATTGGTTTTGATTCGCCATAACCTATAGTGGTTATTCTATCAGAGCTAATACCATCATCGTTAAGAAGATAGTCCTTTACAGCGTTTGCTCTTTGCTCACTTAATTTTTGATTGTAATCTACAGTACCAATAGCAGATGCGTGTCCTTCAATTCTTATTTTAATTTTAGAATTATTTTTCATTCTTTCTTTAGTGTTATTTAATATCTTTTGGCCTTCACTGGAAAGTAAGGAACTGTCAAAAGCAAAATGTATATCTGATAGTTCGATAACAGGTGTTCCTATTTTTTGATAAGAACTTGTAGAGTTAGATTTAATTTGTGTATCATTTTTTTGTTCACTAGGTTTTGCAGGTTCAGTAGGTTTTACAGATTCCACTGATCTCTTATCTCCTCCAAATAAGAATATCAAACCAAGAGTAGCTTCATAGTTACTGTAATGATTATTACTCACTATCGAATGTCTTAAATCTGTTCGCACTCCCATTGTATCCGAGTATGTCCATAAAAGACCTGGCCCATAGTTTATTAATCCTAGTGAGGTATTATTTATTCCAGAGGGATTATCAAAGCTAATAACACCCACTCCAACTGAGATAAATGGAATTAGGTTTTTATTTGCTAAAGTAAAACGATATTGCCCATCGATTCCATAACGGAAAACATTTATTCGTCTATCATCCTCTGTGGTTGATTTTGTACCAATATAAGCAAACATTGCCTCTATACTTCCTCTTTCAGTTATGTTTTGGCCAAATCTTAAACCATATGATGGTCGCGATTTAATATGTTGAACTCCATCGAACAAATATTCTCCAATGAAGGGAGAAAATGTAAATGCACCAACTTGTGATTCCGCAGATACATTTGTGATAAAGTTAGATGCTGATAAAAATAAAAATAAATTAAAAAAGGATAATAATCTTCTTAGGTTCATTTTATATGCTCCTTTGGATAAAATAAAATTTTATTATTATGTACTCACTACTAACAAATATTTAAAGTAACATATAAAGTAACATATACTTCATGAACAAATATCAAACATAAGATGAAAAAGTACTCATTATTGATCATTTTTACTCTTTTATATTAGAAAGCGTTTTTTTATCAATATGTATGAGAAAAAAAATGTCAGAAATCCTACTAAAAGTAAATATGTCCATTTAAAGGATAGATTTGATGTTTGGTATTCATCAAACATGATTGCTTTGATTGACTCGTAAAAGTGGTAGGATGGTAAAAAAGGGGCCACGCTTGTTAGTGTTTTTGAAAAGTCTGATAATGCAGAAGGAAGCAAATGAGGAAGATAAAAAATCACTCCTAATGTTCTTGCACTGGCCTGGTTACGACATAATAAACCCAAGAAAATTCCGTAAGCGCTAAAACAGAAACTGCCTATCCCAATAAATGCAAAATAACTAAATATATTTCCAAAATTAAATTTACACAGCAGTTGGAGGAATATGACTGCTACAACTGTCAAAATTACACCTGAAAATAATTTAGCAAAAAGCCATTCAATTTCACGCATAGGAGTTTGCAAAAGAGCTTGAAGTAATTTTTTTTCTTTCTCTTCCGCAACTTGTGCAGGGATTATGATGAATCCTACTAGCAAAACTATCATTAAAATCCAAATCGGAAAACTTTGTTTTTGAATTCCTCCTTTTTGAAGAGATATAATATCACTAATCCAATTTAAATTATTTCCTTCGACCATCTTTTGTAATGCTGCAAATTTTTGGATTATGGAAATGGTTACATAAGACTCTTTTTTTAAAACTATAAGAATTAAACTGTTTTGATTTTTATCAGACATTAACAGTAGTCCATCAATTTTTTTTTCTTTTAACCATGTTTTGCCTTCCTCATTGTTTGAAACACGAAAAATTTTAAATACACTGTCTGCTGATTTAATAGTTTGTAAAATAATTTGTGTATAAATTTCTGTTTGAACAAGTCCTATCCTTGCTTTTTGAAAGCTTGTTTCTTCATGATCGATTAATTTAAAGGATAAAAAAATAAAAAAAGGTATAAAAAAAATTAAATACATTGTTCTATTCTTAAATGCAATTGCCAAATCATTCAAAGTCAATGTGATGATATTCTTTAGCATCATCTTTATTATTATCATCATCATCACCATCATCCTCATTATATGTTTAAATATCATAGGTATAACTCTTCATAGGTTTTTGATTTAAAATACTTTTGAGATGAACCATCAAAAATCAAATTACCTTGGTGCAGAACAAGGATGCGAGTTGCAAGAGTTTTTATCTCTTCAGGTCGATGTGAAGTAAACATGATAGTTTTTCCTTTAGAATGAAAATCTTTTAAAAGTCGATAAATTTCTTTAGTCATTTCATAGTCTATACCTGAAGTTGGTTCATCAAAAAGAAGTATAGGAGGATCTGACAATAGAGAACGAACGATGCTTACTCGTTGTTTTAATCCTTTTGATAGAATTTGAATTTTACTATTTCGAAAAGACAGCAAATTGAATTCTTTCATAATTTCTTCTATACGAGAAAATGGGATTTTAAATAAACGTGCAAATAATTTTAAATTATATTCAACAGAAAAAAAATCAAAAAGGTTGGGTGTTTCTGGTACAAAACCAATTTTTCTTACTAGTGCCACTCTGTTTTTTAGATTAATACCATTTATCCAAGCATCTCCGCTATCAGGTAATAGATTAGTAGATAACAATCTAAGAAGAGTAGATTTGCCGGCCCCATTATGTCCGATAACAGAAATCAATTCACCGCTGTCTACTTCAAAACTAGTTGGAAATAGACCTCTTTTTTTATTATAGATTTTTGTAAGATTATAAACTTTTATCAGCATTTGATCTTGATATTATAACAGTCTTACAACTACTATAACTAAAATGATTACAACTAATATTCCAATAAGAAAGCCCATGTTTTTCTCCTTAAATTAATTACTATTATTTTTTTAAAAATCTAATGAACTAAGGACCAGTAGTATCCACTATTTTAAGTATTGATGACAACTATTTTAAATTTACATTTAGGTATTAACTAATCATGTTCTTTTTGAATAATCGAGGAGTTTGATTATGACAATAAAATGTTAATGCTGTTCAATTAGTAATTTAAAGATTAGGTTTGCTCTAACAGTAACAGAATAATTTTTTACAATAGAAAATTATTTTATTATTCTCGTTCCGTTGAGTTCACGTATGTTGAGATTATAAATAATTTATTTTAAAAATTAGTTTAGAGATACCTGGTAACTTATTTGTGGCCTAATTATTTTTATATGATGAAAAAGAAGGAGAAAAAAATGCTTTGGACTATTTTTGTAATTCTACTAGTTTTATGGATTCTTGGGTTGGTAAGTGGATATACTATTGGAGGATTTATTCACATACTATTAGTTGTCGCTGTAGTTGTGGTTCTAATTAGAATTATATCAGGTCGAAGACCTATATAATAATATAACAATATAGTTTTAAAAAAGAATAATCGTATCATGAAATTTAATAAATTTATTTCAAAGGAGTTCTTATGAATAAAGACATAATCGAAGGCAATTGGAAAATAATAAAAGCGAAACTAAAACAAGAATGGAGTAAATTTACTGATGATGACATAAAACAAATGAAGGGAACATACGATGAACTCAGCGGACATCTTCAAAAAATATATGGATACGGAAAGGAACGTGCAGAAAAAGAACTAGATAAATTTGTAAATAAAAATAAATTTTAATTGGTGATAAATATAGAAAAGAGAATATTTTATGTCTGAAATAATAAATAAAGCTAACTTAATTCCTAATTTCATTGTGGGAATTGGTGGCTCAGCTGGAGGTCTTAATGCTTATAGGACACTTCTCGGCCATCTGTCATCAAATACAAATATGGCCTTTGTTTTCATTGCTCATATGAGTCCCACCAACAAGAGTATGTTAGCTGAGATATTATCGGGAACAACGAACATGCCAGTAATTCAGGCTTCAGAAGGAATGCTCATTCAAGCAAATCATGTTTACGTTATTCCTCCTAACGTAAATCTTTTTATTGAAAACTATGCTTTTAAAGTTGTCACTCCACGAACTTTGAATAAAGGGCGACACATGCAAGTGGATTATTTTCTAACTTCTTTGGCCGAGGCAATGGGATCGCGTGCGATAGGCATTATCCTTTCTGGTGGTGATGGCGATGGTACTGAAGGATGTAAGTTTATTAAGGATAAGGGAGGAAAAACATTCGCTCAAGATTTATCTGCTGACGACGATTCTATGCCTCTTCATGCTCAAGCTTCAGGATGTGTTGATTTTGTTTTGTCACCGGATAAGATTTCCGATGAGCTTGTCCAGATTGCTGCTCGCTCAATTTAAGCAGGAGTAGCTTAAGACATTTAATAATTTAGATTTAAATATTTTTTAATAAAGGTTTTTTAATAAAGGAAAGTAGTTATGCTAAAAAAAATTATTTTTTTAATAGTTTCATATCTTTTTATAATAAGTGCTGGAAACATTTTGGCCGAGGACAATCCAAATCTTTCAGTGTTTAAATATTTTCGAACCAATTATCCATATGATGATGAAGAAAAAAATGTGACTGCTTTTAATGAATTTTTTAAGGGGACTAAAGAGAGTGTTCCAGTTAAAGCATCTGAACTAAAAATAGAATTTCCATATAAGGTTATTATGGTTCGAGGGCTTTTTACCAAATTGTATGTAGATATTGCAAAAATTGCGGGAACAGCGATCAGCTTACCAGATGGTTATGTAGATTCATTTTACGATTTAAAAAATTGGCTAACCTCCCTTGGCATTGAGAATACTATTCTTCCTACAAATACTCAAGTGGGTAGTATTGTTAATGCTGAAGAGCTTAGAGATGCTATTTTAACAAGTAACAAACCTGTATTGTTGATTAGTCATAGTAAAGGTGGAGTTGATACTATTTATGCTCTCGTAAATTATCCTGAAATTAGAGAAAAAGTGGTAGGATGGGTTTCGATTCAGTCATTGTTTTATGGTACAAAGCTTATTGATTATATTGTTAATAACCCACTTTTTTCAAAAATAATCTCTGAAAGAATTTTAGAATATGGAGGAGATCCAAAATCTTTATACGATATAACCTCTCTTCAAACAAAAAAATTTATGGAAACAAATAGCAAGGAAATAAATGATATTTTAAATAAAATTCCAGTAGTTTCTATTGGAAGTCGATTTGTCTCTCCAGCACTGTTTTCTATTGTACCAATGAATTCACGAAGTATCTTGGATTCGACAAATAATATTTTATATATGAGTGGAGATGTTGATAATGATGGGTTAGTCTCTACTATAGGAACTTGTCTTAAGGGTTCTGTTTGTGTTTTTCTCGATAATTTTGATCACACTGGAGCGGTTATGTCTTTGACACCTTTCTTTTCCATTTCGCATGAAGAACGTTTGCAATTTGCATGGTCAGTTTTAAATATGGTAACCTCAAGAATAAAGCATTAATTTTTATAGATTGCAATGAGAGGAATTACTAGACTCTTGACCCCAATATCCTTGGTGTTTATAATGAAGATATAGTTTAGTCTCATAATCTCGATCTATTAAAGACTCTTCTGTATATTCTGGAGAGTTCTTGATTGATATAGCAGAAAGGTTTACATATACTTTAGATTCACTCCAACTAACTCGCTTTATCCATTGAGGAGAAATCATCACTGTTTTTCCTGGCCACCAATTATTGGTAGCAATGATTAGATAACGAATCGTCCATGTCTCATCGTCGATGACAAAATCATCAACGTGGCCTATCTCTTCATCTGTGGCCTGAATTCTATAACCGCTTACTTCGTAAGTGCTACGTAAATTATGGTCAAATGCTTTTTTTGTGCTAGTGGATTTTTCCCATTTTTTATGATCACGTATAATTTGATGATGAGATCCCCACATATATGGACCATTAAGATATGTAGGCCATCCATAATAATTATAATACTCTTCTTCAAATTGTTTTGAGACTGGAATATCACTGTTTAGAGAAGGACTGTTTTCAATTTGTTTTTTGCTTAAATTAATGGAAATGGATTTCTCGAAATTATTTATGTTTATTAGTGCGTATGGTGAAATTAGTACTTGTTTACCAGTAAGCCAGCTTCCTGTTTCGGCCACAAGATAGCGAATAGTCCAGTAGTGGTCGTCGAAATAAAATTCTTTTACACTTCCTATTTCTCCGTCAAGAGCGTTTAATTTATAACCTTTGATTTTTTTAATTTTTTCCAACATAAGAGCACTCCTTTTCATCAGATCATCAGATCATCAAATGATTGATGAGTAACATTTTATATTATTAATATATCTATAGAATTATCCATAGAATGTATTTTATTTCGAATGGATAAAATATTTTGAACTCCTATACCCTCCATCTTTTAGTCTTGTGTAATGTTTTACTAATTTCAATTGAAATATTTCTTTTTCACTAGTCATAAGAGAACAATTGCCAGCAAATATTTTTGGTATAAAATTTAAACTTTCAGGGGACGAGTTGGTGTATAAATTCAAATTACGGATAACAAAAACTTCACTGCTTCCATCTTTTTTTATTAAATCACAAGGAAAATCAAATTGCTGTCGATTTAAATATTCATTGCTTGAACCAATGTAATAATTGTTAATCAACAAACCTAGAGTACCGCTTTTAACTTTAAAATTATCTATATTCATACAACACATATTTTTTGGATATTTTTCATCCAAACCATTAATTGATATTGTTTTTTCATTTTTAATTTCATGATTACTATTACTCTCAATCTCGTTTCCAACTTCTTCATTCATTAGATAAGCTAAATAATCATCTACGTTTGTTAAAAAATAAGAAAGTCCTTGTAGTGGTGCCACATTGCTTTCATCATCATTACTTGCTGGTTGAACTGTATAGACATAACGATGAGAATAGAAACTAGGGGTTTGACTCATAAATTTTTCAAGGTTATATAAATCAATAATGTTCTTACTATAACAAGAGTAAAAGGATATTGAAAAAATACGGGGATTGATATTATAGAAAAAATTTATGGGATATGTATTGTACATGGAATCCACAAGTGTACCTGTAGACATGCCATGAGATATGATTATTACATTTGCCACATTTTCTTTATATAAATATTTAAATACGTCATCGAGATCTGTGGCAGTGATAACTTTCCATTTTAGTTGTAATGAAACATCATCTAAAATCTCTTTAACTTTCATTTCTTCTATTATTTGACGTCCGGTTTTTAAATTATCTATCTTTTCTAACAACTTTTTGTAGTATTGATCATCAAAATCGATACGCCTTTTGAGATTTCGACAACCTTTTAGTGTTACTTTGAATAAAAGTTTTCGTATTTTATTGATTTGGTATCTTAAATCAGTTTGTAATTCATTTAGTTCTTTATCTAATCCTTTTGATAAAAATAATTCTTTCTCTTGTTGGATAGGTCCTAATGCAAATATTACGTTTTCTGAATTGTTAATTTCATATTTTAATTTATTATTCTTAATTATATATTGTGGTTTTACATTAATAGTTGTTTCGTCAGGAATAGCAAATTTCCAAGGATGGCGTTTTAATTTTAAGGCATCAAAAAATATTCTCCATTTTTGATATCTGGTAATACTTTTTTTATATTTTCTAATAGTCAAACAAATATCTTCTACATCTGAAATATCTTTAGTATCATTTAATGAAGTTTTAAAATATTCTTCTTCTCCTACTTCTTCTTCTACTCTTGAGGTCATTGTGTTAATATATTCATTTGCATAAGTTTTTAATGGAAAAATTGCAAAAATTAATAGTGTAGATAAAAGAAAAATTAACTGCATAATTGGTTTTGAATATAATGTTGGACAATAATATTGCCATACACTCTTGTGCCAATATTTATACATAATAAAAATCTCCTAGAAAAAAAGGTACTTGAAATTGTTAAATCTCAAGTACCTCTTTTTTTTTAAACCCCATTTTAGATAAGTTTTTCTAAATAACACTCTAGGTATTTAAAAAA
Organism: Oligoflexia bacterium; assembly: GCA_015232355.1. Classification (GTDB taxonomy): domain Bacteria; phylum Bdellovibrionota; class Bacteriovoracia; order Bacteriovoracales; family Bacteriovoracaceae; genus JADFZW01. Next base: position 75,242 of record JADFZW010000022.1, read on the forward strand.
TCACATTAGCTTTTTAATAAAAACCAAAGCTCGTAGTTATTTAAAATCAACAACTATTTTATTGATCAGTTCTGGATTACTTTCTAATAAACCGGTGGGCGCGAAAACATTTAAAATTTCATCCTTAGTTAATGAAATATTTATTTTGTCACTATCATTTAATACTGATACATTTTGATTACTAAGCTTAGTTCTAACTAATGCTGCAAGATCATTTACCGCTTCTTGATCATTAATTTGAGGATAAGTATTAGTGATTGCAACTTCCAATTGATCATTAGTTTTACCATTTTCATTTAATAAAATTAGCCACCAGTTGTGTTGTATAGCTCCAATAATAATTAAATAAATTCCAACTCCAACTGGAGATAGAATAATACCGGCATTAGCATTGTTTGCAGCTGGTACTGTTGTAAATTGAAGGGCAGTTGCTAATGTAATAACAACCATACCTCTTTTGAAGTAATTAAAAAACTTTTTCATATAAAACTCCTAATGTTAAAAATTTAAAAGTAGCTAACTTTTGTTAATAAAAACCCATGGGAATTCTAGTAATCTTACATAACATAAAATATATGAATAGATACTAATGAGAAAATGAAAAGACGTTCACTATCAATTATTTATTGTTAAATTTTGATGTATTTGTTTTGATTATCGATAATGAACATTATTTCATTTAATGTTAGATATTTATTCATAAAATTTATGTTATTAATTTTTTTCTGATCCTTTTTTTTCATCTGGTGAAATAATATTTCCTAGGGGTTTTGAAATTTCACCAGGTGAAAAAATATTAAATGTAAAGTAAGTAAAGGAGAAATTAAATGAAAAGAATATATCGTTTATTAATCACAATGACTTCAATTTTTTTATTGGTAATTAGCATATATTTAAATAATTGTTTACCATCATATGCTTCAAAATATGTTTCTAAAAAAGATGCTCAAATAGAAACTGCCACTAAAAATTCATTTGTTTTTCAAAACTATCTAAGAGACGAGATAGTCAATATTAATTCTAAAGATGGTGTTGTTACGTTATCAGGTACAGTTAGTGGAGAAATACAAAAATATTTGGCAAAACAAACGGTAGAAGAAATTGGAGGAGTAAGAAGAGTAGAAGATTATCTAAAAATTAAGAATGAAAATACAGGAACTACTGCTAATCATAATTTCATGTTAAGAGAAAATGTAAAAAATGTTTTATTATTTCATCATAACATTAATACAGACGATATTAAAATCACCGATGTTATTATCAATGATGGAATTGTTACCATAAACGGTTCTGTCAGCAACCATGCCCAAAAGGAATTAATCGGCGAATACATCAAAGATGTCGAAGGAGTTAAAAACATTAATAATAATATTGTTGTATTAAAGAAAGATGTGAGCAATGTGGATTCACTAAGAGGAAAAATTGATGATGCTTCTATAACTGCTCAAGTAAAAGCAGCATTATTATTTCATCGTTCGACAAGTGCGATCGAAACAAAAGTTAAAACAATTGGTGGCATAGTCACAGTTTCTGGCAAGGCCAAAAATATTGCAGAAAGGGATTTAGTCACTAAATTGGTTAAAGATATCAAAGGTGTTACGAGTACAAAAAATCATATGACCATTGAATAAAAAGCAAGAAAAAGACTAACAGGATAAGAAATGGGGTTGCGAATTGAAGAGGAGAAAATATCTAATTCTGTGAGTTTGTACATTTTTTTTTCAGAAAGGTTAGATGTTGAGAGTATTGCCAATCTTTGGAGACCATGTATCGAAGCAGTGACATTTAAGAATCCTTCCAAATTAATAGTAGATTTTAAAGAGGTTAGTTATTGCGATATGGCCGGTATAACCTTATTACAAACTTTAAAAGAATTGCAAACAAAGAGATCGCAACAGGCGAACAGTTTTTTTATAAATAATTTAAATTCAAAATTTCAAAAATTACTAGATTATGTTGAACAAGTTTCCTGGCCAGAGACAAAACTGAACTTACTTTCAAATAATGGCCACACGCTCTCACAACAGCAAAAGTTGAATATTAAAATTAAAGATCAATTTAAAATCTTTCAAGAGAATAAAAAAAATATTATTTTTTTAGGTTCAGTAGTTTATCAAATGTTTTTTATGTTGCTACATCTAAAAAAGTTTAATTGGCGAGACTTTTGGAGAGCAACTTATAAAGCAGGACCTGAAGCTTTAGCGATAATAGCATTGATCGGATTTTTGATTGGATTAATTTCTACTTTTCAAGCGGCACCTTCATTTGCTCAATTTGGTGCTCAAATATATATAGTCGACTTGGTTGCTTTAGGATTAGTGAGAGAAATGGGCCCATTAATGACTGCAGTTATATTCGCAGGAAGAACTGCTTCGTTTTTTGCTGCAGAATTAGCAACAATGAAAATCAATCAAGAAGTTGATGCTTTATCAATTATGGGATTAAATACCATTCGCTTTTTAATTATTCCAAGAATTTTGGCCGCTGTTATTGTGATCCCTTTTTTAAATATATTTTTTATAGCTTTCGGATTGCTAGGACTTCTAACAGTAATGACAACTTTAAATTATCCATTTGATGCCTTTTTACAGCAGATACAATACGCTGTAAAAATTAAAGATTTTTTAGGAGGAGTAATTAAGGCCACTACATTTGGTTTGGTAATAGCAATTATAGGATGTTTGTATGGATTAAAAACTAAAACGGGACCGGAAGCAGTTGGAATTTCCACTACCAAAGCTGTGGTTATCAGTCTTATAATATTAGTTTTAGTCGATGGTGTTTTTGCGGCCATTTATTATGTATTAGATGTATGAATGAAATACAAAATCCTCATATCATTAAAGTTAAAAAATTATTTGCTAGATATGATAAGAAAATTATTCTAGAAAATATTGATTTTGAAATAAATGCTGGTGAAATATTTATGATTATAGGTGGTTCAGGTTGTGGAAAAACTACATTGTTAAATCATATGATTGGTTTATTATCTCCATCATCGGGAAATGTATTTATTGAAGGAGAAGATCTTTTTGGAGTTAGTGAAGAAAAACAATTATCTATTTTGCGAAAATTTGGAGTACTTTTTCAAAATGGTGCCTTATTTGCTTCTATTAATGTATTGGCAAATATTGGGTTACCATTGAAAGAATTGACTAAGTTACCAGAGGAAGCAATTTTACCAATTGTTCAAATTAAATTGAAAATGGTTGGATTAGATAATGTTTTGACCCTTTTGCCAGCAGAGTTGAGTGGAGGAATGAGAAAAAGAGTGGCAGTAGCACGAGCAATGGCCTTAGATCCAAAAATTATATTTCTGGATGAACCTACATCAGGATTAGATCCAGTTTCTGCTGGTGAAATGGACACGTTAATTGATAATTTATCAAAAATATTAGGCATTACTTTTGTAATAATTTCTCATGATTTAATAAGTATAAAAAAAATAGCAAAGAGAGCGATCTTTTTACATCAAGGTCAGATTGTTGCTGAAGGAAATCCGAAGGAATTTAATAAACATCATAATCTAATAGTTAAAAATTTTTTCAACAGGGAACAAGAGGAAGAAGAGGAAGAAGAGGAACAAGAGGAAGTTGAATTATGAAAAATCATAATACAGAAACTAATTATTTCAAATTAGGTCTTTTTATTCTTGTTGGATTAATCTTAACTGTTGTTAGCATAATTGTTTTTGGGGCAGGAAAATTATTTGAAAAAAAAGTGATTGTTGAAACTTATTTTGATGAATCTATTCAAGGAATAACAAAAGGGTCTGCTGTTAAATATCGAGGTATGCAAATTGGTTATGTTAAAGATATTGCTTTCGCAAGTGAAATTTATAATGAACTAAATAAGAATGCTAAGGAAGAATTAAAAATAATTGAAAGTTATATTTATGTTAAGATTGCAATTATTTCTCCATTTTTTACTCAAATGTCCGAAGAAGAACTAAAGTCCATGCTTGAAAGAAGAGTTGCTGAAGGACTTAGAATTAAATTAACCATGCAAGGTTTGACAGGAATTGCATATTTGGAATTAAATGTTGTCGATCCCCCAAAACATTATCCATTGAAAATTACTTGGCAACCAAAATATTTTTATATTCCATCTACTCCAAGTATGCTTAAAGAGTTTACTGTGAGTGTGCAGAATTTTTTTGATGAATTTAAGGCAATTAATTTGCAAAAACTATTTTTAAGTATTTCACTTTTTGCAGAATCAGCTCAACAACTGGCAACTAAGAGTGATGTTTTGCTTTCAAAAACAGATCATCTTTTATTTGAAATTGATCGTAACCTAAGTCATATAGATGTACCATTGGAAGTAACTTTACAAAACATTCAAACAATCTCTGAAAATCTACGTTCATTTTCAGAGCAAATAAAAAGAAGTCCATCTCAACTTTTAAGAAGTGCTTCTCCTCCACCCTTTGATCCGGAAAAGTTATAATGAAATGTAAATATTCGATATGGACATTGATAATATGTATATTTACTACTGGTTGTTTAAGTAGCAAGTATATCCCACGAAAAGAGTATTTACTTAATATTGCAGATCCAGTTTCAATGTCGAATTTGAGCAAAAATATTTATCTAAAGAAGTATTTTCTATTTTTGGATCGAATAACAATTGTCTCTCCTTACAATCAGCTTGATTTTATTTATCGAATTAACTCATCTGAATATTTAACAGATTATTACAATGGTTTTATGAGTTCACCAGAAGAGCAAGTTTATTTATCCTTAGTAAAATATTTAAAACAAATTTCAAATTTAGAAATCTTAACTACATTACCTGAAATGATTAAAGCAAATGATACTACAACAATATTTAAATTGCATACTGAGATTACAGAATTGATGGCCGATTACCGTGATCGTAATAACCCTAAGACAATTGTATCAATTCACGTGATTATAAAAAAAATTGAAATAAAAAATAGCACTACAATTATCTTATTTGATAAAACAATATCTTCAGTAATACCCATAAAAAAGAAGAATACTGAAAGTTTAGTTTCGGGCCTAAATAAATGTTTCCAAAATGTACTGGAAGAACTCATTTATATAATGAAAACATATTTAATACTTTAAAAACATCTTGTTGGTCACTTATGAAATACAAATTACAAACCTCAACTCCTGCATCTAAGATAACTTTCATGATTTTATTTGCTGTTGTTTTGATCTTATCTTTTAAAATATCATTTTCTTTTTTAATACCGATCATTATTGGTCAAATGTTAGCGTGGACATTAAGGCCATTTCAAAAAAAGCTAATGTCTGTAAACTTACAAATAGTAAATTTTAATATCGGTCACAAACTATCCTCTGTTCTTGTGTTTATTTTACTTATCGTGATTGTAATTGTTCCTCTTGCTTTTTTCTTTAAAAGTCTTTTTGGCCAAGCGGCCAATTTAAAAGATTTTTTTACATTTAGTGATCTTTCCTTCAGTTCTATGTTACATAGTATGAAAACGTGGCCGATTCTCAAATATGCAATTGGAAATCCTGCTGAAATCGAATCAAGCATTAAAGAATTTTTATTTAACATTGGATCTGAAATTAGTACATTTACAATTAATCAAGCAGTAAGAATTCCGACATTAATTTTACAGACACTTTTTCTTCTCTTGAGTTGCCTGTTTTTTTTATTAGATGGAGATAGAATTGATAGTTTTTTTTCCAATATCATTCCTTTGCGAGATGATATAAAACAGGCGTTGATTTTAAATATCAAAGAGACTACAAAAAATTCATTATGGGCCAGTTTTTTAGTGGCGATTGCTCAAGGGTTTGTTATGTTCGTGGCCTTTATTACTTTAAATGTTCCAGCTCCATTTTTGGCCGTGAGTTCAACTTTTATTTTTTCATTTATTCCTTTTTTAGGAAGTACTCCTGTATGGTTGTTGGCCGCCATTTATTTATATATTAAAGGATCTGTTTTTAAAGTAATTTTAATGCTTATGTTTGGTTTCATGACTGGTCTGATTGATAATTTTATAAGACCTTATATCCTTAAAAATGCAAAGGAAGAGATTCATCCTTTAGTAGCATTGATTTCCATATTTGGTGGGTTACAAGTTTTTGGATTTTTTGGTGTGTTGATTGGACCAATAATTGCAGTTTTACTAATCGCTATGTGCAAAGTTTGGCCACAAATTTGGAATGAATAAATAGTGCAAAAAGCTTATTGAATACTAATGACTCTAGCTTTGATATTCTCTTCTTTTGATTTCGGCAAAATCAATGTAAGGACACCATTTTCCATTTTTGCTTTAATGTTTCCCTTATCAATTGATTCACTTAAGTTGAAATTTCGTTCATAATGACCAATATTATATTCACTATAAATAGCACGCATGTCTTTATAGTTATCAGAATTAATCTTACCGTTAATATTTAATACATCATTTTCTAATTTAATAGTTACATTATTTTTACTTACACCAGGCATCTCAACAACCATTGTAATCAATTCTTTATTTTCCGATATATCTACGTCTGGTGCAAATATCTTATAAGTGCGAGTTTTTTCATTTTTATCGATCTCTTTGAGTTCGGTTTTTTCCTTAGCAATTAATTCTTGATTATCCATATTTGTCTCCAATTGTTTGCTATTTTTTTGTAGCATTTGTAGTATTTGTATTAAAAATTTGTTAAATTTAAACAGGTAATTGAAACATGATTATTTTACCGAAATTACTTTTGTTTTTTCTGATTCGGCCTTATTCATTGAAACAGTTAATACACCATCTTCAATCTTTGCCTCAATAGTATCCTGATTTATTTTGTACGGAAGTTTAAATTGTCTATTAAAACTACCACTTTTTCTTTCCCTGCGATGATAATGATTATTTTTTTCTAATGAGATATTACGTTCGCCTGAAATCATAATATTTTCTCCCTGTAGTTTAATATGGATATCTTTTTTATCGATCGAAGGAATTTCTGTTTTAATGATTAAAACATCATCTTTTTCAAAAATGTTAATCATAGGAAAAACACCTTTTGAATATGTACTTCTTGGATCATTTACACTGCTAAATATTTGATCAAGTTCTCTTTGCAAATCATGAATTGTTTCCCAATACATTATTACCTCCTGTCTTGACTGTCTTAAATTAATAATAGTTTTTTTTTTGTTAAAATACTAACAATTTATTTTGTTAGATTACCTTTTAGGATAATCTTTGATTTTGTTATTAAATATATTGGGCAATTTATTGTTATCTATGTAAATAGTAAAATGTTTTCTTTTATAGATAGAGAGGACCTAACTCAATTTGAATCAATTCAACAAGTATAAAATTAATGACCAAGAATCGTTTTTTTGAGTGTTTGTTAACGGGTATCTGATTTTAAACTTTTGTAGACAAAAATATTTGCAATGACATTACGATAGGAGTTCCCTCTTAAAACAATATCCGGCCAATTAATTTTTCAGAATGTTTCATTACATCGCCAATCCCTTAGCATTTGTTAGGGTTAAATTTTATAATTGATTTATTTTTTATAAGTTAATTTTTCATAAGCTACTTTTCCACAAGCCATGAAGATTGCAATACTCTCTTACGACAACATTACTGGTGTTAATGCAAAAGTTGGCATCCGGTTTGTCTCCTGGTTTTAAATGTTTTCTATATACTTTGTTCTCGCTAATTAACTCGATAAACATAATATAGTGTTTTTCTTCCATTGGATGCTCGCTACTTCCCACTTTAACTTTAAATCCTTCTGAAGTTTTTTCAATAACTGGAACATGTTTTTCCTTGGAAGCATCTAAGGTGTTTTCCTTTTGCAAAATCATATTCTCTTCACAACAGACCAAATCTGCAGATCCACTTACTAGTACTTCTACAATATTTCCACACATTTCACATTTGTAAATTCCCTTAAGTAAGGCCATATGGATCTCCTTTGTTAAATAGTTTGAAAGTTAAATAGTTAAAAAACTTTATTCTCGAAATCTAATTTTTTTTTTGTTGAATGTTTTCAGGACAGTTCAACAACATCGCTCTCTTTTATTTATTTTCTTTCCACTTAATACTGCATCCGATTGACGGATATTGCTTAGAGGTAATGGGTTTACCTATAAGAATGTAATCCAAAACAGCTTTTAAATCCTTTCCAGTTACGGGTACCTTCTTTGAAGGAGAAGAATCATCAAAGCGTCCGTGATAAACCAACAAAAGATCTTTATCGAAAACAAAAAACTCCGGTGTGCATACAGCATGGTATGCTTTTGCCGTTGTTTGCATTTCATCAAAAAGAAATGGGAAAGGATATTTTAATTTTTCTGCAATTTCTTTCATCATTTCTGGAGCATCTTCTAAATACTCATCTGGATCATTAGTAGAGATAGCAATAAAATTAATCCCTTTTTCTTGGTATATGTTGGCAACAGTGACCAAATCATTTTGAATATGTTTTACGTATGGACAGTGGTTGCATATAAACATAATCACAGTTGCTTTAAAAGATTTAAGCTTACTCAATTTTAAAAACTGCTTTGTTTTAGTATCAAGAAGTTCAAAATCAGGGGCCATAGTTTTTAATGATATGTCTTCCGAGGTAGTTAGGGACATTCAAACTCCAATCCTTTATCTTAAGAATAAGGGAGATAAGATGATAAATGAGATGAAGGCATAATTTAAATTATACCAATATATCCAGTTTAAATTGTCTCTATATATAATTTTAAAAAATCTATCTGCAAAGTTTTAATAAATAACACTTAGTCCCTCTCTAAGTATACTTTAAAAAAAGCACTAAATTAATGATTGAGATTCGCTCTGAATACAGGGTGATGAAAATGCAATCGAGTATCGCAAGAGGAGGAAGCTACTACGTCAGTAAATTCGATGCGACCAATTGTTTTCCAATCTTTTTGGCCTAGCAAATTTTGGTTAGATGCAACTGCTATGTTAAATGTGAGTTTTCCATTAAGATCAATTTGTTTAATAATTTCATTTCGAAAATCTTTTTCATCGACAGCAATAGTTTCTTTGTCTGCATAAATCTTCATCCACTTGGGAGTAATAATTTTTTCTCTTCGATTGGTGATGGTCTCGTTTTTAGTTCTCAGTTCTGATATCTCATACAATTGGCGAATTCCAGGATTGATATCTGCTCTCAAAAATGCAAGTGTGGCGGCCGCTGCTACTGGTGCTATAAATATATCCGCTGGTCTTAGTGAAATTGCTGGTTCATTGGTCATAACCGCATTGGTATAGTTGGGGATCATAGTACCGGCCAAATCATCGATAGCAAAAAAGTTAGCAGTTTTAAATTTATCATTACTGAATTCATCATCAGTTGGAAAAATTTTCCCCGCAAAACCAAAACCGCGATAATGTCCTCTGGTGGTATAAGAGAGTGCTACTGATGCCCTTGTAATAATCAAAGCATTGGATCCATTTTTAAAATAACCAGAATAACGATTTTCCTCATCTATTATCCACTGTCCTTTTAAACACACTCCATTTGCGTGTACTAATTTTTCAAATGGTGGTAATAGATCTTGGTGACTATTGATAGTACGCAAGGCCGCTTGGGTGAGTAGATTCACTCCCCGAGAAAAAAAACTTCTAAAGGTAACCTCACGATTAGGTAATTGTTGATAAGGATCACTACATACTACTTCCCACACATCTTTGAAAACTGATCCCTGATAGTTACTATCGTCTGCTTTAGCATGCACATGCATAACCCCTCCCAACAAACAAAATAATGGCAAGATTGAAAGTGATATTCTAGTGACAATCGAGATAAAAGAATTTTTTTCTTTTATGGTTTTTTTAAAAATTTGTTTAAGCATCGTTATTCTCCTTAGATTGTTAAATTGTTAGATGGTTAAATTGTTAAAGAGCAAAAGATTGAGGCAATCAGAGAAATATTCTCAATATACTCACTGTACTCAATATACTATCTAGTCACTTTATAAGGCTTCATCATATCGTTATCTTCATGATCTAGAATATGACAATGCCCTTTAGTTTAAAATCAGAGGTAAACCATGCCTCAGGTGCTGCACCATCAGTGGCGGTTTTAACTTCACCTCCATGGAGATGAGGAACTGTAGGAATTGGACCAGTATAAGGTTCCATGATGTTCATCATCGTATGGTGGTGATTATCATTATCTCCACTACCATGGTGATCCATTAATCCCATTCCATTGAGTGGATCGGCCCAATGGATAGTCTGATCAACCAACAAATATTTTTGTAATATAGGATTTATAAGTTTATTTTCATAATAAACATGAGTAGGAACTCCTCTTATTGCTTCTATGGTAGGTCCAGGGTACTCACCGTTATAACCCCAGAGTAGCGTTCTTCCTGCAAATGGACCTTGTTTGAAGTCTGAGGGTATAATTTGTTTTGCAAATTCAGACATGGTTATATTTATTGGTATTTTTTGTTCAATCGGTTTTCCTGAAGGACTTACTAAATATCCATTTATATTAGTGAGGAAAGGGAGAGGATCAATAAATTTTGTCAAAGTTTTTGCATCGAGGGGAGTTTGCTCTGCCACTATATCAGTAGAAGCAAAAACAGGATTAGTTTTTGAAAGGAAGAAAAGTCCAATCAAAGCAAAGAGTATTGTTGTAAACAAAACAATATTTAATCGTGTTCTATTTTTTTTATCTTCTTTTACAATATATGGCATGTATTTTTCTCCCTGTGGATTGTTAGCTATTGAGAATTAATTATTTTTTTCCTTCAGACAGAATCTTTTTTATTTGATCTTTTAGATCATGGTGAGCCTTGGCCTTGGATAGCTCTGCCATCCAATCTGTACTTTTGGCCGCAAATACTGCCTCTGCCGCCTTTTCAATCTGAGTACCCCACGCCTTGTGAATCTTCTCCTTCAATATGTCTACATAAACCTCATGGGTGGCATCACAAAATGCTTCATTTAATTTATCAATCATACTTTTGAATGGACAACATTCATGATGGTGTTCTCCATGTACATTACATTCTGTCATTCCTACTTCGCAAATGCCTTCTTGCTCATTACAATTTGTACTCATTAGTCTCTCCTTAGGTTATTTTAATCTTGATAAAACTTAGATCGGAGAGTTTAAATAAATAAATACTTATCGTAAAACAATTTTAAAATATAGTTAGGAAATTCCGATAATTATTTTTTGATTAAAGTTAAAATTCTCAAAATATTTTAACTTTTCGTTTCTTGATATTAGGTATTGTATAAATAATTAGGTATTCGCTAATTAAAAAAAATAACAATTTATCCTAAATCCCCACATAAGAATAACTAAACTAGATACAAATAAAAAAAATTTAGAATGAAAATATCAATTTTATCGAAACAAAAATGTTTTCACCCAAATAAAAATACGGCCCTGCAAAGACATCTACTCATACTGATTTTGAAATAAATAATTTTCATTGGTATTTTATAAATGCTTAAACATTATTTATTTATTTGAACGAAATTTTTATTTGGCTTATTTATTTTACCATCAACTCATGAGATAATCCAGAAGTGGATCGTAAAGAAAAAGTGTCTACTACTCAGTAGAGAGTACGATGAGCGCCGGTAATACCGTTTAGTTAACAATAAAAAATAAACAGTTGTGGGAAAGTAAAACTTGATTTAATATTTAATAAATATATTTTTTGAAAAAGAGGGAATAAAAGATGACGAACCCGCGCCAGACCATTCAATAGTATATTACAAAATTTTCCTGAAAAATTCAATGATAAATATATCATTCCAAATAAAGAAGATGGTGAACTAAAACCCAAAAGAAATCGAAAATTCAATCCTAAAAAGTTATTTACAACTCTATTGTATTTAATTTCTGGAACAAACAAAGAAGGCTATAACATTGCAATTGATAAATGCTTTGATAATTTCAATTAATTCTATTCTATGCCTACTAAAGGTGCATTAACTCAAATACGAGATAGAATTTCTTATCGTTTTTTTCAGGATCAATTTGATGCTTTAAAAAATGATTTTAAAAGACACCAAAAAACATATAAAGGATTTAGGGTTTATGGAATTGACGGCGATATCTATTCAATTGTGAGAAATAAAAAAACTCTAAAAGAGAAGTTTTATGGATTACCTGTTCCTGGCCATCCAAGTATAAAAGAAAAAAAGGAAACTCATTTTTTAAGGATGTATGTAGTAACAGCTGTAGATGTTTTTTCGGGAATTCCAGTCGACCTTTTATGATATAATATATTTCCCTTCTCTTATCGAACTAATTTGTCACACATAGTTTTCATTTCAAATAATGAAAAATCCATTTTTAAAATATGGCCATTTGGCCGCTAAAATATGAAATATCAGTAAACAATAATTGTTTGTATTGATTATAATAGTATACTATGCTATTATAATAACCAAATGTGAGGTAGAAATCTATGGACATTAAACAATCACTAATTTTACTTGATATTTATCTAGGGAAGAAAGGATTACAAAAATCGTTTGTTATTTGCGGTGGAGCATCTCTTATTCTTCAAGGTATCATTTCCAGAGCAACTAGAGATATTGATATAGTCGCTCCTCCTATAGATACAGCACTAGAGGAAGCAGCATTAAGTGTGGCCAATGATTTGAACTTAGATGATCATTGGTTAAACGCTGGCCCTGGTTCAATAGTAAAGGACTTAAAAGTAGGATGGGAAAACAGAGTAGTTGAAATATTTAGAGGAACAAATCTTGTAGTAAACTCTATCTCTCGTGAAGATTTATTATTTTCTAAATTTGGGGCCCTATGTGATCGACAAAAAGATTTACAAGATATTATTCTTTTGAAACCTTCTTTGGATGAGTTGATAGAGGCATCTGATTATACCAAAACTAGAGATGGTAATCCTGATTGGCCCAAATGGGTTGATAAACAATTTGAAATTACAAAAAAGGCATTAGGTTATGAGTAAAGAAAAAGATTCTCTTTGCAATAAATGGGCATCTCTGGGAGTGGCCTTTAATATAGGAGAAGGTCAATACCTAAATACCAATCCTGAGCAGGCAATTATTGATACAATAAAATCAGGTGAATTTCCAAATGATAAAAAAATGTTCGGACTTATGTTATTATGGATTTTTGAGTATCATGACCTGATTCACGTTGAGAGGTTAAAGTCATATACTAAAAAATTATCTCCATTTGAATTGGCCCTATTAGCGGCCATATCAAAAAAGATTTTAGCTAAAGGTGATTTCCGTTTTAAGACGATAGTTAACGAAGCAAAGAAAGCTTTTGGTAAAAACCCGCCTCATTTTAAAGAGGGAGATGACGATCTATTTATATCCAGAAAAGGTGTTGATGAAGACTTTGTAGAATTTGGAATTAGAGTCGCAAAGGTAAAAGAAGATGACCTCAAAAAATTATTAAAGAGGGATCATATTCTTAAAAATAATGTCTGGCTTAAAAATAGATTAATTTTTGGGTCAAATCTACGAGCAGATTTTATAACAGTTTTTACTCTTGGCCTTGCAGAGAATGCATATCAAGCAGCAAGAATTTTAAATTGCTCTCTAAATGCCAGTTATCGCAATTGGAGAGATATTGCTGAAGCGAGAGGATTGGGAATCATTTAACAAAGCTATATTTACTATATATTTGTGAATAGACAGATTAATGGGTGTTTAGGAAAAATAATAAATATTTTTGATCAATTCATCAAGTACTATCTTGGAATAAAAATTATACAAACTTCCTATATTGAAAATAATTTACTAAATTCTCCTCTGTGATTATTGTTTTTTGTTTAACTAACTATATAGACTTCTTTTTTCCTGATTTCATAGACAATATCAATTTCGATACGAGTTTCTGTATCTATTGGCTTGTCAGAGGAAAGATCAACACCGCAGCCTTTGCAATCTTTAACAGCAACTAATATTTCTTCAGTCACATTTCTTGTGTTTGGAAGTTGAGATCCTTTTTTCTTTTTATCACTGTCATTAGAATTATTGCGATTACCATTTGAAGCAAAGTTCTGTGCTGAGGGAACTCCACTATTGCTAGAATTTTTTCTCACTTTTTTTGTAAATAAAACATCAACTATTATATCTATCAGAACCATCATTGAAGTTATAAAAAGACTTACCTCTTTTGAAATATTATCAGATTTCAAAATCTCTTTTGATTCTTCCTTTAATTTATCTATTTTATTTCTTATGGAATCTTTACTCATCTTGAGATGAGTATATATCCTCCAAGATGAAAGGCCACGCCGCATGGCCGTATATTTTGCAAATAAATAGAAAATAATTATATTAGGGTATGAGCAGTTACCATTATCTTAATTTATGTTTGAGATAGCATCGGTAAAATTTTAGCTAATATCTCCTTATGTTTGATCATACTGTTTTTAAATTTACTATAATATAATCTTATTGATTTCTCTGTTTCACCGATAATTGCTAACATATGGTGGATATCAAAGGAACTAAGTAAACATTTAAAGTCATTGCATGAATCAAAAATAACCGAGTTTTCTACTACCCAAAATGGATAGATTTGGCATCCTAGTGGTCTGTTTTCTTTAAGAGAGCAACCATGTGCAGTTAAAAAAACACAACTGGAATCCTTGTTTTTTTTAATACAGATTTCGTAATTTTCTCCATTTTTTCGAAATACTGCATATTCTTTCCAGTCTAAGATAAAACTCTCTTCATCACAGTATTTACGGGCCATAATAACATCTTCGATTTTATATCCTTGTTTTTTAAAGAAACAAATTTCTTCATATGTTACAATTATCCGTGGGTGATGACAACAAGACAGGTTTTGATTAATACACTGTAAACAAGTTTGGTTCATATCAGAAATTGAATCAACAATTGAAAAATTCCATTAATTGGGAGAATATATAAATTAGTATAATCCCATAATTTGTTAGTTACAATAAAAAGGATTTTTAATATGAAAAAATTTTTAATGTCTTCATTTAATATTGAGGAGAGTGAATTTCTGACAGTTGCACTCATATTTTCTATTGGTTTTTTGTGGGGATCTTCCCAGATGTTTAGCTATACTTCAGCTAATGCGCTCTTCTTGAAAATATATGGAGCTAATGATATTGGATTTACTTTTATCATCAATGCCATTCTTATTCCCGTAAGCGGTCTTTTAATCATGCAGCTTTCAAAGCATCTTACTTTTTCCCGTTATATGATTGCCAGTATCATCGCCCTTTGTGTGGCCATCACTCTTTTTTATATTCTTCTTATGACCTCATCATTTAAATTTCCAGCAATGATGTATATGGTGTGGTTGGATATCGAATTTACTCTCGCCAATGTTCTTTTCATGAGTATTATGAATAAAGTATTTAATATAAGACAATCAAAGCGACTTTTCAGTATTTGTGGTTTTGGTAATGAAATATCTTATATACTGAGCGGTCTTCTTATCCCCCTTATTGTAAAATTTACTGGTGCCTTACATTTAACTGCTTTTGCTATTGGTCTTAATCTACTCTCAATAGTTGTCTTTATATCGCTGGTACATTCCCGTCCAAATAGTTTTCAAAAAGAAATCAGGCAAGAGGATGATGATGATTCAAAAGAAGGCAGTTCAATGCCATTATCTATTTTCATTAAAAATAGATTTATCAGATTAATACTTGCTATCGCTGCCCTTTCAGGAGCAGTTTGTTGTTTTATTGATAATGCTTATTACATTGAACTACAAGCGTATTTCTCAGATGAAGTAAAAATTGCTTCTTTCGTTAGTTTTTTCTATTCAATATCTTCAGCAATTATTTTAGTGATTAATGGTTTTTTTACTGCCAAATGCATTCGCCGTTTTGGAATATCTGCCAGTTTATTGATTACTCCAATTTTACTTTTAATAGCTGGAATTGGTTTGGTAATTACTTTGAGTCTTGGTATAAAGCTTTCTCCATTGTGGATTTTCTCTGTTGTTGTAATGATTAGACTTCTCTATTCTGTTAATATTGCCTCTATTCAAGGATCTGCATATTTTAATCTTTTTCAATCTATTCCCGCTCACAGTCGCGATACGGTCATAAACTTTTCTGAAACATTTATTGCTCATATTACCAGTGGTATCGCTGGATTAGTGTTGTTGATTATGACAAAAAAGATGGGTGCCTCTACAATGGAAATAATAATATGTTCTATAGTATTGTGTTTAATTTGGATTGTTGTTTCCTTAGTAACCGGAAGAAGATTTATAGTAAATCTTCAATCCCAGATAGAAAGGAATTCTAACTCTAAACATGAGATTTCAATTTCAAATAACGATATTTCCAAGATGGTTCAAATTGCCAAGCAATCCAAAGATCACAGGGAAGTGATAAGCTCGATAGAAATACTTGAAAAAAATAAATTTGTTGATTTTCATAGTATTTTATCAATAACTGCAGTACATGAAAATTTAAATATTCGCTTAATGGCAGCAGAAATGTTTGAGAAATATGTTCGGAGTAATGATTTTGACTTTATTAAGGAAAGGATTAATGGTGAAAATGATGATCAAATTCGTGCCAGATGGTTGATGGCATTGGGTGCGGTCAGTGAAGGAGATGATATTAATTTTATAAAAAAGTATATTGTTACAGACAATGATGAAATGATTGCGGGCGCTATTTGTTCTCTTATTAAACATTGTGGTTTGGAGGGAATAATTTTTGGAGGAGCAGAATTAATAAAATTATGTAATTGTGAAGTGGCTGCCAAAAGAAAATTAGCGGCGTCGATTATTGGAAAAATTGCCATGCCCCAACTCTATCAATTATTAATTCCACTTTTACAAGATCCAGATATAGAAGTAAAAAGTATGGCCATAAATGCCGCTGAAAAAATAAAAAACATTAAATTGATTCCTATACTTTTAGAAAAGTGTTTTGATAGTAAATTAGTCTGTCAGTCAATCCGCGCTATAACCATAACAGGACATGCTAATCTTGATGGGTGTGAATCAGCACTTGAAGATGCTTATTCACGTTTTGTAGATAAACGTAAAATAATTATTAATATTTATGGCCGCCTAAAATCGATTGAAGCGATAAAAAATCTTTTGAATAAGTTATCGGAGGTGGATTCAGATTTGAATATGGAAATAATAAAATCTTTAGAATCATGTCGTTATGTTCCTGGAGTAAATGAATTAAAAACATTTGAAAATCTTCTTTTCAAGGCATTACACAAAGGTAGCGAATTATTAGCTATGGAGATAGATTTTAAAAAGCAAAATGCCTCAAAAAATACTAATGTTGAAAATATTTCTGCTAATTCTATTGATGAAGATGCAAATAATTACTCTGCTATTATTGAGACATTGATTAGTGAAAAAGATAGAAACAAGGAATACATTTTTGCCTTATTAGGTATGCTTTATAGAAATTCAGTTATGAGTGATATAAAATACAATTATTTTTATACAGAATCAGATGAACAGCGAGCATTGGCCATAGAATTATTAGACTCCATTTTAAATACTGGTCATAAAAACAATGTTATTGCTATTTTTGAAGACACCAATCCTCTTTTCTCGCTCAACATTCTTAAGCACTCTTTTCCTGAATCGAAAATGATTGGTGAACCATTACTTATAAAAAATCTATGCAACAAGTCCGATCAATCTATCTCTCCAATTCTTAGGGCGGCAGCTTGCAATTTTGTATTAAAAACAGCTTTATCGAAAGAGAAAGATTATCTTCTTGATGATTTAAAAAGTAAAAATGAAAAAATAATTCTTGATTTAATTACTTTAAAAACATCAAATGATCGCTTTTCAATTTTTGAAAGAATCAGGATTTTAAAAAGGACCACTTTGTTTTCTCTTGTTCCAGAATATGCCTTGATAGAAATTGCATTATCATTAAATATTCAAGAGTATAATCAGCATGAAAATATTTTCTTATATGGTGATCATGGAGAAACAATGTTTATCATTGTGGAAGGTAATGTAAACATCCATCTACAGGGTGCTAGTATCGCAAATTTGCATCAAGGGGAAATATTTGGAGAGATGGCCGCTCTATGCCCTGAAGGTCGTTCTACCAATGCTACAGCATTATCAAAAACATTAACATTTTCACTTACCCATGAATCATTAATGCAAATGATTGATAATCATTTTGAGGCGGTCAAAAGTATTCTCATAATTCTCTGTAGGCGTTTAAGATCGGCCATCCAATATACTACAGGAGACAATTGTGCACAAAAGATGCATTTATCAGCAATTTCAGAAGCAGAGATGTCTAATGTGGGTGAAATGAGCATGAAAACATTTGCAGTCGACAACTGGAAAGAATTATCAACAATAGAAAAAGTTTTTCTATTAAAATCTGTTCCAATATTTAATAATTTGTCAGATAGTAGTCTGCATCTTATGGCCCAAAATGCAAAAGAAATTGCCATAAAAAAGGGAGATATTCTTTTTCAAAAGGGAAGCATTGGAGTTTCACTATATATTATTATTCAAGGAAAAGTTAGGATTTTTGATGATTCAACAACCATCAATATTTTAAGTGATAAAGGTATTATCGGAGAATTAGGGGCGATATCATCTGAACCTAGAACTGCATCCATAAGTACATTGTGTGATAGTAGATTGCTTAAAATTTCTCAAAAATCTTTATATGATATTATGTGGGATCAGCGTGAAATTGCTAAAAGTATTATGATCTTTTTAATAAAACGCCTGCGTTCACTTATGGATAAAAGGAAGTAATTTTTTTTATCTTATTAATCTTAATCACTTAACCAATGGTACACGATAATCTTTTGTAGTTTTTTCATTCCATTTTTATGTGGATGACTTTAGAATAGTTACGATTGACATGGTGGACAGTACAGGTGTCAGATTGCGTTAGCGCAAAGTTTAATATATTTAACAAATTAGAATGATTCCAAAAAGTTATTTCTCTTTAGTATCTCTCCTTCTTTCCCTACTTTTCCCTAATATTCACCATAGAAAATGTCTTAAGTATGTCAAAGTCCTGTTAATTAAAATGTTCGAGCAATGTTTTTTCACTCTAATATTTTAATATTTTTAAATCAGAACAGGAGTACTACAAATATGAAATCTATCTTTGATACTATTATCTCGTTTGGCCTATTGGTTGTTTTCACAGTTGGAGTTAATAAATTTTATCATGCACTTGAAAAGGAGTTGGTCATCAAATTGAGCAAAGGATTAACACCACTAACAACCATAACAAGAAAGATGACTAAAACTAAATATGATTGGAAATGATTCTATCTATCTTCGGTGATCCTATCTTCGGCATGTATCTTCAGGTATAAAAGACCTTTTCTCGATAACCTTAAATAAATTATATTTAGCTCACGACCTTGAATCTAAGGTGCCGAATATTTATCAACTTGTTAAAAATCCTATTTTGTGGTATCATTTTAACAGATACCATATATGTCATATGTAATACATATAAACAATTTTACCAAAATGGGGCCATTCATGGATTTTGAAATAATAAAAAAATTTGATTCCTTTCTATCAAAGAAAAATGAAAGTTTTGAAGGAATTGTAATTGGTGGAATGGCACTGATAATACAAGGTGTGGTTTCAAGACAAACAAGAGACTGTGATATTTTATCACCTACGATTACAGAAAATATAAAGACTCTTTCCAAGGAATTCGCATCTACAGTTAAAGGACTTGATGTTGATTGGTTAAACAATGGCCCCGAATCCTTATCGAAAGACCTACCAAAAGGTTGGGAATTACGTTGTGAGAATATTTATTCTGGAACCTCACTCAAGCTGCAAACTTTATGCAGGTCAGATTTATTAAAGAGCAAATTATTTGCTTATTGTGATCGCGGAATTGACTTTGAAGATTGTATTAAATTATCGCCAACAAAAAATGAAATCGTAGAATCACTAGATTGGCTTTATGAACGCGATGGAAATACAGATTGGCCTGAGCATGTAAAATTATCAATGGACAAATTGGCCAAGGAGCTTGGTTATGAGCTTTAAACGAGAAAAGTGTCTTAAAGAATTTTTAAAGGGGGAAGAGCTAACCCAAGGTCTTCTCAGTTTAGGTGTAAGAATTGACAGTAAGTTCACCAATAAGAAATTATTTCTTCCTGAAGATGTTTTAGTTTCAGCATCGATTGAAGGAGTTGAAGGTAAATATCGTACCTTATCTTTAGTGGCATCATGGTGTTTTTATCATTTTCAAAAAATTAATGTCACCTGCTTAATAAATCAAGTCAGCAAAATTGAAAATCCTGTTGTTAGAGCTTTTTGGAGTGCTATGGGAACAGCTCTCAGTAAAGATAGACGATTTAAAAAACTAGAAAAAGTTTATAGTGGGCCTAGAATCAACTGTCCAGGTGCTGAAGGATTTCATTTTAAAAAATATGGTGAAGATCAAAATTTTATTAACAGTGTTTTAAAAGTTCCTGCTAATGGTTTAATTAGGATCAGAGAAAAAGATACCGTTTCTCCATCTGAATTATGTAAAATTAATCCATTTTATAAGTGGCGTACTATTATTGGTCCTTCCTATCGGGCGGACATGTGGGCCTTGGCCGAAAATAATAAGAATACAAAGGCATCAGAGCTGGCCCGTAAATCACATGGATCGTTTGCAACTGCGTATGCAGTATTGCAAGACCAACGATATTTGGCCGCTGCCAATGGAAATTCGGCATATCGTTCTCGCTGTTGAAGCATAATCGTTATTTTAGTATCCGTACAGTTCAGTTCATTTTAGCAACCAAACTCCGTTTTTCATAATCTCATTTATATTTGAAAGATATGTTGAAATATTTTTTTTAGGGTAATCTATTCAAATGTTAATTTGATTTGTCGTAATTACATTTCAATTTCATTACATGCCTAATTTAGATTCATTATCCTTTTATTATTTGTATAATTTCACTAAGACTGCGAGGATCATTGCTATCTCGTGGAATAATTCCCAATTTTTTTAGTTGCGTGGATAATTCAATTACTTTAGGAGGAATAAAACCGTAGCTTGTAATTTTTGAAAATACATCGGTAAAATTAAAATCATGATTGCTACAACTAGCAACTACTTTTCCAGATTGGAGAATATAAGCGGTATCCGCCCAGCAATAGGCCAAGTCTATATCATGAGTAGAAAAGATAATAGTTAATCCTTCTTGAAGCATCAGTTTTTCTAGCAGATAAAAAAATTCCTGTTGTGCTTTTTCATCAAGTCCTGCATTGGTAGTGGAATATTTTTTCTGTCTGGTTAAAAAAATATCAATTAGGCAATTGCTTTGTCAATTCTATTATAGTGGCACCAATTGTATTTCTATTTTTTAAATTGTTATGAGTAGAAGCATTTACTTT
>JADFZW010000023.1:0-577 GCA_015232355.1 Oligoflexia bacterium
TTTCATTTTGGATAAATTTGAAACAACTATTAAGCTATTTTTAATGTTCTATCTTTTAAAAATAGCTCTCTATCATTCCAAAACAATCGAGTTTCTACATTAGGATAAGTTCTTATTTCGATTATTTCTCCAGCTATGCTTCTCTCAATAAGCTCAAGATCGAAAACTTTTCCTAAATTTTTTATTGTATGATCATTTCCAACTTTCCTTTTAATTTTAACATAGAAATGATCATTCAAATTTAAATTCATTGGAAGTTGTCTAAATGCCGATTCTTGATTTTCAGGTTGAACAATAAAATTATTATTAAAGATTTCTGGTAAAAAAAAGTCATTAAAAAATTTAGTTGCATCTTCAATATCTATAATATTTCTTAATCTCATTTCAGGAATTAATCTATCTTGTAATGTTGAAAATGCCCTTTCCACACGCCCTTTTGCTTGCGCTGTATGAGCATAAATAGTTTGTATTCCTAGTAATTCTAATCTATCTTTTAGTTGCGAAAATCCCTCTCTTTTAAATGGTACAGGCGAATTATTATTTCCTCCAAAAATTCCAGCTCTATCAACATAGAGTA
>JADFZW010000023.1:642-88450 GCA_015232355.1 Oligoflexia bacterium
TTTACCAGCAATAATTTCATTATTAGCATCATCAATTGCTATGATTAAACAAGTTTTTTTAAAACCAAACCATTGATGATGACTCCCGTCCATCTGAATCATTATTCCAATATTTTTCATGCGCTCACGACGTTGACGAGATATTTTTTTTCTTCGATATGTTTTCTTTTTTAATATCTCTTTTTCATTACACCATCGATTAAATGTAGAATAACTTGTAACAAGTGAATGCTCTTTGATTAATTTTTCGTAAGCATGTGAACGATTAAAATCATAATATAATAGCTTGCATATTTCTATAATCCTTTTCTTTTCCTCATCATCACTTTTATTTTTAGGGAGAGTATTCCAATTTCCATGTTTTATAAAAGCAATTCCTTTATCTCTATATTTTTTTATATACCTCCATATAGTACGTTCACTTACCTTAAGTGCTTTCATTACTGTTTCTTTTGGGATTTTACCTTGGATTACTCCAGAAATAAGATCAATTTTAATCTGATGAGTAGAATTTATTGACATCGACAAAACCATCCTTCCCACCTTTTTAAGATAAATTTTCTTTCTTAAAAGGTAGATCAATTTGTTTTACTGTCAAAGTCGCTGAAAAATTATCCTGACAGAATCGGTGGAAAGTAACTTATTGAGTATGCCCCAAAAAACTGTCAACTTTCATATCTTAAACCACATCATCACAAAGATTAAATTAATATCTTTTTTATTTTTTATTTGCCAACTATTTAATAATACGAATTTCATTAGCAAAAAGCATTTCTACTCTTAATTTTTTTTAAACATATATTACATATGATATTACATATGATATTAAAAACAAACACCCCTAATCTTAAATTCTCTTATCTTTTAATTTTGATTGTATTATTACAAAATATTTTCAGTTCTTCCTTTTCATATTTAAACTATACAAAAAGAAAAAAAATTCAATAGAATACAAAATCTTATTTGGGAGCTTGATGAGGAAGGAAATGATAAACTTAGTGATTCTCTTAATAAAAAATTAAATGATACTATGAAAAATGACAATGTAATAGATATAGCTCCACTAGGCGGAGGAAATAACATTACTAAGTTAGTAACTATAAAATCGCTTGATGGAATGGAAATTAAGGGAGTATTTAAACCCTATGAACCATTTAATTTGAGTGCAAATATTCATTCAGATGTAGCTGCTTATCTTTTTGATCGTTTGCTTAGAATTAATTTGGTACCTATGACAATAATACGAACCATTGATCTCGATGGTAAAAAAGTACAAGGATCTTTAATGTTTTTTGTTGATAACACTAAAACTGCAAACAAGCTTGCTAAGGAAGATCAAATCATTCCTGCTAAAATGAAACTTTTTGATTATCTAATAAGAAATTGGGATCGAAGAGACAATCCAGGTAATTATCTTTTCGAAAAGGATAAAGATGGAAATGCAGAACCTAAAAAGAGTCGAGCAATAGCAATCGATAATAGCTGGGCATTTCGTATCAACGATTGGTGGCACGATATTGAACCAGCAGGCAAGGACGCTAAAGGGAAATATCATGGCGCCAGACGAGCACACGTTCCTCTTAGCAAAGGTGGTGTGCTGAAACTAATTCCAGACAAAACAACTTATGAACGTCTGAAAAAGCTAACTAACAGTGAAATAAGAAACGCCCTTAAAAGCGAATTAAATTTTCTGCAAATCAATCAGCTTATTGAAAGAAAAAATAGATATATCTACAAAGTATAAAAGTGGATAAAAAAAATAGGTAAAGACAAAGTCTTTTTTTAAATGATCAAAATATAATTTTGTTTTATACTGATGGTGTGGTTAAAGCTAATAGCTACTAATAGCAAAACAATACTATACGATGACGATCGACTAATTTTAGGATTACATACCATTATGACAAAATCAAACCATAATTTAAAACTTATTTTACCTGCTATACTGCCAGAGGTTTCTAAGACAATAGAAAAGATCTCCTGTTATTTAAGTGAACACTGTCCTACATTTGAAAAAATTATGGAATTAGAGCTTTCAATAGAAGAGGTTTTAGTAAACATAGTATCCTATGCGTACAAAGATCATCAAAATAATCAAGAAAAGAATCCTAATGAAAAAATAGAGATCGAACTCACTATTTTCCTAGATAATAAGATAATAAAGATTGAAATTGTTGATGCTGGAACCCCATTTAATCCTCTAGAAAAAGAAGATGCTAATATAACTCTAGATGTAGATCAAAGAGATATTGGAGGATTAGGTGTACTTCTGGTAAAAAAATTGGCAGATAAAACCATTTATACACGTAATGACACCTCTAATATTTTAACTTTAGAATTTAAGATCTAATTTTTTCCTACTGGCCCAGACTTATGCCCTGGCCCTTAGCAAATTCAATAATCCCAGTATTTCCATTCATACGTAAAAGATCACCACTTTTTATAATTTTGGTAGCATCATCTACTCCAACAATAGTTGGTATTCCAAGCTCTCTTCCAATTATCGCTGTATGAGAGAGAACACTACCTTTTTCGCTAATAATACCTGATGAAAGCATCATCAAAAAAACCCATCCCGGATCAGTCATTTCGGTCACTAAAATCTTATTTTTAATTGAAAAATATTCATTGCAGTTTTTTGTAATCTCCAAAGGGTCATTTATTACCAATGCATTCGCTTCTATCAGACCAGGCGATACGGGAACACCTTGAAGTTTCCATGAGCATATATTATTTTGGCCTTCATTGAAAAGATTTATTTTGCTTACATGATTTTCCTTTATCTCTAGATAATAGCTTCCTTTGGAAATTATTCTTCCTGGTGGAGATTTCTTTAAATATTCACATTCATTTATTTTCCTAATTTCAACCAATTTATTTAAGTTTAAATTAATCGATGAAGAATTAATATATTCTATTACTTCATAATAGGTTAAATAAAAAATATCTCTTGGATCCTTTAATACTTTTAGCTCATATAATCTTTTTCCTATATTATTAAATATTTCTCTAACAACTCCAAAAAATCGCGCCCTATCTATCCGGGCAGATTCTCTTTGAACGAGTGATACTTTGGTAAAAAACTTAGAGATTGAAAAAATAATCTTTTTTATTGGTGAGTATTTTAATTGTATAGATAATTTTTTTTCAGCATTCGCTCTAATGGTAGTTTCTCTATTTCTCATTTCAACTACATTTATATCATCTTCAGAATATGTAAGAATTAAAATAAGTGCTTTATATGGATCCTCTCTGAAAGTACTAACTTCAAGCTTTAACTCTTGAATCGATCTATCTGCAAATTTTTCTAAATAATGGCCAAACTTTTGATTAAAGATTGGAAACAAAGTAAAATCAATTTCTTTTTGTTGAGAGCATACATCTTTTATAGTTTTTTTCAACTGCTGATCTTTACGAACAATTTCTGCCAACTCCACTAGAGAATATATAATTTCCGCACTTTCCATTCCTTTTATTCCACATAAAAGATCATTCAAAATAATCTCTGCAGACTCATCATCTACAATCCTCCATCTTTTACATAAATATTTCAAAACACCCATAGCAACTATTGCTCGAAGATCATTTAATAATGGATAATAAAATATTGAAATGATATTTCTAGAAAATGATGTAAACTCATCTGCCAATTCATTTAGAGTTAAATTATTTAAATTTTGTCTCTTATATTTAATATAAATGGCGGTGAATGCTTTCTTGTATTTTAACATTAAGAGATCTAAAAAAAGCATTTTAATAATAAGAAGAAAATAAAAATAAATGGATGCAATAATTTTGGCCACAAAATTAGCATACGTTTTTTCCATATTGTTGCTATTATCTTTATCATCACCACTTTTGCTTTTTACTTTACTACTGACTCCAATCATATCATCAAAGAGTGGTTGTAACTTTTTTTCAGCATAAGGAAATAAAGCAAGTGTCCTATGCCAATTATTTAAATTGTAAAATACTCTTCCCTCCAAATATGCCACCAAATTATTAAGATATTTTTGAGAATCTATTACCTTTTTTTCAGAGAAACCAACTTTTACTAGGGAATTAGAAAAATTAAGAGAGTAACCATCTTTTAATAAAGAAAAAGTTAATGGTGAAACTACTCCCGCATAACTTTCAACAATATTACTATTATCAAAAACAACCTTTTTGTTATCATTAATTTTCGTTTTGTTAAAGACTATAGTTATAGCTCTAGTCTGAGTTATAAAAATGTTTCTCTCTCTATCTATACACCACTCGATATCTTGAAGAATATTAAAATGATTATAAATGCTATTACTAATTTTAATTAACAATGAAATTTCATCTTTACTTAAAACTGCTGCTCTCCCATTAACTTCATCCACCTCTTGATCAATAGTTCCTGTTCCATTCTTATGATTAAAAGAAATTTTTTTTAGTTTTTTATTAATAATACTCTTGTTAACGACTTGAGTTTTCCTATTAAAAAAATAAGTATCATGTTCGACTTGTCCTTTAACTACTCCTTCACCTACTCCATAACTTGCCACAATTAATCCTTGGGCAGAAATACTACTTGTTGGATCAGATTGAAATAAAACTCCCGAAGCAACAGCATCCACCATACTTTGAACAATAACCGCCATTCTATTTTTCATTGGATCAATCTGATGATGTTGCATATATTTCAAGACATTTATATTATAGGTTGAACACCAACATCTTTTTATGTTTTCTAGTAATTGATCTTCTTTAACAAACAAAAAAGATTCAAACATTCCAGCAAATGACTTCTCACTACCATCCTCTACATTACATGAAGAACGAACAGCAAAGAGTTGATTCTTTCCTCTGAAAGCATGATTATTATCATGAATATTTTTTTTCAAATATTTCACTAGTTGTTCTTCGAGATTATCTGGAATTTTTTGAGTATAAATCATCTGTTGAATTTGTTTGCATGAACTAAGTAAACTCTCAGATGAATCATAATCTATTTTGTTAATAATATTTTTAATCTCATCTGAAATAGGAGCGATAATATCCTTAAAACATTTGCTATTGATACAAAACCATGGTGGCACTAGAATATCACCTTCTATTTTTGAAAGATGATAAAGATTATGTGCCTTCCCTCCCAATAATTCTAGTGATCCTTGTAATTTTTCATTAGAATTAATATTATTATTTTCAATATCTTCAATATTTTTAATATAATTTTCTACCATACTAATTGCCTTTTTGTAAAAAACAAGTCACAAAGTAGACACGCATAAATTAGAAAACTGTATACCTCCATACTTAAACGAAGTACATTTGAGCTTTTTTTAGTTGCTAAAAATATAAATCTAATAAAAAAAATCGAAGTAATAGATATAATTCCAAGAGAGATGAAAATAGTTATTGGCGATAAATGAAGAACTACTCTTAATTGAAATAAGATAAAAAATTGAATTAACATAAGAAAAATTGGAATCATTCCTGCTAACTTATATCCAAGCATCATAGAATAAGTTTGATATCCGCTACGTTCAGATTCTGGTTCATAAGTCTTACGTGCAATTTCCCAACCCCATCCAGGAATGGCCCACCAAAGAGCTATAAGAAAATTATCTAAAGTAAAAAGTGCTAATCCTTTTTCAGCAACAAATAAGTTAATTATATAAAAATTGACAACCAAACTAACTGGAGAATGAGTAATAAAGGCCCAAATTCTGTTATTAGAGATCAATGATGGTAAAAAAAACCATTTGCCCATCATAAATCCAAAAAAATATAATGATAAAAATGCTAAAAATGACAAAAAATTTACTTTAAAATAGAAATTAATTACGAAGAGAAGAATTGTAATTATATATATCAGATAATTTAAGTCATTTAAAGATACTCTTCCGGAAGGGACAGGTCTCTCTGGAAAATATTTTTTATCCGTATCAAAATCCTTAAATTCATCACACAATCGATAATAAAGTAGAAATAAAAAAATAGTTATCGTTCCAATCACAGCACTTTTACCTATTACTAAAGTATCTTCATTATATCTAACTTGTAATGTGAACAATAATCCTAAAGTTAAAATTGCTGAAAACAAGATTCGTGAAAAAGGTTTAAAGACCTCATTTAAATAAATAAACCATCGATTTATTATCAATTGCCCCTCCTTTAAGTGCAAATGTATTTTTTTATATATTAAAATTATAAATTTAAAAGGGATTTAAAAGCAATTATTTCATCAAAAATACTTTGATTTTTCGTATTAAACAATTTCAGAACAGTTTTTACTAAAGTTTTATTATCTCTATGTCGAGATATCTTTTAAAACATACTAAAGTGTAGGGTTAATTATATGTTAAATAAAATTTATTTTATAATAACTATATTCACCATAACAATCACCATAAATATCTTTTTAACAAAAGCTATTTATGCCACTGAGGAACTTACCCCAAAAGATGATTATGAGAAATATATACTAGAGTATATGGGCCCGGAAAAATTAAAAGCACATCGAGCAAATCTTAATAAAAAAGAAAACCAACAAACAACAGCAACAACAACTTCTTCTTCCTCTGCAGGCGCCATTGGGGATAACCAAGTGGCACAAGTAGCACAAGTGGCACAAGCAGCACAAGTGGCACAAGTAAATTCAGAAACAGCATCACCCATAACAATTGATAATAAAAATTTTATCCAAAATTTAAAACTCAGTATGCAGATGTTAAACAAAGTACCTGAAGAGACATTGGTGAAATCCATGATTGAAAAGATTTCCAAAACCCCATTTGGTGCATTTTTTGTTAATAATCCTAAAATAATTAGTTTTTTTGTAAGAATAATACGCGATAAAAGTACTGTTGATGAATTATTAACTGGATTTACAAACAAAGAAAAATATACTCAGTATTTGGCATTAATGTTTGGAGTAGCTCTCTTTTTTTTCATCTTTACTTATATCATTTGTAGAAAAACCAATTTCCTGGAACGAATAATGAAAAGATTAGTTATGATGATATTTATGGTGGTAACACAATTTTTAGTCTTTGCTTTACTCTTTCCCAAGTCAGCAAGTGCCATGAGCAGAATATTTGTAAAAACTTTTTTTTAATTATTGTTCTCTGGTACATTAATTTCTATCTCTGGATTTGTCGAAGGCAATATTGATTGTTGTTTGTTATTATTATTTTTTTTATCCGCAATTTTATTAAGTTCATCAATTTCTCCAACATTAGCTTTTATTTCTTCCAAATGTTGGGACATAAATGGTGCTATTTTCTTCCTTATTGTATTTAATGTTTCTGAAGAAGAGGAGAGTGAACACTTATTTAATAATTGCTGATATTTTTCATATCTCTTTATAGAATTATCAACTCTACCTAAATAGGATATTAGCACTTCATTAAAATTGTCACATTCATTGGCAAGAACATCATACATGTTTTTTGATTTTATTTCCTCAATTACCTTACTTGCATTTTTTTCATCAAAATCAATATTTTCTTTTTTTCCATTAAATAATTTACTCTCTTCCGTCAAAAATTTCAAATAATCCATCTTGGCCAATTTATATAATGTATTAGCTCTTTCTTTATTATTTACACATTCACTTGTATCTATCTCATTTTTATTTCTTAAATATTTTTCCACAGCTTCTGCTAATTCTTGTAGATCAGAATGAATTTCAGGCCATTTTGTCTGCTTTTCTTCAATTTTTTTACTCTCTGAAACTTTATTCAATTCATTCTGCTTATACTTCTTTAGTACTTCAGCTGAATTGTAATATCCTCCTTTAACAGCACTCTCTATATACTTATCTATCTCTTGCGATAAATTTACATTGTATACTTTGTCTAAAAGTATTTTTAACATCTTTGAATCTTTCCAATCTTTAGCAATAACTCGTTTCAATGGATCACATGTTTTAAATCCGTTAAAATAATCAGTCGTATTAGTCTCCACAAAACTCTCTCTTTCACTAATTGCTTCCTTAATCTTTTCTCGACCAAGTTTTTCTATGATATGATTGACTAAATAAGAATGGCCACCCTCAACTGCCGAATCAAATAACCTATCACCTCCCTTTTTTAGAAAATCCAATGCCTTCTTTTTAGTAGATTCAAAATGAATATAAGTTATAGTTGATTGCAAGATACTATTTGAGTTGTAAAGCAAAGCTTCATAATCAGAAGTATACATATCTTTTTGTAAATCAAACCCTACAGATATCAATGAGGATATAACAGCAACTCGAATATCAGAGAAATAGTAGGGAAGAAAAGCTATCCCGGAATAACCGTAGGTCATAGAATGATTGGCCCATTTATTATATGCTACTGATAATAACAAACCCTTATTGCTGCGAGCTTTGTAAAAGACACTCTTATAGTCAGCAATTTTCAATTTATTCAAATTTTCATCACTCAATAAATTTTCTATTTCTTTATAGTCAGCTCTACTAACTGCTGAAAAAAGTTTATTTCTTATGTTTAATACAGCTTTTTTATCACTTTCACTTATCAAAACTCCTTTTGATTTTGCAATCTTTTCCACTTCCGCAATTATTTCATCATTCATCTCTTGAGTAAATACTGTCTTTCCACTTGCTAAAGCATGATTGGCCCCCATTATATTCGTCAAAAAAAGTAATAGTACAAAACTACTTAAGATGATGTTTTTTTCTATCATCTTTGATAATTTTTTTTTCATTGATCCTCCCTTTTTATCCTGTTTATCCTAATTCTAGATTTTTATCTAAATATTGTTTTTGTATAAAAAAGATTTTATCTTGAATTATTTTGATACTGTAAGATTTTTTATCTGATTTTATATTTCGTTGGAATTACAATGATTACTATTTTTGTTATTTATTAAATAATTTTTTTTCACGTCTAAAATAATAGTCACTCGAGATAGTTATTCAAGTTACTTGAGGTAGTTATTTACAAGTCCTATCCAATATCCAGCAGCTGCAAGCATAATTTCATCACTCGGAACAAAGTATGGATTATGTAATGAAATATTTTTATTATCATTACCAAGAACTCCTAACTTAATCATATTTCCTGGAATTTTTTGTAAGAAATAAGCAAAATCTTCACCACCTAAACTTGCAGTCATTGAGTGATGAACTTTGCTACCTGGAAAAATTTTATTGACTACGCTTGAACAAAACTTTGCTTCCTTAGAAGAGTTTATCATTACTGGATAACCAAATTGATAATCAAGATCAATGGTGCAATCGAAGGTACTAGCAATTCCATTAGTAATTTGTTTTATCTTCTCAATCAAAGAGCTTTGCACCTCTGTACTAAGTGTTCTTAAAGTTCCCGCAATCACTGCCTCTTCAGGAATTATATTATGAGTTGTTCCTGAATTAATTTGAGTTATAGAGAGTACTGCAGGAGAAAATGGATTATTCATTCTACTAATAAGATTTTGTAGAGCTAAAATTAGATGGGCCGAAACTATAATTGGATCCTTTGTCTTATGAGGAAGTGCCCCGTGACCACCATGCCCTCTAATTTTTATAGTAAACATATCACTGTTGGCCATCGCTGCTCCCTCTGTAATTCCCCATTCGCCAAATGGTAAGTCTGGCCAGATATGAAGACCAAAGATAGCATCCATTTTAAATTTATCTAGTAATCCATCTTCAATCATCAGTTTTGCACCAAAGAGTCCCTCTTCTCCTGGTTGAAAAATCAAAATTACTTGACCATTAAAATTTTTATTTTGATTCTGATTTAGATAGATGGCCGCTCCTAAAAGTGCTGCCATATGAATATCATGAGCACAAGCATGCATTTTATTTGCATGAATTGATTTAAAACTAACTCCATTTTCACATAGAGGATTTGCTTTCTCCTCTAGAGGAAGTGCATCCATATCCGCCCGCAAAGCAATTGTCTTTCTACTTTCACTCGCACCTCCATTTCCATCGATTATGGCCACAACTCCATGTTTGGCATATCCACGATGGATTTGCTCTACTTTTATATTCGCTTTATCTCTCAAAAAATTAAAAATAAAATCAGAGGTAATACTCTCTTCTAAACTTAACTCAGGATGTGAGTGCAAAAAATGTCTACACTCACACATTTCCTTATAAATGTTACTCTTATTATCAAAAAAAGGATTTTTCATGTTTTACAAATGTCCTGCTGTTTATATGCTGTTACGTTTTTTAATAAACAAACACAGAATACAATATAGCAATCCCATTGTAAATTTAGAAAGATTCTAAGAAATTTTACTCGTCAACATTTTTTCCAAACCATCAATAAGAATCTTCTCCTCATCACTCATAGCAGAAGTTTGGCCATTTAATTCATCCTTTTGCTTATTATATTTATCAAACATTCGCTGAATAAAGTTAATAAGGTGATTAGGAGGAAAGGGTTTTGACATATAGTTAACTTTTTTAATTAATCCCTGGTACTCTGTCTCCTCAAGATATCCACTGAGAACTAAAATATGATTAGGATGTTGTTCTCTTGGAAGAGAAGAAATATTTTCAATCATCCGTATACCATTCATCATAGGCATATTTAAGTCAGTAATCACTAATAAAAATTTTTGTTTCTTAATTAACTCAAGGGCATCTTGACCATTATAAGCAAAACTTAAATTTAAATTTTTAAAAGAATCATTTAAAAGAAGCTCAATTGATTCACACATCTCCTTTTCGTCATCAACTACTAATAAATTAAAATTCTCCATTTGTTGATCATTACTTTTATTACTATTACTCATAATTATTTCATCCTTATATCATATCAAATATCAAGTGAATTAAAATTCCAAATTCTCTAAGGTAGTAATCACTCTCTTATATAAAAATTTAGTATATTTTGTTTTCATTGTATCTAAAATAGCTTTAAAGTTGATATCTTGATTTTGAGATTTAGCGATCACAATTGAGTGAGCAAATTCCTCGCAGATAAAAAAGACAATCGCCAAAGGAGATAAGTTATTGGAATAATTTTTAGGCATTCCATAACCATTTATAGCACCATGGTGTTGTTTAATAATCACCTCAATTCCAAGAGGCGCACTTGGAAAATTTAATACCAATCCTGCTGCCTCTGTAGCATGAGAAAGTATAATATGCCTCTCTTCATCACTTATATTCATCTCATTTATTTCATTTTGAGATCTAACCATTGCCCATTCATCACGATCAAATATTATATCATGCATGAGTGCCACAAATGCCAACTTCTCTTGTTGCTCAGGAGTTCCCCACTCCATATTTTTTAATGAATGAAATGTTATATATGTCACTAGCTGAATCATACGATAACGATAGGTACTCTTATTAGCAAAAATCTTTTCTAGTAAAGTTTTAACTCGAGGAATTTTATTAATAACCTTCTGAACTGATTCTATTGTACTTTTTGCTAACTCCACTGTCTCTTGAGAGAAACCAGCAGTCTTCAACTGCTCTCTTAAAACATCAACGCTATTACTAGTAATGGTTACTCGTTGATCATCATTAATCTCTCCACTGTTGAGTTTACCCAGCAATTGTTTAGTAATAGTATTAGTTAATGTTAATCGATGCTCTTTAGGAACGTAGAGTTCACGAATACCTTTTCTTATAAAGTGTTCGGCATCTTCTAAAACAATGCTATCTTTTGGATTAAATCGCTTTATAAATTGATCTCCATGGGATGTTTTCAGACGTAAATAGACTGGACAAATAAGTATGTCCAAGGTCAGAAAAAATTCAATTGGTATTGAAATATAATCTGGAACTACTTTCGCTGCCATCTCTTTTGGAGTGATTCCCAAACATTGGGCGGCATTTTTTAAGATATCTCTCACCTCTGGTGATTCCCCTAAAATAATTGCATGTTTTTCCATCAGCGGTTCAGGCCCTAAGATAATCATAGGAATTGTTTTGGCGTTCTCTTTTAAGAATTTAAATATCTCTATCGCTGTTTTAGTATTTTCTATAATATTTCTAGTAATAATCAATTTAATATCATTATTATTTTGTAATAGATCTATTGCTTCCGAATGATTTTTCTTGTGAAATACTTTCGCATCCAAATATGTATTAAGATTTAATGAAAAGACAGTATCCGTATTGATATTATTTTCTACTAGAATTATTTGAGACACAGCTATTCTCCAGGAAAATTATACTAAAAATTAGTTATATGCTCATCGGAGAATTTAAATTTGAGATTAGTACATTTTTACTCAAGCTACACTTTAAACAAAATTTATTTTAGCTGCAGAGATCTTTCAAAATTTGGAAGTGTGGAGATAACATAAGGATCTTTTCTCAACTCAAATGCTAATTCTAGCGCCTTTAAATCGGCAGCACTTTCAAGTAACCATGCATTTCTTGTTGTTAGTGGTAAATGTTCTTTGATTTTATAATCATGCTTTTGCGCCCAAGTATAGATCTCACTTTCACTCAAATTAGGATGAAAATATACAATTACTCCTCCAGGAAGAAGCGCCAATCCATTACCATTAGGTGAGCTAGCAAAAACTTTTAATCCATCTTTCAATCCATCTAAAGAGGAGAGAGATTTATTTTTAATAATTAGAGTAGAAGGAAATTTATTTTTTAAAATATTAACATTAACCACTGACTTAGAATTTTTCACAATTTCTTTTTCACTTACTCCTTTCAAAGCGGTCAAATCATGTAGTAAATAAATTTTTTTTAAAGAATCACCATCGTAATAAGAGTACTCGGAATATTCGTATGCATATGCACATACCAATGCATATATAAATACAAAAAACAAAATAAATATATTTTTACTCATCATAATTATTTCCCTACTCTCCATAAAAAGTTAAGCGCCAACTATCAAATGTTCCACTCGTTCCACTCTTCTTATCTTTTACTTCCAAGATCCAATCACCATCAGCGCTCTCTCCTAAATCTCTAGTAACTCCAAAAGTCCATTGATAACTTAAGGAACTTAAATTGCATACATCAGAGGAACCGTCCTCCTCGTTGTAACAAGTATGTTTGGTGGCCAATGTACTTTGAGTACTATAACTTCCTCCACTTCTTCGAAGTTTAATTTCTAAATTGCCCCAATCAGCGTGAGTAATTTTTACTGTAACCGCCACATACTCTATTTTGCTAATGCCACTACTTGATACAGTGATGGTGGAACTAACTGCACTCTCAGGATTAGGATTATCCGTGATCGCTTGATTAACAGTCATTACTCCAGCAGTAGGAAAAGAGACTCCACTTGTTCCTCCTACTAATGTTCCTACATTAGTCCAAGTCTTTGCATAATTAACTGCTGATTCCGCATTTACTACTCCGAAACCATAGTCGTGATGAATATTATATCCGGCCCCATTAGTAGTCCAACCACTAGATGTTGAATCATTTTTACGAGCAGACTTCGCTAAAATAATACGCACATCACGCCAACTAAGATTAGGATTAGCATTTAAAATCAAAGCGGCCACTCCTGCTACCATAGGAGTAGATGCGGAAGTGCCATTAAATTTATTTGTATAATTTTTATCGCTTAAATCAGTGGTTGTAGAATTTCTATTATAACCAGCACTCTCTCCAGTCATATCAGTAGTAACTATACCACTACTACTTGAGGAACTTTCGCTATTTTGAGAAGGAGCACAGACCCACAAGTTAGCTCCACTCTCGGAATAAGTTGCTTTTACTCCCGTATTTCCAACAGCACAGATAGCAAGTACTCCAAAGTAATTTGCATATCCATCATAATTTGAATTATCCTCTCCAGAGGAATTAGCGCCATTGCCTCCCGCCCACAAATAAACTATTCCTTTGCCTCCTCTTCCACTACTAAGTCCACTCTTGATTGCATCTTTCCAGACAGTGGCGGAACTTGTGTATTGGCCAGAACTATCGGCAGCACCCCAACTATTATTTGAAATATGAACGTAAATCATATTTCTAGTCATCGCATCTGCGGCCATCGCATCTGTGGCCGCGGCCGCCACTAAATTTACTCCTGCTAGGGTAACCGCTGGAGCAATTCCTCTCACTCCAATGTAATTAAAATCTTTAGCACCAATTATTCCCGCTACCGCTGTTCCATGTCTTGAAGCAGTTGAACTAGTACTACTTCCTCTAGTTGGATCGTTGGTACCATAAACATAATTGTAGCTGTATGAAGTAGAGACATTTACTTGCAAATCAGGATGAGCTATTTCCATTCCATCATCAACAACTAAAGCTACTACTCCCTGCCCTCGATAATTTTGATCCCACACTGGCAAAACATTTATATCTTCACCTGCTGTTCCACCATTTTGTCCTGTATTTTGTAAATGCCATTGATACTGAAAGTATGGATCGAGGTTACTTCTATTATCTGTGCTGGCAGTAGATGATGTATTACTACTGCTACTTTTACTGCAAGAATAAAAAGTGCTCACTAGTAAGATTAATAAAAAAATTCTCATCTAATTTACTCGGTCACTTATTTCGTAACTATATTTTATATTTATTTATAATTA
Source organism: Oligoflexia bacterium (assembly GCA_015232355.1). Lineage (GTDB taxonomy): Bacteria > Bdellovibrionota > Bacteriovoracia > Bacteriovoracales > Bacteriovoracaceae > JADFZW01. The sequence continues at coordinate 15,112 of JADFZW010000023.1, forward strand.
TTATGATTGCACAATTATTGTGCGATAGCAGGCTAAATTTTTAAGGACTTTTCTTTTAGAAATGTTGTGAGAATTGATAGTGTGGAATTAAGATCATCTATTCCTGCAAGCTCACGAGCAGAGTGCATAGATAGAGTGGGAACACCAATATCAAGAGTGTTAACATTTAGTTGTCGATTAATCGATGGCCCTATTGTTGAACCACATGGTTTATCCGATCTACTGACAAATGTTTGTATTGGTACATCTGCTTTTTTTGCAAAATATTTAAAAAATGCTTCTCCCTCTGGAGTGGTTGCATAACGAAAATTAGAATTAACCTTCAATACTGGTCCACCATTTAAAATTGGAGTATGTTCTGGATCGTGGAGCTCTTTATAGTTGGGATGAATAGCGTGAGCATTATCAATTGAAACGAAGAGTGATCTCATCATCACCTTATTAAAATTATTTTTATTAGACGAAGATGATGAATTTATCAAACGTTTAAGTGTATCCGTGAGAAAAGTTCCCTGTGCTCCAACATTAGATTCACTTCCTATTTCCTCATGATCGTAACATACGAAGAAAGATGTATGAGGAGTATTAGAGGTAATTAGCGCTTCCGCGGCCAAAAAAGTACTAAGTAAATTATCTAAACGAGTGGCCAAAATAAACTCATCACTCAATCCTACAACCGCTGGCATCTCAATATCATACAAACGTAAATCATGAGCTAAAATCTCTTTTATATCATTCCCCTCTAAATTTACATTTAAATTAAGTACACTTAAATATTCTTTAATCAACTCACTAAAAGATGGATTATTATTGTTAGCAAAAAGTGTTGGAAATTTATGTTTTAAATTTTTTATTGTAGCTACCAGAGGGGTCATCTCTTTTTGTTTATTGATTGTTCTATTTTCATTTGCCTCTCTGTAAAGATGAATGGCCACACTAGGAATAATCGCTACCGCTTGCTTAAAATCAATTAGCAAATTCTTCAATTGATCATGATTATTTAAATAAGTTAATTTTCCTGCAAGCGAGAGCGGACGATCAAACCAACTACTTAAAATCGGTCCACCATAAACTTCTACTCCAAACTGCAGATGAGAACGATCAAAGATCATAGCATTTGGTTTTAACTTCAGAGATGGTGAGTCACCATGAGTGCCTATAAATCTAATTCCCTCCTCCTCCAATGGCGCCGCCGAAAGAGTAAAGGCAATTAACGCCCTCTGATCTCTTATTGTAAAATATTTTCCCGGACGAAGGAATGCTACATCCTCATCCTCTGCTACCTCTCGAAAATAAGCCTCTTCAAATTTTGATTTTAGACTTTTAATCGTGTGATAGGGAGATGGAGATTGATGGATAAAATCCACAATCTTTTTGGCCAAATTATTTTCCATATCTAATCTCGTTTTTTTACTTAAGAAGATTCAACACAATAACTACACCTAAAACCACTCCTGCAATTGTTAAGACAACTACTTTTCCAAAGTTAAAACGTTCCTTCTTTTTTACCTGATGAAACTTTGAATCCTTGGATGTAGCTTTTTCTCTTGCTAATTTTTCCTGTCTTCGTTTAATTTTTTTCTGTTTTTTAAGTTCAATTTTCATACTAAAATTACCCCCAGCTGTATTTAATTTAAAAAATAAAAAAATAAAAAATTAAATAATCATGATTTGAAAGATTATACCTATTACAATCGAAATTGCCATACATTTTATAATCTAATTGCATCGAACAAAAAAATATCAGTGTCGAAATGAACCTTTAAAAAAAATAAAAAAAAAAATTTATAAAAAAATCTTTCATTGTTTTTACATCTAAATAAGTTGAAAAAGTTATTGCAAATAAACAAATAATCACGTAAATATTTTCCTAACTATAAATCGTCGACAAAAGCATTTTAGTCTGTTTTTGTTTTTTTTATTTATTAATTGTCACAAGATTTAAAATTTGGAGTGATAATTTCAAATCTTGTATTAGTATTAACCACTAATTTCTATCTTAAGGAGAAGGGATTTTATGAAAAAAGCGATAGGTATCTTATCGGGTTTATCGGGAATAATTATTTTTGGGGCCACGGCATTTTGTAATTTTGCAATCGCATCTGATGATGCAACTACACCTACAACACCAACTACTGTTTCACCAGCAGTTGTACCAACAACTGGTGATGCATCAAACACAAGCACTGCAGAGCTTTCTACATTCGACAAAATTAAAGATAAAGTTATTTTAAGATTAGACACTGATACTTTAACGACTAGAAATACTGATAAAAATGGTGATGAACCTGCAATTACCGGCTACTACACTATGTTCTATCCTATGCCTGCTTATAAATTTACTAAAAATACAAAACTCTGGATCATTCCTGAAATGGTTATGTTTAGAAACTACACAGAGAAAGATCAAGAAGTTAAAACTCAATATGTTCTTAAAAATGACAGCATGGGTTTTAGATTTGATCAAAATAACATTCTTACAGAAGAAGCAAATGGCATTAATTTTCATGCAAGATTTTATGCCCGTCCAAGAGTTACTCAAGAATCACGTCTTAGAAATGAAGAGTTTCTTCAAACTGAAACTCGTTTGATCTTTTCTAAAAAAATTGGAAAATACTCAGTTACAAGTGAAAACAGATTCTATATTTCAGACACAAACCTAGATCTTGCTAGTAATCCATATTACTACTATCAAATTAACTATCTTACACAAGAGTACGAACTATCAGATAAATTAACTGCAACACTATATGGTAAATATGTTACCACTCGTAAAAAAGGTGGCCCTGTAACTAATACTGATTCTCTTTATGGTGGCCCTGGATTTGATTATAAATTCACAGATAGATTTAATACATCATTCAAACTTTGTTCACACCTACGTGCTTCTCATAAGAAAAATATTTTCTTAAATGATGTTGAATCAGTAATTGATCTTAATTATGACTTTGGATCACGCCTATCAGCTACAATAGAGTTCATCAACCCATATATGTTTGCTAGAAATGGCAAACTTGCTAGTAGGGCCGGAGAATTCTCTGTTGATGCACTTAAAACTGGAAGTTCAGTTGAGTTAGTTCTCTCTATGTACGCTTGGTAGTAATCAAGGATAGTTATTTCTCTTGCCTATTTATTCAATTTTTGTAAACATCAAATCATCTTAATTTTATCATCTTTTATTAAATTTATTTAATTTATTTAATTTAAGCTTATTCTTAATTTAATTTAATTTTTATCTTTGGAAGTACATCTATGAAAAAATGGATATATATATTAATAGCAACGCTAACTACATTCACCATTGCCACGGCCAATTCGAACACTAATCCTAATCCTAATCATAATTCCAATTCCAATTCATGTACCAATTCCAATTTAAACCCCAATTCAAATCTAGATAATTATAAATTTGGATTGTGGCTTGCCGCAGATGCAACAACCCAAAGAAAATATGATTACAACGTAGATGTAAGTGACATAAGAGCAGATTTCTATCCTATGCTCAATTTAAATAATAATTATTATTTAAATTCATCATTTTGGTTATATCCTCAATTTAGAATGGAGAGAAATTTAAGTAGCGAAGGTAGGAGAGAATACTCCGTAAAAGCAAACTACTGGGCCTTTAGATTTGATCAAAATAAAATTTTAACAAAAGAAAAACATGGTGTTAATTTTGATTTAAGCACTCGCTACTACTCTCGAATCACTGCTGAATCAAGAAATAGATATTTAGAGAGAGGATTTTTACAATTTAGAACATACCTCACCACCAAAGAAATAATTGCCAACAAATTTTACCTCTGGAACGAGGCCAGACTTTCATTTGTTAATACTGATAGTGAATACACACAAAATAATCCCAAAGCAATCTACTATCATGAGATCTATTTTACACCAAAGTTTAAAATAAATGACAAATTAACTGCACTCATCGAAGCATGGAATTATCATAGTCAAGGCCGCGATACCTCACACTTAGATACCAGTGATGAAACTGATATCTCTCCAGGAATAGATTATCAACTAGGTGATAAATTGGAATTAATGGGCAAAATTGGAACTGTAGCAATGATTAGTCATGCTACTCGCGAATCAAATCTATATTATGATTTTGTGGCCATCTATACACCTAATCCTAAACTCTCCACTATTTTAAATATAACTTTCTCCAACAGCAGTAACAACAATGCTTGGGACAGACCAAGAGCGGAAGTAGATTTAGGTCCTACAATAAATAACAAAGGCAATTGGAGTAGACATACAGTTAAGGATAGATTTAAAGCGGAAGTGGATTTTGTATTTGTTGCTTTCTAATATTTTTATTTCGTAAAATCGCAACCCCAAAATGATTTGTAGTAAATGGATAGGGCCCAATAGTATCTTCTATTAGATAATTTTCTAAAATCCATGCATATAATCTTTTAGCATAGTCCGTACCAAATGCACGATACCCATGATCAGAGGCATCTCGCTGAAGAAAGATAAAATAATCAATTTTTAATTTTTTAAATTTGCCTATGATATTTTCTTCACCAAAAATATCAATTCCCACCGGATTAAAAACACCATATCCTGTAGGATTAATTCTTTTTGTGTAAAAATTTAAGAGTAAACCCTCTGGAAAAACTACAACACTTTTATCCTCAGGAATATTTTTACCAATATATTCAATCGTCTTTGCCATTCTATAGTTAAGTTCATCTCTTTGCACCTTTATCCCCCCCCTCTCAAACTTAAGCTGAACAATACGACTGTCATATGCTCTCTTGGAAATACTCCAAAAATCAAAGAGATTTTGCAACAACACCACCATTACTATAAGTGAATAAAGTGGTTGAAAAAAATACTTTGTCTTAGTTATCTTTAAATATAATTCACCAAAGAGATAAAAGGAGTAATAATAGAGTCCGACGAGAGCTAATGGTATAAGAACAAAACCATGCATTAATGGAAGTGAATGAAGAAAAATTCTATAAAGTGATAAAAGTCCCATTAATGATATACAAAATATCATTAAATGTTTTTTATATTGAGTGGCCTGTGCAAAAATCATATAAAAAGAAAATAAAATATTTATCATCAATATTAACTGCAAAGGATAAAAGATTTCACTACCACTAATTTCTTCTATCGAAAAAAATCTCTTGGCCCAGTAAATTACTATTAATAACAAAAGAGCAAATGATATATAATTATTTCTTTTATTCTCGACTAATTTATTATTAAAAAATTTTAATAATAAATTAGTGACCAACAATACGGCCAATAAAATTAATGTCAAAAATATAAAACTAGTTACAATGAATATTAGATTATTTTTCAAGTCACTTAATCCCATAAGTGACTTAGTCATTATATTATTATTACTAAAAGAATATAGTGTATCCGAATACATTCTTACAAATATTCCTAACGAATCAGTCTGAATCAAGAAAGTAACATATACAAAGGCACTAAAAAAAAAGATCGCGCAAAATGTGATTAGCAACTCTTTGCTAACAATCCACTTTTTTTCTTTAAACGCAAACAAAATGCTAGCGATAATTTGCCCTATTAAAATTAAAAATGAATATTCTATACGAGTACAAAAAGATGCACACATAAAAAAAACAATTGCAAACAAATAAGATCTCTTGGTTTTTTGAAAATATCTTAATAAAAAATAAAGCGAGATAGATGTCAACAAAAGAGATAGAGTGGATGGTAAGCTATAAGGAAAGATAAAGTTAAAAATTCCATTGTAATCATAGTAACCATAAGCACATACTAACAAAAAAGTTAATACTACAAAAAAACTCTCATGAGCGCTTAAAATAAATTTCGCTATAAAGTACAACACATATGACATGGCAATTGTAATGGCCAGTCCAATTCCAATAATAACATAACTACTTATTCCAAATATTTTATAAAAAAATGCCACTAAATATACTGAAAAAAATCCATACTCATAAAAAATATCTTTATAAAGCTTCTTTCCCAATAACAATTGCTCTGGAATCCATAAACCATATCCAGAATCGAGAATAAAACTACCCCACTTTAAATAAGTGGCAAAAAAAAGATATAAAGTTATCAGTAAAATAATAAAACAAAAGATAAAATCTAAACTGATTTTGTGGTTGATTTTTTGTAGAATTTTTTTCATGCTATACAGATGATAAATATAAATAACTCCACTAAATTTAAACTTTTTATAACTTTAGTAGCTTTAATAGTTATTATTTTTTTAGGATTTTGGTTTAGAGTATCTTCATTTGATTCATTTGTACACAACTCAAAATTGGAAGTCTCTCCCAGTGTAACCTTCACTGATCCTGATTCGTACTATCACATGCGAAGAGCTGAATGGACAAAAGAGAATTATCCACACACATTATCTGAGGACAATTATATCTATTATCCAGGTAAAGGAATTGTTCATTGGCCTGGAGGTTTTGATTTACTTTTAGGATCTATCTTAAAAATAACCTCATTATTTACCCAAAATACAAATAATAAACTTTTAACAGAGCAAATAATCTCCTTTTTCAATCCAACCTTATCCGTCATCACTATGATCATAATCTTTATAATGTTCAAACGCTATTGGGGAATTTTTCCAGCACTTCTCTCCACTACCATGATTTCAATTTCTAATGCTCATATTAATTACTCTGCTTACGCCAATGTTGATCATCACACCATCAATGCCTTCTTTGTTCTTATTATTGCTTTATTGATGTATGGTGGATTTTCTACCACTACCACAAATACCACAACTACCAAAACTCGCGCTCACATCATTACATTAGGTACAGCAGTTGGTCTATTTCAATTCTTTCATGTCAGCTTTGCCAACGTTAATATTTTTTTTATTCTTCTTCTTTTGATCACTATTCCACTGCGCTTACTCACTAACGAATTAAATAGTAAACTTAAATTATATTTTTTCACTACCACCATTTCAATATTCTTATTTTCACTCACATCCAGCTATGGACGACAATTTTTAATTGAATTTGAAATACTATCCCTCTTTCATGTGCTGATTCCACTTCTTGGATTACTTATCTCCTTATGCTTCGAAATCTATAAAGGAACAAAGACCAACAATAAATTAAACATTGTTGCAGCAATTATCATTGCAACAATATTTATCTTTTCTATTACTTATGGTCATCTCTTTAAAAATATAATCGATGGTATTCGCTATACTATGGGTGATAATTGGTTCTTCGGACTCTCCTCTGAAAGCAAGTCCCCCTTCTATCACGGTATATATACAGTCTTTGTAAACTACTCATTCTTTATAATTTTTATCCCCTTCATTTATCTTTATTTGCTCTATCAAATATTCAAAGGAAAAATGAATCTCTCAACGATAATTACACCCTCATATACAATTTTAATAATAATCACCGGACTCTATCAGTTAATGTTTTCACCCAATGCTGTTATCGCCCTCACCATCTTTTTTAGCGCTACAATTGCCTATCTCTTCTCCATTAATAATGAACGTAAAAATGAAAATAAAAATAAAAATAAAAATAAAAATAAAATATTTCGTTTCACAATCATTCTTCTCTCCATAATTTGCATCATCCCTATGATTCCAAAATTTTCAGCACATGCTCAACAAAAAAAATTCTATGCACTCTATCTCCAAGATACAAACACCTTTGCCAGTTATTTAAAAAAAATCTCTCCTCCAACTAGTGGTTTTTTTGATCAAACAAAAAAACCTGAATACTCTATTATGGCCAATAGAGATTTAGGTCATCTAATTATCTATCGAGCACAAAGGCCAATTATCACTAGTCCATTCGCGGCCCCACACTATTTTATAAATTTTTCCAAAGACTTTGCACGCTTTGAACTAGCGCAAACACCAGAGGAGGGAAAAAAATATTTAGACAAACACCTTTCTAAATATGTTATTAATAGTCCTCTGCAACCAGATGAAATTAAATACTACGCAAATTTAATTAATTATGATTGGAGAGAACTTCTTGAAATAAAAAATAATTATCATCAAAAAGATAAATTTTTTACTATGCTCAATGCCCGCCTCTATGCCTATGATGGCTCTTCAATGCTTTTAAATGCAAAAGTAATTAAAGCGGTTGATTATTTACGTCTACTCTATGAATCTGATCTGAAAATTTTTTACTTTGGTGAATTAGTTAGTCGTCTTCATCTTTATGAAGTGGTAAAGGCCGCAACTATAGTTGGAAGTAATGCTAGAGCAGGAGCATTTGTAAACGTATACTTAAAAATGCAATCAAATGCCGGAAGAACTTTTATCTACTCAAATTTTACCTTTGCAGATAAGAACGGCAATTGGAGTTTAAAATTTCCCTATCCTTCAGAGATAAATTACTCGATAGGAATAATTCCACTCGATAAAGTAAAAGTGGAGATAGCTGGAGAAACTTCTGATGTTGATATTAGCGAAAGAGATGTAATTTTAGGTCAAACTATTACAATTTAATTAAAACGAAATACCATTCTCTACTTCGCTTGCATTGATTATACATACAGCACCCGCGGCCATTGCTGAATAATTATTACTCAATCCATTGCTTAAAGCAGAATCATTAAAAACATAATATTGATTATAGTTAGAAACATTCCCTGTAGCAGTCCATGCAAAAGTACTTGAACTACTTGTTGCTAAACTTCCACCTCCTGCTACTGTTTCACTTCTACGAGGTAAACGCATTCCCATTACATTACAGGCACCATCTGGTCTTCCATATTGATTTACATAATTATCAACATCCGCACCACCAGAATGCGTTCTAACTCCAAAGAGACTCTCCAGTGACAAAGGTGAGGTATTATTAGAATAGAAAATAGTTAAACTACTATTATAACCAGCAGAATTATTAACAACTCCATTAACCGCGAAATTCAAACTAGCACTAAAATATTTAGTAATATTACTGGCCACCAAATTGTACGCATCATGAATCAAATATTTCTCATCTGTCATTTTCATCCATGCAATTCCATCCCAATACAACACATGACCGTCAGTGTGTGTTGCTAAAACATTTTGACGAATTTTAGAATTCTGATAACAATTTATAGCGGTATTGTTTGTGTGCCCATTACACGTATATAAACTTGAATTTCCTCTCACTACCACTCCAGATTTAAGTCCTGAATACCAAGCAGATCCATTGGAAATTAATTGAACAGAAGCATTCTTAGTCGCAAGATAGATCGGATAAGTATTTCCATCAATTCCTGCAACTGATTCTATAATCTTTACTATGGAACTATTACTATTCTCATTTCGCTTTATTCTTATTTCAAAACCAGGATCAACACCAGAGGCAACTGGCAAAGTGAAAGTTACATCACCACTGGCAACAAATAATTTATAATGATCAGTAGTGGCCACACTGTAATTACTGGTAGTAATTACATTTATATCTGATTTCACCGTCACTGTAACAGCAAATGTCTCAGCTCCATAGGCATTGGTAATAATCAAATTATAAGCAGCACCGGCAATCACACTTAGTGCGCCAACAGATGCTTTTAAAACAAGGGAAGTAAAACTTTTACTGACTACACTTAAGTCACTGCTGGTTACTGTTCCCACCTTTTGTAATTTTACTGTGTGAACACTATCTAAATTTGTACCTGTAATTGTTAATTCACCATTGGCAAAGTTAGCAGCTGTAATTGTTGCAGAAGAGGCAGTGTAACCAGACCAAGCAAAAAGAGCTCCATCACAAGTAACAAATTTTTGGGCCCCAGTTAAACTTATTGTAAGAGGAATTGATCTATCTCCTGTTGATATATCAACAGTAGCTTGTCCTAAGATATAAGGCGCTGAGAGAGCTGCTCGCTCAGCTTGAGAGAGAGTTGCAATGGAGGGACATGTTTGGGCCGCACTCTTTTTAAATCCTACTACTTTAAAATTTCTAGAAACTCCCACAGGAACTTCCATTGTGATTGTAGCATTAGATCCCGCTACAAATGCTACCGTACCGGCAACTTTATTTGCATTAATAACTTCAGCATTGTTAGCATCCAAACATCTTCCACTACCACTTCCGCTACCACTCCAACTACCAACAATTGCCAGACATTCTATTTCCTCAATTGAAGTGGGATCTGCCAATCCCCATGCATTTGTAGTTGTACCTTTGGCCGTGATAATTTTTGAAAAAGGATCGAAGATTGCTCCTTTAGTTACGGCCATTTTATTAAATGGTTTTGGAATAGTAATTATCACTGTAGCTTTCTTTTCACCAAATATTTTACTACATCCAGTAATATTTAAGGCCACCAAAAATAATATCACCATAATAAAGATTGAACTTTTCATTTTCATTCTCATTCTTAATCTCACTTTTTGATATCATTGTATGTGAAATAATCGATAATAACTATGATAGAATAAAACAAAGTAACTATTATGTGAATTTCAAAAGTACTAGATCATATTACTCAGCTTTTATCTTTTTTTAAGTCAATTTTGAATCAGACCAATATCGAATCTAGCGAGATTATAGTAGAAAAAAAATCACTCTCTATAACAGCATCATCAAGCTCCCCACAATAAACTAAAACAGGTCTAATTGATTTTTTTTGTTGATAATATGGCCCTATATTAACTATCTCAGCAGGATTTATTTTTAGTTTCTCTATAATAATCAAAAAATTATTTAAAATTAAATTTTCAGAATCATCACTAGCGTAAGAACGGCCGCAAAGAGAAGAGATATAATTATCGATTATTTACAAAATTAAAGTTTAATAAATAAAAATTCCCATTTAATTTTTCTTAATATATATTTTTGCTATTTACTATTTACAATTTACTAACACAGGAGAAATTGTTTATGGCCTATGAATTTCAAGAAACAGAAGAGATGACATTACTACGTGATACCGTAAGAAAATTTGCGCGCGAGCAAATAGCACCCAAGGCACGTGAACTCGATGAAACCGAGACATTCTCAGTGGAAATTACCAAAGCAATGGGAGAGCTTGGTTTGTTTGGTATGTTTGTTCCTACAGAGTATGGCGGCCAAGGATTAGATCACCTCTCATTCGTTACAGTTGTTGAAGAGTTAGCACGTATTGATGCCTCTCAAGCAGCAGTTGTAGCAGTAAATAACAGTTTAGGTTCAGGTGCATTTTATTATTTTGGAACTGAAGAACAAAAGAGAAAATATCTTCCAGATTTATGCTCTGGAAATGGTTTGTGGTCATTTGGATTATCAGAAGCAGAGGCAGGTTGTGATGCTCAAGCAAGCAAGACCACTGCTTACTTTGATAATGGAACCAATGAATGGGTAATCAACGGATCTAAAATGTGGATTACAAATAGCTGTACTCCACTCTCACTAGGTATTACTGTTCAGGCGGTAACTGGACGTACACCAGATGGTAGAGTTGAAACTTCGTGCTTTCTTGTACCAACAAATACTAAAGGATTAACTATAAAACCTATGAAGGGTAAGTTGATGTGGAGAGCTTCTGATACTGGCGAACTCTATTTTAAAGATTTAAGAATTCCTGCAAAAAATATTCTTGGTGATAAGGGAATGGGTTTTAAGATCATGATGCAAATGCTTGATGGTGGACGACTCTCTATTGGAGCTATGGGATTGGGTCTTGCTCAAGGTGCTTTTGATTTAGCTCTAGAATATGCAAAAGATAGAGTGACATTTGGAAAAAAACTTTATGAACATCAAGTAATTAGTTTTAAACTTGCAGATATGGCGATGAGAATAGAAGCTGCTCGAAACCTACTCTATAAAGCAACTTGGTTACGCCAAAATAATAAACCTTACGGCAAAGAAGCAGCGATGGCCAAACTCTACTGTGCTGAAACTGCTGAATTCTGCGCGCGTGAAGGACAACAAATCTTTGGTGCTTATGGCTTAATGAAAGAGTATGACATTGAAAGATTTTATCGTGATGCTACTCTCTTAAGAATTGGTGAAGGCACTAATGAGATTTTAAGAATCGTTATTGGAAAACATGTTTGTCGCTCTTAAACTCTTAAAAAGGAAACAACCATGACAGATAATAATAACTTAAATTATAAGACTTTGATCATTGAGGTAATGGAAGGTATTGCTCTACTTAAAATCAATCGACCAGAGTCGCTTAATGCTCTCAATGCTGAAGTCTTTAGCGAACTAAGCGAGTGTATTGATAAAATAAATGCGAATGCTGAAGTTAAAGGATTAATTGTTACTGGTTCAGGAGAGAAATCATTTGTTGCTGGTGCTGATATAAAAGAGATGTTGAACACCAATCTTTTAGGTGGACAAGCATTTTCAAGAAGAGGTCAATCAATCTTTGAAAAATTATCTTCATCTCCAAAACCAATAATTGCAGCAGTTAATGGATTTGCTCTCGGTGCTGGCCTAGAGTTAGCACTCTCTTGTGATTTCATCTATGCTTCAGTTAATGCTAAGTTAGGACTTCCTGAGGCCACGCTTGGAATAATTCCAGGTTATGGTGGAACTCAAAATCTCACAAGAATTATTGGTGCTCAAAAGACCTCTGAATTAATCTTTACTGGTAAAATGTTAACGGCCACAGAAGCAAAAGATTGGGGAATAGTAAATGCAGTTTTTGCAAAAGAAGAACTCTTAACTAAAACTCAAGAGACACTTAAAGCAATTATTAAAAATGGCCCGTTGGCAGTCGCCGCTGCTAAAGATGCAATCAGAAATGGTTTTAATATGAGCAAAAGTGATGCTTTAAAATATGAGAGCGTTCACTTTGGATATCTCTTTAATACTGAAGATAGAGTTGAAGGTATGCGCGCATTTGCAGAAAAGAGAAAGGTTGAATTTAAGGGAAAATAATTTTTATGGCCTGGCCATAGGAATGGCCTGGCCACTTGTATGGCCCATGGAAAAACCCATTAGCTTTGCAAGTGTCGGGGCCACATCAACAATATTAATTTTACCAATACTCTTTCCATTCTTACTTCCATTCTTACTTCCATTTGTAATTCCACAACCACTAATAATAAATCCCGCATTCATATCAGGATTAGTTGGCAAATACCCATGATCCCCTCTCACTCGCTTTTCTTCCACAATTAACTCTCCTGTTAATTCAGTTCCAAATGTATAACCCTTCTTCGCCTCAAGAGCAAAGGATGCATCTGGAAGTGCATTTAATTTTTTAAGCTTGCTCTTATCTATAATATTATAAAGTAGCTCTTTTTCTTTTCCTTTTCCAACTCTTGCATTTTCACTCAAATACTTCAGTACTCTATTTTTATTTTTAGCACTCTTTACATAAACTCCTGCTCCTGGGCCATTGTTATCAATAACTGCCTCCCAACTTTTTATCTGTCCACTTCCACTATCATCTAATTTAATAAAACCACCTTTTACTAAAAGTACATTAGGATTAATAACTCTCTTATAATCGGCCAATCCATGATCTCCTAATACAACAATACAAGTAGATTTTTTATCCACACCCTCAATAATTTTTTTAACCATATCATCTGTTTTCTTCATTGCCTCTCGTACCTCAACTCCATCACGCCCAAATTCATGTTGAGCATTGTCCATCATATTTATATGAATCATCAACAAATCAGGTTTATACTTATCACGAATATAAACTGCCGCATCTGTATCCCACTGATCCCACTCATCATCATTGGTTGGACGTTTACCTTTTAAAGCTTTATCTAACTCATTCATCAGTCCAGGAGTCGCTCGCTCCATTGTATAATCCCACTGAGTTCGAGATCGCATTCCATCCACTGGAAAAATCTCTGGCACAATCCAATTCTCGACAGTGCCTAAACTCACTGGCCACATTAACATTGCTACTGTTTTTTTATTCTCGCGTGCTTTTTGCCACAATGTCGGTACTTTAATTCGCGAAGTGGCCCAAAGCCATTTTTTTTGTGGCCCACTCTCAGGATCAAAGATCTTATTTGCATATATACCATGCTTATCTGGATAGTGACCTGTCATCATACTTGTATGATTAGCATAGGTCACACTTGGAAATACTGTTTTTACCTCTGAAGCAGTTACTCCCTCCTTTGCAAGTTGCTTTATTGTTGGTAATGGAAATGACGATTGGGTGTAGTATGTTGCATTCATTCCATCGATAGATATAATTATCATTTTGTTATTGTTCTTATTCTTGTTATTGTTATTGTTGGTCGCCGCCGATAATAAAACTGATGCAAAAAACGTTGTGTAAATTATTACTAAAATAAGAACTAAGATATTTTTATTTTTTTTCATTTTAACTCCTATTCTATTCGTATTTCGAAATATCTAAGAATCTGTTTTTGTTTGTAAATATTTTCTATGTTTATCAAACAAAATAATACTCTGAAAATGTAAGTAGGCAATCAATAATTCATGTTTAAAAGGAGCATAAAATTAATCTAGAAAATTTAGAAATAGTGTATCTGTATTCACACTTTTTTATATTTGGGTTTTTCACCTAATTGTGAGAGTAAAGAGTTTACTTCTTCTTTAAGCTCGATCATCACCAGTTCTCGACTAATCATTATTTTGTTGAAATTTTCGACAACGTTAAGTTTTTCTATAAGTTCCTCTTGTGATTTTTTCAGTTCATCTTCCTTCACTAACAACTGCTTATTTGCACTCTCTAATTCCCTTGCTCGTCTCTTCTCTCTTTCAGAGGCAGTAAAGGCCATTTTAATGGCCACCATTCTTTGATTTTCAGAAATAAGTGCAAGTGATGAAACAACACATAAGGCGCCTATTCCTATACAGGTATTAATTAATGAAAACATTTCTTTGGGAAGAGTTTGAGGAAAGATGCCTCCATATTTTGGATAAAAATAAAAAAATATCAATTCCCCTATTCCAATTGCAATCCACAGTATTCCATAAAATCTGCTTGCAGTAGCAACAATAGCAGATGGAATTGCTATCAACCACATCAACACAAAAGTAGCTTGACCACCTGTAAAATAAGCAACTACAGTTATTACTATAAAAAGAATTATGCCCGTAATATTTGCAGCAACATTGATGGATTTTATACCTCTCAAAGTTATCGGTATAAAAACCGCTGCACATCCAGCAAGTAGTACTGCAAAACTAATCTCTTTTGCTCCAATCAAGTAATACAAGAGTGAAAAAATTGGAGACCAAAATGCTAACGCTATTGTAAAAAGCAAAACTAATTGTGCTCTACTTGTTTGCTCAAGATTTACTAAAATTTCAGACGGAATTGATATTTCATAAATTTTTTTTATCATTATTTTATTATCAAATGTATTTACTCTTAATGCAATAATTTTTCATTGACGTTCACAACATATAGAGAGTAGTTTTCTTAAGCTTTTAAACATTATCTAACAAGGTAAGAGACCATATGATAAATGATACAACAACATCTACTGCGATTAGATCTGAAATTACATCCAAAATTACATCCAAAACAACCTCTGAAACAATACAAAATCTTCAAACACACTCTCTGTTAATCTCTAATATCCAACGCTTTAGTGTTCATGATGGGCCAGGTATTCGAACGGTGATTTTTTTTCCTGGTTGCAATCTTCAATGTAAATGGTGTCATAACCCTGAATTACAAAACCAAAATAATCAATTGGAATTTAATAGCGATAAATGTTCCCCCTTTTGTCTGCACTCTTGTGTAAACATATGCCCGACAGGTGCTTTAAAAAGTGAGCGACCAGTAACACTTGATCGAAATAAATGTACATTATGTAATTCCTGTGTGGAAAATTGTAGCTACCAAGCACTTAGAACTGTCTCTCGAGAAATTACTGTGGAAA
This sequence comes from Oligoflexia bacterium, assembly GCA_015232355.1. Classification (GTDB taxonomy): domain Bacteria; phylum Bdellovibrionota; class Bacteriovoracia; order Bacteriovoracales; family Bacteriovoracaceae; genus JADFZW01. The sequence continues at coordinate 30,896 of JADFZW010000023.1, forward strand.
ATTTGCTTACAGAAATTTTAAAGGACAAATCATATTTCGATGCCAGTGGTGGAGGAGTTACTCTTTCAGGTGGTGAACCATTACTGCAATCACAAGCGATTCAACAACTTCTTCAGCATTTAAAGCAATTAAAAATTCATACTTTGATTGAAACCGCTGGAGCTGTTAATTGGGATGCTTTTGATATAATACTACCTTGGGTTGATACTTTTTTCTTTGATATAAAGGCGGCAGGAGATAAAATTCATCAAAAACTAGTAGGAGTAAAACCACAAATTATTCATCAAAATATTCATAAATTGCTCGAACGAAAAGTCGATGTTGCATTTCGTATGCTAGTAGTGCCTGGATATAATGATCAAAATCTAGAAGATGTTGTTGATCTTTTATGTAACAAATTTAAAATATTTTCTATTACTTTGTTAAAATATCAATCATTATGGGAATCAAAACTTAAAAATGTAGAAAGCAATCAACAAGCACTAAATATTTCAAACGATGAAGCGACCAATGCAATTGAAGTGGCCAGCACTTTTTTTATTAAAAATGGTGTTAAAGTTATTCGCTATGATAATCTAGAAAAACATAAGAGAAAAGATTTTTCTGAAAGAGTAAAGTATTTAAAGGAAGAGATAAGAAATGCTCCTTTTAGTGTTTGTTTAGAGAGAAGTAATCTTATTACTGATTACATGAAATCAAAAGATGCCAAAATAGATGCAAATAAAAATTCCAAAAAATCTGTAGAAATTATTCGAGCAGAGGGACTTGCATACATAATGAAAAATCGTCTCTGTAAAATATATCCACATGAATTGCTAGTTGGCAATTTCACAAAAAAACGTGTGGGTGGACATCTCTATATGGAACACCATGGATTTGCATTTGCGAGTGAACTTTTTTATATCGATAAACGAAAAACAAATCCTTTGCAGTTAAGTTGGCGTGAAAAATTACTATACTATACTAAACTATTACCCTTTTGGTTTTTAGGTAATAGTATTTTAAAAAGTAATTCCTTATGGCAATTTATATCTTTTTTATATGGACAATTTGTAGGTAAATCTTACGTAACTCCTCTGGTAGCATCTGTTGCTCACTTCGTTCCTAATTTTAAAAAAATATTAACTCTGGGAACAGATGGTATTATTGAGGAGGCAAAAAGATATCAAGAAAAAAAAGATTTTTATCAAGGAATACAGATAGTATGTGAGGGACTTGCTCAAATGGCCCATAACTACTCCGTAGAAGCTAAAAAAGAGGCAAAAAAACTTGCTGAACAGTTGGTCGCTAATGATCAGAATTGTAAAAATGATAAAAATAATAAACGATATCAAGAGTTGATGTTGATTTCCCAAACTTGCGCTAATGTTCCTAAAAGGCCTGCGCAAACATTTCGAGAAGCAATTCAGAGTGCATACTTTACAATGATCGCATTAACTCTAGAAGTACAAGAACAAGGACTTAGTTTTGGTCGTATTGATCAGTGGCTTTATCCTTACTACAAAAGAGATCTTGAAAATAAAATAATAACGGCCGAAGAAGCATTTGAACTAATTTGTTGTTTTACTATTAAGATGTCAGAATTATCTCCTGCACTTCCAGAAATTGGTACAAGGTTGTATGGTGGAATGATGAGTGGTCAAGGCGCCGATTTCGGAGGAATAAATGCTGAAACTGCAGAGGACGCCACTAATGATTTAACTTATATGTTTTTAGATGCTGCCGGACTAGGTATGCGCCAACCAAATTATCATGCACGAATTTCTGCAAGCAAAAGTTCTCCAGAATATCTCTATCGAATATCGCAATTACTTTGCTCTGGTTCACCAACACCAGCTTTGTTTAATGATGATGTGATTATACCTCTAATCCAAAAAACTCATCACACTTCCATTGAGCTGGCCAGAGACTACGCTATTGTCGGATGTATGGAATTGGTTCTTAGTGGAAATCATTTCGGTGATACTGATTGGGGATTAATTAATATTGTCAGACCACTAGAACAAATTATCCACGGTAAATACGGTATGAGCATGAACATAAGCATGGATGAAATTGTTAATCAATATGCTCTCCTCTTGGCCAAACAAGTTGATGAGATTATAAAAGAAGTACAAAGATTGGAAATAGGTTTAAGAAAATATCCCACACTCTTAAGTGATGCTTTAATCGATGGTTGTATGGAAAAAGGGATCGATGTAAATAAGGGAGGAGCATTTTATAATTCTAGTGGAGTTCAAGCAGTAGGAGTTGCAGATGTTGCTGATTCTTTAGCAGCAATAGATTATTTGATTTTTCAAAAGAAACTTTATACTTGGGAACAATTAATTTTAGCGCTTAAAAATAATTTTAAGGGCAAAAAAATTTATGATCACATACGTGCAGAATGTGTTCGTTCTCCAAAATTTGGAAATGATCATCAGTTGCCAGACTATTATGCAAGTGTAGTTATGAAAATATTTTCGCAAATTTTAGATAAATATAAAAATACCAGAGGAGGTCCATATCTTGCTGGATACTATTCCATGACCACACATACGGTTTTTGGCAAACGAACTTTAGCATTGCCTTCGGGAAGATTAGCGGGAGAAATGTTTGCTAATGGTTTCTCTCCAACATTGGGAAGTGAAATGGATGGACCTACTGCCGCTCTTAATTCTGTGGCCAAACAAAATCCTGGTGCTAACGGAACATCTACTAATATTAAATTTGATATGAATCTTTTGAGAGGAGAAAATGGTATCAATATTTTAAGTGGAATAATAAATGGATTTTTTATTAGCAATGGTTTGCAATTACAAATTAATACTCTTGATTCTGCTACACTTATGGATGCTTTAGATAATCCTGAAAAATATCGTGACTTGATGGTACGAGTATCTGGCTACTGTGCTTACTTTAACGATTTAACTCCTGAAATGAAAAAGATCATTATTAATCGTACCTTTCACCAACAAATTGTTTATTGAAAAATCATTGAAAAATTTAAAAAAAAGAAGGCCGGCACCCATGGCACTTAGAGGCACCCTAATAGAGAAACCCTAGAATCCATAAGGGAATCTTATTTTTCATCCCAATCTCAATATCGTCGGAAAACACATAGGCATTCTTTTGATCTTTTATTTGTACTGAATTTTTACTTTTCCCTCCGATTTCTAGGGTATATTTATCATCTAACAAAAAATCTCCTCTATCTGGAATTTTAATATCATGAAGTCCGCTTAAAATATTGGCCACAAAAGTTTCTCGCAAATTTCCAATATCCGGTGAATTTTTGTTACTTAAAGCATAGACAAAATTTGGATTATTCAAATAAATTTTCTCTGGTCTTTGCAGTCCAGATAATTTTCCACCAGCTTTATCTACATTGATAATAATTTGCAATTTATCAAGATATCCTAAATATTGCTTTAATGTTCTCTCATCTGATATTGATAAAGCAGTTTTTATTTTTGCCATATCAGGAGCAAAAGGACAACTACCGGCCAAATAGTTTAACAGTTTTTTTATCCTCTTTAAACTAACACCAGATAATTTAGGATGAACTGCAATTATATCATTTTCTATAGATGAATTAATCATCTGATGAATTGCCAGATAATAATTTTCAATTGATACATATTCTTTACGAAATGGAAAACATCCCTCTTTAAGATATTTATGAAAAACAGTAATTATCTTCATCTCTTTTTTTTCAAATTTTTTTAACAAATTATGAGTAATCTCCTGATGATTTATAAGAATATCATCTAATTTAAATGTAGGTAGAGAGAGTTTATATTCAAATTCAATATACTCTCGCAAACTCATATGTTTCATATTAAACACCAGCGCTCTTCTGCTAAGATCAAAAGATCCTTTGGAAATCTCCAAAGATGATGAACCGGAAATAACTACTCTTAGTTTTTTAAAAGTATCAAAAATACTTTTAATCTCTTTAGACCAATTTTCATATTTATGTATCTCGTCAATGGCCAAAATTTGTCCTCCCTCCATAACAAAATTTTCAGCTATTTGATATAGTCCAATCTTTTCTGCTAATAGATGATCGGCGGGAACATAAAGAATTTTATCTGACGTAGTATCGTTATTAGCTCGTTTTAATATGTATTGAAGAATAGCTGTTGTTTTTCCTACACCTCTTGCTCCAATTACAAAAAATACTCTAGCATCATCATTAAAATTTTGAAAAAAGTAACGTTTAAACTCAAGAGAAACATCTTTAATAAAAGATTGAGAAAGTAATTTAATATCATAATTCATGGCCTAAACACCTTTTGCTCACAACTTTAAGTTAGTAACACATTACTTTAGCAATATATTACTTTAGTAATACATTACTAATATATCATTAGTTTATTAGTAATGCATTACTAATTTGTTACTTCTTCAACTTTAAACTTTTTAAAAAAAAGTCGGCCGGCACCCTAATAGGCACACTAAGGCCTCCTAATATTTCAATTTGTAACCAACAAAATAAACTCCGATAGTTTCTCCTTTTGAATTTCTTATTGGTTCATATCCTGTTTGATATGATAATCCTAATATATCAACTTCTCCGTAAAAAGATTCTCCCTTTTCAATTGCTTCGAATGCTGCATTCTTTGCTAATTTCGTTCCTATTGCTCGTTTGTTATCTATTGTGTAGACACTGGTTGAAATTCTAATGTACTCACCATTATGAGCAACAAAAAGAGTGGCAGACATTCTATCATTTCCTGATTTTATTTCATCAACGATAGTATTATTAGTGTTGATTTTGGTATCCCCAAATTTTAATATTGGCAGAGGTCTGTCTGCAATTTCCGTCGAGATTCCCTCTAATTTTGGAGCACCCAATTTTGCAGTCTTCTCTTTTAAAATGCTCATTGTTTTTTTTACTAGCTCTGCTGAAGTTTCAGCATTAGTTAAAGTAGGCATGATGATCGTTATCAACAAAATAATAAACACTTTCTTCATTATCTTTTCCTTGAATTTAAAATTAATTTTTCAACTTAACTAATACTTTGTTAGCGGCAATCTGCTGGCCCTCACTTGCAAATACTGCTTCGATTTCACCATCGATATTTGATTTATATGACGTCTCCATCTTCATTGCTTCTACAACAATCAAAGTATCACCCTTTGAAACTTTTGCACCGGCCACAGCTTGCAGCTTTACAACTTTACCAGGAATTGGAGATTTAATTTCCAATACACTACTCTCTGCCGAATCACCAACATCATCTTTATCACTTTGTCTTCTTTTATCTAAAACTTTTACCTTTACTCCGTGATAATCTACATAATATACACCCTCTTTATCTACTGATACAAAAGTATTGTACACTTTTCCCTCTGTAGAAAAGATGTAATTGCTGTCAGCACTCTTTTGAATTTGAACAGTGTAAGGGCGTCCATTTATTGTTATTGTAGTATTAGTAAAATCTGTATTAACTAAATATGTTTTTCCATTATAGATAAATTCTCTATTCATCTAATTAATTCCTCCACGACCCAAGGTTAATCCAAGTATTGTCTTTGTTTATTTCTCCAGCTACCTCTCCAGTTGTTCCGGCAGTAGAACAACTATCTGAAGCCGCAGTTTCTGCAGCGATCGCGGCCGCGATCAGAGGAATAAACTCATGCAACTCTTTTTGCTCGCTCTCAACTTTATCTAAAATCTCTTGCTTGTAGTTGTTGAAAAAACTAGTAAAAGTTTTTCCACTGATAAATGCCTCATGCTCCAAGGTGTGACGTAAAAAAGGAATACCAACATCAATTCCTTGAATCACATACTCTTTAAGTGCTTTGATCATCTTTAAGCGCGCTAGTTCTCGATTCTCACCCCAGGTGATAAGTTTACTAATCATAGGATCAAAAAGAGTTGTTACTTCATCTCGATTATTAATTCCAATATCATTTCTAATTCCACTGCCTAGTGGTTCTTTTAAATTTAAAATTTTTCCTGGGGCCGGTCTAAATTCATGGAAGGGATCTTCGGCATAGATTCTACACTCGATAGAATGTCCTCTCTGCTTTATATCCTTTTGGGTGTAGCTCATCGGTTGATTAGCGGCCACTAAAATTTGTTGTCTTATCAAATCTATTCCCAACACCATTTCAGTTACTGGATGTTCAACTTGAATTCTAGTATTCATCTCTAAAAAGTAAAAATTCAAATCGCTATCAACTAAGAATTCAATAGTACCTGCATTGGTGTATTTGAGTGTGCTGATAATTTTAACCGCCGCTGCTCCCATCTTCTCTCGCACCTCAGGGGTAAGCGCAGGAGATGGAGTCTCTTCAATTACTTTTTGATGGCGACGTTGTAAACTACATTCGCGCTCGTAGAGGTGAATGAAGTTCCCGTGATTGTCGCCTAAAACTTGAAATTCAATGTGCCGAGGATTTTCAACATACTTTTCAATGTAAACTACATCGTTACTAAAGTATGACTTTGCTTCCCTCTTGGCCGCTTCAATCATTGAAGGAAGATCCTCTTTCTTGTAAACAATTCGCATTCCCTTACCACCACCACCAGCAGTTGCTTTTACCATCACTGGAAATGGAATGTGTTTACTATGATTAATTATATTTTCAATAGTATTTCCACTGCTACTATTATTGTCGGGCATTTTGCTAATGTCTGTTGATTCAATTAAAGGAATGCCCATGTTTCGGATGGTTTCACGAGAGCGAATTTTATCACCCATCAACAAAATCAACTCTGGTGTTGGGCCAATAAAAGTTACACCACTCTCTCTACACTTAAAAGCAAACTTAGAATTTTCAGAGAGAAAACCATATCCTGGATGAATGGCCTCACAATTATATTTTTTGGCAACATCAATAATTTTTTCCATATTGAGATAGCTATCACTTAGATCTTGACTGCCGATACAAACTGCTTCATCTGCCAACCCTACTGCTAAACTAAAGCGATCTGGTTCCGAATAAATTACTAGTGAAGTAATATTCATCTCTCGACAAGTTTCAATGATCCTAACTGCGATCTCCCCTCTATTGGCGATTAGGATTTTTTTAAACATATTTTACTCCCTTTACTCCAATTTGCTTTTCTTTTTTCCAAAAAGGCATTCATACCCTCTTGGCCCTCATCTGACATTCTGATTTCAGAGATGACTTTGGCCGTGTAGGCTTTTGCTTCACTTATATCCATATTAACTACATTGTGAATAAGCTGTTTACAAATCTTCAGCGCCTGCGGCCCACCAGTTAACAAGAGTTCAATCTTTTCATTAACCATTTTTTCTAATTCAGCTCTGCTGACTGCCGACTGATTTGCAAGCCCGTAGCTTTCTGCTAATTGGCCACCAATTCTAATTCCAGAGAGCATTAACTCTTTGGCCCTGATCATTCCCACTCTATTAATCACGTAAGGAGCAATACATGCAGGCACTAATCCAATTTTTACTTCACTTAATGAAAAGGTTGTCTCGTGAGAGGTAAAAACCATATCACAAGCAGAGAGTAGTCCTGTGGCCCCACCAAAAGCTCCACCAAAGACTTTTGCAATTGTGGGCGTGGGAGAAGTGAAAATAGTATGCATACACTCTGCAATCGCCAAACTTCCCTTGTAAGTATCTTCGTAAGTGGAGTGCAAAGTATCCTTCATCCAATTAATATCAACTCCTGAGCAAAAAGTTTTTCCACGTCCCTCTAAAACTATTAAGCGCAAACGTTTTGCTAGATCCTCTCTTGCTTCCTCTCTTGCTTCCACTCCATTTAAGGTTTTAAAACAATCAGTTAATTCATCAATCATCACATCATTAAATGCATTGTGAACTTCAGGTCTATTTAAATAAATGTAAGCGACATCATTTGAGATTGTTGTTTCAATGGTTTTGTAATGCTTATTCATAGTTCTCCTACATTCTTTTCTACATTCTTTTTTTACATTCTAAAGACACCATACTTCTGATCTGGAATATTTTGATTAAGTGACATTGAAATTCCCAGAGCTAAAATTTTACGAGTATCTAGTGGATCGATAATTCCATCATCCCATAAATTAGAAGTTGAATAATATGGATTTCCTTCATTCTCATATTTATCGAGTGTTGGTTTCTTAAATGCCTCTTGCTCACTCACACTCATATTTTGTCCCTTCATCTTCTGCTGATCCATCTTGATAGTGAGTAATACATTGGCCGCTTGTTCTCCTCCCATCACTGAGATACGAGAGTTTGGCCACATAAATAGTAAGCGTGGATCGAAGGCGCGGCCACACATTGCATAGTTGCCGGCACCATATGAACCACCAACCATTACTGTAAATTTAGGAACGTCAGCGCAACTTACAGCGTGTACAAATTTAGCACCATCTTTAGCGATTCCTTTGTGTTCAAATTCTTTTCCTACGATAAAGCCAGTTATATTTTGTAAAAAGATCAAGGGAACTTTTTTAATGGTACATAACTCGATAAAATGGGCCGCTTTCAGAGAGGATTCTGAGAAGAGCACACCATTGTTAGCGATAATCCCAACTGGAAAACCCATCAAGCGTGCAAAACCACAAACTATCGTTTGTCCATATCGAGATTTAAATTCATGAAATTTACTTCCATCCACCATTCGGGCAATCACCTCTTTAATGTCAAATGGTTTACGTAAATCACGAGGAATGATTCCATATAACTCTTTAGGATCATAGTATGGTTCTTCAATTGCAGATGTTGCTGTAATATCTAGTGGATGTTTTCTTACAGGTAACATGGTCTCAAAAATATTTCGACAAATTTTTAGAGCGTGATCTTCATCAACTGCAAAGTGATCAGCAACACCTGAGATTGCAGTGTGAACATCAGCACCACCTAACTCTTCTGCAGTTACATCTTCACCTGTGGCGGCCTTCACTAGTGGTGGCCCCCCAATAAAAATTGTTCCCTGATTTTTTACAATGATAGTCTCATCACTCATTGCTGGAACATAAGCTCCACCCGCTGTACAAGAACCCATCACAATAGAAATTTGTGGAATCTTCAGAGCTGAGAGGCGAGCTTGATTATAAAAAATTCTTCCAAAGTGAAACTTATCGGGAAACACTCCAGCTTGCTCTGGAAGATAAACTCCACCTGAATCAACGATATATACGCATGGAAGATTATTTTCCATAGCGATCTCTTGGGCCCTAATATGTTTTTTAATTGTTTGAGGAATGTAAGTTCCTCCTTTAACAGTAGCATCGTTAGCAACGATTACTACCTCTTTTCCATGAACAACTCCAATTCCAGTTACCATTCCCGCAGAGGGAAATTGATCATCATATTGTCCATTGGCCGCTAAAGTACTTAGCTCTAAAAATGGAGTATTGGGATCGAGCAATCTATCAATTCTCTCACGAGTTAATAGTTTACCTCGCTCTTTATGTTTTTTAATTGCATCTTCAGATCCACCTCGCTTAGCAAGTGAGGTCTTCTCTCTCATTTGCGATACTAATCGCTCCATCTCACTAAAGTTTAATTTATAATCTGAATCGCTTGTATTAATTTGTGATTTTAGACGAAACATTACTTTTACCCCTATACAAATACACTCATACAAATACGCTTATAGAAAAATCCCCAATGACGTTAACGTAAACGTCATCGTCACCGGGGATCTTCTTTCTTTTTTTCTATAGACTATAGAATGTTTTTTATAAATATCTATCTAATCGGTACGAATTTATACCCGTAAGCAATTATTCCACTATGTCCATCTTCACGGACCTTTCTAGTCTCCATAACTACATTACTGACACTCTTAATATCCTCAGGAGAACAATCAGCAATTTGAGCAGTAACTCGCACACCATTGGTTAGCTCTACAATAGCAACCACGTATGGAGTAATATCTTCAAATCCTGCTGGTGTTACATATTGAACTGTATAGGTAATAATTTTTCCTTCGTATGGAAGATCAATTTGCTCAAACTCACGGCCCTTGCACTTTGGACATACCAAACGAGTTGGAAAATTAATATGATTACACTTCTTACATTTAGAAGCTTCGAATCTGTATCTGTGATTATATTCACGCCAATTTTTTGATGGAAACATTATAACACCTCCCAAAGATGAACTAGTGAACTACCACCACTACCACCCATATTCTGAGTGAGTGCTCTCTTTGCATTCTTTAATTGTCTCTTACCTGCATCTCCTCTCAACTGACTTACAACTTCATAAACTTGAGCAACGCCTGTAGCTCCAACTGGATGACCTTTAGATTTTAAACCACCAGAAGGATTAATTGGCATCTTTCCACTAAGCGAAGTCTCGCCTCTCTCAACAGCTCTACCACCCTCTCCCTTCTCAAAAAATCCTAGAGATTCACTGATGATAATTTCAGAGATTGTAAAACAATCATGAACTTCAGCAAAGTTAATATCTTTAGGTCCGAGCTTGGCCATCTTGTACGCTTGTTGAGCGGCCAAGATTGTAGAGTTAAGAGTTGTTAAATCAGCTCTAGAGTGAAGAGCGATCGAATCAGTTGCATGACCTGAACCAGATAATTTTACAATTGCATGATTCTTGCTGATTTTTTTGGCCATATCAAGTGGACACATAATAACAGCAGCAGCACCATCAGTTACTGGTGAACAATCAAGTAATCGCAATGGATCTGCAACTTTTGCAGAGTTAGAAACTTGATCTACAGTTAACTTCATTTGAAATTGAGCATGTGGATTTAATAATCCATTCTCATGATTTTTAACTGCAACTTGTGATAGATGAGTACGAGTAGTTCCATATCTCATCATATGTGCTCTCGCCATCAAAGCGTAAATTCCTGGGAATGTAATTCCATGAAATGCTTCCCACTCACTATCAGAGGCAGATGCTAGAGCATCAGTTGCCGTGGCACCATCAACATCATTCATCTTTTCTACACCACCAACTAAAACAATATCATTCATTCCAGAAGCAACATCGATAAAACCTTGACGAATGGCCAAACCACCAGAGGCGCATGCACTTTCTACTCTAGTAGTAGGGATTGGTCCATGTCCTAGATAGTCGCTAAGAAGTGATGATAAATGCTCTTGGCCTACAAATAATCCAGGCGCCATAGAGCCAACATACATAGCATCTATTTTTTCAATCTTAGCATCGTCTATAGCATTTAAAGCTGCTTCAACATATATATCGCGAAGAGATTTATTCCAAAGCTCTCCCCACTTGTTGATTCCTATTCCTATAATTGCTACATCTCTCATATTTAATATCTCCTAATTATTTTAATTCTATAGTTCATCACTCATCATTTTTTCTGATTTTCTTACGGAACTTCACATAAGTTCCATAATCTATATAGACTTTATTTTTATCTAAATAGTCAGATGTACTTGGAGCTAAATTACGAATTTTTTCAATGTTTTTAGTAACTGTATAAATGAATGAATCACTACCAGCACCTGAACCATATGAGACCATCAAAATTCTATCGCCTGCTTTAGCAACATCAAGTGTAGCTGCTAATCCTAGAGGAGAAGCGCCAGAGTATGTATTTCCTAGACGAGGAGATAACCATCCAGGTTCAATTTGTTTATCAGTGAAACCCAACATGTGTGCAACTCTTTGAGGAAATTTTCCATTCGGCTGATGGAAAATTGCATAGGTAAAATCCTTAGCTTCCATCTTTGATTTTTCCATAATCGCTTTGGCCGCACCCAATGAGTGAGTGAAATAAGCTGGCTCACCTGTGAAACGTCCACCATGACGTGGGTAATGCATATATTCTCTACGCCAGAAATCTGGTGTATCAGAAGTATATGAGTGAGTGTAATCGATAGTTGCAATTACCTCATCATCACCGCTACCCATGATGTAAGCTGCAGCTCCAGCAGCAGCAGAAAATTCCAATGCATCACCAGGAGCACCTTGAGAAGTATCTGCTCCAATACCAACTGCATATCTTGCTTCACCTGATTTAACATGAGAATAAGCAATGTACATTGATTCAGCACCGGCCTTACAAGCAAATTCCAAATCGCTGATGTGAATGTTTGGAACTGCTCCAATTGCTTCAGCAACAACTGTACCACTTGGCTTAACAGCGTATGGATGAGATTCAGAACCAATATAAAGTGCATCGATTTTTTGAGGATCAACTTTTGCACGCTTGAGTGCATTTCTTGCTGCCTCAATTGACATAGTGATTGTGTCTTGATCTGGACCGGGAACAGCTTTCTCTCCTAACATTAAACCGCGTTTGTAAGTGTCAGCGTCCAATCCCCAAACCTTCGCAATCTCTTCAACCTTTATACGGTATCTCGGAACATAGGAACCCCAACCAACAATCCCTAATGTTTTTGTCATAATGATTCTCCTGTGAATTGTTGACATTTTTTGTTTGAACTACTGTGATTATTCTAAAATTTTTAACACTGATATTATTCTCTGGCAAACCTTATTTTTATCAGATTTTGCGATGGGATTTAATTAAAAATTAAAATTAAAGAAGAGCATTTTTTATAACACTGAATAGTTTGCTTACATCATCACTATCACTTTGAGAGCGCGAACTTAAAATTACAAATCGTGCTTCATTGTTTATTTCACGAATCTGAGACATTATTTCAAATCCACCTAAGAATGGCATACTCAGATCAATGATTGTAAGAATTGGTTTAAATTTTTGATAAATCTCCACTGCTTCAACTCCACTGCTGGCCTCCTCTACTTCAAGCCCATCATTTCTTAATAGACAAGTAATAATATGTCTTAATGCTTTTGAATTATTTACTACCAATATTCTTTTGTTGTTTAAATAATTTTTTGCTGATTCAATATTTGATATATTTGATGTATTGGACAGATTGGATAGATTGGATATCTTCGAAACCTCTGAATATATTTTATTCATATCAAACGATTTATTTATATACGAAGAAACATCAACTGCATCCAAAGCACAGAGATCAGTTTCGTTTTTATTCTTCGATGTTAAAACGATAAATTTTACATTCTCATCTAATTTTCTAATCTCTTTCATAGCATCAAGGCCATTCATCTCCGGCATCATCAAATCCATTATCACCACTTCATAATGCTTATCTGTACCCTGACTCTCCTTGAATTTCGCAATAGCATCTTTCCCATTTATGGCCTCAGTAACTTCTATTCCTTTTAACTTAAGACTATCTGAAACTACTTTTCTTATTACTTTCGAATCATCTACTACCAACACTCTACTTACCTCATTTGCAGAAAATGGAAATGAACTATTTCTATTATTCACTTTCTCATTTACTTTCTCTTTCACATCATCATTACCATTAATTGAAATTTTATTAATGGTCTCTACTATCAAATTCATATAGAGCGGTTTACTGATAAAAAATAAAACTCCAAGCGATTTGGCCACTTTTGCATCCTCTTCTTTGTAGGCAGCACTTAAGATTACAAACTTGGCATTTTGATCTTTGCTTTTAATTTTAGCAATCGCCTCAAGTCCACTCATTTTCGGCATTATCAAATCCATAATTGTTAAATCAGGAGTAAATGATTCATATTTCAAAATTGCTTCATCTCCACTACTTGCCTCCTCTACAACAAATCCCTCCTTTTTTAATCCTGATCCTAAAGCAAAGCGAACTGTACGCGAATCATCTACAATCAATATACGTTTAGGAGCACTCTTTTTATAGTGAGTAAAATATATTCGGAAACGGAAAAATCCCTTTTGGGTATGAAATGTTATTTCATAGGAATTTTGAATCTTATTGCCTTTAAATGGAAGATTCGAAATATCTTCATTTGTAATTAGATTTCCCATCTCAACATTAAGTTTTAATCTATCCCAATCTGAAACAGTTGGACCAATAAATCCATTTAGTAATTCAACTAAAACATCACTTTGTAGTTCCATCTCACTAACATCAATATTTTCGTTACCATTATATCCAATCTTTTTGGCCATAGATTCGGCAATAAATTTTCCCGTTGAAAGATCACAAAAATCTAAAGCAAAGATACCTTTTATTTTCTTGTTTGAATTCTCGAATGGAATAAAAAAGATAGGTGAATTGTTGTTATCATAATCTGCTGTAAAGTTTTTGTTATGTTTGATTTCAATTCCCTGTAGCTCACAATTAATAAAATTTTTTACTATCTCAATATGTTGTTCTGGAAGACGATTGGTATATTCTGAAAAATTATCTTTTGCAAATAAAGTGCTCGAGATGCTCGAGGTGCTCGAGGTGCTCGAGGTGCTAGAAACACCAGAAGACATCACTTTAGTCTCTTGTGCGGCCAAATCCTTTACATTATCATCAGCATGTTTACCCATGTTTAAAAATTCTGTGATGGTGTAATCATTTTTAAATTCAATCTGTTTACTCTTCAAAAATTTTCTAATCAATTCAATTTGCTTTAAGAAATAATCATATTGACCACGATTCATCCCTGATTCTCTTACCACCAATAATAAATCGCTAATATAGCGGGTATGTTCATTTATCTCCTTAAACCCCATCATTCCACTCATATCTTTAATACTACGAAACATCCTATGTATTTTAGAGATATAATTTCTTTGATCACTATGATCTAAAATGCCAATTAATATTTGTTCACAATTTTCTAAAATCTCTTCACATTCAAAATGAAAATTATCTAAATATCTTTTTCCCATTTTAATTACTCACTTTTTTAATCTATCTTCAATCAATTTTCAATCTATAGTGACATCAATCATCTTCTCCAAATTAAGCAGTAAAGCAATGTCCCCATTACCCAGCAAACCAGCACCATGAATAGATTTAAAATCCATCTCTTGACCAAAATTCAATTTTTGCAAAACAGTCTTTCTCTGACCAATCACCTCATCCACTTGTAGAGCAAATTCATATCTAGAGGCCAGAGAGATAATCACAGTACTAAGTGATTCATCTTTCAAATTTTCTACAATATTATTATTTTTATTATTTTTATTATTTTTTTTGCGGAAATTTGTTATCTGTCTAAGCATCACAAAGGGATAGATTTTTTGTTTTATACAGATAAATGGCAAACTGCCACTATTGTTAGCATGAATCTCATCTCTTTTTACATTTATTATCTCTTTCACCTGAATAAGAGGAATCATAAAAAAATGTCCTGCTGATTTCACCAACATTGCATTTATAATTTGTGTGGAAACACTTTTAGGAAGTGTAATAATAAACTTACTTCCCTTGGTTAATACCGTTTGAATTTTTATAGTACCATTAATATCATTCAACATCTTTTGTACTACATCCATCCCTACGCCCCGACCAGAAACATCGGTTACTGTTTCAGCAGTAGAAAAACCAGGTCTAAATATCAAATTATATATTTCCTCATCACTTAAATTCTCACTACTCCTAACAAGTCCCATCTTCTCTGCTTTGGCCCTTATCTTTTGGCGATCCATACCTCGGCCATTATCTTCAATAGTAAAAATAATATTATCCTCACCTTCTATCGCGCTTATATGAATAGTACCAGTAATACTTTTTCCACACTGCTTTCGCTCTTCTGGCAATTCTATGCCATGAGAGACAGCATTTCTAATCATATGAACTACTGGATTATATAATTGATCTAAAATACTCTTATCAATTTGCACACTCTCACCACTAGAAACTATTTCAATCTCTTTTTTTTCTATCACAGATACATCTCTGGCCACCCGATGAATAGTTTGCAATAGCGGTTTAACAGATACTTTTCGTACCGTCATAATACTTTGTTGCAAATTATCCGATAATGCCAGAAAGTTTTTATTAGCTAATTTAAAATGTTCAAGTGTCTCCTTTACACGATTTTCACTCTCTATCTCTTTTTCCAAGTGACGATACATATCGCTAACAATTATCAACTCACCAACATGATTTAAAAATTCATCTAGATGAGATTCTTGTATCCTTAAAGTACGTTGTTGCGATTGTTGTTGCGATTGTTGTTGTGATTGTTGTTGTGATTGTACAGAAGAAGTAGTGGAAGAAGAAGTGGAAGAAGTAATGGAAGCGGCAGTAGTTGATGTGGATGATAGATTAAATTTCTCCAATGATTTTCTCAACATTATCACAATAGTTTCATCAACCCCTGTAACCTCATAGAGTACTTCGAAATTACTTAATGCCTCTTTAAAAATATCATTCGCATCAGAAGAATAATTTTCAGCGATCAATGATTTAAGAAATACACTTATCTTTTCAAAAAATTCTTTTTCTGTAAGTAGATTAATGTCTTTGTAATCTTTATCCAAAAAAGTTTTAAACTCTAAAAATGTTTTTGATGAAGATAAGAAAACTTGTTTATCAGATGCTTTATTATTCTCAGCACTCTCTATCTTAACATCACTTTTTTTATCATGTTTGGGGGCCAATCCATGCAAAATATTATTAAGTTCTTTTAAATCAACTGCCGCTGAAGAAAATTCTGAAACATTATCGATTTTTAACTTCATTGAATCTATTAAACTAAAAATTTTCTTCCAATTCTCCTCTGGATTATCCTCTGTCTTTGCAAGGTATGCTTCCAATGAAGTAAGAAGCGCTTCCCATTTTTGACTATCACTTATTTCATCCGCACCATTTTTGATATTTCCCAAGGCATCTTTTAATAGATCCACTGCTATTAAAAGATCATTTATCATATTACGATTAACCACTAAAATATTACTTCGAAAGCGATCCAAAATGGTTTCAATTTTGTGACATAGAGATTTAATACACAAAAAACCAAAAAAAGAGCAACTGCCTTTAATTGAGTGAATTAAACGAAAAATATTGGTGATTAATTCCTTATCTTGTGGTCTGCTTTCTAGCTCTACTAAAGACTTACTAATATCTGAAATAAACTCGATTGATTCATCTATAAATTCAAAAAACAATTCTTCTTGAGAATCACTTATGATTTTTTCCGATGAATCATTCATCCCCATACCTCAATTTCTTAACCAACGTTTCATTATCAACGTTTTGAAGCACGTGTAATCAATTCCTCTATCAATCTATCTAAATAAAGTTCTCTTTCTCTATAATTAAGTTTTTGTGCTTTTGATTCATCGGAGATACCCATAAAGTTCTCTATCTTCCTAATGAGATTTAGTTCCTCTATTCTCCTGCTTCTTACTCTCAATGCATTGTCTACTGATTTAACAATCATATTTTTATCAAATGGCTTAAGAATAAAATCATATGTTCTAAGAGATAATGCTTTCGTAATTGTACAAAGTTCCTGATGTCCAGTTACAAAGATAATTGGTAAATCATTATCAAATTTTCTAATCTCATTACCAAGAGCAAGACCATCCATCTCTGGCATCTTTATGTCTGAAACTATCACTGATATATTTTTAGTTCTAATAATTTCTAATGCCTCTACTGGATTATTACTGGTTATAATCTCTACATTCTCATCTTCTAAGTCAACTAAGGCACAACTAATAACCTCACAAATATCTGGATCATCATCTACAACTAAAACCTGTGCTTTATTCTCAATCATATCACCCTCTAAAAAAACAATTATCAAACAAACTTAATTAGTTTTATTTTTTAAGTAAGTACATCTCTATCAAGTTTAGTAGATGTTTTATCGTTAATGTCAGTTTTGTTTTTGATTTCTTTATCTTTATCTTTATCTTTATCTTTATCTTTATTTTTATTTTTTGATTCTCTAATCCTGTTAATTTCCTCTTGCTTCTTGCTGACTGTAAAATTAGTTCCCTCTCTTGATATATTCCAATTAGAAAACTCTACCAATAAATTTTTCACGCAAGATAAACAAACCAATTCTCTCAACAAAGCATCTACTGCTTGAAGTTCAAATTCTTGATTGTTTTCCTTTAACAGCAATCCATATATTCTCACCATATAACCAGAACAAGAATAACTGATATTTGTAATGGATACACGATGCTTACATAAAACTCCTCTAACTTTTTTATTCACTTCAAGTCGAGATATTTGTTTTGTTTGTGCCATCTATATATCCTTATAAATTAAATATCTACTTATATATATAATTATACATCTATATATATGATCACACCTAGCATTTATCAGGTCAATTAAAATATAATGATTGATTATAAAGTCTTTCCAAAAAAATGTAGAATAGTTTTTGTATTTCTTTTTTTTATAATCTCCAACTTGCTAACACTGGCATTTGCAGGTAAATACTTAAAAAAATTATCGCTTTTCATGATATAATTCAAAATCATACTTATAGTTCCCCCATGAGTAACCACTACCACTGCATCGTCATCATTCATAGATATCATATTTGATAAAATTTGCTTATACGATGACAATACTCTTCTTTTAAATCCCTGATAGCATTCTCCCTCTGGAAAATTGAATCTCAATTGCTTTCTCATCCATTCCCTATATTGACTTGGATATTGCATTTCAATTTGCTCAATGGTCATCCCTTCAAATATTCCCAAATGTATTTCAGATAATCCTGGTAATTTTTTTATCCTCCTCTCTGGAAATAAAATCTTAGCAGTTTCAATTGCACGAAAACGATCACTACAATAAATTTTTCGTATCTTCTTATTTTCATCACATATGTCAATATCACATATATCAGATAAATTTCTCCTTAGACGACGAACCTCTTTCTTACCATTGCTATTTAATTTTACATCTGTGTAACCACAAAATATTTTTTTTAAGTTTGCGTTTGTTTGACCATGCCTTATCAAATAAATAATCATATTTCTATTTTCCTAAATGAAAGTAATTGAAAGTAATTGAAAGTAACCGCCAAAAAAAAAGGGCAGCTAAACAAATTGCATTTAACTTAGTCTAGCGAATTTTTTCTAAATAATATTTAGTTATCTCTCAGAAATCATTAAGCTTAATTTCATAAATAACTTTTTTTTAAATTTAATATTAGTTGCAATCACAAACACACCTTAGAATAACTCTAATGATTCATTTAGAAAATGGTTTTTTAAATGAATATTTAATAGCAGTGATAAGTTTAACGGTTGATCAATAAAAATTATTTAATTGTTTATTTAAACAATTTTTATTTTCAAGGAGGGTTTGTGAACACTAGTACCAATTATAAATACACCTACTATAATATTTTGCTGTTTTTTAGCTTATTCCTCTTTTTTCTACATCTAAACTTTAATTACTCTTATGGTTCACAAGAAAAGTTAACTCAAGCACAAATTATAACTAATCTCAACAACCAACTTAACTCTAATGTTAATCCTAATGTTAATCCTACACAAATTCCTCAGAAAATTCAGAGTGTACAAAGTGCGCCAGTTAAACCAAACTTTCCTTTTGTATATGGAAAAACCAAACTTGATAACTCCATAACCACACCTCAATACAAACCTGATAATAAAAATATTCGTTACATCACTTATCAAGGAAATTATATTGTATACGATGTAGGAGTCAATACTCCACTATTAACAGTTCATCATCTGGGAAGTAGCAATAAAGTATTTGAAGCAAAAGAGTATATAAAAGAACTTAAAGAAGCATATGCTATGAATGCTCCTGTTGATTCATCTACCACTTGCTCTCAATCTTCAAATTCAACACTCTCAGTAGATCAAATTGCCGTTGTCTTAGCAGCTACCGGTGATAAAATAAAAGTGAAATTAAGTGAAATAGATAAAAACAATGTTACTACAGTTACTCCTACTCCTACTCCTACTCCTACTCCTACTCCTACTCCTGTTACCTTAATAAAAAAGAAACAACAACAGCAGCAACAACAACAAAATCAACAACAACAGCAACAACAACAAATTAACAAAAAGAAAAAGAAGAGACCTAATAAATTTAAAAGCGATACTGTTAATCTTACAGCATTAGAAAGAGTAGATCACAATGACTATCGCAATAAAGGAGATATATTTTCCCGTGGTCATCTTACACCCAATGGTGATTTTGATGACAATAGTTTAAAGATGGAAACATTTATTACTACCAATGTGGCCCCACAATATCAAAAATCATTTAATGATGGCCTTTGGAATAAACTTGAAGATTGCACTAGAAAATGGAGTTCTAGTAATGGCAATGGATTAACTGTAATCACTGGTATTATTCATGATGATCCTAAAAATGCAAAAAAACTTAACAACAAGGTTACAATACCAACTCATTTTTATAAGATAATCGTAGAAGAGGTAATGCCTCCAAAAGTGATTGCCTTTAAAATGGAAAATAGATTCTATAATAAAACAGATATGGATCTATCAAAATACATTGTTAGTGTTGATGAATTGGAAAAAGATACTGGAATAAAATTTTTAATATCATTACCTGAAGGTATTCGAAAACAATTCATCACCCAAAAAGATCCTCTCTGGCCAGGATGTCAATAAGTAACAAATAATACTCTCAATAATACCGATTCACTTGCCAAAAAAACCATTCTAAACTAAGTTAAAATTAAAATTAAAATTAAAATTAAAATTTAAATTAAAAAGTACAATAAAGCGCACAAAGGTAGTATTCGTGAGAATTCTATTTAAACGTATAACAATAACAGATCGTATTCAGGTAATATCTTTTTTATTTGTAATTATTATTCTCCTAGAGCTTATCTTCTTCCGGGATGCTTTCTTTCCTCAATTTCATCAATTCGTATTTGCACCAATACTTGATGGACTTATAGGAAATAGTGGCGATGCCCGTCTTAATACTTTAATCATGGAACATTGGTATGATTTTTATAGAGGTATATCCACCTTTAAAGAATTGCCTGTCTTTTATCCAAATGAAAATGCTCTTGGTTATACCGATTTACTGATAGCTTATTCCTGGCCTTATGCTTTTTTCAGAGCAGTAGGAGCAGATATTTTTCGAGCACAACAATTAACTCTAATCCTCTTGCATTTGATCGGTACTCTAGCACTTATTTATCTTTTAATAAAAAAATTTAAATTTAATATTTTTTTCACCTCTATCGCCACAATAATAATTTTCTTTAGTAATTCCTATTATCTTAACTCTCATCATACACAATTATTTGCCTTCAGCTTTCTACCTTTCTTGGGTCTTCTTATTTTTTCCCTCGTAGAAAATATTAACAATCAAAAAAAGCGTATTTGCTATGCAATCTTTTCAATCCTTTTTTTAAATCTCCTCTTTTATACCAGTTTTTACATCGCATACTTTACTCTATTTTTTATTTTTATTTTTTCATTAGTTACTGCAATTATTTTTAGAATTTTATACAAAGAGATTCTCAATAATTCACAAATCTTAAAACGTCTAAAAGAAATTAAACTAGAACTACTCTGTTATTTCAGCACTTTTGTTATTACATTAATTCCATTTTTTCTAATCTATTTACCTGTGATGAAGGAAGCGGGTAAACGTCCATGGGGCGAAGTTCGATCTATGTTGCCATCACTTATTGACTACATCAATATTTCCTATAGCAATCTCACATGGGGGCCACTTCTTCACTTGATTTCACCTTCACTTCAAGAACGAGTAAATTCAATCGAACTCGAAAGTGGTTTTCCACTAATCACTTTTTTCTTATTTTGGTTAGCATTTTTTTACTACATAAAAAAATTAATTCTGCTCATTCGTAGTAAAAGTAAAAATGAAAATCTAAATACTATAGTCTTCCACAAAATGCTCATCAATATCTCACTTTCCATTAGTGTATTTGTAATGCTAGTACTGCAGTTAAAATTTAGTAATGATTTCAGTTTATGGTGGAATATCTATCGCTATTTTCCTGGAGGATCGGCCATACGAGTAGTGGCCAGAGCAAATTTATTTCTAACATTTCCGATGGCAATAGTTATTTGTACTTTCCTCTCCAGCAAATTAAAAAAGAAAATTTTGTTAACCTTTCTAATTGCTGTTCTCTTTCTAGAAAACATTAATTTAAAACAAATGTGTAAATGGAATATAAGCGATATTCGCAAAACATATTGGAGTACAACTCTTCCGCCAACACAATGTAAAATATTTTACATCATAGAAGATCCTGCAAATACTCTTAGAAATGATCATTATAATTATCAATTAGATGCTTGGATGATCGCCTCTCGCTTTAATATAAAAACGCTTAATGGTTACTCTGGCCAATCACCTATTGGATGGTCTCTCTTTGAAGTTAATAATTCAAGCAAGTATTACATAGGAGTTCAAGCTTGGATTAGTAAACATAAACTCACCGATGTTTGCTCTTATAATCTATCCAATTATTTATGGAGCATTCACTAAAAAATTGCTTTATTTTTTCTCTCCATAAACAGTAATGCTATATATCCCCACTTCACTTCCTCTAAATTCAGCAATCTCTTTTTTTGAAAGAAATGTTTCTAACATCTCATTGGGAACAGTTATTTTTCTTTTCTTGGCCACTTGAATATTTGCAAATCCTGTTTCTTTAATAATCTTTAAATACTCCTCCTCAATTAAAGCACCGGCCACACAACCTGCATATGCTTCGGCAGCTCCCTTTATATTCGAAGGTAATTCTCCACTGGTTACGATATCAGAGATACTAAAATGTCCACCTTTTTTCATAACTCTAAAAATTTCTGCAAATGCTTTTCTTTTATCGGGAACTAGATTTAAAACACAATTACTAATTATCACATCTGCAAGGTTATCTTTAACTGGCAATGTTTCAATCTCCCCAAATAAAAACTCTACATTAGCATAACCCATTTTTTTATTATTTTCATTTGCTTTTTTGATCATCTCTTCAGTCATATCAATGCCTATTACTCGCCCACTGGCACCCACTAATGAACGAGCTACAAAAGCATCATTTCCTGCACCTGAACCTAAATCAACAACGACATCTCCTTCTTTAATTTTGGCAATATCAGTAGGAACACCACAACCTAAATTCAAATCAGCATCTGGATTATATCCAGAGCGACCATGATAACTCTCGCCTACGAATGAATAATCTGTTATTTTAGATCCTGTTCCACAACCACATCCACTACTACAACATGAAATAGCAGAAGAGCTCTTTGCAATTTCTCCATACTTATTTTTTACAACACTTTTAACTTTCTCTGATGAATCCATTTTTTTCTCCTGTTATTTACTTATTTTACCTATTTTATCTTAAAAATATTTTTTTCGAATATATAGAGAGACTTTTACCAATGCAATTAGCGCTGGTACTTCCACTAAAGGTCCAATTACTGCTGCAAACGCAGCTCCATGATTAATTCCAAAAGTTGCTATTGCTACAGCGATTGCCAACTCAAAATTATTAGATGCTGCTGTAAATGAGAGTGTTGCTGACTCTCCATAAGTAGCATTAAATTTTTTACTCATATAAAAAGATAGAATAAACATCACCACAAAATAAATCAACAAAGGAATGGCCACTCTTATTACATCCAAAGGTAATTCCACTATATATTCACCCTTTAAAGCAAACATTATAATAATAGTAAATAAAAGTGCAATTAAAGTAATTGGACTAATTTTGGGAATAAAGTTGTTATTATACCATTCTTTACTTTTGATTTTTATTAAAGTGAATCTACTTACTATTCCCGCGATAAAAGGAATTCCTAAATAAATAAACACACTCTTTGCAATTTCTCCTATGGTAATATTTACAACCACACCTTTTAGACCAAAGTAGGCAGGAAGCACGGTTATAAATATATAGGCATAAACAGAAAAGAACAGCACTTGAAAAATTGAATTAAATGCTACCAATCCTGCACAATATTCATTATCACCATCGGCCAATTCATTCCATACAATCACCATGGCAATACAACGAGCAAGTCCAATCATAATTAGCCCAATCATATACTCTGGTTTATCTTGTAAAAATATTATTGCCAATAAAAACATCAATACAGGACCTATTAACCAATTTTGAATTAGTGAAAGCAATAGGACTTTATAATTTTTAAAAATTCGTCCCATCTCCTCATACTTAACTTTCGCTAAAGGAGGATACATCATCAATATTAAACCTATGGCAATTGGAATAGATGTTGTTCCACTATTAAACTTATTTAAAAATGGAACCACTGATGGAAATAAAAATCCTAATAAAACACCTATGGCCATAGCAATAAAAATCCATAGAGTTAAAAAACGATCTAAAAATTGTAATTTCTTTTTCATATTTTTTTACTACTCTCTACTCTTTTTTGATGTGATTAACATTAAAATATCAAGCATATTGTTAACAGTTTTTCTATTAATAGAATAATACATCCATGTAGCTTTTTTACGACCTATCACTAAATCACAGGCCATTAGAATTTTCATATGATGAGAGAGTGTGGACTGAGATATTGAAAGAGATTTTAAAACTTCACAGGCACACAACTCTCCACTAGAAATGGTATCAATAATTTTTACGCGCATTGGTTCGCTTAGTGCCTTAAATAACTTCGCTATCTTTTTATGATTAATATTATTATTTTTCATAAAATAAAATACTTTATCCTAATTTATTATCTATAGTCATCCACATAATGATTAATTATATTTTCAAACATCGATATCTGTCAATATTTATATCTATCGATTTAAGGGAGTAAGAGGAGGTAAGAGTGCCACGCTCTTTTGGTTTCGCAATTGCGAAACCAAAAGAGCATGGCACTATTTATTAATAGAGTTTTCGCTGACTTCTTTTTTTATCTCATTTTTAATCTCATTTTTAGTAGCACTTTTAAGCTCTTCAAAGATATTTGGATCTGCTATTTCTAGTGTTGTTGAAGAAGTTAATTTCTTAAGCCCTGTTAGAGTATAGTGAGGCCATTCTTTTTGCACTAAATTTGCGGCCCATGCGGGAACAGACCCCTTAGGATCTGCAAATATTTCTACTTCAATATATGTCTTTGATTCACTAACCGGTTTAAGATTAATAATACTATGATGAATATATCCACGAATTATATTTGCTTCTATTGGATATAATTCATCACTTGCATATTGCATTTTAATTAGAAGACTTCCATCGCTTGGATTATATATTTGAAGCATACGATTAATAAAATCTCTGTCGGCAATTGGCCAAAATATAGTAATGTGATAGCGTTCGATAGTATCAAATTTCGTTTGAGTTGAGAGTAATTTAACTTCTTTTAATAAGTATACCCAATCTGGACGATACCTAAAATCTTTCATAACAGAATAAATTCTCCCCACAGAAGCATCTATTGTGGCCTCTCCTCTAAAGGCAACTAATCCTGAGTCTGGTATCTTTTTTTCATATGTTTTCACATCATCTCTTTCATCGATTAAAATCCATTGATTGGTTGTAATATCTACCTCCTTTGAAGAAACATGTTCTTTCGAAGAAAATTGTAATAATAATAAACCAAAACAAAAAAACAAAAAAGAAAATATAATAACTTTCATAATTTTACCCTCTTTGATTAAAAAGTGTAATAACAAACTTGCTACTTTTCTTGTTATTATTAGTTACATCATCGATATTTACAGTTATATCTCCATCAAATTTTTTAAGCAAACTCTTAACTGCACTCATTCCTATGCCTCTTCCAGAAATTTCAGAGGTGCTATCTTTAGTAGAAAACCCTGGTAAGAATATAGCTTCCGCTAATTGTTGATTAGAGGCATGTTCTAAATCCTTTTCAGAGAGTAGATTATTTTTTGAAAGTTTTTGCTTTATTTTTTGTAAATTAATGCCTTGACCATCATCCCAAAATTCTAAGGTTATTTTTTCATTTTCTTTATTCACCTTTAAATAAATATTTCCTTTTGGTTCCTTACCTAATTTTTTTCTCTCTTCATCAGATTCTATCCCATGCTCTAATGAATTTGAAAATAAGTGCATGAAGCAATCTTTAAATACTGACGCTACCTCCTCTGGAAATCGAATATCATTATCTTCGATATTCACATTTGGAACTTGTTTACCTAAAGTTTTTGATAATGATTGCAATCCATTTAAAGTGTTACTTAAAATCTCCTTCAGCGTTTTAGTATTTAATAAATGTGCATACTTGGGATCATTTTTTAATAACTCTAATAATGAATTATCAAATACTTTTCCAGCACTCTTATTTTTATTACAAAAACACAAAAGGCGATCTTGATAAGTCTTATGATATTTTTCCACACTTTGATAAACTAAATCTAATTCACTAGACATCTTATCAAGATCCCAGCACAAATCGCTCTCTTGTTTTTTCATCTTCAAATAACTGTAGTACTGCTCTGTTTGGTGTGCTTGTTCTTTAACTAAATCAAAGTTTAGTTGTCTAGAAATTCCTTTAATCGTATGCATATTTCTAAATAGTATATTTAAATTCTCTTGAGCTTCTTGATCATTTCGATTGTTCTTCATTAATATTCTATTTTTTACAAATGCTCTACTCTCCTCTAAATACTTAAATGTTGATTTAAAATAATTATCAATCTCTTCAGGAGGAGCTGAGAGCAAACTACTAATTAATTTCAACTCGTTCTTCTGATTTTCTGCTTCTTGCTTTAACTTTATATTTTCAGTCACATCTCTTAAGGTAACCATAATTTTTTCAATAACATCATTAAAGGTAATTGGATTCCAGTCAATCTCAATAATTTTTGTAACCCCGTTAGATAATGTTTTAGAGAATTCATTAATTAATAAATGGGAATTAATCGTATAATTTATTAAATCTTCTCCAATGGTATTACTTAAGACAGAATTCATTTGCGAGATTTGATCTGCTCCGATGTTACTATTTCTAAATAATAGATCTATGGCATTCATTCCACCAATCTCTTTTGTATCAAAAACCTCCTCCATAAAAATTGAATATTCATGATGTATTACTCCTCCATTAATAATAAGAAAAACCCCTTGTTTTAAATTTTCAAACATTGAGTTTACATCAGCAGTCTTTTTTCTTAACTCCTCTGTACGCTCTTCAACTTTTTGCTCTAATGTTCTACAAAGAAGTGAATTCTCAATTGATACTGCCATTTGTGATGATAACATCTTTAAGAGTTCCAGACGATCACTAGTAAATGCACCACTTAACAAATTATTCTCAAAGTATAAAATTCCACAAAGTTTAGTTTGAT
The DNA here is from genome assembly GCA_015232355.1 of Oligoflexia bacterium. GTDB lineage: Bacteria > Bdellovibrionota > Bacteriovoracia > Bacteriovoracales > Bacteriovoracaceae > JADFZW01. Next base: position 57,891 of record JADFZW010000023.1, read on the forward strand.
GAATAATCGGAGTACATAGAAGTGATTTGGTTTTACTATCTTTAATATAGGGATCACTTAAAAATTGTCCCTTCTCTGAAATATTATTTTCTAGTACCATCTCTTTAGTTTTGGCCACATAATTTATTACTGAATGTGGTAAATCAGTGGCAGTCGTAAATAGGCGATCATGCAAAACTTGAATGCTACCATCTTGAGCAACTTCCGCTCGAATATATAAAACTTTATTTTCTTCTTCTTCACCTAAATGTTGCAAAAAAACGATTCTACTGGCCCCGACATTTTTTTGTAGTATTTTAATTATCTTATCTAACAATTTATCTAGAAAAATTTCACCAGAGATAACTTGTGACAATTGAATTATAGTTTGCTGATCTACCATGGAACTACCAGAGAGTGTATCATCATTTATAGTATTGGTAATGGTGGCCGTTCCATTAAGAGGAGTTTCAATATAATTTTCTTGAGATTTTTTAATTTTATCATCATTTAAATTCAAATTACTATTAATACTAGAACTAACTAATGGGCCATAAATCTCCTCTAGCTGAGTAAGCTTTACCTTTGCTCCATATTTTTTATAAGCGCTAATAGACTTTGCTAAATGCTTTTCTGCTTGTTTGTAATCATCTCGAGCAAGAGCGATTTTTGCTAACATCTCTGAACCCAATCCAATATAAAGATTGTATCCATGTTCTTCTGAAAAAGAGACACCTTTTGCAAACTCCTCCTCTGCTAGACTTATATGACCACAAACCAAATAATATCCCGCAAGTGATAGATTATAAAAATGGGTTAAATTAGTTGGATTATAATTTGTATGCGCCTTTAATTTCCATAATCCAAAACGAAGGGCCGCTCGCCAAAATAATTTTCGAATAAAGGATTTTGTGGGTGCCAGTTGTCCCATGGAAATAGACATATTTAAAAAGTTAAATGGAACCGCCATCGAACCTACCAAAACAAAAATCCAATCCCAGTATTTTGAAAAAGTATCAAGAACTATTTGATATTCACCTAGTACTAATGAACGTAGTGTTTGTTCAGATGAACATATTATTCTCATTGTACGATGGTATCCTCCTAGTGCTATATCCAAATCAGATTCTTTGTAACTATCTTCATCTAGAGTATAACGTCCATCTTTATCTTTATTACCACCATTGATCTTGCCAGCAAGACAGCGTGCCGTTTGTCTAACAGTATGAGCACCCCAGATCATCTCGTATACTTGTAATTTTGTACTAACTTCAAATCCTTGTTGTGCTAATTTTTCATGTTTTTCCAGAGAGGTTCCAACAAAACTGTAATTATACGATCCCGATGCTTCGTTTGTGGCCGCATAGGTACTATCTCCACTATTTAATCCCGCAATCATTCCTTGATGAGCAATATCGTTAGCTATCTCATGATCAATATATTGGTGAGTAGTAGTGTGATGAATAACCAAACTTAACCGACCCTTGGCCTTATCATCTGGAAAACGCTCTAAGAGTTTTTGGGCCACATCGAAATATTTTTTTGCTCTATCAAAGCGATGAAGAAAAAATAATTCGATTGAACCCATGGTAGACATAAGAAAAACCACAGGGGTTGAAACTCCCAGTGCTGCTGTATAAACAAACATTCTTATCAAAAGTACCATCAACAACTCTAGATTAAAGATGTAAGATGGAGGGGCCATCACAGAGACAATTTCTAATGCCTTAATAATTCTTCTGTCAGATATTTCTGGATCATTTACATGCTCATCAGGATTATAATTTCGAAGTTTAAATATCATCCAAAATAACACTAATACAAAACGTAATCTTCCGGTTGTAGGTTTTTCTCTAATTCCTAAAAGTTTAAGTCCTCGTAGAGCATGAATGCATGCCTCTTCATTTTTTGATTGAGTTGAATAGAGAGTTAATAAATGAATTTCAAGTTCAACTCTTTCCCAAATATCACTACAGTAATTAAGTGCTTTTAATGCAAAATCTCTAGCATCATCAAAATTAAGATTTAAATATTCACATTCCACTCTAATTAGAGCATGCTTATATGCTTTTTGATGATCTACTTTCCAAAAATCATTACATGCTTTTAATTTTGCACCTTCCGCCGCTATCAAATCAGCAGTTCTAATATAGTTAAGTGCAGGTCCAAAGGCCATAGAAGAAATTCCCTTGACTGCTGCTTGATAATTTAATTCTCGAATACTATCTCTTTCCTCATTTGATGTAACAATTTTTATAGCATGATTGTAGTGATTAACAATATCAAAATATTTTTCCTGGCGCTCTTCATTTGAAAGTTTTTGCATGTAAAGTCTGGCCATCTCTAAATGAATTTGCTCTTTTTCTTTTGCAGATACTAGCTCATTTGCTCCTTGTTGAATTCGATCATGTACAAAGCGATATGTAATATCCAGATCAGAAAAATCTTCATCACATGCTTTTTTAAAAAAATCTTGATCAAGTTGACCTTGAATTAAATGAAAATCTGATCCTAAAGGAACGACTAAACCATTTTCTAGTGCTGGCCAAAGTTTTGAAGCAACATCTCGATGAGGCATTTTGGAAATTATAGAAAGTATATTTAGTGAAAAATTACATCCAATACAACTTGCAAGCATTAATAATTTTTGGGTATCATTATCAAAGCGTTTAAGGCGATCAACCATTAGGGCCACAACACTTTCTGATACTTTTAAATTTAATATTTTATTAATATCCCAATTCCACTCTCCAGTATTAATATCAAAGTTAATAATTTTTTCACGATAGAGAGATTTTAAAAATTCACCAACGAAGAATGGATTTCCTTTAGTTTTACTCAGAGTAATCTCTGCTAATTTATTTAACTCCTCTTCATCATCTTTAGCATTTTTATCTTTGGCAAACATATCAGCAAGTAAATCAATCAGATGACTTTTTTCCAACGGGGCCACATTAATAACATCCAAAGGTAATTTCTTATTTTTAAAATCATTAATTATATGAATTATTGGATGTTGGGAATCAACTTCATTGTCTCTATATGCTCCGATAAAGAGCAAATATTTTATCTCCTCTGAAAATAGCAAAGTTTTAAATAAATTCATGCTGGCACTGTCGGCCCATTGTAAATCATCAATAAACATTACCACTGGATGGTTTTTTGAAGCGATTATTTGAAAAAATTTTACTACGTTAAGATTAAATCTATTCATCGCTTCCGCAGGAGTCAAGCGATCAAGTTCAGGAAGTTTTGCAAATAAAATTTCCATCTCTGGAACAAAGTCGGTAATTACTTTTCCATATACACCGAGTTCTTTTTCAAGTTTATTTTTAATATTAACTAAATCCTCTTCTTTCATTATCAGTAACTGCTTTGCTAATTCTTTCATCGCCTGCTTTAAAGCAGAGAAGGGAACATCTCTTTTAAATTGTTCAAACTTACCTGACATGAAAAGACCAAAGTTGGCAACAATAGGTCTATGAACTTCATAAATTAAAGATGTTTTCCCAATGCCTGATGGGCCACTAACACTTAAGAAGCGAACTTGTCCCTTACAAACTGCTTTAAAACTATCAAGGAGTAAATTTATTTGCGACTCTCTTCCATATAATTTCTGAGGAAGTTCAAAGCGATTGGATCTATCAATGTCTCCTAACTTAAAGTTAGCTATCTTTCCATCCTTTTGCCACATTAAGAGACATTTTTCTAAATCCCTTATTAATCCAAAAGTTGTTTGATAGCGATCTTCTGCATTTTTAGCAGTTAATTTTTCAACTATTAAAGAGATCATCTCTGGAATATCTTCTCTAGATTCTGAAAGTGTAGGAAATTTTTTAGCAATATGTGCATGAACAAAATCTAAAAAATTCTCAGAATAAAATGGCAGTTTTCCGGTTAACATTTGAAAAAAACTAATCCCTAAAGAATAAAAATCAGTTCGATAATCAATAGAGCGATTCATTCTTCCAGTTTGTTCCGGAGATATATATGCCAGAGAACCTTCTAAAACCTTAGGATTGGCAATACTCTCATTTTCTCTAGAGAGTAAAGTAGAGATATTAAAATCAACGATGAATATTTTATCATTATTTTCATCAATTAAAATATTTGATGGTTTAATATCTTTATGAATAATATTATTTTGATGAACTCGTCCTAAAATTGTTGCAATTTGAATAGCTATTTTTAAAAATCTTTCAATTGCAAATGGACCATTTTTTTCAATATAGCTTGATAACGATCTTCCACCATAGCGAAGAATCAACATTGCATGACCTTCGATCTCATCCATTCCTATACAGTATGGAATTCCCTCTTGAGTCGATTCATTAAGTTTTTTAAAGATTAATCCCTCATGTTCATAAACTGCCTTTTGTTTAAATTTATCAACACTCTTTCCGGTAGCAACTTTAAAGATAACACTCTCATTAGTGCTTTCACTTGTGGCCCTAAAAACTGAGGTCTCTTTGCTTTCATAGATTACTTCAATGTCTTTATATCCCGGAATTTTTATTGTCATAAAACTTGTCCAATTTATTTTTCGATCGTCCCTAACTTCTCAGGAAGTGTAATAATAAATTTAGCACTTCTTTGATCAACACTCTTTTTATCATCTAATGCTACAGCTATCTCACCACCAAATTTACTTAGTAAACTTTTAACTGAATTCATCCCTATCCCTCTACCAGAAATCTCAGAGGTACTATCTTTCGTAGAAAATCCTGGTAAAAATATCGAGTCCGCAAGTTGCAAATCTGAGACACCTTGTAAATCTTTTAGTAAATTATTTTTTATAAGTTTTTGTTTTATTTTGCTTAAATTTAATCCCCGTCCATCATCCCAAAATTCTAATTTAATTTTTCCCTTCTCTTGATTGACCTTTAGAAAAATATTTCCTTTGGAATTTTTACCACTACTTACTCTCTCTTCTGCATTTTCTATTCCATGCTCAAGTGAATTGGAAAACAAATGCATAAAGCAATCTTTGAATAGCGGTGCTGCTTCCTCTGGGAATCGTATATTGTTATCATCTATGTTTACAGTTGGAACTTGTTTTCCCAATGTTTGTGATAATGATTGCAAACTATTTATAGTGGAATTTAAAATCTCCTTAAGTGTTTTACTGTTTAATAGATGTGCATACTTTGGATCATTTTTTAATAATTCAAAGAGTGAAATGTCGATATTTTTTCCAGTAGCTTTATTGTTACTACTAAAACTCAACAGTCGATCTTGATATATTTTATGATATTTTTCAACACTTTGAAAAACAAGGTCTAATTCATTTAACATCTTTTGTAAATCCCAACACAAATCACTATCTTGCTTTTTCAACTTCAAATGACTGTAATATTGTTCTGTTTGATGTGCTTGTTCTTTAACTAAATCAAAATTTAATTGTCTAGAAATTCCTTTAATCGTATGCATATTTCTAAATAAAATATTTAAATCTTCTTGAGCAGATTGATCATTTTTATCATTATTACTTATCATTTTATTTTTAATAATCAATGTACTCTCTTCTAAATAATTAATGGTAGATTTGAAATAATTATCAATCTCATCTGGTGAGACTGAGAGTAGACTACTAATTAATTTTAATTCCAGTTTTTGATTTTCAGCTTCTTGTTTTAATTTTCTATTTTCAGTTACATCTCTTAAGGTAACCATGATCTTTTCAATAACATCATTAAAAGCAATCGGATTCCAATCTATTTCAATAATTTTCGTTACTCCATTAGATAATGTTTTAGTAATTTCATTAATTAACAAATGGGAATTAATCGTATAATTTATTAAATCTTCTCCAATACTATTATATAAGACAGATCCCATTTGAGATATATGATCTGCTCCAATGTTACTATTTTTAAATAGTAAATCGATTGCATTCATTCCCCCAATCTCTTTTGTCTCAAAGACCTCTTCCATAAAAATTGAATATTCATTATGAATAACTCCACCTTGTAAAATAAGAAAAACCCCTTGTTTTAAGTTTTCAAACATTGAGTTCACATCAGCAGTCTTTTTTCGTAACTCCTCTGTACGCTCTTCAACTTTTTGCTCTAATGTTCGACAAAGCAGTGAATTCTCAATTGAAACGGCCATCTGTGATGATAACATCTTTAAGAGTTCCAAACGATCACTAGTAAATGCACCACTTAACAAATTATTTTCAAAGTATAAAATTCCACAAAGTTTTGTTTGATGAATAATAGGAGTACAAAGAAGTGATTTGGTTTTACTATCTTTAATATAAGGATCACTTAAAAATTGTCCCTTCTCAGAAATATTATTTTCTAGTACCATCTCTTTGGTTTTGGCCACATAGTTTATTACCAAGTGAGGTAAATCAGTGGCATCATTATAAGGACGATCATGCAAAACTTGTATAATACCCTCTTGACTAACTTCCGCTCGAATATATAAAACTTTACTTTCTTCTTCTTCACCTAAATGTTGCAAAAAAACGATTCTACTAGCACCAACATTTTTTTGTAAAATTTTAATTATTTTATCTAATAGTTTTTCTAGAAAAATTTCACCAGAGATAACTTGTGACAATTGAATTATGGTTTGCTGATCTACCATCGAGTTACCAGAGAGTGTATCATTATTTATTGTATTGGTAATAGTAGCTGTTCCATTAAGAGGAGTTTCAATAGAGTTACTATTTTCTCTTTTATTAATATTATTTATATTATTATTTAAATTAAGATTAGCATTAACTAATCCAGCATATGTCTCTTGTAACTGAGTAAGCTTTGCTTTTGCTCCATATCTTCTATAAGCACTCACACATTTTTCTAAATACTTTTCTGCTTGGGTAAAATCACCTTGAAAAATTGCATCCCTGGCCAACATTTCAGATGCTAATCCTATATGAAGATTGTAACCATACTTTTCTGCATGAATGATCCCTTTTTCAAACTCTTCTTTGGCCAAATTATTTTTTCCACACACTAAATAATATCCTGCTAGAGTTAGATTATAAAAGTTAGCTAAATTGGGTGGATTATAATCTGCATGTCTTTTTAATTTCCATAATCCAAAGCGAAGGGCCACTCTCCAAAATAATTTTCTAATATAGGATTTTGTATGCGCTAGTTGTCCCATAGAAAGAGACATATTTAAAAAGTTAAATGGTATGGCCATCGACCCTGTTAAAACGAATGACCAATCCCAATACTTCCTAAAAGTATCAATCACTATTTGATATTCATTAAACACCAGTGAACGTAAGGTTTGCTGAGAAGAACATATTATCCGCATAGTACGATGATCATCACCTAATACATTATCAAGTTCTGATTCTTTATAATCATCCTCATCAAGCATATAACGACCATACTCATCTTTTTGTCCACCATTAATTTTACCAGCAAGACAACGTGCTGTTTGTACAATAGTATACGATCCCCACATCATATCATATACTTGTAGTTTTGAAGCAACATCTTTTCCATCGCGACCCAACCTCTCAATTAGATCCACAGATGTTCCAACAAAACTTTGATTGTAAGCTCTGGCGGCCTCATTAGTAGCAGCATACATATTATCTCCACTATTTAAACCGGCAATCATTCCCTGATGTGCAACATCCATCGCACTCTCATGATCAATAAAAGTATGCATGGTTGTATGATTAATAATCATATATAAACGACCTTTCGCTTTATCATCAGGATATCTTTGAAGCAGCTTTTGAGAGGTATTTAAATATTTTTTTGCTCTCTCAAAACGTTGAAGAAATGTGATCTCAATTGCACAAAGTGCAGATGTTAGAAAAACCATTTGAGGAGATGTCCCTAAAGGAGCAGTATAGACAATTAACCTCATTATAATTATCATTAATAATTCTAAGTTATACATGTAGATTGCCGGCCCTACTACTGAGACGATCTCTAATGCTTTTGCAATTCTTCTATCACTAATTTCTGGATCATCAACGTGCGCTTCTGGATCATAATTTCTTAATTTTATCGCCATCCAAATTAATACTATTACGAAACGAATTCTTCCGGCAGTTTTTCGTTCATTAATATTTAAAAGTTTGAAGGCCCGTAACGAATAAATAGTTGCCTCTTCATTTTTTGATTGTATTTGAGCAAGAGTTAATAAATGAATTTCTAATTCTATTCTCTCCCATAAATCTTCACAATGCTCCAATGCTTTTAATGCGAATTTTTCAGCACCCTCATAATTAAGATTTAAATATTCACATTCAACTCTAATTAAAGAGTGTTTGTATGCTTTACTATGATCTACTTTCCAAAATTCTTTATTTGGTTCACACTTTGTTTCTAAATCATGTTTACTTTTAACATCACTTCTAGTTAATGCATCAGCAGTTTTAATATAGTTTAGTGCTGGCCCAAATGCCATGGTGGCCACTCCCTTAACCGCCGCTTGATAATTTAATTCACGAATGGTATCTCTTTCCTCTTGTGAATTAATAATCGGAATCGCATGATTGTAGTGATTTACAATATCAAAATATTTATCATAGCGTTCTTGTGGTGATAGTTTTTGCATATAAAGTCTGGCCATATTCAAGTGGATTTCTTCTTTCTCCGCTTGTTCTACTAGTTCATTTGCTCCTTGTTGAATACGGTCATGTACAAAACGATAATGAATATCTAATCCAGCAAAATCCTCATCCTTGGCTTCCTTAAAAAACGCCTGATCAAGTTGCCCTTGTATCAAATGAAAATCTGATCCTAAGGGAACAATCAAACCATTTTCCAGTGCTGGCCAAAGTTTTGAGGCAACATCTCTTGGAGACATTTTTGAAATTATTGATAGAATATTAAGTGAAAAATTACATCCAATACAACTTCCGAGCATTAATAATTTTTGTGTATCCTTATCAAAAAGTTTTAGACGATCAATCATTAAGGCGACCACACTTTCTGATACTTTCAATTCTAGAATTTTATTTATCTCCCAATTCCACTCTCCACTTTTGATATCAAAGTTAATAATTTTTTCACGATAGAGCGATTTTAAAAATTCACCAACAAAAAATGGATTTCCTTTAGTTTTGTTAAGTGTGATCTCAGCTAATTTTTGTAAATCATCATTATCTTTATCTTTGGCAAACATATCAGCAATCAATTCTACCAAATGCTCCTTTTCTAATGGGGCCACATTAATCACATCTAATGGTAATTTTTTACTCTTAAAATCATTAATAATATGAATTATTGGATGATGAGAATCTACTTCATTATCTCGGTAAGCTCCAATAAAAAGTAAATACTTTATCTCATCTGAAAAAAGTAATGTTTTAAATAAATTCATGCTAGCACTATCGGCCCATTGTAAATCATCAATAAACATTACCACTGGATGTTTGCGTGAAGCAACTATTTGAAAAAATTTTACTATGTTAAGGTTAAAACGGTTCATCGCTTCTGCTGGAGTTAAGCGATCAAGTTCTGGAAGTTTTCCAAATAAAATTTCCATCTCTGGTATAAACTCAGTAATTACTTTTCCATAAACACCAAGCTCTTTTTCAAGTTTATTTTTCAGATTAAGTTGATCTTCTTCTTTCATCACCAACAATTGTTTTGAAAGTTCTTTCATTGCTTGTTTAAGTGCAGAGAAAGGAACATCTCTTTTAAATTGCTCAAACTTACCAGACATAAAAAGACCAAAGTTGGCAACAATTGGTCTATGAACTTCATAAATTAAAGATGTCTTTCCAATACCTGATGGACCACTCACACTTAAAAAATGAACTTGTCCCTTACAAACTGCTTTAAAACTATCAAGGAGTAAATTTATTTGAGACTCTCTTCCATATAATTTTTGAGGCAATTCAAAACGGTTAGATCTATCGATTTCTCCTAATTTAAAATCAGTAATTTTTTTATCTTTTTGCCACATAGATAGACATTTTTCTAAATCTCTAGTTAATCCAAAAGTTGTCTGATAACGATCTTCTGCATTTTTAGCGACCAATTTTTCAATCATCTTTGCAATCATTTCAGGAGCATCTTTTCTAAAATCAGTTAGTGGTGGAATTTGTTTAGCAATATGAGCATGAACAAAATCCAAAAAATTTTCATAGTAAAATGGAAGTTTTCCCGCTAACATTTGAAAAAAACTTATCCCTAAAGAATAAAAATCAGTTCGATAATCAATAGAGCGATTCATTCGTCCAGTTTGTTCTGGAGACATATAAGCAAGAGATCCTTCCAATACCTTGGGATTGGCAATACTTTCATTTTCTCTGGAGAGTAAAGTGGAGATGTTAAAATCAACAATATATATTTTATCATTACTTTCATCGATTAAAATATTTGATGGTTTGATATCTTTGTGAATAATATTATTTTGATGAATTCGTCCAAGTATAGAAGAAATTTGAATAGCAAGTTGTAAAAATTTTTCAATTTCAAATGGACCATTCTTTTCTATATAGCTTGATAGAGATTTTCCTCCATAGCGAAGAATAAGCATAGCATGGCCATCAATCTCATCCATTCCTAGACAATAGGGGATACCCTCTTGGACGGAATCATTTAATTTTTTAAATATAAGTCCTTCGTGTTCATAAACTGCTTTTTGTTTGAATTTATCAGTTTGCTTTCCTATGGCCACTTTAAAGATCACACTCTCATTTGTTGTTTCACTTATGCCCTTAAGAACAGATGTCTCTTTACTCTCATAAATTACTTCAACATTTTTGTATCCAGGGATTTTGATTGTCATGAAAAAACTCCAATCCTAACTATTCCTATCATATATTAAAAGATAGGATAGTAAGACAGTAGGAACACAAAAAACAAAAACTCTCTTAAATTTTTCGGTTTTTTAAGATAGCTATTGAGCTTTTTTTAAATCTTCTTGGGTGTTTTTCGATTATATTTTGCAATCTACGTGAATTACAGTATAATTTATTTGATAAAAAAACAAAATTCATTCATGTATGCAATTTCAATTGCATACTCAATAAATAAAATTAAAATAAATAAAATCAAAACAATCAAAAACAATCAGTAAGTTTCATCATTTTTGCTTGTTCTATTAATCCCTTTTTTTGTATATTAAATAATTCTACTATTTGTTTTTTTACATCGCTAAATGATATGATGGTATTTTTTTCAATGGCCTCTCTCATAGTTATTTGTGATTCTGGTGCCAACATTTGAATCAATCGATCAATACTTTTTTGTTGTGATTCTTTTGTGGTTTCCGATAAAATATTTGCTAAATCTAATATTTCTTCCTTGGCATTTTTAACAAACAACTCATTTTGACAATCAAAAGATGCTTTATCGTATTTCACCCCTTTAAAATTTTCATAATTTTTTTTCATCATCATCTCTATAATTTTTGTTTGATTATCAGGATCATCGTGGCCAACGCTTAAATGGGACTCTCTTTCTAAGGCAGTAGGTGTTTTACTGTATTTGATTAGATCATCTATTACTGAAATTTGTGTTAACCACTGTTGAAAATCTTTTTGAGGCCCAAAATTACGCATTTCCAGACGAGTATTTTTAAATCCCTTATCAGCGATATTGTTTATTCTCAGTGATTGCATCTTATTACTGGAAAAATCGTAGGAATAAGCAATGGTATTTGGTTTATAAATCTTATTATGAAAGTTATTATAAAATTTTTGTATCTCAATTCTATCTTTTTCAGCATCTCCCATTTTTTGTGTAAATATTTTTGTAAATAAATCATTCATTTCTTTGCGTGGAGATACCTCATATATCGGCCAATCTTTACCCCGACCTTTGTAACGAATATTTGCACATCCACGGAGTAATATTCTAAACAAAGGATGTCGTTCCAATATATGAAAAAAAACTACACTGGATTTTGGAGAATTATAAAATGTTGTAAAATCAATATTTAAATGTCCACCACCTTTTCCTGTAAGATAGTATGGTTCAATAGAAAAATCTTTTGCTGACTTAAACAATTCTTCAAAATATCTTTGCTTGTTTTTTGTGTCCTGAACACTAAGTTTTCTTGCTTCAACCTCGATCACCCCACTATCAACTTTAAGAGTAAACAGTGGATTTGAAAAAACAACATCTTTTTCAAAGACACTACATTTAGAATCCTCTTTCGAGCAAATACAGATTAAATCATCAAACTTTGTACAAAAATCATTACTTATATTTTGAATATAATTCATTTTTATTTCTTTTTTTTGTATATTTGGAGAAATAACAGGAGATGTGAACGTAAACTCTGGTCCGTAATGACCACTTAGTAGTGAATCAGCGTCTATGTCTTCTTTGTCTTCATCATCCTTTTTGTTGTTTTTTACATCTCTAATATTTGTATTTTTATTCACTTGGATTCCAGTAGCTATATTAGATGCTAATAGTGATATAAAATTAATACCAGAAAAATTTATTACTTTGATCTTTTTTAATTCCTGAAGATCTTTAACTGGCAATCTGAAATTAAAATTATCGTAAGGATGGTTTGCACGGAAATTAATTTTTTCTAATTTTAAAAAACCATTAAATCCTTTTATCTTAGGTATGTTTTCTGATTTAATCAGAAAGTCAAAAGTGATCTCTTTGACTTCTGAATATTTTTCTAAAATCCATTTAGGTATACTTATTGATTTAGGAAATTGTTCTCTATATCCTATTGAGATATGCAATTTTTTAATATTTGTTTGTGGTATTTGTTGTAATACTTTATTTTCTTTCGACAAATTATTTATAACTACAAAATCTTTTAAAAGATCATTTTCTGTAAGTGATATGCTGTTTTTATTATTTATTCCATCAAAAGAAGAAGAAGAAGAAGAAGAGGTAGGGGTGTCGGTGGATGCATAATTTAAATCATAAAATAAAAATGATCTTAATAACAATCCAACTAGAATTAGTAATATGATTTTTAATCCATATTTTATTTTTAAAGACATTTATTCTTTCTCCTATTTATTTCCTTCTCTTATGATTTGTAATATTTTTTTGATTATTAAAGTAATTATATATGTATATATTGAAATCAGGAGTGAAAAAAACTAAATATCTATAACAAAATTAAATAATTAGTCGTAAAATACAATTTATTTTATTTATATTTTTTCCAGAAATGTACCCCAAAAAGAGGGCATACTCAAGCCATACTCAAGACAACACATACTCAAGACAACACACACTCAAGGCAACACATACTCCCCTTTGCTCGATTTGCTAAAAAAAACCGAATAGGATATAATAATGGTTGCGGACCGTGAAATAGAGAATAAGCTCCTACTAATGAACAACATGCTTCAGGGAAAGCAGAATAACGGATTAATTGTAGTTGAGAAATAATGAAACCATTACCTGGTAAATCTTTATTAGAAAGAAGGAGAGAGAAATGAATGAGATAACACTAGTGAGGATATTGTTTTTTTATTTTTTATCATCATTTATATTTACATTTACATTTACGCTTATATTCACCAAAGAGATGTCTGCTTTCGGAGGAGAAGAGGATTCGAATCCTCCGGCCACCTATGGTCCAGAGTTTACCTTCCACAATAAAACCACAGAGTACTCTCAAAAAGGAGGACCTTGTGCTATTGGGGCAGCCTGTCCGGCGACAGTAATCTATCAGAAAAATTTAGCAGAGATAATAAAAAAGGAGTGTGCTAAAGAAGAGTACAGGGAGTTATCATGTGCTATTGAACAGGACACTACTGAGTATCAGGATATAGTATACAATATCACTTTTTTGGATCCAAAGGATCTAAAAATTCCTAAAGAGAGGAAAAAATTATTAATAGGACCTGACATAAGAGTAGTAGAAGTAAATCTTTCGCCAGTTAGCTTACAGCAACTTATAGAAAAGGACTCTGCCTATAAGAAAATAATTGATCTTCTTTTTAAAGCGACAGATGAGGTGAAATTAGAACATAGTCAAGTAGAAGAGCTTATTTCCTCTGCATCTGAAAGGATACCAATGAAAGAAGACAAGACCAATGCCGTAAAAGAATTAAATGATAGTAGAACAGACCATGAAAAAGAAAAACTTAGGCCGGGAGGAGGTGGAGGTCATATTCATATAGATTTTTTCAACACCTTTAAAAAGGATTATTGCAAGGCCATTGATTTTTTTATTGAGATGTCAAATTTGGGACCATTCCTCGATGTTGGACCATGTTGCTGTACTGGAATAAGCGGTTCCCAAGCTAATTTAAATCTTACGAAAATGAAAAGAATCCTTGATTCATGCACCAAGGATTGTTCTCAAAAGACCACTTCCAATGAAAAATTGAAAAGTACAATTAGTTGTTTCGATCAGATAGATCGAACAGTTTATGATAGGAGTGGTATTTTGGATACACCACCTTCTAATAAGTATCAACATATTAATCTTACTAAAATTGTTGATGGCAAGAAGGTAAACACTAAAGGTGGGATAGCCTTCGAGAACTTATCTGATAACATTGTGATGAATAAAAATTCTACTATAGAGTTTCGACTATTTCAGGGACAAAAAAATTACTCTGATTTTTTGAATCAGGTTCAGACTTTAGATGCAATAATAAATTATTGTAAAGAAAAAAAGCAACCATCCTCTTATCAACTTAACTGGAATTCATATAAAGAATGTGGGTATAAATATAAACAGTTTGTCACTATTCCTCAATTGCCATCGGAAGAGATGAAACAATGTAATAAAGCGGCCATTAAATGTGCTGCCAAAGTAGTTTCGGATTTTGCAAAAAAAATTGCCAAACATAATGAGGATCAGAATCCCCGTAAAAAAATTGCATTAACGGCAGATGATATGTTGAATATTGTTTATTTTGGTTGTCCAGATGTAAAAAATAATATCGCGAAAGAACTCAGTCTGATAAAGAATGAAGAGAATAAGGAAAAAAATTTAGAGGATCCAAGCTTTAAAGTATGTCTCCCAAATACCATGAAAATTTTTGAACAGAAAAAAGATATTAAAGAGGTGCTAAAAATACTAAATGAGAACTAACTTAAGATGAACGGTTATTTTTTTTTCAATGATTCAAGCTCATCTATTTCTTTTTTTAACCTATAAATTTTAGATAGTGGTTTTAATCTAGATCCTACATCTTGTATTGTTTGTACTATCTCTTTTTCAATTTCTAATCCTTCTAAATTTAATTCTTCTTTATTCTTTATTAATTCAACTATATCTTTAATTTCTTTTGATAGATTATCTATCACTATATCCTCTTGAATTTCACAAACACCTTTATCTTTACCTTTAGCTTCTTTAAGGAGCGGCCATTGTGCTTTAATCTTCTGATACTTCTTACTTGTTTCTAAATGAAGAGCTTTCATTACAATTACACTTGGGGTTTTAAATTTATCAACCAACTCAACTGCATCTTTGGCGGCCATTTCAAATTGTTTTTCACTACACATTTGTCTATCACCAAGCTTGCTAAATATGTCACTTTTTTCTTCCCTTCCGTCCTTTCTATTTTGCCAATATAATTTCTTAATATATTCTTGTGTGTTCAGCAAATTATCACAAGTTTTGTTAGCATAATTAATTGCTGTCTGAAAAAAAGCTTGTTGGGCCAATGATTTTATAGGATCTTCTTGAGGAGCAATACTTCTGATCTCTATGGTTGGTATTTTAGTATAACCAGCGGCCCCTGCAAGATTTATAGACATATTTTTACTAGGGACAATATATCTACCTCTATTATCTTTTTTCATTTTCGTACCTATTGGCCCAAGCTCATTATCTTCGAATGCCATATTTAAAAGATTATCATTAAAAACACTAAGATCTAACAATTTTTCAAAGCAGTTTCTTTCCTCAGAACTTCTAGCTATTAATTTCTCTGGTTTTTTGTATGTATCTTGATTTACCTCTTTAAGACATTCATCTATGACCGTTAATATTGAATTTACTTCCTCTCTATTTGCAACATAACATTCATGCTTGACTATACCTTTTAGTCCACAAAGTAAAAAATTTGGATGTGAATATAATTCTGCAACAAAACATAGACTACCGAAAGGATTTTTCTTAAAAGCCTCATCTAATCCTATGTGAATATGTCCTCCACCATTTTCTTTGACTATATTTGGTTTGAGATCTACTTTTTTTTGAGCAATATTAAACAACATCTTTTGAAACTTTATAACCTCTGGATTTATAGTCTGAGCTAAGGTTAACGGTGTTTGAGTAATCTCTACAACATTTTTTTGATCTATTCCAATTTCAAAAAAAAAATTATTTGGAAAAGTGGATTTTTTACTTTTATTTTTATCAATTATCGATACCCTCCATGCTTTTTTATTAAATTTACCATTAACTTTTTCCATTTTAATAAGATATTTATCTTTATCTTTATCTTTATTTTGTTTAAGAAAGAATAATTGAAATTCCATCGCTAACTCTTTCGCCCTTATTAACCTATTCCTCTTTTCATCTTGACGTTTTAATACTTCAAAGGCCCACTCATTTCCATAAGTCACCTTCTCTTCCCTTGATGAAATCATCTTTTCTTCATCACCAGCAAATAAAAAAAATAAATTATTAATACAACAGATGAAATTTATAAACATACAAATTACTAAGCAAAGTAATAATTTCTTTATCGATGTCTTAAACATATTACAATCTCCTACAGTTTTTTATAGTTTCTTATCGGTCATATTTGTAAAATTATAAATAAAGAAAATTTATTTATAGACGGTATTCTCCGTACCAACGCTATACTGTCTTAAGATGGACTGCAAGTGATCCTTTCTTACAACAAAAAAATATGAGATAATAAAATTAATCAATTTAAAATGAAGAATATTAACCAAAAATATAAATGATAATTTTATGAGTACAAATTCCGATCTTATCTACAGTTGTAATAAAATTTACTTTGAATACGTTCTAGGAACTCTCAAGATCAAAGCGCTAGAAGATGTTAACTTGAACATAAACAAAGGTGATTTTATCTGCCTTAGTGGCCCCTCTGGATCTGGCAAATCCACACTCTTAAATCTGCTTGGACTTATTGAACCAGTTCAATCTGGTAGTATATTATTTAAAGGATCAGATTTAAGCACACTAGATGAAAAAGAAAAAAATCATATCCGACGCTTTCACTTAGGTTTCGTCTTTCAAAATTTTCACTTGATAAATATTTTAAATGCCTACGAAAATGTTGAATACTTTCTTTGCCGTCAAGGTGTTGCTGCTAGTGAAAGAAAAAAAATAATTTGTGATATTTTAGAGGCAGTAGGATTGAAGGATCAAATAAATAAACGCCCTCTAGAGATGAGTGGTGGACAACGACAACGAGTTGCAATTGCCAGAGCTTTGGCCAAAAGACCGCAAGTAATTATTGCTGACGAACCTACCGCCAGTCTTGACCAACAAACTGGTTACGACATAATGACCTTGCTAAAAAATCTATCTCTAAATGACAAAACCACTGTAATTTTGGCCAGTCATGATCCAATGGTTGTTTCAGTGGCCAATAGGGTAATTCGACTTAAGGATGGTAAAATATATGATCCTTCGTAACATTCATCTCTACTTTCATAATCTTTATCATTTAATATTTCACAACGTGATCTTTAAAATGGCCACTAGAAATCTCAAACGAAACAAGAGAAGAAGTACGGCGGTAATTTTAACTATTGGTCTTGGAGTGGGGGCGCTTTTTTTATATCATGGATTCAATAATGGAATATTAAATCAATATAAATTTACCACCATTCGCTCACGCTATGGCCATGGTCAAATCAATACTAAAGATTACCTCGATAAAGTTTACGAAAAACCATGGGAACATTGGATTAACAATGTTGATGAAGTTGAAAAAGCATTAAAAAATGATCCTCGCATACTCTATTATTTTCCACGAGTGGACTTTTATACCATGGTCACTAATGGAAAAATCAATGTGGCGGCCAAGGGACAAGGAGTAATCGGAGAAAATGAGAGTCGTTTTTTTACTGCTTTAAATATTGTTAGCGGAAAAAATCTCTCTGATGAACCAGATGGAATTTTACTGGGCAGTGGACTTGCTCGCTCTCTTGATTTAAAAATCGGCTCTAGAGTAACTGTGCTTACCAATACTGTATTTGGAAGTTTAAATGGTCTTGATTTTAATGTGATTGGAATTTTTTATACTGGTACCAAAGAATTTGATGATACATTTTTTCGTATACCTCTTAAACAAGCACACCTTATTCTCGATACTAATAAGATCGAAAGTATAGCATTAGGATTAAAAGAAGATGACGATTGGGAGGAAGTCTCTCGTGATATAGTCACTAAATTTCCAAATCTCGGAACCACACCCTTTGCTGTTCTTGATAAAGTCTATTATCAAAATGGCGTTGATTTTTTAATGGCACAATTTGGAGTTATCAGAATAATAATTTTAGTAATTGTAATACTGGGAATTTTTAATACTGTATCCACTTCAATTCTAGAGCGAAAACAAGAGATAGGAAATTTACGGGCCAATGGTGAATCAAAAACTGATATTATGTATTTACTTCTCACTGAAGGACTTGTGGTAGGTATAATAAGTGGTATTATCGGACTTACCGCCGCTATCATTATAAATAATCTAGTACTCTTTAAAGGCATCACTATGCCTGCATGTCCTGGACTAACCAGAAATTTTTTAGTCTTTTTAGAGTTGCAACCTATTCATGCTCTTGAAACATTTTCTCTAGGATTATTTTCCGCCTTAGTGGGAACATACTTTGCCGCAAGAAAGATCAACAAAAAAAGTATTAGCGAACTTCTGCGATCGGTTTAAATCTCAAGATTGATCACCATAAATATGTTCATAGATTTTTTTTATATC
Source organism: Oligoflexia bacterium (assembly GCA_015232355.1). GTDB lineage: Bacteria > Bdellovibrionota > Bacteriovoracia > Bacteriovoracales > Bacteriovoracaceae > JADFZW01. The sequence continues at coordinate 76,669 of JADFZW010000023.1, forward strand.
TAATGATTTTCTTAAAGCAAGAGCTAGAGCATCCAAATTTTTTTCCACTGAATATGCATAGGTAACTTTCTCAATTGGCACTTGCCCTTTCCTTATATGAATTTGATCTAAAAAATATCTTCTAAACTGATCCTCATCAAAGATTCCATGCAAGTAACTTCCATGAATTTGGCCATCAATCGATGCGAACGCTAGAGGAGTAGCATCCATATTATCAATCGTAACCACACACTCTCCCACAACCCTACTTACTCCATGATGAATCTCATATCCACTAACACTTAATTTTGATTCTTGATGAATTCCCTTCGTCTGTAGTAGCGTTTTATTTTTTTCAAGTACTGTCTCTATTGGCAACAGTCCTAACCCTAACCCTAATCCCAAAGTATCGGCAGATTCCATGCTTTCTATTTTGTAAGGATCAGTAATTTTTAATCCCAACATTTGAAATCCACCGCAAATTCCAAAGACCATTGATCTCTTGGAACGTACCAATCTGCAAATAGCACTATCTAATCCTCTCTCACACAAATTTAAATAATCAGAGATAACATTTTTACTTCCCGGAATAATTATTAGATCTGGTTCCCCTAACTCCATAACATTTTTTACAATTCTCAGTCGCACATCTTTTTCATAGATAAATGGATCTAAATCAGTAAAGTTGGAAATTTTTGGTAAATCAATAACTGCGATATCAATTCTATCTCCCAAAAGAGAGTCATCATGAAATTTTTCCCCTTGAAACTCCATGGAATCCTCATCTGGTAATTTGATATCTTTTAAGTATGGAACCACTCCTAAAACTGGCACTCCCAAATTATCTTCTAAGTAATCAATTCCATCTTTTAAAAGTGATTCAATTCCTCGAAAGCGATTGATAATTAGTCCTTTAATTAATTTTTTTTCCCACTCAGCAAGTGTAGCGATACTACCTACAAATTGCCCAAAGACTCCACCACGATCAATATCCCCAACCAAGTAGCATGTGGCATTCGCATATTTGGCCATATTTAAATTTACCAAATCATTTTGCTTCAAATTTACTTCACTAATACTTCCAGCACCCTCCATCACCACTAACTGATATTCCTCTCTTAAAGAATCATAAGCTTTCTTTACTTCATCAAAAGCACCATTTGATTTAAATTGAGCGTAGCGAGTGTAGTGCATATTTGCGATTGGTTTTCCATTTAAAATTACCTGACTGCCACTATCACTATTTGGTTTTAAGAGGATAGGATTCATTCGTGAATCAGCAACCACTCCCGCCGCCTGCGCCTGCAAACCTTGCGCTCGACCGATCTCTTCTCCTCTGATGGTGACATAGGAATTAAGAGACATATTCTGCGCCTTGAATGGAGCTACCGATAAACCATCTTGATAAAAAATTCTGAGCAACCCGGCCGTCAAAATACTCTTTCCAACACTAGAACCAGTTCCTACTAACATCAAGGAATTTGCACGCGCATTTACTCGCACATTTACTCGCGAATTTGCAGATGCATATGCACCCAAACCTTTTAACAATTGTGAATTCTCCTTGGCCCCTCTTACTGCCACTCGAATAAAACCATCCGAAAGCGCAGGGAATGTTGAAGCATCCCTTACCGCAATCTTATGCTCTTTTATTAGTTTGCTTACAACCTCTTTTGAAGATCTATTTAAAAATTTCAATAAAATAAAATTTGCCTCACTGGCAAATACTCTTAGTTGTTGAGGAGGTAAGATATTATTTAAATTAGCAAGCAAATCATCTCTTAAAATGCTAACCTGCTCAGACACTTCCTTGGAAAAACTAAAATCATTCCTCAACTCATTATCGAAATATTCGCATCCTAACATGGCCGCCAATGTATTTACATTCCAACTAGGCAACACGTCTTGGATCTTTTTTGCCAATGAAGAATTGCAAATCGCAAATGCAAGTCGCAAACCCGGTATTGCCAAAATTTTTGTAAGTGATCGTAATATAATTACATTTTCTAGAAAATCTAAATTCTTTTTCTTCTCTACAAAATCTATAAACGCCTCATCAATTACAAAAATTGCTTGTGGATGTTTTAAAATAAATGCTCGCAACTGATCCACATGCAAACACTTTCCTGTCGGATTATTAGGATGACCTAAATACACAATAGAATTTTTTTCTCCAACATTTACGATATGATTTTCAAGCTGTGACCATATCATCGATGTCACTTCAAAATCATCTTCTTCTCTTAAGGGAACAGTTATCACTTTAGTTTTGGTAGAAAACCATGGCCTAACATACTCTGAAAATGAAGGCACTGGCACTATTGGTGTTCTTTCTGAAAAAATATATGGAAGAAAAGCAAAGATTTCAGATAATCCATTTGCAACTACAATATTTGATTGATGAGAAAAATAGCATTTGGCAATTTTGTTCTTTAATTCAAAATAATCTCTCTCTGGATAATGAACCAACTCACTTATGAAACGATTAATATGGATTCTCGTCCAATCTGGAAAACCAAAAGGATTAATGTTGGCAGAAAAATCCAAAATATCTTTACTACTACAATTCAACTCTCTGGCCAACTTATAAATCTCTCCTCCATGAACATCCATCATATTTTACTTCCTTTTTTACTTCCTTTAAATTATTTAATTTTTAAACTAATTCCACTCACCACTAAAAAAACTTCCTGCGCATTTTGGGCCACTAATTGATTTAATCTTCCAACAAAATCACGATACCTTCGAGAGAGTTTATTTTCTGGAACCAAACCCATTCCCAATTCATTACTAACAAAAATCACACAACTATTACTACTCATCTTTGTTGTAATTGAACTTATCATCTCACTTGCTTGCAAAATAAAATTCTCTTCCTCTAACTCAGGATTATGATATAAAAGATTATTCACCCAAAGTGTTAAACACTCCACCAATATCACCACATCTTCTTTTTGATATTGATATTGACATTGATCAAAAATTTTTTTTAAATCCATCTCCTCCTCAACTGTTTGCCAAGTACAACCATTAGATGCACCAGCAGCACTTCGATCTTGACGATGTTTTTCAATTCTCTCGCTCATCTCCAAATCACCTTCAATTATTGGAGAAGTTGCTAAATAAATTATTCTTCTACTGATTCGCAACTCTTGAGCATACCTTTGAGCAAAACTACTCTTTCCACTTCTACATCCACCAGTAACAAAAACTATTTTGGCCATAAAAAAATAATCTCCTCTATATGTTGGCATCTATAATAATTTAAATAATTTTCATTTAATTTTATAATTAATCGTAATCACTGCAATCATAAAAAAATATAATCTAATTTTGCTTTATTTTGTTTTATTTTGTTGATGAGTGATACACTTTTATTCAATATTAACCATATAATTCCATAGGTCAGATATATGTTAATCTCTTCACTTTCTCAATCAAAAAAAATATTTTCCCTAACATTAACACTCTTTTTTATTCTTTTATCTCTTCTACAAAATAGCGCATACTCTAGCAATGAAAATTCCATTAAATCCTTAGACAAATCCTCAAGCAAATCTTTAAATGTATTAGAAGAATCTGTAATTGAAGAATATACCGCAACTTGTGGATCATATCGCTTTATCAATAAATACCTTCGGCTTGATATGCCACAATTAATTTTTGATAAGATGCTGCTTCCTCTGATGGATAGCGCTCTAGAAAAAATTACTGCTTACAAAGGCATCGCCTATCGAGGAGCTGAACTTCCATTCGAAGAAGAAAAAGATTTGTTTAGTAAAAAACCTGGTGATTTATACTACGACAAGGCTTATCTCTCTTCAAGTAAGAGCGAAAAGGTAGGCAAACGTTATAGTGGTAAAAATGGGGTTCTCTTTATCATAGAAAGTAGTAATGGTGGAGATTTGGAAAAAGCAGGACTTGGAAATTCAAATGGAACTGAATTTGAAGTTCTATTTGCAAGAGGAACAAAATTCCTCATTGAATCCATTGATCCCCAAAAAAAGATAGTGAAAATGATTGAAGTTACCCCTCAACTATCTAAGTAATTATTTTATTCACAATTCATTCTCCATTCAGTTTAACCTCTCAATTTTTTCCCCTCACTCGCCTCTAGAAAATATTGTGATAAAGTAAAAGTATATGAGCAATTACAAATACCAAACTTTTTAACTCGGTAATTGATCAGATAATTATCATCTAAATAATTATCCTTAAAAAATTACCAAGGGATTTTATGACTAATACAACACAAATTACAAAACAAAATAGTAGTTCTAAAAATTTTTTACAAGAGTTAACCTCCGGCAATTCTAGAGATAAAATACTCCTAGAAAGTGGTACTAATGAAGTTGAAATGATGGAATTTTTTATCAACAATCAAGTCTTTGCAGTAAACGTTGCTAAAGTACAATCACTAATACTCTATGATGAAAAACAATTAACTCTTCTAACAGACGCCCCTAAATATTTAAGGGGATTAATTCTCATTAGAGATATCTCTCTGCCACTTATCGATTTAAATTTCGTTTTAAAAATTGAAGAACGTAACGATATTGCCAGAAGAATAATTATTGTTATGTCTTTTAATAATTTAGTGGTCGCCATGTTAGTTGATGGAGTGCTAGGAATATCCAGAATAAATTGGAGTAAATTCTCACCCATTAATGAATACAATGCCAACTCTCCTCAAATGTACATAGGTAACTACATTAGAAATGGAAAAAATATTTTAATCTTAGACTGTGAAAAAATTGTTGCTGAAATATTCCCATCCACCAATATTGAACATGCAGCAACTGTTAACAACGTAACCACCAAAGATGCACGTTCATATGTAAAAATAATTCATATTGATGATTCCAGTACAGTTCGTAGTTTAATTTCAAAGGTTTTAAAACAAGCTGGTTACAGTAGCGTAAGCAGTTTTAATAATGGACAAGAGGCATATGATTACTTCAAACGTCTATATGATTATAATGTTAAAAATGACAAAAATATAAGTGAAAAAATAGATATAATCATTATCGATATTGAAATGCCTCAAATGGATGGTCTCACTCTTTGTCGAAAAATTCGCGACGAATTTGGATGGACTAGTATCCCTGTAATCATGTTCTCTTCTCTCATCGATGATCAGATGAAGTTAAAATGTGAATCAGTTGGGGCCACCACTCAAGTATCTAAACCAGAGATTCATACTCTAATCAGCATTATGGATCGCTTAATGTCTATGCAAAAATTAAAGAATCACGATGGACTTGCGGTATAAAATTATTTCTTTCCATGCCCTTACTTTACAGAGCTAAAAGAACTAACCAAATAATCAATTAATAACTTTATTCTCTCTGATCTACTCTTCTCTTGAATATAAACTAAGCTAATTGTATTTTTTAATATCTTGCCATTGCCTTTGAAGATATGAAAATGATTTCCCTCTTTTTCCATTTTCTTAATGTAATAGTATGGAAGAATACCAACACCAAATCCCTCAATAATCATTCGCGCAACTCCCTGCACATCCATCATTGCTGAGCGAACGTTACATTTGATATTTATACTCTTATAATGGTGTTTAAACCAAGCGCTTATCATCGGTCCAGTTTCAGCATAGTCAATATAATCCAAGGATTCAAAAAACTTTTTACTCTCTGTCTGCAACTTTCCACGATCTTGAGCTTGCATATATGCCTTAGATGAACAAAGACACAATTCCTCGTCAAAGACCTTCACAAATTTTAAAATCTTATCCATTGCTAAATCATCAACTATTGCAAAATCCAACTCTCCTCTAAGCAGAAGATCATTCATTTGGGATGCTAAACCATACTGAATCGAATAGGTAATTCCAGGATGCATTTTTCCAAAGTCTACTAACAAAGGAACAATCATACTGTTTCCAAATTCTATAGGCATCGCTAGAGAGATATTACCTGATAATACTTTGTCTCCGCCTTTGATTGCAAGCAATGCCTGCTCAATATTATTTAAACTATCAGAACACTTTTCATATAAAGTATTCGCTACAGATGTTGGAATCGGTCTCTGTTTAATTCGATCGAAGAGTTGAACATCTAACATCTCCTCTAATACTTTAATATGCTGACTAACACCCGATTGAGTCATATGTAACTCCTCCGCTGCCTTAGTCATACTTCTAGTTCTATAAACTGATTCAAAGATTCGAATGTGATTTAAATTTATATTATCAATTAACATAATTTATTTACCCCCTAATTTACCAATCATTTTACTCCATAAACAATTTACTCCATACTATTTAAATATTGTAATAAGAGTTGATGATTTGCAAATATTATATTTTTATCTACGCCCTCTAAAGAGTAATTTTGCTGAATAAGAAATGATCTTAACGTCACATCAGCAAATTCTGAAAATTCTGAAAATTCTGACAACTCTGAAAACTCCGGAATATCAGACTTTTTATCTCCAATCATAATACTCTTATTCAAATCAATTGCAAAATCCTTACATGCTTGCAAAAACATTCCCGGTTTAGGTTTTCTCCACTCACTCTCCCTCTTATATTGACCAACTCCTTCGGTTGGATGAAATGGACAATAGTACCACTTATCAATATAAGCACCTTTCGCTTTCAACATCTCATCTATTTTGCTGTTAATCAGCAGCACATCCTCTTCACTACAATAACCTTTGGCCACACCTGCCTGATTGCTGACTACAACTACGTAGTAGTCTTGATCACGCTCACGCCCCTTCTCCTTACTCTTGGCCCACTTAATAATTGGTATAATATCATCATAAAGTTCAATCTGCTCTACACTCTTAATATATCCAACATCCTTTATAATCACTCCATCTCTATCAAGAAATAGACATGCTTTCTTTTTCATAATCTTTTTTCCTTTTCTTATGATCAACATTTAATCAACATTCAACGCACTAAACACATGCACATCCATAAATTAAATATTAAGCATAATACACTTTGGGCATTTATAATATATAACCTTCATGATAGGATTGTTAAACATTTGCTCCCAGCAGTGCAGAATAATAACTAAAAATAAACATTAATTTAAGAATGAATTTAAAAATATTTGTATTGTTTTCTATCATAAGTGCTCTATTACTATTCATAATAAATAATCCCATTAATACCTCGAGCAATAATATAAATGCTGCCGATACATCTTTAAAAGATAAAGATAAGGATAAAGATAAGGATAGAGATAAGGATAGAGATAATTGCATCACAAACTTAAAATCACTACCTTCAGATTATAATATAGAAAAATTAAAATTCGTATGTTCGCTGGTTACTTCACTCCCTTCGTGCAAAAGTAACAAAGGTGAGGCAATTTTTCACTTCGACAAAAAGGGTGAAAGTAAAACTGGATTAAAAATATTGGCATTCTCTCTCATCCATGGCGATGAACCGGCCAGTGGTAGTGTCACTAGAGCATGGATGGAACGTTTACCTGATATAGCTCCAAGAAATAGTTGGAGAATTATTCCTATTGCTAACCCAGACGGGTGGCGCGCGAACACAAGAGGAAATGCAAACGGAGTAGATTTAAATCGTAATTTCCCAAGTAAAAATTGGGAGAAGGAATCTCTTCGTTATTGGAATAAAGATATGAAAAAAGATCCAAGACGCTATCCTGGTACAAATGCAGCATCGGAATCAGAAACAAAATGTATTATCGATCACATAAAAGATTTTAGGCCAGATTTTATTGTGGCCATACATACACCTTTAGGAACACTGGATTTTGATGGACCAAAATTAAAGTATCCTAAATACAAAGATCTTCCTTGGATTCGACTCGGAAACTATCCAGGAAGTCTTGGTCGTTATATGTGGAAAGATTCTAAAGTTCCAGTATTAACAATTGAATTGAAGGGAGAAAATTCTATTAAACGAATGAGCGACTTAGATAAACTTCAAGACATCTCCAGCTTAGTAGCAATTATGGCCAACAAACGCTCAATAAAAAATCGTACAACTGACGACTAACTAGTAACTAAGGACTAATAACTAAGAACTAATGACTAAAGTTTTACTCCATCCACTAACTGTCAAAGCACTTAAAAATGGTCATCCTCATATAACCAAAGATCAATACAGTGATAAATTTCCCTCTAAAGAACGCTTCTTAATTGGAGTTACTGCAAATAATAATCAACCAATATGCTTATTCCTCCATGATCCTCAACATAAAAAAATCAAAGGCAGAGTTTGGTCATTTAATAATTTTAACTCTAATTTTAACTCAGAATCATTTTTAGCAGATTTAAGTCAACGAATAGATAAAGCGATAGAAAAAAGAATCCTCTTAAATATAAATAAATCCAGAGATAACTTCTACCTTATCTTCGCTGAAGCAGATGAAATTCCTGGTGTATTTGTAACTCATTTGAATGATCATATCTTCATTCAAATCTATTGCTTCTTCTGGCGAGCATTTGAAAAAGAGCTTATCGATACTTTAAAGAAAAGCTTACAAAACAAACTTAGCAAATCATTTCATTTTCATCTTCAATATCGAGAGGAAAACAAAGCAAACCATAAAGCAAACCATTCTCCTGCAAGTAACGAATTTCTTGTAACTGAATTTGAACTTAAATATAAAATTGATCTTAGCAATTTGAAAGATATTGGGCTCTATACTGATATGGCTTCCATTCGTCAAAGAATCATCCCCTATCTGGCGCAAACAAAAAATTTACTAAATCTCTATTGCTACACTGGTGCCTTTTCATTATTAGCGCTAAAACAAAACGTAGCACAGGTCACATCAGTTGATCTTTCGGCCAAATACTTAAAAATTTTAGAGGAGAATTACAATCTTAACTTTAAAAGTAATTCTAATTCTAATTCTCAAAAGCACATAATAATAAATCAATCAGTAAATCAGATGGTTTCTACTGCACTAAATGCACATAAGAAAAATAATCTTCCTTATGATTTTGTAATTATCGATCCACCATCTTGCTCTAATGATAAAAACAAAACTTCATCGGTAATGCAAATGTATCAAGAGCTACTACCAAAAGTTGTTAAATTAATCGCTGACAAAGGTTATCTCTTAATATTTGTAAATAACCATCACTTAAGTTTTAAAGAATTTAAAAGCAAAATCAACGCAATCATTGCTAAAACAAATAATAAAGTATTAATTGAAGAATTTAAATTATCACAAGATTGTCCAACTAAAGAAAGCTATCCAGAAGGGGATTACCTAAAGGGACTTCTATTCCAAATAAGTATCACGTAAAAAGAAGATAAAGATAAGGAGAAAAAATTGATGGAATCAACTTTCGATAAAAATGCTATTAACTATTGTACTGATAATACCAGCATTGCTAAATGGCAGATAGAAAATTTACTTAAGCTAATGGTGACCGAAGGATGCTCTGTACCCTTTGTGGCCCGTTATCGTAAGGAGGCCACTGGCAACTTAGATGAAGTACAAATTAGAGATATCGAAAAATTTTATCAAGAGTATTTGGAGACTGAAAGTAGAAGAGCATTTATTCTAGATACCTTAAAAAAATTAGAGGTACTTACCCCTGAACTAGAAAGCTCCGTTATGCGCGCAAAAGTAATTAAAGAATTAGAAGATCTCTATGCTCCCTATAAGAGCAAGAAAAAAACAAAAGCAATGCTCGCCAAAGAGTTGGGTCTTCTTCCTCTGGCCCAAGAGATAATGAACACACTAAAAAGTATTGATCAGTTACAAAAAGAGTTTGTGCCTACTGAAAAAGTTGCAACCTTTGAGCAAGCACTTGAAGGGGCCATGCATATCATTATTGAGACCATCGCTCATCATCCAAAGGTAAAAGATAATTTAAGAAAAGAGTATTGGGATAAGGGAATTCTTGTTTCAACAGTTAAAGATGATGCCACTAAGATTGAAGATTACTTAAAGTTCAAAGACTTTTTTGATTTCAAAGAGAGTATTAATGCTCTTAAAGATGCTAAGAACACTCATCGATACTTAGCAATTCGCCGTGGTTTTACTCTGAAAATTTTAAAGATGGAAATTGAATTTGATAAAGATTTAGCATTAAGTATTATCAAAGAGGAATTCTTTGCTGATGAAAAAAAACATGGCCCAATAAAAAATCTAAAAGCAGCGGCCGAAAAAGCATACTCACTCTATATTCATCCCTCTCTTGATTTAGAGATTAAAACTGACTTAAAAGAGATTGCTGATGAAGCAGCAATTAATGTATTTTCTATCAATTTAAAAAATCTCTTACTAGCACCCTATTTAGGGGCCAAAAGTGTAATGGGAGTAGATCCAGGCGTGCGTACCGGTTGTAAAATTGCAGTAGTAGATGACACTGGAAAATTTCTTGTTGATTTTGTAATATATCCTCATCAACCGCAAAGAGATGTTGAAAACGCTAGAATCATGATTGAAAAGACTATCGATCATTTTAAGATACAGCATATTGCAATTGGAAACGGAACTTATGGACGAGAGACTTTGCAATTTTTTGAAGATGAGGTCAGGCAAGTAAAAGATAAATTAGTAAGTCCTACTCTAGTTTCAGAGGCCGGTGCTTCCGTCTATTCTGCCTCTGATATTGCACGTGAAGAGTTTCCCGATAAAGACCCAACTGTTCGCGGGGCCATCTCCATTGCTAGACGTTTTCAAGATCCGCTGGCAGAATTAGTAAAAATTGATCCTAAATCAATTGGTGTTGGTCAATATCAACACGATGTAAATCAAAACAAATTAAAAAAATCTTTAGAAAATGTAGTGGAGAGTTGTGTGAACTTTGTTGGTGTTGATTTAAATACTGCCTCCGCCCCACTACTCTCTTACATTGCAGGCGTAGGTCCCAAGCTTGCACAAGCAATAGTTAAGTATCGCCAACAAATTGGTGGATTAAAAAATCGTCAACAGTTGCTGGAGGTTCCGCGCTTTTCCGCCAAGATCTTTACAGAGTCGGCGGGCTTTTTAAGAATCTATGGAGGAGAAAATCCTCTCGATCAAACATTTGTTCATCCTGAGCAATACCCTGTTTTAGAGGAGTGGAGTAAAGGCGCTAAACTTAATTTAAAGGAGATGGTGTTAAACAAAGAGACTGATAAAATCTCCCTTCTTGCAAAAGATAAATCTTTAAGTGAAAAGATTGGTACCTTCACTTTTAGTGACATTGTAAAATCGCTAACTGCTCCCTCTCAAGATCCGCGAACAACATTTAAATCAGTAGAGTTCAGTCAAAAATTAAGAGAGTTTTCAGACGTTGTAGTTGGCGAATGGTATACTGGAGTAGTTACTAACATTGCAAAGTTTGGAGCATTTGTTGATATTGGAATAAAAGAAAATGGATTACTACATATTTCAGAGGTCTCTGATAAATTTATTAATGATGTTTTAGAAGAGATTAAAGTTGGACAAGAGGTAAAAGTAAAAGTTATTTCTATTGATAAAGAACGAAAACGCATCTCTCTTTCTAGGAAGAGCGACTCTAAAGTTACATATACAAACTCAGGATCAGCTCACACACACGCCTCTGCGCACGCATCTGCTCGCAACTCTAAATCGCAACACTCATCACATTCGTCACATCAACAACATCATCAACAACAACAGCAATCAAGCAATAACCCATTTTCAAAATTAAAAAATTGGAAACCTAGCTAAAATTAAGTAGTGAATTTGCCCACCTTTATTGTCACTATCCCGAAAGTGCAGGAAGCAGATCGCATATCTTGTTCAGAGTTATTGGTGTTGCTAGCATACAAGCTTTGAGGGCCCTAGAAAATAATTTCTTAGGATCATGTCTTCTGTTAAAACGA
>JADFZW010000024.1 GCA_015232355.1 Oligoflexia bacterium
TTATCGATAGGAAAAAGTAGATAATTAAAGTCAAAAAATTATTTCTATGCTTGAGTGAAAAACATAACGACAAAGTCGGTGAAAAATAAACCACTGACAAAATCGCTGGAAGACAACACATACTCATATTATCTCATATTATCTCAATAAGCCACAGGCAGGATAAGCCACAGGCAGGATAAATTTACCACAAAAAAAAACCTAGAAATTTCTTTTATCTCAGCAAATAATAGAAATAAAATGTAAAAGTGAGTAATAAAATATTTATGGCCCAAACAAATTTTCGAAATCTATTCTTTTTTTCACTAACATTGATATCCTCACTTACTTGCTTAAATGCGATCGGTAGTTCGTATAAAAATAACGATCATGACAGTTTAGTAATTCAGTTTTTAAATGAACGAAACATTACAAGTTGTGACTCAAAGACTGAAATCAAGCTAGGTATTAATGATTTTACAATACTAAAAAATAAAAGCATTTCGTGGGACCACTTACAGGCGACGTGTCCCGGAATAACAATAACTAGTGATGAAGATTATTACAAAGAAAGTATCTACCAAAAAAACCGACTAATTAAACGCAAATTACAAAATCTTTTAACTACACAACGAAAGGTTGAAGTAGATTGTTCCGATACCACAAAAAAAGTTGAAAATTGGGCCAATACTGTTACTAAAATCACAAATAAAATTCCATCGCCGTCTATAATAGAGGACAAAGAGCTAATGAGCGATCTTTTTAATCTGGCCCAAGAGACAGACAAAAATTTCAATTATCAATCGCTAAGTCATACTGTAAAACACGGGGAAATAATTGCTTACTGCTACACACATCAAACGAATACTGTAGATTGCAAGGACTCTCTAAAAAAACTCAATAGAAAAGATAAGGAAGAGGCCATTATATCTCTCCTTTGGTATATGCAAGCCAAATCTGGAAAAAGACACGTACTTAACAGCAAAACATGGCAATATGAAAGGGGTTTTGTACTTGGTGGTACTTTCACATCTCCTAGTCAAGGACTCTACAATTACATAGCGGAAATTGCCCCAGAATTACTCGACAAAAGAGTATCTAGCCACTTTAAAGGTATTAAAAATAAAACTGAATATGAAATATATTTTGGAAAAAGCTCTATAAAACCACCAGGACATCCAGGTAGCAAAGTCCTTCTCTTGGGGGCGACTAATGATAGTCGTACTTACATGAAACTCGAAACCAAGAGTGCTGTTCCTATAAAACACCTATTAGAATCAATTGAACATTTTGGCAACTTACTCTTCACTGCTAAATGGAAGAAAGACAAACATAAACACAATGAAAAGATGAAACAATCAAAAGAAATAGAAAAACATATTAATCTGATCCACAAAAAATGCAAACTGGAATCATACACTGATGCAAAAGTAGAACAAAAAAACTACAACGAAGAAAATATCAAACAGCAATGCCCAAAATTGAGAAACATGATTACTAACTATGTTGAACTATTTTGTCACGACGGTGGTGGCGCAGATAAAAATTTACAAAATAAAATCAACCGAATCGATTTTTGCGAATCCGTAGTTACTTTTGATGAGCTGACAAATTAATGTTCTGTCGTTTGATCAAAAACGTTTTAATAATCTCCAGTAACTTTAGCATCTTTTGATATATCTACACCTTTATTTATCATCTCTTTTACTACATTATCTAAACAACTATTTGATGGTTTATAATGACCACTATTACGATTAATCATTTTAACATTTCCATTATCATCAAATATAATTTCTCCTGCTGCTGCCACATCACCACCTGCTAAAACACTTGAATGAAAGAAGATAATCTTTTCTTTTATTGATGGAGGACAAATGTATATCTCTCCTTTACTGTCCATTACATAAATTAAAGTCCCTTCTTTAGAGGTGAATTGCATTTTTTTGTTCGATTGATAATCGGTATAATAAATCTTTTTGTCTACTACACTGATTCGACAATTAGTTTTAATATGTACAAGATCTTTTGGATCTTCACCAAAATATTTCACATTCATCATCTTATCCATATGAATATATTCTTTTTGAAGCTTTACAGTAGGATATATTCCAAATGTATTACACACCATAAAGTGATTTGATATCTTATTATAAAATCCTCTTTTTTTATTTCCAGAACAATTAAACTGATCATCCTCATCATCATTTATTCCATAACCTTCATTTAAATTTCTAAAAGAATTATTAAAATGATTAAACTGATTAAACTCATCCATTCCCATGAAGAAAAATATCATAAAAAATATTACTAAATGTTTGATAAGATCGCTTGAGGATTTTGTTAATTTCAAGAAATTTACAGGTTGTATTCTAAACATTCTTTTTCTCCTTCTATGTACAATTATAATATTTATACATATTAAATTAATTACATATCGGAATTTATATTAACTCAATAAAATCTATAGAATTTTAATTTTTTTTACTTACCCACTAATCATTCTAAATTAATTATAAATAAGTCCGATAGGAAACCAAATAATACATAAGAAATTAAATTTGAAGTATTTCTAAAATAACAAAACTTAACCAAGAATTATTTATGAAAAAAATCACTCACTCATTAACTATTATTATATACATATGTTTTATCACATCCCTAATAACACTTGTTTGCTTATCTAATTCTTATGGTATGGATGAAAAAACTGAAAAAAATACGGACAATGACGTAGATACTATATATTATGAAAAGCTTAAGCACATAACTGGTTTAAAAGATCTTGATCTATGTTCTGAGCTTTATAGTTCATCTCTACTTGGCAATGAAGAAGTTTATAATTTTGCAATGATGATCGCTGGTCAAAGTTTTATTCAAGGAGGGGCAAATGTAGTGACATCTGGACTAGCATTTGATCAAGAAGCACAAATTCAAGGTATGATTAATCAAATGAGTGCAACTCCATCAGCTGTAGTTAGTACACCAGGATCAATTGCTCAAGACGCTCTAGCATCTGAATGTCAATTGAATCCAAAGCTACCACAATGTCAAGGAAATGGACTTTATAAAAATAATTCACTTGCAGGATTTACAGGCGATGGTTCTATCGACATTGGAGGAGCATCTGGAGGAACTTATATCGGTTCTGGTGGATCCGGAATAGATGGCAATAGTAACGATAAAAGTGCTCTTGCTGGAGGTGGTTCAGCAGATTCAAGTCAGATAGGCACTGTTGGTGGAAGTTCTGTTGGTCCATATGGTTCAGTAACAGGAGGAGATTTTGAATCACAAGTTGGCGCTGCTAAAGTAAAGGGAGGAGGTAGCGGCACTACTGGTAGTGGTGGTGGTGGAAGTGCTCCTGGTGGAAGTGCGAGTGGTGGTGGTGGTGGAGATGGAGGTGGAGGTGCAAATGCAAACAAAGGAGGCAGTGGCAACTCTATTGCGAGTGGAGTTGGTTATAAACCTGGAGGTGTAGGTTTTGGCGCTAATTCCGGCGGAGGTTCTGGGAAAAAGAATAGTGATAATGGATCAGATAATCCTTTTGATAAATATTTTGGAAAAAAAGATGGTTCTTCAAATGATGATAAGACTTTAAACTTTAGAGATTTAGCATCTGAAGGAAAAATAGGTGATAAAACCACTAGTATATTTAAGCGTATTCAAGATAGATATCAATCAGTCTATTCTCAAAAACGTCTCATGCAATACGATACCGTTGATAAAAAATAAGTTTTTATCTCATTATCGATTTTACATACGATAATAAAAATTTTGCAGCTCCGGGAACACTCTTATACTCTTCACAGTCATTAAATTTAATATCGGCCAATCCACTAATAGCTCTTCTATTTTCAAAGTTCACATCAATCTTATCTTTAATTCTCTCCTTCCATTTACTATATTCCTCCAAAACTAAAAATGCTCCACCCTCAAACATTTTATAGTTACTTAATTCACGACAATGATTCAATTCCAATTGATGATACCAATTTTCATATGAATCATAAGCACCAACTAAAGAGAGATCTGCTCTTCCCTCTAAAATTGAATTTACTCCCTCTTCTAATGCCCACCTACCATCATTTCCCCAATCACTCCAATTGCAAGATTCTCCTTTAAAGTTATATCTAATCGATATAAGTCCAATGGCCACATTACTTAAACCTCTTACAATCCATAATGGAAAAATTCTTTTTGCGCCTTTTTGCCAATATTCACTTAAATTCTGCTGCGAGAATTTTTTTTGCATAAATTTTTCTTGAACATCATTATCATTTGCACTTACATATTCAAATGCAGAAAACATCTCATCTAATTTCGTGGTCGTGTTTGGAGATGAAATATATACAGATCTCCGCTCCGGTGGATAATATATATTAGCAATCAAACCAGCATCGATTATCGCCATATCAGCAGTGGTTAAAGCAATTTTTGTGGCCCTAGTACAAATTTTAAAATCCTTTTTATTGATATGCTTTTTAAATATCTCCTCATTTATTTCTAGTTCAGTATTAGCATTACTAACATCATTTTCTAATATTGCTATACCAGAAATAATTACTTTTTTCATAAAGTTTTTTCCTAACGCCATTTCTTTAAAGCTACTATAGCGTTTTGTCCTCCAAACCCAAAGGAATTAGATAATGCTATTTCTATCTCTTGTTTAATTGCTTTATTTGCAACATAATCTAAATCACATTCAGGATCCCTGGTATTTAAATTAATTGTAGGAAAAATTATATCATTTTTTAATGAAAGAATTGTCGCTAAAATTTCACAAGCACCAGCGGCCGCCACCAAATGTCCAATCATTGATTTTGTTGAGCTAACTTTTAATTTATTATAAGCATGATTTGCAAAAACTGATTTTATTGCTTTAGTTTCGATAACATCATTTAAAGGGGTTGATGTTCCATGAGCATTAATATAATCAACACTCTCTACTGCTATCTTTGAATTTTTTAATAAATTTTTCATTGCCCAGATAACTGCCTCTCCACTTGGATCTGGTCTTGAAACATTGTAGGCATCACAAGTGGAAGCATACCCAATCACTTCAGCTAAAATATCCTTTTCTCTTCCCTCTGCTTTCACACATTCTAAATTTTCTAATACAAGAAGAGTTGCTCCTTCTCCTAAAACTGTACCATTACGATTTTTATCGAATGGTTTTATAGCG
The DNA here is from genome assembly GCA_015232355.1 of Oligoflexia bacterium. Classification (GTDB taxonomy): domain Bacteria; phylum Bdellovibrionota; class Bacteriovoracia; order Bacteriovoracales; family Bacteriovoracaceae; genus JADFZW01. The sequence goes on from JADFZW010000024.1 coordinate 5,162, forward strand.
TTCATCGGATCTTCTTCTAGAGTAAGGGCATCTAATTTTGCAAAACCAGCAAGCCCACAAGCATTAAGCATACTATCTACACCACCAGCTATTACAACATTAGCAAGTCCATGTTTTATTCTCTGATATGCTTCTCCAAATGCTTGGGTGGAAGCTGCACAAGCAGAGACATTAGTACTAACAACTCCTCTACTGCTTAAAATTGATGAGAGAATTTGTGCTGGCCAATCCTCTATAGTACGAACAAAATATCTTTTACTTTTATCTGCCAATAATTTTGGCAATAAATCGTAGTGTACCTCTGAATTTGCTGAAACAATTTTTACTGCGTCCTCAAATATCAACTCTTCCAATCCACTAGAAAAGCAAATGTCAGCATTTTTTAAATTAAAGATACTCATCATCGATGTTGATAGTAACTGATCAATCGCTAGTAATGTTAGCAGTGTTTTTCTATCTTTAAAATTTTTGACAACAAAACTTTCATCTAATCGATTTAATTTTTTTATTTTATTTAAAATATCATTATTTTTAATTTCTCCACCTATACGAACTGGAAATTGTGAAACATTAATATTTTCTATTTTACTTATTCCACATTTTCCTGCACTCAAAGAATTATAAAAATCATCTACTGTAAGTCCTAAGGGGGAAGTAACGGCGGCAGCAGTTACTACAACTCTAGTATTGCAACTTATACAACTTCTATTTCCACTTTTACTCTCTTTTTTACTATAATCTAATAAAAATGCATATTGAGTACTCATTGGACCTATATTAGAAATTAAAACCTTCTCTTCAATTTCTAACAACAGTGGCAGGATCATATTAAAAAATCCTTTTCCTGCTCCTAATTCTCCAATATTTTTTGAACTGTTAAAGATTTTAGAATCTAAAATATTTAATGCTTTTAAACTCTCAACTTCCAATGAATATAAATTATCACCCTCTGCAAATGAAGTAATCGCAGTAGTTGGCACATCTTCAAATCCACTAACTCCACTAAATCCAGCAAAGAGTTTTTTTAAATCCTTTTCACTTGCTATGGATGGTAATTGCTCTGGTGCTAATAAATTTGAAGCAGCAACAGAGTGAATTTTTTTTATTCGTGCAAGAATCTTTGCTCCTCTTTTATATGCATTCTCTTCACTCTCTAAAACTAAAAATGCCGCCCCTTCGGAAGGAATGTAGGGATGATAAAGATCAATTAGTCCTGCTTTATAATAAGTTGTGTATGCATAGAAATTACATAAATCATCTGCTCCTCCTACCAAAGCGTACTTAATATTACCTTCTTGTAAATCCATCACTGCAGTTGTAAGTGCACTTCCAGTTCCTGTAACAAAACTATTATAAATAGTATTTTTTCCCTTAATAGAATTAGCAAGAGATACATGGGCCAAAAGCATATTTGTAAGAGTATGAAAAACTTGTAATGGATTACTTTTGTTGATAGCATCTCTTCCATACTTATTTATATCAAAAGTTCCATCATTAGTTTGAGAAGCAGATATTGATGGTACGATAAAATCAATATCTCCAGCGGCCAAACCTACGGACATATACAATCCAATATCAAAAGGATCAAACGTAGTATTGTCTTTTATGTTGTCCCTTATGTTAATACCTGCAGATTTAAGCGCACTTGTGGCCGCTATCTCCGCCATTTGCGCAGGTCTAGTCATATACTTAATCATTTTTTTATTTTGTACTAAATCTTTTAACGGAAGCTTTACTTTTGACGATCTTGCAATCCCTACTCCAATTTTTTTTAAATATGGATCCTCTGAAATAAAATTGCTATTCATATTTTGCTTGAATGAATCCAAATCATTTCCCATCGGATTAATAAATCCAAATCCTGTAATACAAATATCAGTCACATCTCACTCCCATTTTTTAAAAATCAAAGAGCAATTGCTTCCACCGAATGCAAAGGAATTTTTTAGAGCAAATTTCAAATCAAGATTAGTAATTGTCCCATCAGTAACGTAGTTTAAGTTACCATCAATATCTGTTTGTTCAAAATTTATATTTGCTGGAATTAATCCACTTTCTAAAGTTTTAATAGTAAAGCACGATTCGATGGCCCCACAAGCAGCGATGGTATGGCCAATCATTGATTTATTAGAACTTATTAAAAGTTCACTACAATGCTCTTTAAATATTGAACTTATGGCCAGAGACTCCACTCGATCATTTACTTGTGTAGAAGTTCCGTGAGCATTAACATAACCTATATCACTAACTCTCTTGATCTCATCTCCAGCATCACTAATTGCAGCTTGAATAGAATTTATCGCTCCAGTTGCACTAGTATCCATATCAGTCATCTTATATGCATCGGAGGAGATCCCAGCTCCAACAATTTCAGCATAAATCTTTGCTCCTCTCTTTTTGGCCAATTCTAATTCCTCTATTATTAAAACTCCAGCTCCCTCACTTAATACAAAACCATCTCTTTTATGATCAAATGGTCTCGATGATTTTCCTACTACATTACTCTTTGTTAATGCTTCTACTAAAGTAAATCCAGTTAACATATGAGGATTAATTCCACAAAATGTTCCTGCAACTATTGCTCTCTTTATATTTCCTCTCTTTACTTCCCGATATCCTCTAATCAGCGCAGCTGTACTAGAGGCACATGCAAGCGAAATTACCTCTCTTCTTATATTTTCATTTTTTAAATTATATTTCCCCTTTAAAAATTTTAACACTCTCTCGAGCATTTGAGTTGGTGAACGAATTGCAAATGAGTTTTTATCAAAATCACTCCTATTATTACCTTGATTATTACCTTGATTTTCATCATTGCAATTTTTATCGCAATTTTTATCGCAATAATAGGAATAAATGCGATCAAAATCAATAAGTCCAGATTCAGCACCAACAATCAATGCACCTACATTTACATTTTCAAATTGTGAATCTTCCCATGCCTCTTCAAGCGCTTTCAACAAAAAAAGATCTTGTTCCGGAATTTTTATTAAATCATTAGGATAAGGGAATAGTTTTTTATAATCATTATCAAGATCACTGTAGTGATCTTTTAAGTATAAAAGATTTTTTTGATCAATTTCACAAGCTATTTTAGAGGGAAAACTACTGGCATCAAATCGTGTTATCGAACATTCAGCGCTCTTTCCCTTCAGTAATTTAAAAAAACTATCTTTAATATTTAATCCTAAAGGAGTAACTACGCCCAAACCTGTAATTACAACTCTATTTTTCATAATTATAATGAATCCTCTGTAGATAAATCCTCTGCAAATGTCTCCTCTGGAAGAAAAAGTTCTTTTCTTAAATTTTTATCTCCTCCGCGAGTCCATAAATCTAATGCACGAATAACTTCCTTATTTAAACTTGGATTATCATTTTCCACCATCATAAAACTAATCTCTGCGCCCATTACCGCTTTACCATTCACTTCGCCCTTAACTTTAGTTTTTCCACGATCCTCTCTTAAGGCCAATATTTCTGCCGTATAAATAATTTGATCACCTGGCCGAACCAATCCTCTAAACTTGGCCCTATCTATCATCATCAATATCGCTTTCCTATCGCAATCTCCTCCCTTATCAACACCACCATGTTTTTCAATATTAGTTCTTTTTCTTAAGGAGAAACGAAGTAATGGTCCACTTAATTGGGCCGCTCCCTCTAACATCAACACTCCTGGCATTACTGGAAATCGAGGAAAATGATCATCTAAAAAATCCTCTGATATAGAAAGATTTTTTATTGCTCTAATCATTTGTTCACTTTTATATTCTATAATTCTATCAATTAAATAAAATCTCATATATATATTCCTCTATACCTATCTTCATCAAATCCTAATCAAATCTTCATCAAACTATTTTCAAAATTCGTTTAATCTCTTTTCTTTTTGGTGCAATCTCTTCTGCCGATCTACTCTTAAGTTTTAATTTATCCTCAGGCAAAAGTTTTCCCATTGGCGCTAGGGCCACTATTTGTAGTGTGGAATGAATTTGTAGATATTCTACAATCTCTTCCTCTGCAATCAATGGCCCAGTCATCACGCAACTAGCAATTTCCAATCTATGGGCCATTAAGGAAAAATTTTGCATGGCCATCGCCACTGAAATTAAATCTGTTGTCTCTAATTTAAGAAAACTCTTTTTAACAACTTCAATATCAGCAAAATACTTTAATAAAACATTTTCTCTTTTTTTCATGCAAAAAATTGCTAATACTGGAGCATCTTTAAAAAAATAAAAATTTTTCAAATATGGCATCAGCTCTTCTGCATGTGGTTTTCCACTCACCTGCTCTTCAATCATCTTTGCTTTTTTTTCACAAATAAGTGCCAATTGAGATATTTTGCTCTTATCCTTAACAACAATAAAATGCCAAGGTTGAGCATTACTTCCACTAGGTGCAAATCTAGCAGCATCTATTAGTGTAGTAATCTCTTGATCAGTTACTTCTTCATCTAGATAACGTCTAATACTTCTTCTTGATTTAATAAAATCTAAACAATTTAATGAATCTAAATATTTTGAAAAATCTGACATTATTAAACTCTACTACTAAATAAATTAAAGATTTAAAAATACTTCGCCACATTTCCATCGATGGAAAGTATGTTATCAAAAAATAATTTTCTATCTGTGCAATCAAAAAAATATTCTAATTCTGACAAAATTCCCTCTGCACTTTGAATGCTAAATAGTTTTAGTTCCTTACCACTATATTTTCCATGGCCACTATGATTTCTTCTTATTACTCCATGCCCTTTTGCTTTAAAGTTTTTTTGTTGTAAATTAAATTCAACGATTTCTAAAGAAATCTCTATTCGATCACCTGTAAGTAACGATACACCTTCTTCCCACTTTGCTTCTTCTATGGCCGTTAATATCGAAGCATATTTAAATTCCGTCAGCTTGTTAATTACAATTTGGATTAACTGAGAAAACGACTCTAAAACTAAAAGAAAAGGAAATCCTCTGCTCTCTAATCCACCACCTTTTTTTCCGTCCATATTAATATCATATTCTTCATAAGAGATATTCTTCACTCCAATGGCACTTATTTCAGGAGCAGATAACGATAGCTTAATAATTTTATCTAGCATTCTATATTTCATCTTAAATATCCTCTCAAACTCCTCCATCTAGTAATATAGTTTCACCATTCATATATGAGTTTCGATCACTGGCCATAAAGGCAATTAGCTCTGCCACCTCTTCACATTTACCTAAACGTCCAAGTGAATTATGTTTAAGATAATCTTCTAAATTAGTTTCCGGAACATTTATTCCCACTCCCTCATCTAATAATCCTGGAGCAATCCCATTTACAGTAATATTATAATTAGCAATCTCTTTTGATAAGGCCATAGTAAATCCAACTATCGCTGCTTTGGAAGCTGAATAGTGAACAGGTGCTTTAATCAAATGTACTCCTGCAAGTGAGCTAACATTTATAATTTTACCTTTTCTCTTTCTAATCATTCCTCGAAGAAATGCTTTAGTAACAAAAAAAGTTCCTTTTACATTAGTACCCATAACCAATTCATAATCTTCTTCATCCATCATTGACAGATGGACTACTTGTGATACTCCAGCATTGTTTATTAAAACATCTGGTACTAACCCTTGCTCTGCCATTTTGTTTGCAAGTTCTTTTGATTTGGCCACCTGGCGCACATCCAACTGATAAATATATCCCTTCCTTCCTAATGCCTCTATCTCTCTCTTTACTTCTTTTGCCTCTTCTTCATTCTTACGATAAGTTAGTGCTACATCTGCACCCTCTCTGGCCAATACAATTGAAATTGCTTTACCCAGTGCTCGACTTCCGCCAGTTACTAAGCATAATTTATTTTCTAATAGCAATCCCATAACACCTGCCTTTTTTATTTTTTTTTTTTTTATATTATTTTTATTATTTTTATTATTTATTTTTTTCAGCAAGTTGTTCCATCACAATTCGTGTAAAAGTCTTTGCTGTAAATAATGACATCATATCTTGAATTTTTAATTTTTCAGGAAAACGCTCTTTGGGTACTTCAACCATAACCACTTTCAAACGCTCAAGAGCTGCAGATGTAAGGTATCCATCTTTAACAAAATCATCATCACTTAAATCTCCCTGAGCACCTTTAACAATTGCCCCTCTTTCCAATGTAATCTTATACTCTTCTTCCAGTTTAAAGAGTAAATCTAAAAAATCTAAAGAGTCTGCACCATATTCTTCAATTATTGAGGCATTTTCATCCAACTGATCAGCGGCAACATCCAAAGTACAAACTTCAACCAATATTTCTTTAACCTTTTTTAAAATTTCCTTATCTGCTACAAAATTTTCACTCATAACAATCTCCTAATAATAATAATGATAATAGTAGTAACGTATAATAAAATTTCTCTTAATTTGAGTATATTACGGCCAATATTAAGTATATCATGTCACTCGATATCTATTAATTCGAGCAATTTTTACTCTTGCTGTACAATTATAGTCTGGTATTTCACTACTTCACATCATCTTATTTATTTCATACAATACAAAAAAATGAATTATCCTCATCTATCGATAGAAAAATAACAAAAGGAATAATAATGCTATCAAGAATGCTACTTAAAATTATTTATCTCACCTTACTCTCTTCCTTATTTATAAATGTATTAGTAAATTCTTCATTTGCTTTAACAAACATTGCAAAAAATCTTAATCTTGTTGTCAGTGATGGACTTACATCAACTGTTAATACCAACAACCAAATTTGCACACGAAAAAAACTAAATTCCATACCTTTAGTATTCGATCGCAAGTCGAATAACCAGTCATCACCAAAACGCTTTCGTTCTTCACCGAATTTGCAAATTGCATCTTTTGACAATTCCCCTGAAATTGCAGGACTCAAAGAATTTAACAGCTCTGGTAGTGGACAATTATCAGCAGATGACTTTAAAAAAATCTATACGGCAATTGTGAAATTAAAACCCGATATCCATATTTACTTTATTGATCTAAGAAAAGAGTTTCATGGATTTGTAAATGAAGATGCTGTTAGTAGGCATGCTCTTCACAACTGGATTAATTACGCAAAAACTCCTGAAATGGTAGAACAAGAACAAGCATTACTCTTAAATGGACTCAAAAAAAAGAAACAAACTACAATCAACGATATTACTGAAAAAAAAGATGGCGAAATTGCAAAACTTCATAAAAATAAAGTCGAAGTAAAAACTGTAAGAAGCGAAGAAGAGCTTGTTAAATCTTTAGGTGCAAATTCTAATTATTTACGCTTTTATGTTGATGATCACTCTGCTCCTAATCCAGAAGAGATTGATCGTTTCATTAAATTTATCGATGGACTTGATAAATTAGATGGAAAATATTGGTTACATTTTCACTGTCGTGGTGGATCTGGAAGAACATCAACCTTCATGACCTTTACTGATATGCTAAAAAATGCTGACAAAGTCTCCATGGAAGATATTATGAATCGACAAAAAGAGTTAGGAGGGCGAGACCTTAATAAAACAAAAAATGATACTACAAAAAAAGATGCTAAAAAAAATCCAACTATCATTTTAGAAGCATTTGAGAAGAGAAAAGCAGTACTTGAAAAATTTTATCAATTTGCAAAGGAGCGTTTAAATAAAACAATTCCAAAAGAAAAGAGTTGGAGTGAGTGGATTGCAACTAATAAAAAATAAAGTTACAAAATAAAATCTTGGAGAAATTTTGATGAAAACTAAAAAAATGAAAACTTTACTATGTTTACTACTTTCTATAGTGATAATTGCACCGGCATCGGCATCGGCATCTGCATCGGCCACCAACTTTACTACTACTACTACTACTACTACTATTAACAAATACAAAGAAGATGATACTAATCACGATCATCAAATTTTCACAAAGCTCGCGGCCAAATTTTGGGGACTCTCTGATGAACGAATTAAAAATATTGCTCTAGGAGCAAAAATGCCAGACATTACTCAATCAGGATTTTCTGGCAATTTTAATCAGCAGTGGTCTCATGGATTACTCTATGGAAAAAACCAAAAAAGAATGTGGGGAGATGCTGATCAAGATTTCGAAGGTAATTTAATGGGTAACTTAAGTGGCAACAACGAAGGATGGAATCATTCATCAGCTGATATATTCTACTCTAAAAATGATCAAAAAAATGGCGATTGGTATATTGGGTATGCTTCTCACTATATAGTTGATGTAACCACTCCAGTTCATTCTACCAATCCACTGCTAAATCGCCTTGATGTGCTCACTCATCACTTTGATTTCGAACTTTGGATAGCAAATAACTTAGAGGGCGGGCATCGACTGCTTGATGCTGCAATCAACGATAAAGAATATTATACTATTACTGATCCTCGTAAAAATTTACAAGACGTTGCCTGGAAAGCATGTTATTGGAACATAGAAAATGGTTACGGTAAAATTTTATGGGATCTTTACAAAAAGGATGGTTATCCCACTAAGGAAAACTCTGGATCACCTGAACTAGTCGACAATGCTAAAATAATGATTGTTGAAGCAGTAAGATGGGCAAGAGGAACAATTAAATGGGGTCTTGATCAATATAATCAATGGGCGGACCAATATTAGATAAATTAGATAAATTAGATAAACTAAGCAAAATAAAAAGAGTTTTTTCTTTATTTGGTAAACATCAAAATAAACTCTATCTCGCTTTTCTTGCAGTTATTGTTAGCACATCCATCTCTGCATGCTTGCCATTAGTATTTCGTGAAATATTAGATAAAGCAATTCCATCAAAAGACTTATACTACATCACTATTATCTCGCTCGCATATTTGGCCCTGGTTATCTCACAAGAGGCCATTAATTTTTTTATGTCCTTAACTGTAGGATGGATGGGAATTGAAATTGTAAACAATCTTAAATTAAAAGTTTTAACTCATATTTCAACTCTCTCTCTTAATTATTTTGATAAACATGGTGAAGGTAAACTCATCAGCTTAGTGGAATCTGATTCACAAAGACTCTACAATGTATTCTCTCAATCAGCACTAACCCTAGTGTGGGGAGTTTTAAATCTTGTTGTATCGATGGGAATAATGCTTTTTACAAACATTAAACTAACTTTGATTGTCTTATCTATTGCACCTGTATACATATTTTGTACCTATTTTATCTTCAGCAAATTGCGTCCTCTCTACAAAAAAGATCGCGAATTATACTCTAAAATTAGTGGATATCTTGGAGAATATCTTAAAGCAATATCATTACTACGAAGTCTAGGAAATATCCCTTGGTCCCAAAAAAAATTTCATCAGTTAAATGAAGACAAACGTAAATTTGAAACATCTATTTATCTTAAAGAAATGCTCACTTGGTTTATCTTGATGTTAGCGCCACAATTAGTGATTGCACTTATTCTTTATCTAAGCGTTGATTGGATTAAAAATAATATCATTACCTTTGGAACCGTATGGATGTTTATCCAATATGTACAATCTGCTATTCAACCAATATTTATGATCTCTGAACAAATTGGAGAAATACAGCGTTCTATGGGTGCTGCCGATCGATTACTAGAAACATTAGATACCAAACCACAAGTATGTGAAGGCACCATCACTGATGATAATTTTAAATTCGAAAAAGAGATTCGCTTTGAAAATGTCAGTTTTGGATATGTAGAAGGAAAAGAGGTCCTTCAGCAAATCTCATTTTCTATTGAGAAGGGAAAAACTTTAGCAATTGTGGGTGCAACTGGCTCTGGTAAAACCACCATCATCTCGCTTCTTTCACGCTTTTATGATCCAAACCCGAACTCTGGCCAAATATTAATTGATGGTATTGATATAAAAAATCTAACCTTCAAAGCGCTTCGAAATAAGATTGGATTAATTCTTCAAGATGTTTATCTTTTTCCTGGAAGCGTTTTAGATAATTTAAGGATGTTTCGCACAGATATTCCATTAGAGCAAGTAAGTATGGCCGCCACTCAAATGGATATTCAAAACTTTATTGAACGTTTGCCTAACACTTACAACACTGAATTAGCAGAAGATGGAAAGAATTTATCCTTTGGTGAAAGACAACTCCTCTCCTTTGCTCGCGCACTAACCTTTAATCCACAAATTCTAATTATGGATGAGGCCACTAGTTCAATTGATCCCCAGACTGAAATAAAAATTCAAAATAGTATGAATAAACTTTTACAAAATCGTACTGCAATTATTATTGCCCATCGCTTGTCGACGATTGAACATGCTAACAAAATTATTGTTTTAGACAAAGGACGAATTGTTGAAGAGGGAAATCATCAAGAGCTACTAGCAAAACAAGGCCACTACTTTAATCTTCACAACACTCAACAAGACAATCAACAAGACAATCAACAAGATACTGTGGATATTTATGTTTAATTACTTTAAATGGTTTTTTTATTTTTGGAGAGCTAATAAATTCAAAATGATCCTAGTTGTGATCATGACTATTCTCTCTATTGCTGTAAAAACCGCACTACCTCTATTTTTAAAACATATCCTTGATCAACTAAGTGGTAATTTCGAGAGTAATGCCCTCTATAAATTAATTATTCTCTTTGCACTTTTTATTATTTTACATGAAGTGATAACCAGAATTCTTCCTACTTTGCGTGGATATTTAAACATGATCTATGCATCTTCCATTCGCTCCCACTATTATAAAATATTATGTAATCATAGTCAGGCATTCTTCAAGCGCTTTAAGACTGGAGATCTAATCACTCGTCTAACTGATGACATCGATGGTTCCTGGGAGCGAGTCTCTTGGTATGCTTGCTCAGGAATTTTACGTCCCGTAGAAGCGATCTTAGTATTGGCCTTCACCTTGAGTGTAATGTTTTATTATTCAATTCTACTTAGTGTTTGTTCATTTTTACTTTTACCTTTTCTAATTTTAATTTTAGCAAAGGTTGAACATAAATTATTTGTTTATACTGCAGAAAAACAGCGATCCATCTCACGTTGTAATGAAATTTTAGAAGCATTCTTTTCTGGGATCAGAGTTATTAAGATAACTCAAAGTGAAGAGGATCAACAAAGAAAATACAAAGAGGTTTTAGAAGATCGAATAAAAAAAGAAAAGGATTTTCTTAAATTAAATCAAGTGATCCACCTTGGTTCCATGTTAATAAATAACTTGGGTACAATCATTGTGATTTTCTTAGGTAGCGTTTTAGTAATCCAAGGTAAAATCAGTATTGGAACTATTTTATTATTTATGATTTATCATCAACGTTTAATAGAGCCACTATGGACATTAGTCTATTTCTATGCCACCTCCAAACAAGTGTTTCGATATGTGGATCGCTTAAAAGAGATTGAACAAGATACATCTGTAAAAGATGTGATAATATCAACAAATTCCAAAATTGAATGCCAAACTTTTACTTCATTAGAATTTAAAAATGTCTACTTCAAACATCCAGATGAAACATCTAATAGAAATATTTTAAATGGAATATCATTTTCACTCTCTAGAGGACAAAAGCTAGCAATACTTGGAAAAGTAGGCGAAGGTAAAACCACCCTTCTAGAACTTTTGGCCAATAACTATACTCCTACTTCAGGAGAGATTTTATTAAATGGCATTCCTCTTCAAAAAATACATCCATCCTCACTCAGTAAAATCATCGGTTATGTTCGCCAAGAAAATATTTTATTCTCAGAAAGCATTGAAGATAATATTATTTTAGGTAATAGCTTTTCAAAAGAAGAGATTTACTTAGCTTTAAAAAATGCATTAGTCTTAGATGAAATGTTATCTACACCTTCTGGACTCGCCTCTAAATTAGGAACCAAAGGACTCTCCCTCTCTGGTGGGCAAAAACAACGTCTCTCTCTAGCGCGTACTTTAATTAGACGTCCACAACTACTCTTAATGGATGATGTAACCGCGGCCATGGATGCCATCACTGAAGATCTTTTCTGGAAGCAATTTCACTCTGAATACAACGACATTACTACAATAATTGTCACTCATCGAATGACTACAGCATCGAAAGCAGATGTGGTTTTAAGATTACATAACGGTCAAATCATTCAAGATTAAATCATTCAAGATTAAATCATTCGCGAAAGCCCCTCACTATGATCCACAATTGGTCTATAACCAAAATCATCTTGCGAGCGCTTATGATTAAAGTAGTGTGACTTTGCAAGCATCATCACCACATATCTTGTCATTGGTGGTTCACGTTTTATTCTAAGCAAACCATTAACAAAATACTTGTAAGAAAATTCTGCCACTGCTCCTGCCTTATATGCCAACTTAAACGGTACTCTTTTCTCTAATGATAAAGGAGTAATTCCATTTAATGATAAAATCTTATTTATAAAATCCCAAAGCACTACTGGTTTTTCATCAGCAATAAAGTATGCTCGTCCTAAAACTTTTGATGATGATGGCGCTGATGCTGATTCAAGCGCTCTATACGCCAACAGATGCGCGTAGGCGGCGTTATCAACATAGGTAATATCCACTAAATTTTTTCCATCTCCCACTATCTTCAAACGACCACTTCTGGCCATCTTTAATACTCTGGGAATAAGATGTTTGTCTCCTGGTCCCCAAATAAGATGCGGCCGTAGTGCTACTGTTAATAAATTTTTTCCATCATTGGCGGCCAAGACTAATTTTTCAGCTGCTGCTTTAGATTTAGCATAATAGGAGTGAAATTTAGTTGGATAGGGAGCGTTTTCTTCATCAACACCTTCTAAATCACAATAACCAAAGACTGCACTAGGAGAGCTAGTATAAATTAATTTTGGAACATTAAATTCCTTCATCACCTGAATAATATTTTTCGTTCCTAATATATTTACTCGCTCAAAATCTTTCCATGGGCCCCACATTGATGCAAAGGCGGCCACATGAAAGACAACATCAAAGCGATACTCTTTAAAAATCTTTTGCATAAAAGACAAATCAGAAATATCTCCACCAATTTGTCTCACTGACACTTTCTCACCCTCAATGCCCTCAATGCTCTCAAGATGACTATAATAATTTCTTGAAATACTAAATAGTTCAAACTCAGGATGTTCTTTTGCCAACATACGAATAATGGCAGTTGCTAAAAATCCTCCGCCACCTGTAATTAAAACTCTAGTTTTTATACTCGTTAATTCACTCATTAATTTACCTCTCCTATATAAACCAACTAACAAAATTCATTCCTGGTGCAAATCAAAACACATTAGACAAGCATCTCCCCATGGAGCATGGTACTCACCAAGCATTTTAAAACCGACCTTTTCATAACATCTGATTGCTCGTTTATTAGTAGGATCTGGATCTACAATCAGTGTGGTGACATCTGGTTCAATATTTTTTAAATATAAAATAAATTCTTTAATAAACTTATTTCCAAAACCTTTTCCAACATAATTAGGATCACCGATAAATTGGTCACTACCGACTGAAGTTTTAGGTATGATTGATGGCCACCAAGAACCAGCTTTTTCAACTGCATGATCGTAATGGTAGTATTGAATGTATCCAATTGGCGTGTCGTTCAAACTAACAATGAATCCAAATGTATCCTCTGATCTAATTCTAACTAAAAACTTTTCAATAATTGCTTCATCTTCATCTGGAGTCGGCCACCACTCACTTACATGTGGTTCTTTAAACCAACTAAGTAGTAACTGGATATCTTCATTAGATAATTTCTTAAAAGTGAAAGTTGTTAGATTCTTATCTGTATCTGTTTTATCAATTTCACTTTGCGCCCATGAAACAACTTCTATCGCAATTTTTATTGCTTCTAAATATTCATCCTCTGTAATTTCTTCAAAAGGTCCTGGATATCTTGACTCTACAGCGTACACAGTTAAAGCTACAGCATCCTCAACCTCAATCGGAATCACAACTCCAGCATTAGAAAGAGTTGTCAAAAGCTCGCCTATATCATGAACGAATCTAAATTTAATGTTTCTTTTTATGAGAATAGCTTTAATAGCTTTTTCAGCTGCTTGTTGAGCATCAAAGCAATAATCTTCCCAAACTGCATCTTCTATTTTGCTTTGTTTGGCCCTTGCCAGATTGCTTTTTGCGCGTTTTAACCAGCTTTCTGCTAATGACTTTTTAGGCAGCATATAGAACCTTCCCTTCTTGCAAAGCTGTTTTAATAACCGTTCCTTCTGAATCTTTGTTTGATAGTAGATCGCTTTCATGAATAACTACTAAATCTGTGGCAAAACCAATCTTAATTAGGTGCTTATAGATATTTTGAGCTGTCTTTCTACAATGAGCAGAGTTGTTAAGTACAACTAGGAAATCCAAATCACTGTTTTGCCCCATCTGACCTCGAACAACTGATCCAAACAAGATTATTCGAATTGGCCTGGCCACTTCAATAATTTTTAAAGTTATTTCAGCTATTATTTTTTCGTATTCTTTTTCTTTTTTATTCGACATATTTACTCCCTTAAATACTTACCTTAGGGTTCGAGCTATATATAATCCTATGGTCTACTTTTATTGCTATAAACAGATTCTATCTAACATAACCTAAATAATCTAATCATTGAAAAATATTAAATCATCGCTCTTTTATTTTAGTCAAATTAAAATTATCTGCACCATTGTGTTATTATCATCGTGTTATCATTATTTAACAACCAGTAGATTTCTGCAAATAAAATCTATTGATAATAGAGATCTGACAAAATGAAAATAAAATTAACTTCTATAAAACATATCTTCATCTTGCTAACCTCACTAGTCATTGCAACTGTAATAACAACGGCCATAACCACTGCTACAGCTACTGCTGCTACAGAGGAGTTTCATAAACATCCAAATGGTGGAGGTCTCGTCTCATCTACTGCAAAAGTTGCTTCCAGTGTTTATTTAGGTCCAAATGTTATCGTTTCTGGAAATGCAGAAATAAATGATAATGTGATTATTAAAGGCAAAAATATTGTAATCAAAGATAATGCCCAAATATCTGATGATGTCTGCTTAGAGGGAGATAATATTTTAATTAAAGATAATGCCCAAATTTGGGGAGACGCCACTATAAAAAGCAACTCTACAATTGGTGGATATGTATCACTCGCAGGTCAAACAACAGTAAAAAATTCTACCTTAAATGGAATTGTGGCCATCACCTGCAATGCTCTCAAAATCAATAACAAACAAATGAATATTCCAGTACCCAATTTTTGCCAATTTCCATATGAAAAAATAAAAAATATTAGAAAGAAAAAAGAGCTAGTTCAATTTACAAGTAATACAAATACAAACAAGAAAATTTTAATCACAAACCCAAATATGGATTCAGAAGTTAGTGTAGTAAGCGAAGAAGATGCAAAAAATTTGATCTCTAAATTTGTTATCGATAACTCCTCTGAATTACATAAAGATTTTCCCTATGATGGTTGCTTTAATCGATCACACATTATCGCCATGAAGATGGAAGAAAAATATAATTTCAAAATGGCCAAAGCATTCATTGAAGTTCCAGCACGAATTAGCACCAATATTGCTGGAAAAATAATTTCATCAAAACAATGTAATCACTTACTTTCAAGTAAATGCCTAGTTAATCTTAATACTAACAGTAAAAGAAAGAATGTTAGCTGGACATACCATACTGCTGCGATGATTTTGGTTGGAAATAAAGCAATGATTTTTGATCCTCTCATCTCTGACCAACCAATAGAAGAGACTAAATGGGTCGCCAGTGTTACTAAAAAACTTAAACCTAATCAATTAGTTCGTTTCTATTATTCTCATCGTTTCACCTCTGAACCTCAAAGTTCCGACGAGCACTTAAAGGATTACACTACCGTTGTAGGTGATAGTTATAATTCCATGCCTATTCCACAAAACGTACCTCGATCTAAAATTAATGAAGAGATAAAAAAATGTTTCGCTCGTTTAATTAAGAATAAGAAGAATGATTAGCAAGCTTGGCCAACTTTTGACGATCTATTTTTATATTATGACGAATATCCACAGGAAATTTTTTAAAATAATAAAAGCGCTTTATATCTTTAGTAATCTCAAATTCTTCGCCTAACTCTTTGAGCTCCCTCTCGAAAAGCAACTGCTCACTCTTTTTCATTTTAACTCTTCCATCAATTCTCTCTACTGCCAATCCCATTCCTCCGATCCCTATTAAAGCAGTTCGCCTTATTTGAGGATGTCTATTGAATATAGCCTCGCAAGGAATTGTATAATTAGCACGTCCGTCATTACTATAAACCACATGATCCTTTCTTCCACAAAACCACAAATTACCACTTATATCCAAATAACCGACATCGCCCATTCGATGCCAAATTCTTTCGCTATTGCTATTGCTATCTTTGATTTTCGCCAATCTAGTTTTATCTGGTTTATTATAATAATTTTGGGTAACAATCGGTCCGCTAACAATTATCTCTCCTATTTCACCTACAGCTAATTCTGATACATCTTTTAAATTTTCAATAACTCCATTTCTTATCTCAATAATTTTGATCTCAACATCATTGACTGCTCTACCAACAAACATTCCTTTTCCCTTTGGCGTTTGTTCCGCTCCAATACTCAATACTTCTCGCCCACAAACATTTGTAAGCGGTAGCGATTCAGTCGCTCCATAGGGAGTAAAAGTATTAGCTTGCGAATGAGTTAAAATTTTTAAAAATTTTTGATGAATACTAATTTTCACAGGAGCACCAAACATCACCAAATATTTAATTGTTGGCAATTTTATATTTTTTTCTACAGCATAATCAGCAACTCTCTCCCAAATTGCTGGCGAACCGGCGGCAAAAGTAATCTTGTGATCTAAAATATTTTTTATTATTTTTTGAGGATCTACCTCTGCAGGTTTAGTGGGATCCATCTCTGGAAAACATACTGTTAATCCCATATTGAGAGTAAAGAGAGCAAAGAAAGGAAATCCTGGAAGATCAATATCATTTTCATTTAAACCATAAACATCTCTTAGCATTTTAATTTGGGTATTAAAAATTTTATGAGTGTATTCCACACCCTTGGGAACACCTGTCCCTCCAGAGGTAAAAAGAATTGCACCAAGATCATTCTCACTCATCTCCTCTATATGGGAATGATCCTCAAAATTATGATGATCATTTTGCAAAAGCTGCTCTAAATAATAAGCTCCTCCAAGATAATGAGCAATCATCGCCAAAGCTCGCGCTCTCATAGGTGCAAATTTATTTTTAGTGGTTATAAAATATTTTATTGAATTAAATGGTCTTCTAAATATCAAACGTGCGATGTGTGCCTCTGGTTCTGCAATTAAAATATCTGGTGCCACCTCTCTAATCGCCTGTAATAAATTTTTCCTTCCCATTCCTGGGTCAATAAGTACTGGAACTGCTCCTGCTTTAAAGAGCGCAAACATAACGACAGTGAAATTAATCGATGGCCTTAAAAAAAGCAAAACCTTCGTGCCCTTACCAATCTCAAATTTTTTGAATTTCTCTCTCAATTGATTTGATCGTATATCTAAATCGCCATATGTTATTTTATTATCGCTCTCATTCTCTTTAGTAGGGTGAATCACCGCAAGTTTGTTCGGATTTTTTTTTGCCCAATACTTAAAATTCAATGCTACATTCTGCATACTCATACATTCATCACTCTCTGTATATCTATTAACCTATACTTTAAATATTTGAGGTATATATTAAATATACTTCAAAAATACACAACTATTATTATCGTATTTTAACAAACAATTTATTTTCTGACAAAATCTGACTGTTGTTCATAAATTACTCTTTCTCATCTACAATTTTAATTTTATTATCTTGTTAATATCGCTATATCGCACGGAGTGTTCATGATGAGGTTAAGACAAGCAACTAATAATAAACTATCCGCATTTTCATTCTTATTTTCATTCTTATTCTTATTTTTGTTTACTCTAAGCACACAAACTTGGGCCTATCAACATCACTGCCCATCAGGCAACTGGCAAAGTCAACTACTCATTCATCTAATCAATGTTGGCCAAGGAGATTCAACATTCATTCGAACTCCATCAGGCACAACAATATTAATTGATGCTGGAGATTTAGGAAAGGGTGTTGCTGATGTTTTGCCAACCATCTCAAAGTGTTACAAACTAACTTCTATCGACTATTTGATATTAACTCATCCACATGTAGATCACTATGGTGGGCTTATTGATGTTTTAAAGAAAATCAAAATCAATCGCGCTATCTATGATGGTGGTGATTCTGTTCTTCCACTTACCGGAACAACCTTCAACAAATATTATCAACTTGCAATGAAACCTTCTAATGCTAAAAGAAGAGTAGCAAACTTAGGGAACACTCTCGTGCATAATGATGGAAGTAATGTTTTATTCAACGTTGTGAGTATCAACGCCCACACCACTGGCAACAATATAACTAGATCAGATAACTATGATTATGATAGTGATAATGACAATGACAACGACAATGATAATTCAAACAACACAAACGAAGATGAAGATATTATTGATGATATAACTTTGAACAAAAAAAACAAATCTGCATCATCTACCACATCCATTAATCCAAACTCTCTCTCTCTTGCTATGGTTATCTCCTATGGAAAATTTAAATATTATACTGGTGGTGACCTAACCGGTGCAATTAAAGCAAAGACTCCTGATCTAGAAAGTTTAGTAGCTAATACTATTGGTAGTGTTGATGTTATGAAAAGTAATCACCATGGTTCTGCTGGCTCAAATAACCTCTATTTTCTCTCTACCTTAAAACCCAAACATGTCTTAGTTACAGTCGGTGAAGGTGGTAAAAATTTAACTTATCATCTACCTAATTATAATATCATTGAACGTATGTTACTCCTTTCGCCCATTAAAACTATATATCAAACAACTGTTGGAGAGATGTGTACTTCTAGCACTGATTCCTCTGACAATGGTACTATCTGCAACGACTCTGAAGAATCGTTACACTCCAATAATAAAATTAAAATTGAAAATGATGATATTATCGTAGTTGCAAATAAAAATTCTTATTCTATTAACAACGTAAATTTTACTACTACTAGCAGATAACTTAATCAATCAATCAATCAATCATCTACCTCAATAGATATAACATCTTTATCTGCACCTGTTTTCGATTCTGATTTATAATTGATTAATGTCTTTTTTGATTTCTTTAGTTTTAATTTGATCTTTATACCAACACTCTTCAAACTTTCTAATAAATCTTCATAATCTCCCATTATTTGTTTTTGTAAAGTGCCTGTTTTTCTAATCCAACGAAAATTATTAAAAGTTTTACTTGTTTCATTACTATCATTACTTCCATATAAATGAGAACCTCCAAAATCTGTTATAAAATATGATATTTTGCCCTTCATCTCTTTATATAAAATATTTTTAATATGAAAATCTTGATGAACTATTTTTTTCTTATGCATTTTAACTGCCAGATCAAAAATACTCTTTAAATCTTTTTTCCCAAATTTCTTCTTTTTTTGTGAGTTTTCAAGGAGATTTGCAAGCGATCCATCCATTTTTTCCATAATTATTTTAGAAGCAATTATCTTTTTTTCTGTATGAAATATATCATCTCTTTTAATTTTGCTACAAAGATATGATTTAAATATTTTCGGAGAAACATTTGAATCCGAAGATAATGCCTTCATAATCTCCCTTTCATAGATAAAATCCACTAAATTGTGCCCATAGGGATCTAACTCGTAACTCTCTTTCAGTACTTTTAAATAATCATTTTTTTGATCGTCACCACTACCAATAGTTACATTACGAACAACACCATATGTTCCTTCCGCAATTATCGATCCAGGTACAATTTTATTTTCACTTTCAAAAACATCACACAATGGTATTTGATCTACATTTTTCGTTAAATTTTTTAGCAATTCTATTCCCATATCATTACGAGGACCTAAATCACCTTTAACTACTTTTAAAGATTTTTTTAAAAAATCCGTTAGAGTAGAATCAATAAAATTTGTAGATCCATTACATTTCTCTTGGGTGGCATTAGCATTGTTTATAGTAAAGATTAATAAAAATACACTCCAATGCAATTTCTTCATAAAACTTACCTTTCTATTTCATTTATTTCATTAATAGTCTCATTACTAGTCATATCGGAATAAAATTGTTTTTCAAAAGAGATATCAGTAAAATTATGATTTGTACGTGTATGAGGGTTGGATAAAAAAATGGTGAATGATTGTTTTTTGTTTATCTCTTAATTGATCTAACTTTATTCTCATTCATAACTAAAGCAATAATATATTTTTGAATCTGTAGATAGCATTCGGCAACTTGTGGATCGTTCTTCTTATTTTCTTCCTTTAATTTTTCCAATCGTGCAATCTCCTTGCTATAAATGCGCGAATCAGGAAGTGATTTAATACTAAGTTCATTAATATTTATGTTTTTTGCTTGTTCAACAATCATTTCTACATCTTTATTTTCCTCTTTGGTTAAACTCTTTTGATCAACTTTTGTTAATAAGAAATCTCTAAGCTTTTGGTAACGAGGATGAGAATCATCCGCATGGGTCATCACCTTTTTCATTAACCCTGATATCCTATCCAATTCCTGTTTATAAATTTTAACATTTGTTGATGATGATGGTAGTGCTGATTGGGCCGATGTGATTACTGGTGATAATGATAATATCATTGCAGATAACAGCAGTAATCTTGATGATAATCTTAACAGTTGTAATAAAAATCTCATTTTAAACTCCTTTCGTTTAATTTTTAAATTTATGCCCCATACTTTACAAGCTTTCCTATCATTTTCGCAATCTTTTTTATTTAGATCTATCAGATATTGTTAAAAATACATAATAAAAATAAATAATTAAGACTTAATCAAAAATATTCCGAGAGAGTACTTAGAATTTCATATAACTTTTATAATTATTGGAGTTTTTCCATGACCAAAACGAAAGTTCCAATTAATATACAATTTTTCCATCTCGATGACATTCAATCGGTAAGAGAGATGATGAAAGAACATCTAGCTTCATTAGGATTTATCGTCCCTCCTATTGAAGCAGAATCTGTGGCCGCAGCTTTAAAAATTATTGAAAACAACAACAATCTACCAAAAAAAATTGATTTCATTATCTCAGATTGGAATTTAGAAGATGATACCGGACTTAATTTTTTAAAAAAAATTAGAGATATCGAAGATTTTAATAAAATTCCGTTTCTAATGGTAACAACTGAAAATGATATAAACATGATGTTAGAAGCTATCAATGCTGGCTGTAGTAACTATCTTGTAAAACCTTGGCCTATAGATGACTTAAGAGAAAAAATTGAAGCAAGTTGGGGAATGGTTTTTTCCCCATCAATTGCAAATAAACAAAGAAAATTATCAGACAAATCAACAGGAGGACAATCAGGCGGACAATCAGACGAAAAAGTGGCCACTAAACCTACAAAAGCTGAAGTAAACAACACCACTCCAACAGCACCAATTGAAGAAACAACAACAACAACGACGACGACAACAATCGCCGCAAATAATATCATTGCTACAAACACTGCTCCCTCTGATAAAAAAGCATCTTTATCAAAAACAGAAAAAACAGCAAAAACAAATACACATTCCGGCATTAAAGCTACAGGGGCCACTCGTAGAACAACAGGAGCTGTCCCAACTTCTACAGCTACAGCTACAGCTACAGCTACAGCAACTGCTACACCCACACCAGCAGCATCAAGAAAAATGCCTAGCAGAGGAGCAGCTGCTTCTCTATCCACGAAATCCACAAAAAATAAAAATGGAACAAAGGAAAACGATAACAAACTATCTCTTTGGCAAAAAATTTTAAATATCTTCAAATAAGGAAGTATTAAGAAGTATAAAGAAATATAAGGAAGATTATAATATGGAACCACTTATTCAAGGACAAGATCGAAGTAAGCAGTATCAAGATCAAGAAAATATCCATTTAATTCTAAAAGGCGCATTCGAATATATACATAATAAGCGAGTATTTTCCGAAGAAAATTTTTTAGTCTTCAAAAATACCAAAGATAGTTCATTAATTTTTGATAGTGAATTACTAACTCGTCTTGATACGGGTGAATTTTTAAAAATATATGTTAACTATCAAATTAATAAGGATTGGGTTCCAATTGAAGTAATGATTGACAAACAAGCAGGAAAACAAGTAGCACAAGAGTACTTCAAGATGGATGTAAAAAGAAACATTTTAAGTTATCATTTTGCCATCAACAAAGACAAAAAAGAATTTAAAATTCAAGTTCCTCCCAAATTTCAAATTTCTACTATTAATTCAGTTACTAGTTTTGCCTTTCTATCATCAAAAAAATATGATCCTACTGGGAAAAATTTCTACAATCTACTGGTCTCGGATAATATTTTA
This sequence comes from Oligoflexia bacterium, assembly GCA_015232355.1. GTDB lineage: Bacteria > Bdellovibrionota > Bacteriovoracia > Bacteriovoracales > Bacteriovoracaceae > JADFZW01. The sequence continues at coordinate 27,559 of JADFZW010000024.1, forward strand.
GATTATCGTACTCCTCCTAAAATGAGTTATGTAGTTGTTGAGCGCATTGGCACCTCAGTACAAAAATTAAAAATGGGAGAAAAAACATTAAAAGCAATGGTTTTCAAAGTTAACAGTCAGGATGGTTTCGATAACCAGAGCGAAGAACCAATAACTGTTTGGATAAGTAAATATCATAGCATTCCCTATCTTGTTGAAGCACATAACGATACAAGAATTCAAATAAAGTATTTAAATGAGGTAGATCTATCTGAACTAGCAAATACCGCCACCTGAAAAATTTTACGTTTATCTCTTATCTCTTAATAAAAACTGAATCGTCTGCGCAACAGCTGTTCGTAAATTGATAAATTGTAAATCGTATGGACTCATCAATTGCTGAAAACTTTCAATAGTATTTCTCTTCCACTGTTTAACTCTAGCATCTACAACAATTGCCACTCCATAATCACTACTTGTTCTTAGCAGTCTTCCTAACTTTTGCCGTAGCCCTAATGCACGTTTAAACATAAAATAATTCAAGAACTCATCTCCAAAGTTTCTATCAAAAAATTTTCTCCTCTCTTGAATAATAAGATCCATTCTTAAATCAGGAATCTTATCCACAAAAAGAAATTGTAAAGATTCTCCTGGTAAATCAATTCCCTCTCCAAAACTCTCCATACCAAGTAAAACGCCACATTTAGATTTTTTATACTCTTCAACTACTCTACTACCCATTCCTTGTACAAAAAGAGGAATAGAACCATTTAAGCTTTTGAGAAGTATTTCCCGTGCATCCTCAAACCTTTGCTTGGATGAAAAGAGTATTAGCGATTTGCCACCAAGATCTTTAACTACAGGAATCACCTCTTTCAAAGTATCACCAACAAATCTGCTATCATAAAAATTCAAAACATCATTACAAATAAATACTTTTGCATCTCTCTTATAATCAAATAGTGGTGGCAAAATAAAACTACTCTTAAATCTCTTTTTAGGATTAAGATAGGTATATCCCAAATACCACTCGGCCACTTCGAAATCCTTCAATACATGTGATTCTTTGGTTAGTGTTGCTGAAGTAAAAATCACTGAATCACTATTTTCTAAAAGTCCCTTGTACACATATGCTCCAACATTTATGGGAGCAGCTTCAAAAACAAAACCCTTTTCAACATGATATTTAATGGAATTAACATATTGAGAACTATCTATCCTTTCATTCCTTTCACTCTTTTCATTCTTTTTTTCTGCTCCAACAACATTAACAACATTAACAACATCAGTAGTAATTGCAAATTTCTCTAATAACTCTTTTCTAAAGGTATTATCCAGCTTCAAATTAAATGATATCGCTCTCAATACATCTTCAATATTAATCATAAAGGACTTAAATCGAGTAAATGCCTCTAAGTCGGAAATCGCACTAAAATCAAAATTTGTAAATTCCTCTAACGATGGATAAAGAAGTAGGTAATATTCATACAACCTTTGATAGATCTCCAAAAGCGTATCATAAATTAAAACTTTACTCTCACCTTCTCTTTCCTTCTCCCTTTCTTTTTCCCTCTCAGTAGAAGTAATCATTGGAAGTTCATTCCAATAGAGTTCACTATACTTTGGCATCTCTTGAAAATAGAGTGGAATTAGCGAATATAATTTTAACAAATACCCTTCAAGATCAAATGCTACTTTCTCTGTTTGTTTCTTTATTACAGAGATCATCTCGCTGGCATCAATAAATGAATCTGTGATGTTCGCGGTGGCGGTCGCCGCCGTTACCAACTTAAAATATTTTTCTTGCGACAATAGAAAGAAGAGAGGGCCAATACCAAAAAAACTTAAAAGACTCTTATGCAAACTCTTTAAATCTTCATTTGATACACTTAAGGTAAATGCGCTAGTGACCTCCGTTTCAATTCGATGTGCTTCATCCACAATAATATGCTTTGGCAAACTCAAAATCTTTGGCCACTTAAACATCAGTGCATGATTGCCAATTATTATATCTGCTGTCTTGGCCTTTTTTAGAGCATTAATATAACTGCATCTGCTTTTGTATAAACACTTTTGCCCAATACAGGTTCTAAAATCAACGGCAATACTCTTACACAAATAATCCAACACTAAAAATTTTGTCTTCACTACATAGGGTAGATCATCGATCAACAGATATTTTTTTTCTTTGAGTGACTCACCACCGCAATTATTATTATCATCATCATCAATTTTGCTAGCATTGCAAGCATTATACTCAAAGATCACATTCAAATATAAATATGCAAAACGCTCTTCAAAAACCTTCTGAGAAAAAAAGAGATCCCCACTCTCATCTAATTTTTTAAAGCTAAGTTCACACAAATGATTATTGGAACCAAAAAGCTCTGCAACTTTTAGCTTCTCTGTATTTAATATTTTTTTTATTCTTGGAACATCATTCCCATAAACCTGCTTTTGCAAAGTCTTAGTTCCGGTGGCCACCAATACTTGTTTTTTTTCACTCAACGTAAATAAGAGTGATGGTAATAAGTATCCTAGAGTCTTTCCAATGCCAGTCGGTGCTTCGATAATTGCATGAACATTGTTTTTAAAAGATTGACCAACCTTTAATGCTAACACCTTTTGTGGATCTCGATAGACATACCCTGGAAATTTTCCAGCAATATTTTCTTCTCTATCAAGCAAAATATCTTCAATGTTTTTTCCTGAAAATTCTAAAGATACTTCTGATACTTCTGACGATGTTGATGAAATGACTTTTTCCTCTGATCCATCTACACTCTCTTTACTCTTCCTCCACTCCCTATATTTTAAATCCACATCAAAATCTATTGTTTGAGCAATCTCTAATATATCTGCAACTGACATCTCCAACAAATCATTATAAAAGTGATCCTCGAAATTATATTTTTTAAATACGCTCTGTAAATACTTCGACTTCGCTTGCTTCAAATCTCTTTGCTTGAGATCATATAGAGTAAAGAGCAACACCTTTAGCGTATCGAGAGAATCCTCTAATCCTCTATGTGCCTCCTTTGTTGAAATTGCAAACTCCATAATCAAATTTTCTAAAGCAAGGTGCCCTACATCCGGCAAAAGAAGAGCAAAAAAAGGAATAGTGTCAACATACTGTACATTATCAGTAAGATATTTTGATAAAAATTTCTCTTCGAAATCAGCGTTATGGGCCAACAAAACTGCGCCATCCAATAATTCATTAATTTGCCCACACAAATTTTCATCCAATGCTGGTGCATTTTTAAGTGACTTGGAATCTATTCCAGTGAGCGATTGTATAAAAAATGACAATTCTCCCTCATATTTTATGAGAGTTTGAAATTTTTGAACAATTTTGCTTCCATTAAAAACCACAAATCCAATCTCAATAATTGAATCCTGATCACAATCGATACCAGTTGTCTCTATATCAATGATTGCCCATTTTTTGTTTGCAAAATTATCTTGGCCACATATACTCATATAAAGCACTCTTGTTTAGATTGATTTTATTTTCTTCTTGAGGGGGGATTTCTGATGAATATAAAACAATTAAATAGAATACTCCATCTATTTTTATCCAAGCTATCTCTGTTTTCCCTCTTGTCTTTTTCGTTACTCCTTCTTTCACTCCTAGGATTATCTTCGTGTTTAGAATCGCAACAAAGAGGTCCTAGATCAGCGATCTCCTCATATAATGCTAATGGTACCCCGACTTCATCTTATTATTCCGATTACAATGCAACACCAACGGCCAGCACAGATGATCTCTATTGGTTCACTCATTTAAAAGTTGGCCCCTCTCTCGCTCTAAATTATAACATCAATACTCAAGTATATCTCAAAGGTACTTTTCTTAATGATTATTTAAATATCTCCACGAACTTTCAGAATGAATATTGCTTGGTTTCTACTTTTAAACCATTACTTAGTTCTAACTCTGGTTCTTTAAAGCAACTCAGAGCTAGAATGGTTCCTATCTCCATACCAAATGTTGCCACACTATCAAAAGAGCGAGGATTCAGTGTAGATTTTGCTAATGAATTAATAAACTCTAATTCATGTGCTGGAACTATTGATGGTATAACTACCTCATCTGCAAATGCTGTCTACTCAATTGCGAAGGTTTGTACAAATTGCACTCAAAGTATAAGATCCGAAGCTAAATCAATTAAATTATATAGTGCCAGCGATAATAGTATCAGCGATAGTTCAATTCTTTACACTATAGACTCTAGTGTACTCAGCTTACAAATAAATATAAATAGCGATATCACTGATCCCACAGGTAATTGCACTCTCAAAGAATGCACACTAAAAGGTTTTGATTGCTGCCTTAATGGACAATGTGTGAATGACGGAATGGTACGCCCAGATTCAACAGCTCACTCAAATTATTCGCAAGCATCTATGGATGTAAGTTCCGATCCCAACAATTTTATTCTCTGGCCTGAAATCTACTATGTATGTCCAGGAAAAATATTACCCACTCCTCTTCCAACAGCAACCTCAAATCCACTCGAAGAGGCAGAAGTTCGACTAAATTATTTAAAAGAACTCTACTACTGTCTCTCCTATGGAAAATCGAAAAATTACAATTATTGTCAGTCCACCTTTGATCTTAGTAGTTACACTCAAGCAAAAAATTATCTCTGGACAATTTGTGGATGTGGGGCCGTTGGTACGCCGGCCCCAGCGGACCCAGCAAGTGCATGTCGTGAATATGGAATAAATATATTCGACATTAATAAAAATTTAATTACTGTCACTCCAGCAGCACCTGCAACTCTATATGGCCAAGTATTAACAATCGATACAAGGTCATCAACTACCACTCCATATCTTCGTGGTCAAAGAGTTAATAGCTTTCTTGCCAATACCAGTAGTGGCAGCAGCAATATGAAAAAAAAATATTGTATCGTATTTAACTACAATGTTGCGGACGCTGGTGTTTTATATAAACAATTAAGAGTAAGTGCTGATCCGATTGTTTTAAATAATTATCTTACTAAACAACCAGAGAAGATGTTGAGAATAAATTTATATGAATATCTTAAAAACCAAAATTATTGCAGAGGAACTATTAATGATGAAAATAATACTCCCGTACCTAATACTACTTTGTCATTTAAGGATAATTATTTAGTAACCAACACCTGTAATTCAATTTGCCTCTCAACCAGCACCAACATCTATGCATCCACTACTTCCGCTGGTATTAGCAACTCTAGCATAATTGATACAAGTAATTTAGATGTGACTGCTCTCCAGTTAAGAATAACTCAAGATACTACAGATATAACTACCACCGCAGGAGATACATATTGGTTTTTAAGAAAGAGTGATGAGATTCAAAATGTATCTTGCAAATACTATGGAGACGAAGTTCCTACTCCATTTCAAAATCTCTCTGTCTCAGTTAACTCTCGTATGGCCCCTCATCGATTTTTTAAAAATAGCGATGGCAAAGCAGTCGACAACATGAATACTCTTTTTGGTACTCCCGACTCTGATGAAGTAAACACTCCTTCATATGTAGAAGGAGTTCCCTTTAAATATGATGATCCCGTAAATCTATCTGGTCCGCCTAGCTCTCAAGCATTCAATATGAATTCTATCTTAGGCCAATTTAAATTAGATCAAAGTGGCGCTCTTCCTGCGCTAACAATAAATGTGGAAATTGGTAACACCTATGTAATTGGAGCTGTCTCTGGAAATTACTCTCCTTGCCCAAGTTGTGCTAAAGATAATTGGTATAATGGATTTAGTGCTTTTCCCTCTAGTCAATATGGTACTGGATTACAAGCAGTAAGCTACTCTACTTATCGAGATAGTAACAACAATAATTATACTGGAGGAAATTATGAAGATACCATTTGGGGTAGAGCATGTTGGGTTCCTCCTACTATGATTCCATATTCTCACTATCGTTACAGTAGTGTTCAAGAGCAACGATTAAATCGTCTTTCTACTCAAGCTGCTTTCTATATGAATGGTTATCAACGAGATTGGTATGGATTTAATAAAGGTGCTTTAATTGGATCATTCAACGGTGTAAATTGGTTTGCTATTGGAAAGGGAAGAACTATCACTGCAACTTCTAACAAATTATTTTTAGCAATCAATAGTCCCTTTGCAGATTTAGCATCTAGATCAGAAATTGTAGTACAAATCACCTCTGATTGTAGTGGTGAATATTGTGCCACTATTTACGACTACGATCCAGGGGTTGCCAGTTTAATTAGTCCACTTCAAAATGAGGCGGCCAATTGCCAACGGTTTCATTACTGTGAAAACGATACAGATTGTATAACTGCACTGGGATGGGAATACACCTGTGCTAACATTACTAATTTAAGAACCTATTGGCCCTCTTTTGATAAAAATGCTAATGAGATTTTGGATACAGCAAATACTTTACAAGCAAAAATTTTCTCTAAAACAGTTATCACTGGAAATTTACCTAGTGCTGGCGAAACAAATAGAAAAAGATGCGTTTACAGAGGCAGTGGTGCTCTCTGTGTAGAACGCTACGGAAATTTATCTAACTTTCAAGAGAGAAAATTATTTACTTGCGCTCCCAATTTTTATTGTGAATCTGTTGGTGGAAATAATTTCAATAATACTATTAATCGCGAACCAAAAAAAATTGGCAATTTTTTATATGGTAGAGGAGCAACTGTTTTAGGTAGACCTCCTAAGTATGTCGGTGCCAATAAATCATTTCCCTCAGATACTATCGGAAAAAATATTATAGCAAATGCCCACATTCAATATCCTGCTCCAATAACTACAACCAACATACCTGGAAGTCTACCTACACGTCCTGGATTATGTCGACCAGGAAAATCACTTACTCTTATTGGAAGCGGTAATCAATCAATCGCTCATTCAGTAAATGATTCTCAAAATCGTACTGATTATATCTCTCAAGTTGGATCGTGTGATTCATCAATCACTACTGGAGCAAATGTAGATCTTAAAAGAATGCATAACTGCCCTCTTCTAAATGATAATCCAAACGATGTCCAAAATACTTCCGATCTCTTCAGTAGCAAAAATACAGTCTATGGGGATTACATATCAGTAGAAACTCCTACCTACCCTGTTAATCCTCTCACAAGTTTCACTAATAAATTGATTGCTCAAAATTCTTGTGGTCGTGAATCGCTCTATGGTGGAAATTCACTATTTGCAACTAAAGAGGCCGCTGCTTTAACATCAATATCTTCTATCTCTGAACCAATATTAGTAAGAGATGCCTGTCTTCGCAGGGCCGGATCTCCATGCCACTCAGAACTTGATTGTTCTCCTAATAAACTTCATGCAGAAGTAGCAAAAGGAAAAATGGAAAAAGAATTTGGAGATACCGAAGCAGAGAAAAAATATTGGGAGGAGTATTTAATTTGTGCTCAATCGAGCGACGTACCTATTTATAATAGTCAAAATCAGAGTGAAAAGGATGCCTACTTATACTTTGATATATCTAAAAATCGTTGTTGTCGTGCCAGTGGTGGTGAACTAACTATGTATACTATGGGACACTATAATCCCAATGATACTATCGATACTAAAAATCTAACTAAAAAATTAAATACCGATTCTAGTAACTTTGCAGTTAGAAATCCTGCGGCCAGCGGACGCTACTCTCGATATACCATTTTAGAAACATATAAAAATATTACTGAGACAACTATTGGTGGTACACCTATTGCTGGCACTCCATATCCTATGCAACCAAAAATTGAATATACTGCTGCTGTTGATTCACCAGGGGCGCGGCCTGGAAGCAAAAAACCCAGAGAGTATCAATGGAAAACAATTCACGATACTGGCATGAAAACATGTTGTAGTGGTTGGATTAGAATGTTTGCAGATGGAACTCATGAGTGGCCTCAAAACAATCGTCTAAAATTAAATCCTGCTAATTTTCAATGTTTAAATTTTAGATCTCCATTAGTCTTTGGCAAAAGTTATTTACCCAATGTTGCAGCAGAGGTTAATAATGTCTCCTATGAACAAGAGGCAAATAAATTTTGCCAAGATCCCACTAACTTTGGTTGCGCTCACTATATGATGGGAAATCCAGATGGTACTGGTGATAAAAAAGGTTTTGGAATAAGCAAATCAACTCCTATACCTCCAAGTATAATAAAGGCAACTCCTGTAAACGATCCTCGCCTGATACCCGCGGGCTCACCTGATCTCAATGATTTTTATATACGAATTCACTCTATAAAGAGGCAAGGTTATCTTCATGATTTAGCACCATACCTGCCAGCTTTGATACAAAATTCAACTCTAATTAATTATAGCAGTCAAGGCACAGGAGTATACCCCTACGACACCACTGCCCCTATTACATCATGTGGATTACTTAACTACACTATGTTCAAAGATGCCAGCAACCAAACAAATGCTTACTTTCTTGGAATATTTCAAACTCAAATGGTTGTTCAAATTCCTGCTTATATCAATGGTGGTGTTAATATTCGAAACATCTATTTTAGTAGATCATCAAAAGATAAAACTGATAACAATGATTACGAGTGGGAGAAAGTAGAAAATGCAACTGGACCAATACAAACTCTCCCAGGTTCCGGCAGAATTTGTCAACAAGCTGGCCTTACAGAGCATAATTATACTAACTTTGCTGATTCATGCAATGAAAACACAACTAATAATCCAGGGTTCAATGCTCAAGGTTGGTGTTATGAAAAAAATACTGGATGGCTTTTTGTAAGAAGGCACAGATGCCATGCTGATTATGCAGGTGGAACTACTTGTGCTGCTAGAAATTTATACTACCTTACATCTACAACAGATAAGAACGGAACACCATTTTCTGGTAATACAGGTGTTATTATCGAATTTTATCCTCTGGGATCAAAGAGACATTGTTATAGAAATTGTTACAAAGCTGATGGAACCGAGGTTGTCGATGCAGATGGAGTTCCTAGTGGCTGGCAAACTCCAGGCAATACACTAAGCACACTCTCACCAGGAAATGATTTATACTATCTGGAAAAACTTGCACGTTTAGAACTTTTAGGAATTCCTCAAATATATTATGAGCCCATTTACTGCAACTCTAATGCTAAAAAATTAGTTCCTGGTATTTTTAAATTACGTACACCAACGGTACTTGAAGATAACTATGATTATCGAACACCTGAATCTGATAATCGAACACCATTCGCAGCAGACTCTATTGATTTTGGAACTCCTTACTACACACTCAGTACTCCTGATTACTCTAATCCAACTATGAAAGTAGTCTTCCAAGATAGCGTAGCTCATGATTCTATCTTTTCGGCCAACAAATTTACTTGTTGTCAAAGGTTAGGTTCTTCCACGGCCAATCCTAGCACTTGTTGTAGTGGATATTATGTTCTTGATCAAAGTAACAACAATAAATTTATTTGTTCTCTACCTCGAAAGACTGATCTCCATGTCTACTTCAATCGCTTTGTGTCTGGTGAAGGATCATATGAGGAAATTGATAAATCCATACGATTAATTGATTCAGATTTTGATCCAATGACTGGATATCCTCGAATGAGTGATGATGTTACTAAAAAAATTGTGGCCCTTGGAAAATTATATTGTGATGATAAACAAGTCTTTATTGGTGCTGCATTTGGAACATTTGGATACCGACCTATTCCTGCTTTTGCTTGGGCGGTAGATAATGGACAAGAACTAGTTTTACCATATGGAATAGTCTATCAAGTATCAGATGCAGATGCTCAAAACAATCAAGGTGCTCAACAAGGCCAAGGCCAACAAACCAGCAATCCAGATTTTGTAGGAGGAATAACCGGACACACTCGCTTCACTGATGGTCGTCGTTGGAACAATCATATTTATTGTGGGTCAATGCCTTAGGGCCTGACAAGGCCCTAAACAAATATATTTACAATCGGCAAGTAGTTGCCGATTATCCAGCTAATCGGCAACTACTTGCCGAAATATAATAGCAGATATATTATATTTAGATATATATAATATAAATATATCGTTATCGGAGATTTATTTAATGGAATTCGATAGAATTATAGATTTAAATAGCTTAATAAAAAAAAATAGTTTTTTTCTTTTTGGCCCAAGAGGAACAGGAAAAAGTTTTTGGATAAAAAAAAGTCTAAGTAGTAAGAGTACTAAAATATTCGATCTCCTGGATGACGATATTTATGAGCGATTTTTACGAAGACCAAAACAATTATCAGAAGAAATAAGTGATAATGATAAAATCATAGTAATCGATGAAATTCAAAAGTTACCAAAACTTTTGGACGAAGTTCATCGCTTAATCGAGGATAAAAAAAGAAACCTCAAATTTTTACTGACTGGCAGTTCTGCTAGAAAGTTAAAGCGAAATGATGTTAACATGCTTGGGGGTAGAGCATGGGAAGCTCACTTCTTTCCTTTTATCTCAAGAGAAATTAAAAATTTCGATTTACTTAAATATTTCAACTTGGGCGGTCTTCCTAAAGTATATCTTTCTAAATATCCAGAAGAAGATCTTAAAGCTTATGTAAGATTATATATAAGTCAGGAAATAAAAGAAGAAGCATTAACTAGAAAAATAGAAAATTTTGTCAGATTTTTAGATGTTATAGCGATGTCAAATGGAGAAGAGATTGTTTATCAAAATCTAGCAAATGACTCTGGCGTACCACCTCGGACTATTGAAAATTATATTAATATTTTGGTGGACACCCTTATGGGTTTTGAACTTTATCCATTTCTTCTTACTAAAAAAAGAAAAGCAATTACTCGTTCTAAATTTTATTTTTTTGATATAGGGGTAGTAAATAAACTTACAAATCGAGGACCTATTAGTGAAGGAAATCCTGTTTTTGGAGAATGCTTTGAACATTTTATTATCCTTGAAATTCGTGCTTACCTTAGTATCACTCGAAAAGATTATAATTTATTTTATTGGCGAACTAAAAATGGCGCTGAAGTTGATTTGATTATTGGAAAAGTTTTGGCCATAGAAATTAAATCAACTAAATCAGTACATGATCGACATATAGATAATTTAAAATTGTTAAAAGAAGAGGGATTAATTAAAAATTTTATAATTGTCTCCCAGGATCCAGTTAGAAAAAAGATGGATAATAACATTACTTCTTTATTTTGGAAGGACTTTATCGCGGATTTATGGTCAGGAAAGTTATGCTAATATTCTGTAACCAATTAAGTTCTCGATCCTTGCTTTAAGAGCAACCTGTAGTGGCCCCGCAAGTCTCACATTTAAGACAAGCTCCATTTCTAACTAATGTAAGCGAACTACACTCTGGACAAGCATCACCCTCATAACCTTTCATTCGTGCTAGTTTAAGTTTTTGTTGACGATTAATCATTTGATGATCAAGTTCCTTACTGTACGTTGCCTCTACTCCAACACCGACTCCGACACCTTCAACAATTTTATTATCACTAAATTTTCCTTCCATAATCGCAAGCAGTGGTGCCTCTTCATCGATATTCTCTCCTGAAACTGAACTAGCATGTAAATCAGAGGGAGAAACGTGAACTAAATCGTAACGACCAAGATAGCGACAAGCAAGATCTCTAAAGATGTAATCAATAACTGAAGTGGCCATCTTAATATTTTCATGTCCAGTGACCACACCATTTGGTTCAAACTTAGTGAAGACAAAAGCATCCACAAACTCTTCCAATGGTACTCCATATTGAAGTCCAAGTGAAATTGCTATGGAAAAACAGTTCATAAGAGATCGATAAGCTGCGCCCTCCTTATGCATATCCAGAAAAATTTCACCAAGTGTTCCATCATCATATTCACCAGTACGCAAATATATTTTATGAGCACCAACGATTGCTTTCTGAGTGTATCCACGACGGCGATTAGGAAGAATTTTTCGCTTAGAAATCTCCTTGTAAACAATTTTTTCAATTATCTTCTCAACAATTTTTTTCGAAACGTTTGCAACTTTATCAGCAGCAGACATCTCTTCATAATTTAAACTCAACTCTTCAAATGTTTGAGTATTTAATGGCTGTGAAAGTTTTGAGCCATCTCGATAGATTGCATTCGCTTTAGTCATTAGTCTCCATGAGAGATAATAAGCATCAGCAATATCGCGCACACTGGATTCGTGAGGCATATTTATTGTTTTCGAAATTGCACCCGAAATGTAGGGCTGAACTTGCGCCATCATTCTGATATGTGCCTCTGGTGAAATAAAGCGAAGACCATGACGTCCACACTTACTAGCACAATCAAATACTGCCAAATGATGGCCCTTTAAGTGAGGCGCTCCCTCTAATGTCATGGTTCCACAAATATAATCATTTGCTTCGGAAATATCGCTGTCACTAAATCCTAATTCTTTTAAGATATTCAAATCGGGAGCATTAATTTTTTCTTCACTAATCTTTAAATTATCTCTTAAAAATTTATCTCCAACTGTCCAACGAGAAAAAGCGAAAGTGATATCAAAAATTCCTGCCAATGCTTTTTCTATCTCCTCGATTTTTTCTTTAGTAAAACCACGCTTTAAAAGTGCTTCTTCATTTATTCTCGGACAACCTTCTAGCGTGCCATGACCTAGGGCCTTGTTGCTGATCTCTTTTATCTCCTCTGCTGAATACTTTAAATGCTTAAGAGCTTTAGGAACAGATTGATTTATAATTTTAAAGTATCCACCACCTGCTAACTTTTTAAATTTTACTAGAGCGAAATCTGGTTCCACTCCTGTAGTATCACAATCCATTAAGAGGCCAATAGTTCCAGTCGGAGCAAGCACTGTCACTTGAGCATTTCGATAACCACTCTTTTCTCCCAACTCTAAAGCTTCACTCCAAGATTTCACGGCCGCTTTCACTAAATAATCTTGCACATATTTTTTATTAAGAGGAACTGGATAAATTGATAATCCTTCGTATCCTTCACGTTCGCCCTTGGTGGACCGCAAGTGATTTCTAATTACTCTTAGCATGTGTTCGCGATTATCTTTAAATCTTGGAAATGGTCCAAGCTCCGATGCAATTTTTGCTGAACACTTGTAAGCACTTCCTCCCATAATTGCAGTTATCGCAGCAGCGATATTTCTTCCCTCTTCAGAGTCATAGGGAACTCCTTGAACCATTAGTAGCGCTCCTAAATTTGCATACCCTAATCCAAGAGTACGATATTGATAAGAGCGAAGAGCAATCTCTTTCGAAGGAAATTGTGCCATTAAAACTGAGACCTCTAAAACAATTGTCCACAACTCACAAGCATGAATAAATTTTTCAACTTCAAAAATTCCCTTCTCTTCATTCCAAAATTTTATAAGATTAAGAGAGGCCAGATTGCAAGCAGTATCATCTAAAAACATATACTCTGAACAAGGATTAGATGCTCGAATTGCTCCATCTGCAGGACAAGTATGCCACTCATTTATTGTAGTATCAAATTGCACGCCTGGATCAGCACATTGCCAAGTTGCCTCGCTAATTGTATTCCACAGATCGCGTGCCTTAACTGTTTTACAAACTTTTCCTGAGGTACGACTCTTTAATTCCCACTCTCCATCTTCAGCTAATAATCTAAAAAATTTATTGGGAATACGAATAGAGTTGTTGGAATTTTGTCCTGAAACAGTTGCATATGCTTCAGAGTTAAAATCCACATCGTACTCATCAAAATTAATATTACGATATCCTTGTTTAGCATACTCTATTGTTCGATATATATAATTAAGAGGAACACCAGCACTGCGAGCACGCGCTACCGCCATCCCCAATGCTTTATTTTTTTGAGGTGAGAATTTATTTATTCCCTCTGGTAATCTAGCTTCTGCTTTACTACCGTTACCGTCTACATCTCCTCCTTCAATATTCTGATTTTGATTTTGATTTTGATTCTGATTCCAAATTGCATCCATCACTGCTTTAATATGTTGTCTGCATGCTTTAGAGCCAGCAACTAAAGACGCAACTTTTTGTTCTTCCTTCACCTTCCACTGAATGAAATCTGCTACGTCAGGATGATCAATATCTAAGCAAACCATCTTCGCCGCTCGTCTTGTAGTACCTCCAGATTTAATTGCACCGGCCGCTCGATCACCAATTTTTAAAAATGACATTAGCCCTGATGATACTCCTCCACCTGATAAAACCTCTCCTGATCCTCTTATGGCAGAAAAATTTGTTCCCGTTCCAGAGCCATACTTAAACAATCTTGCTTCTCTACACCACAGATCCATAATTCCGCGATCATTAACTAAATCATCTTCTACTGATTGTATAAAGCAAGCATGTGGTTGTGGACGCTCATATGCCGATGTAGATTTTGCTATCTCTTCTGTACGTGGATCAACATAGTAGTGGCCTTGAGATGGACCACTTATTCCATAAGAGGAAAATAATCCTGAATTAAACCATTGAGGAGAATTGGGGGCCGCATATTGATTAACAAGCATAAATGCTAATTCATCATAAAAACTCTCAGCATCTTCACTAGAATCAAAATAATTATATTTTTCTCCCCATGAGCGCCAACAGTTTGCTAAGCGATTACAAACCATCCTTGCATCTGTTTCAGCTCCCAATATTGGATTTCCTTTATCATCTAATATCTGTTCACCATTGCTATTTAACTGAGGTACTCCTGTCTTTCGCAAATATTTTTGTGCTAATATATCAGTTGCAACTTGTGACCACTCCTCTGGAACGGTTACTTCTATTGTTGATGATTTTTGGCCATCAACATTTCTTATTTCACTTACTCTCTTGCTAACTTTCAAATTAGCAAATGGTGATTCTCCTTTACGTGTAAATCTTCTCTGAATTTTCACTTAAACACATCCTTAAATTATTAGGAAAAATAATTTGTTTATTATTTACTATTATTTTAATGAAAGATTTTTTATCGACATTAGCGACATTAATATGAAAGGTTAACGGAAAAAAATTTTTCGTCAATACGAACAACACAATCTTTCTACAAGAATATAACATAGGTGTGCGGCCTCATGACTATGTTATAAACAACTAAAATACTTTTATAAATAAATTATAAATAAATTATAAATAAATTATGATTGATGATTTTTTATGATTGACATCAACATCGTATAGTCCGTAATATAATTTAAGACATGGACTATGTACATATAATAAATTACATTTTTTATTTTTTTTGTTTTCCTTTTTTTTCGTTAGCAGATCTATCTGCAAATGAATCTACTGATAGATCTATCGACCTTCACGAAATTAAAGGATGTCCCGCCAATTCTAATTGTGGAGAAGAGAGCGGAAAAAGATATCTTCTGTGGAAAGAACAGATAAATAAAATTCGCACTAACAATACATCTTCATCTTCATCTTCATCTTCATCTTCATCTTCATCTTCATCTTCATCTTCATCTGCATCTGCATCCAAATCCTATATAAAATTAGAGGAGTTTCGAAAACAACATGGAATTCCCATTGAGTTTTGGATTAAAGGCGAATTAGCAAAAGAACTCTCATCTCAAGTAGTCACCTGGGATTCACCATGTTCTGAACATTTTAAAGATCGTAATGATCCAAATAAAAAAATTCAGAGTGCAGAAGCTTTTATAAAAAATACCATTAATTTGAATAAAAATATTATTCTTAAACCAGTTTTAATAGAATATGCTGATGGTTTGATCGAAACTTACTATCTCTCCTCCTCTGATAATCCACAATATTTACATAAAAATGACATCGTTATTTTAAAAGAGATTGATGGCATTTATTTTAATTTACATGTCTCTTCCAATGGTAATTGGGAAATCAATTCTCCATATTACAAAGATGCCAAAATAGAAAAAACAGAAAAAATAGAGGATGAAAACATAGAAGTAGTATGTCCAGATACTCTAACTAACTATTTTAATAAAAATATAAACAAAAATAATTTTTATCGTTACTACTACTGTAAGAAAATAAAAGATCTGAGTAGCAAACAAAATTATGCTAAAAAAGATAGTAAAAAGAATAAAAAAAATAAAAATAAGGATAAAAATAAAAATAATATCGAACAAATCCGTGAATTTATTTCTCTAATTCCCAAAGCATGCATATAAGTACATCTAAAAAAAATAAAACCATTTAAGAAATCAAAGATTAAAGACGATCAGATGTAAACAATCGAACAATTTCGAACAATTGTTTATTTATCTGGAGAAGATATATGCGACATTTGAATTTTATTTCGATCCTCATCGTTTTATCTGTTTTATTTGCTTTAAATGCTTGCACCACCTATCGACCAGCTGAAAGCTTTGAAAATAAGATGTCCAGATTCTCAGTCAAAAATGAGCAGCAACCACTGACACCAGAGATACCCGTGATGATCAACTATAAATTTAACAATCCTAATGATCCTAACAATAACCGCAACGTCGCCTCTGTTAATGACAATAATCTACAGTCATTATTTCTAACATTTTCTAATCGTAAACTCTACTTTATGACTCTCTATGATCAATATCGAACTTTAAAAACTCTCTTGAAAGATAAATATAATGATAAATATAATGATAATGATAATGATAATGATAGTGACATTGAATTGTGCCCACAATTTCACTCTGGTTTACTAAGTATAAACAGCAGTTATGGTAAACGTAAAATCAATAGAAATCAAACAAACCAAAGAGCAACAACAACTCCCCTAATATCTCTCTATCCTATTTCCTCTAATATTCAAAAAGTAAAATCATTAGCACTCTACCCAGAGTTAGCATTACCGATAACATTTAATTCGAAACATCCAACTGTTTATGAATTCATTACAACTCATCAAAATAAAAAAAACGTTAGCGATCAAGAACAAAATGATGAACAAAAAAATGAGCAAATGAAACTATTCGTGGATGCTTTGAGATTACATCTGGAAAAAAACATTAAAGAACTAAAAGAGATGTGTGAGTATGGACATAGTGATCAATATTATTTATTTGAAAATTTAATCACTCATATGAAAAACAACAAATCATTTAGAAAATCCAAAGAATCGATGGAAGCACTCTTAAAAACAACTATTGTCTCCAATATGGCCATAATAACTTCATTAGATCTCGAGCTAAAAATTTCCAACCGAATTCAAGCACAAACGCAAAATCAACTTCAAGATAAAAATCGTCTACCTAGTTCATTAAATACCGATATAATCAATCTAGATTCTTTGCAACAAGAAGTGCTTACTCGCCTAGATGCAGAGTGGTCAAAGCAATACTTTAATGAAATGAAACGTCTCAGAATGAACGATCAGCAAATTAACCAGTAAATTAACCAGTAAATTAAATAGTAAATTAATCCAGTTATTTTTTTTGCCTCACCCAAAAGAAAAGTTTGGGCAAAATATATATTATTTGCTATAGGTAAGTTTGTTTAAAGATAATTTACGTAGAAACGAAACGGAGATGTTGATATGTCTAAAGCAACCATGGGAAGAGCAAGATTTAAAATTCAAAGACGCTTAGGCGTTGAATTACCGGGTCTAGGAAAGGCCGGTGCGCTAGAAAGAAAACCATACCCACCAGGACAACACGGAAGCAAAAGAAAAAAATTATCTGATTATAGCATCCGTATGTTGGAAAAACAGAAAATTATTTTTCATTACGGTTTGAGAGAGGCACAACTCAGACATTATGTAAGAAGAGCAAAAAGATCACACGAAGAGAAGAGCTGGGTTGATTCATTAGTAATGACTCTAGAAAGAAGAATCGACAACATAGTTTTCCGTCTCAACTTTGCTCCAAGTATGGCGGCCGCAAAACAAATGGTCCGTCATGGCCACGTACTAGTTAATGGCAAAAAGATAACAATGCCAGGAGTACCAGTAAAAGCAGGAGATAAAATCTCCCTAACAGTTAAAGGACTTCAATCAGGAAATTATTTACAAGCAAAAGCTAGACCCAGAATGGTCTCTCCATCATTTCTTGTGAAAAACACTGAAAGTGGACATGAAGCTGGTGTAATGGTTTCCAAGCCAGATCCAAAAGATATACCATTCCAATTTGATGGCCAGTTGCTAACAGAGTATTACTGGAAAGTTTAATTAAAGTTATTTAATCAAAATTATTTAATCAAAGTTTTTTTAATCAAAAAAATCCCTCTTCCACTATCATGTTAATTCCTACACCAATTTCAATTGGCATAAAGTACGTATCATACAACGTTCGCACATTAGCAGGAATTAATTGATCTGCAATTTTTGTCCCATTAGAACTACCTAAATCAGTCAAGTATAGCTTTCCCTCAATAACCTCCAAAAGTATATGTTGTCTACTTAAGCTATCATGAACAACGACTATATCCGACTTAGATCCTCTGCCAATCATTGTTTTCTCTTTTTCCAAAACAAAAGGACCTTTCGTGCCAAAAGATCCCTTTAGAGTAACCTTAAATTTACTTTTCATTTAAAAACTCCAACTATCATTTTAACCTTATGATAAAATTATAAATAAACTAATCAATAAAAACAAAAAAATTTAATTAGTAATAAAGGAAATAGCAATGCCAAGTAGATCTTCGAATGGAAATGAACGCATGGAAGATTTCCCGGGAAAAGATAACATTAGTGACAGTGGCAGTATCAGTGAAGGTGGAAGCGGAGGCGGAGGTGTAGGTGGTAATGCTAGTGGAGAAGGTAGCAGTGATAATTCTGAAAGTGGAACTCCCAATAAAAGTAAATCTTCTAAAATCAATACATCTAAAACCAGTGGTGATGAAGCACTCTCTGAAGATGAAGAACATGAACTTGATTTTGTAATAGATGTTCCTTTGAAAGTTAAAGCAGAATTAGGTCGTCTCGAACTTACTATTAAAGATTTACTATCTCTAAACAAAGGCACTGTTTTAGAGTTAGAAAAACTAGCTGGTGAGCCGCTGGAAATTTATATAAATGAGCGACTCATTTGTAAGGGTGAGGTTATTGTTATTGGTGAGAAGTATGGAATACGTATGACTGATATTGTAGATCCAGATGAGAATACCGAGATCAAGGCCAGCACTGCTCAAAGATAATGGGCAACAACTATGCTACAGGACGAAGTTCCTTGCCATCGAAAACAAAAATTATTTCTTTGTTATCATATTTTGTTCGCAAATTGATTGGTCTCTTCCACACGGCCCAAATATTTTTCATAGTATCGTGAGCATAATTCAAATCTAAATCTACTCCGTAATGTCTATGAGCAAGTAGAAGTTCTCCTCTATTTGCAAAGTTAGCATCTTCTACTTCAATAACTGGAGCACCATAATTAGTTAAGCTCGATAAAAGTTTTACCTTTATTGCTTCAAAATCTCTGGTATCAATTTCAAAACGATTGGTACGAGGATTAAATTTGTAAGTAAACATTTGATTACGATTACAAAAATCTTGTGTTAAAAACTCATCGATAAAACTAATATCATTGTGAGCTTTTCTCACTTCAAAAATCTTGGCCCTTCCTTGCCCCAACTTTAAATCCCAATTCTCTTTTTGATGAATATCATCGCAGTCATTATACTCTTTACCGAAGCGACCAGTATTCCAACGATACTCTATATCTCTAAATAACTCGATTCCTAACTTATATGGATTAAGTGATTTCCGACTAGTTTGCATAACTCCAGCGTGATGATCAGCAAAGTCGGTAATCTCAGATGCCTCTAGAGATTTTTCAGTCATGATTCTGGAGTGCCAATAGCTGGCCCATCCCTCATTCATAATTTTAGTTACTCGTTGAGGTAGATAGTAATATGCCTCTTCTCTCAAGATGGAAATCACATCTGATTGCCACTCTGTAATTGGAGCATGCTCGGCCAAAAATTTCATGATATCTCTTTGTGGTCTAGGCAGAACTTTTAAGAGGGTAGCATTTTTAGTTGGATCATCAAGTGAATCTTTGTGTTTATCTCCATCTCTCTCTGCGCGCGCACGCTCTTCTTCACTCTGGTGCTCCTTATCTTTATCCCTCTCCTTCTCTCGCTCCTTATCTTTGATTGCTTTATCTTTTTTGGCCTTCTTTTGTTGTTGAGTAAATGAACTCTTCATGAATGAGCGAAGTGCTTCACTACGATCATCATCAAAGGTTTTATTTTTTTCTGCACTTGCAATCTTTTCTATCTCTTGGCGATGACGTTGAACATCTGTAGTTTCAAACAAATCAGTTATGTCTAATAAATTTTCTAAAGATAGGATCTTATCAATGAAAAGTTCTACTTCATCTGCACCATACTTTTCCATATATCTTCTGATTTTGGTGCGATGATTGGCCATCACATCCATCATCTTACGATTGGTATTGGAAAACCAGGCATTGTTTTTGAAAAAATCTGCATGGCCGTAAACATGGGCCATAACAATTTTTTGATCAACAGTATGATTGGCATTTAAAAGATAGGCGTAGCAAGGATCAGTATTGATCACCATCTCATAAATTTTTTGTACACCGTAAGCATATCCTTTAGAGAATTGATCATACTCCATTCCAAAACGCCAGTGTGGATAACGAGTGGGAAAGCCACCTTGAGCGGCCAAAATATTAACAGTATCATAATCACAAACTTCGAACTCAACATCATAGAAAGTTAGTCCATAATCTAGAGCAAACTGACGAATTTCTAGTTTTAATTTTAGTAAGTCATCACTTAATACTTTTGCTTTATCCATCTATCTCGCCCTCTATTTCTCTGTCTTGCTATCTTGTGTCTTGCTATCTTGCTATTTTCCCTTGCCTAAAAACTCTTTAATTGAATCTAAGATTCCTTCTTTGTTTTTGATCTTACTCAAAATCACACTATCAGAACGTTCTCCATATTTTTCAAACAAATCCTTATAAAATTGTCCTGAACCATAGCGACTCTCTACCTGGCCATAACAAAACATATTGGAAACTTTTAACAAATCACTATCCAAAATTTCCAAACACAACTTTGTATCATCTAATGACCAGTTATCTCCGTCTGAAAAATGAAATGGATAAATATTCCACTCGTTTGCATCGTAATCTTTTTTAATGATGTCTCTACAAAGTATGAATGCTGATGAAATTAAAGTTCCACCACTCTCTCTAGTTTTAAAGAAAGTATCTTCATCAACTTCCTTGGCAGTTGCATCGTGAATGATATAGCGAATTTCGATATTCTTGTACTGATGCTTAAGCCACAAATTAATCCAAAATGATTCTGTTCGTACAATCTCTTTTTGTTCATCTCCCATGGAACCAGAGACGTCCATCATATAGATTACTACTGCTGAATTTTCATACTCCACTTTAGTGTGGGCCGCTTTGTAACGATAATCATTTTTAATTGGCACAATCAAAGGATTTCGGAAATCATAAGTACCCATAATCAACTGGCGCTTTAAGGATTCTCTAAAAGTCCTCTTAAAGTGGCGTAGCGATTCTGGCCCGATTACTCCTATAGTAGTGTAGCGATCCTTGTGTGATTCAATTTGATGACGACCTTTAGGTTCAATGTTTGGAAGTTCTAATTCCTCACCTAAAATTTGCGCCAACTCCTCTATCGTCAACTCCACCTCTACATCTTTATTTCCCTCGCCTTGTCCCGCCTCTTTGCCTTCTCCTTGCTCGTCTGGTTGACCATCAACTGGATCTCCGGGATTACCTTGACCTTGGCCCATTCCTCCTTGAGATTTATCACCAAATTTAAAACGAGGAATTTCTATTTGAGGCATGGGAATAGAAAAACGTTTTGGTCCCTTGGGAATAATCATGTCTCCACTGGAAACATACTTCCTTAAGTTCTCACGAATTTTTCCTTTGATTATCTTCCTAAAGCGAGCATGATCTCTTTTAATTGGATGATCCACGCTGTTTTCCCCTCAAGTAAAAGTTAAAAACAAAATATCTGCCAAACAAGCTTAATAAGCTTAATAAGCTTAAAAAGTTTTATGCCTTTGCAGAATCTCCCTTAGCAAAAATAGAGGCCACAAAGTTTAGAGCATCAGTTGCACATATCTCACAATAATTTTGATTTTTAATCAAACGTGCTTTTACAATATCAATTTTTTCTTGAGTTGCTTTATCAACTACATTGGAAATAATTGTTGTAAGTTTAATTGTATCTTTCTGATCCTCAAATAACTTTAATTCTAGAGCGCGATGTAGGCGTTCATTTCTCTTATAATCAAAATTTTTGCCTTCAATTGCTAAAGCTCCAATGTAATTCATAATTTCACGTCTGAAATCATCTTTTCTTGATTCTGGGATATCAATTTTTTCCTCTATTGAACGCATGAATCTCTCATCTGCTTCTTCTAGACGATTAGAGTATTTATTACGAATTTTTTCTCTTTGAGTGTATGCCTTAACGTTATCAATATAGTTTGCACACAAAGTTTGAATTGCTTGCTCATCTACGCTGATTGCTTTTTGTACATCATTTTTAACAATGTCTTCATACTCTTGACGAGCAACTGCTAACATTTCACGATAGTGTTCTAACATTTCTGGAGAATTTATAAGTGAGTGATGTTTTAATCCTGCCTCTAACTCATTAAAGACCATAAATGGGTTTAAGCAACCAAGGTGTCCATGCTTTACTAGAGCATTGGAAACTTTATCTTGAATATAACGAGGAGAGATTCCTTCCATTCCTTCGCGAACTGCCTCTTTTCTTAATTCTTTAACATTTTCTTCATTGTAACCTGGAAGAGTTTTTCCATTATAGAGTTTTAATTTTTGCAGTCTTGTAAGATCAGATTTCTTTGGCTCTTCTAAGCGAGTAAGAATGGCCCAAGTAGCGGCCATCTCAATAGTATGAGGAGCAAAGTGAATATTTTGAATTTTATTTAAGTTAAAATCCTTTTGATAAATCATAATCTCTTTATCTAAGCGAGTGATGTATGGAACATCGATTTTAACTGTACGATCGCGAAGAGCTTCCATGAACTCATTGTTTTGTAATTTTTTATACTCTGGCTCGTTAGTGTGGCCTAAAGTAATTAAGTCGATATCGGTTTGAGCAAACTTCTTTGGTTTAATAGATTGCTCTTGAGAGGCACCAAGAAGATCATAAAGGAAAGCAACATCTAATTTCAACATCTCAATAAATTCTACGATACCACGATTGGCGATATTAAATTCACCATCAAAGTTAAAAGCGCGTGGATCTGAATCTGATCCGTACTTGGCAATATTTCTGTAGTTGATATCTCCAGTTAGCTCTGTGGAATCTTGGTTCTTCTCATCTTTTGGTTGGAAAGTTCCAATCCCTACGCGATCTTTTTCAGATAGTATTAAGCGCTTAACTCTAATATGTTTCATCACCTCATTCCAGTTACCTTTATATTTGAGCATATATTGTTTTAAAATATAGCGGCATGCTGGATTTACTTCCCCCTTCACAATAATCTTTCTATCTTTTAATCCTTTATTAATTTCTCGTAAAAATCTCTCTCTGATTTCGTGAGGTAAAAGTTTTAGTGGTTCTTCGTGCATTGGTGATGGAAATAATCTTTGTCCACCTAAAATTTCAGTTTCACTCTCATCAATCCACTCATAAGTATAAAGAGCACCTTCATCTGTTTTGGAATAATATTCAAGTCCCTTTTTAAACAATCTTGCAATTGATGATTTTGCAGATCCCACTGGTCCGTGAAGAAGTAAAATTCTTCTTTCAGTTCCATAACCAGCGGCCGCTGATTTAAAAAAGTTCACCAACTTCATTAAGTGCACATCAATTCCAAAAACTGCATCTTTACCAGCATCGAATGGATCATTAAAAAAATTATAGCGAACGATATCTTTTTTATATTCGGTGTATTTGGTGGTACCGAAACTAATAACCATATCATACACTCGTTGAAAGGCATTTCTTGTAGCGTGAGGATTATCTGCAACCAAATCTAAATACTCTTGAAAAGTACCGGCCCAATTTAAATGAGTAAAATCCTCTACTTTGTAATTATCTTGCATGAATTTTTTGATATCTATCCTGGCCATTTAAATCTCCTCCGAATTAATAATTTTTAAAGTTCGATCTAACTATAATTATATACCCATTTTTTTTATGATACACTCTAATAAATAATAGTACTTGTAATAGGCAAAAATGATATAGCAGTAGATACGCATATCTTACGGGAATATCTATGGGATTATTAATTTCAGGTGATACTAATCTTGGTTTAGTCAGGAAAAATAATGAGGATTCTATATTTATCGGAAAGGAACTAAATTTGTTTGTTATTGCCGATGGAATGGGCGGACATAATGGTGGTGAAATCGCCTCTCAAATGGTGGTCAATTTAGTTCCAGAATTTATTAAATCCAATCTTTCTAAACTTAAAGTTGAAGATCTTTTACGTAACTCCATTGGATTTGCCAATCAACAAATCCATCAACTATCAAAAACCAATCCATTACTTCAAGGAATGGGAACTACCACTGTATTACTCTTTATAAAAGATAATCATCTATATATTGCTAATGTTGGCGACTCTCGTGCATATCTAATAAATAAAAATTTACTCTTTCAACTATCTAAAGATCACTCCCTCGTACAGGAAAAAATTAATTTAGGTATCTACTCTCGAGCTGATGGACAAAAAGATAAAATGAAAAATGTCTTGGTTCGAGCAGTAGGACATGAAACAACTGTTGATGTAGATATCTTTAGCTATAAAATTAATAAAAATGATATCTTCTTAATCTGTTCAGATGGATTACATGGCAAAGTAAGCGATGGAGATATTATCTATTTAATAAATCAAAACATTAATGACATAAATAATGTTGGCCAAGATCATTTAGATAATACTACTAGGAGATTAATTGAACAGGCGAACAAAAATGGAGGTCAAGATAATATCTCTGTTATTATGGTAATGGCCCAATAAGAATCTACGGGCATGTCTCCAAATGCACAAACCTGCTTGCTGAATTTTTTTATTTATTCTATTTATTCTATTTATGCTATCTATGTTATGTTAACAAAAAATAGTAATATAATAAAGGAGCTACCTTGAACCGTTATTACACTATTATGCTGGTTCCAGAGAGAGGAAAAAAAGTTATCTCATTTAAAATGCCTCGAATTTTGTTACAGTCACTTTTTTTTATCCTGGCATTAATAACCATTACCTTCTCTATATTAATTTATGATTACAAACAAATTCTAAACCAACTCTACGAAAATAAATATCTCACTATCGAAAACCATAAACTACGTGGTCAACTTAACATCTTTCAAATGAAACTAAACTCCATGGGAGATGATTTGCAAAGAATATTTATCTTTGAAAAAAAATTACGGATAATAACAGGATCAAATAATTTAAGAGGTAATAAAATAATAGGCAAAGAACAAAATAGTGTTAATGGACCTAGCGATTCTACAGAGTATGGATCGGAATATAATCAAGATTCCAATCAAGATTCAAACCAAAATTCAAATCAAGAAACAAATCAGGGAGCAAATCAAGGATTAAATCAAGATTCGACTAAATCAAATGATCGAATGAAAGTTACTACTTTGGAGGAATCTTTTGATAAAAATTCGTATAATATAAAAACATCCCTTGAAAAATTTGAGAATAAAAAAGAGTTCATCAAACTAAAAAATTTATACTATGACCAACTTGTTCAAGAATTAAATATTCCCAAAAATGAATTTTTATCTCTAAATATTTCACGATTAGCAACCCATAATGCTCATCTATCAAGTGCATTTGCTGGATTTGATTATAAGTTTAATGTTCTCAAAAAAGTCAGTGAAAAATTAGAAAAAGAGATAAACTATTTAGATCGGTTTCTTTTAGATAAGGAATCTTTACTAAAATCCACTCCTTCTCTTCTGCCATCAGAAGGATGGATCACAAGTTTTTTTGGAGTAAGACAAAGTCCATACTCAGGAAGACCTAAAATTCATGAGGGATTAGATGTAGGTGCTCCTACTGGTACAACTATCATAGCACCAGCAGATGGAATAATAACCTATTCTGGTCATAAACCTGGCCTTGGTAAATTCATCCAAGTTGATCATGGATATGGATTGGAAACTATTTACGCTCACGCTAATGCTCTTTTAGTAAATTATGGACAAAAAATAAAACGTGGAGACATAATTGCTCAAGTAGGAAATACAGGGAATTCAACTGGACCTCACCTCCATTATGAGGTAAGAGTGAATGGAGTGGCGGTTGACCCTCTCTACTTTGTCTTAGATTAAAAAAGCTTGAAATTGAAACATCCACATAATACTTTCTTATAATAGCGAATATGGATACAATAGAATAGTTAGTATTGATTAAAGTATTGATTAAATTATTTCTGGAGATTAACTTCATGATAAACAACATCCTTAGAAAAATATTTGGAACAAAAAATGATCGTGATTTAAAAGAACTTCAACCAATTGTTGAACAAATAAATTCACTAGAAGCAACCATTAAAAGAATGTCCGATCAAGAGTTAAAAGCTCAAACTGATAAGTTTAAAAAACTCTTAAGTGAAGGAAAAACTCTTGATGATATTTTACCAGAAGCATTTGCAAGCGTTCGAGAAGCATCCATTCGTACTCTTGGTCAAAGACACTTTGATGTACAGATGATGGGAGGAGTGGTTCTCCATCGAGGGAAAATTGCTGAAATGAAAACAGGAGAAGGTAAAACTCTTTGTTCTACACTTCCTCTCTATTTAAATGCTCTCTCGGGAAAAGGAGCACACTTAGTAACCGTCAATGATTATCTGGCCAAAAGAGACTCCAATTGGATGGGTGCCATTTATAATTTTTTAGGTCTTAGTGTTGGAGTAATTGTTTCTGAGATGAGTGATGAAGATCGACAAAATGCTTATCGATGTGACATCACCTACGGAACTAACAATGAGTTTGCTTTCGATTATCTTCGCGATAATATGAAATTCGATCTCTCTCATTATGTACAACGTCCTCACAACTTTTGTATCGTTGATGAGGTGGACTCTATCTTAATCGATGAGGCACGTACACCACTTCTAATTTCAGGACCCAGTGAAGGCAATAGCGATCTCTATAGAGTTGCCAATAAAATAATTCCTCAACTAGTAAAAAAAGAACACTTCACTCTCGATGAAAAAACTAAAACTGCAGTTTTAACTGACTCAGGAATTATCAAAATACAAGAGTTGTTAAAAATAAAAAATCTTTTTGAAGTTCAAAACGTTCCATTACTTCATCATCTCAATCAATCGCTACGTGCTTGGACTCTATTTACAAAAGATGTTGATTACGTAGTCAAAGAAGGTAGAGTGGTAATTGTAGATGAATTCACAGGAAGATTAAAGGAAGGATCTCGCTGGTCAGATGGACTTCATCAATCAATCGAGGCCAAAGAGGGCGTGGACATCAGATCCGAAAATCAAACGCTTGCTTCCATCACCTTTCAAAATTATTTTAGATTATATGAGAAGTTGGCCGGTATGACTGGTACTGCTGATACTGAAGCAGAAGAATTTAAAAAGATCTATGGGCTCGATGTAGTGGTGATTCCTACCAATATAAAAATGATTCGCGAGGATCTCGCTGATGTCATTTACAAAGATGCTAAATGCAAATATGAAGCTGTCTCGAAACTAATAGAAGATTGCTACAAAAGAGGCCAACCAGTTTTAGTAGGTACAATCTCTATTGAAAACTCTGAACTCATCTCTACAAAATTAAGGCAATTAAATATCCCGCACGAAGTTCTAAATGCCAAACACCACGAACGAGAAGCAAATATTATTGCCAATGCTGGATTTAAAAGCTCGGTCACTATCGCTACCAATATGGCCGGTAGAGGAACAGATATTAAATTAGTAGAGGATTCAAGGGCAGCAGGAGGACTCTATATCATTGGTACTGAAAGACATGAATCGCGAAGAATTGATAATCAGTTGCGAGGACGTTCTGGTCGTCAAGGAGATCCAGGTAAATCAAAATTTTTCCTCTCGCTCGAAGATGATTTAATGAGAATCTTTGGATCTGAACGAATTAAAACTATCATGAATACTTTAGGTATGAGTGAAAACGAACCAATTGAACATAAGATGATCAGCAGAGCGATTGCTAAAGCACAAAAGAAAGTTGAATCCCATAACTTCGATATCAGAAAGCATCTTTTGGATTACGATAACGTAATGAACGAGCAACGTAAAATCATCTATACCTTACGAAAAGATGTTTTAAGTAAAAAAGCAAATATGAGTTTGATTGAAGAGATGATAGAGGATGTGGTGATTTTATTCTGCGGACACTTCAAACCTCAAGGACGCAGTAGTAGCGATAATTGGAATTGGGAAGAGATGGTTCAAGGATATAAAAATATTTTTCACACCTCTTATGAGATCAACAACGTTGAATGTGTTAATGATTATAGTGGAGAAGTAGAAGAGTACTTAACTACTTATGCAAAAAAATTATTACATGATAAATTTGCAAAGTATGATGATGAGCAAGTACAAAATGCCCTTCGCGAAATTCTACTTAGTATTATTGATCACTATTGGAAAGATCATTTATTAAATATGGATCACTTGAAAGAAGGTATCGGTCTTAAGGCATATGCTCAACAAGATCCGCTCAATGCCTATAAACGTGAATCCTTCCAACTCTTCACTCAAATGAAAATTGCTGTAAAACAAGCTGTAGTACAAAATGTATTCGGAGTTGAACTTTACACCAAGGAAGAAATTGAAGAGTTAAAACGCAAGCAAGAGGCACAATTAGAGGCACAATTAGAAGCACACAGAAGAGCACTAAAGCTGCGAGAGCTAGAGGCACTTCAAGAAGCACAGAAAAAAAGTACTGCGACTACAACAAACAAGGTGACAGGTGCGGTCAGCACTACTAACAATGCCGATCATGAAAAGATAGGCCGAAATGCTCCATGCCCCTGCGGCTCAGGAAAAAAATTCAAACATTGTCACGGAAGTTAAAAAAAAATTTAACCAAGTTTGCTTAAGATCAAGGAGGATCAACAAATGGGTGATAATGAGCAGAGAAAAGATTTAACTTTTATTGGTGATTTAGGAGAATTCGAACACACTGAAGATGAAGATGTTAATCGCCAGTTGGGTCTTGATAAAGATGGAAAGAAGATAAGTGAACCCAAAAAAAAGAATAATAAAAAGAAAAAAAAATCTGCCGCTGCAATTGAAGAAAATGAACAAGAAGATGAGCAAGAGCAAGAGCAAGAGCAAGAGCAAGAGCAAGAAACAGAAACAGAAACTGAAATAGAAGCAGAACATGAAATAGAAAATACTAATACTGCCCATGCTTTCCAAGAACAAGAGGATGATGAACCTCCAGAAGTAACTGAAGTATCAGAGATATCAGAGGTATCAGAAATATCCGAAGCCACTGATGTTTCTAATGGTAGTTTTGAAGATACTTCAACTTTAATTGAATCAAGTGAATCAAGCGAATCAACAGAAAATGAATTGGATGCTCCTGATTTTAACATTGATACTACTAGCACCACAAGTAACAATACCGATATTTTAGCTGCTTCCGATTCTTCCGATGTTTCCACTGATTCTAATATATTTGTAGAAACTACTACTGCCAAAACAGAAGAACAATCAACAGTATCAAAACAAGAGAAACAAGAGAAACAAGAGAAACAAGAGAAACAAGAGAAACAAGAGCAACAAGAGAAACAAGAGCAACAAGAGACAGTAACACAATCAAATTTTGATGATTTAAAAGATATCAATCGCTTTGCTCAAGATATAAACTATGCTCAACAAATACCAGGTGGAGCAGCACCATACAGTATTGTGATTAAAAATATTATTTACCAAGAAGATGCTCAAGATATCATCGGTATTTTAAAAGAATTCGCAATTTTTAAAGCAAATAGTGTTAGCATTCTCGAGCGAAGCATAGCTACAGGACAATTACTTATTCCACAACTAAATGAATATACCGCTATTTTATTAGTTCATAAGTTAAGACGCTTCCATGTGGATATTACAATGGGGCCATCGGAAGAAATTCATCCACCAAAGAATTACACAAATCCAAAAGGATTTATTCACAAGCATGCTCTAAAACAAAATCGCACTGACTTTCAAAATCTTGAAACAACTACAGTGGACATAAAAGATATTATCTTATCCACAACATCCACCATTGAACAACATCAGATTATAAAATATCTTGGAGTAGTATCAGAGCATTTAATCTTAGATGAAGAGGAGTTAATAAGGTCAACTTCGATAAAAGATTCGAAAGCAGAAAAAAATATCTCAGCTAACGAATGTAACAAAGAAGATGAATATGATTATGAAGAAGAAGACGATCATGAAGAAGATGATGATGAAGCTAACATCAAAGGAGATGAATCAACTATTAACTCTTATTATCCCTCTATGGATGATCGATATAAATCATTGGCCCAAAAATTAAAACCAGAAGCTCAAAAACTAGGCGGAAACGCAGTAATTGCTATCAACTACCAAACAACACCTCTAATGATAAATGAAAATAAAGTGCTAAAAAATCTTTATAAAATAACCTGCACTGGCAGTGTTGTTATGATTAGAGCGATCTAATAATTCCAGCAGAATTTTTCGATCTGACCACTTAAGACGAATACAGACATTTACTCAATAGTGGTTGTTATTTTTTGTATTTTTTGTATAAAGAACTAAATCTTTCACCTGCTTTATCGCCATTGCATTCTTCCTTTAATCCTTTAAAATTGTATACTCCTGCATCTGAACAATAGAAAATAAGCTGAAGATTTAAGAAGTCATTGGCACTCATTCCACAAGAATTAGCACTATCTTCGATTTGTTTTTGCGCTTCATTTTTTTTAATTTTTTTCTGGAAAAAATCTCCAAGCGTATCATTGTTAATAAGGGCCTTGGCCAGAGCAAGTTCAGCAGAATTTCTACCAAGTTGATTAAAAATCGGATCAAGTAAGGCCACAGTATAAGAGTGTTGTAAAGTTTCCTTCATCTTCTCTGTTACTGCTTGAGGCTTTCCAATATCATGGAACATCATTATCTGTTTCATTAGTTCTGCTATATTAGTAACATCTTTAGGTAGCGTAATATTTGCGAGCATGGTAGCTTTATTCTTCAATTGATTATTTAATTCTTTGTAGACTTTAATGGTATGCCCTTTAAGTGTATTATTAGGTTTAGCTCCTCCCATCTCCATATCGAAGTATTTTTTGTCTAAAGATATTTTAACAGACTTAATATTTTTAGGATTAGGCAGAGGATGTTTTATTTCAAAGGACATGTTTTTAGACAAAAGTTGTTTGATAAGATCTTCAGTATTTGCAGAATAATTAAAATTAGGAGAATTTTGCAAATCTTTTAGCGAAGTCTTTGGAGAGACCACAGAAGAAGGAAGTTTGCCTGAAATCACAACCACCGACGCCGACAACACCTCTTCGCCTAATTTACTTGATTGAGGAGATACTTCACCTCCTATGGCCTCGCTACATTCTATTGTTGATGATTTATTTTTATCAAGTACTGGACAATTTGCTATTTCGTTCTTATCTGCTGTTCTAAGCTTAGAAAAATTAGAACGTTTCTCAATTGCTACAGATTCTGTCTGAGTTTTAGGATCAAAATATGTTGGATAAACATTGCAAACTATCTTCCCTTCAGTTGAATATTCCCAGCGATATTTAACAGGACATCTCTCAATCTCGGCACTTTCAATATCTCTTGTTATCGGCACAAGAGAAGATTTTGGGAAAGTAAGAGTAAAGTGCTTGCAAGATTTACCACTGGAATCCCATGAATAGAAATTTTTACATTTTTCTATGTATTCTTTTTTTGCCTTCGAAATTATATAGCTCAGAGCTTTAATATTCATTAGAGGATCAAAATCAGCGCAAGCGATATCTCTAGCTACATCTAATTCTTGGAATGAAATATTTTCATGAGTTTGAGCAACTAACCAGTCGGTATCATATCTTGTTATAACCCTTGGTTTGATTTTACTACCAACTGTATTAACATCAATGCCGAGTTTTTTAATTTTTTGTATAATTTTAGGATCTTTGAGATCAAGATATTTTGCACCTTTTTCTATCTCAACTACTAATAGAGAATCATTAAAATGCTGACTAGAGCTCCTTGGGCCAAATGCAAGATAGAGTCCTGGACCAGCTCTTCCTGAGGTATTGGCCATGATTTGCTTAATCCTCTCCATTTTTTTTGAGTTTTCAATTTCTCTAGACATAGGATCATGAAATTTTTTGTTTCCCCATGTATAGGTTTTAATTGGGGCCAACAGGGTAGTTGCGAAACTTTCAATACATTTTCTTTGTTGAGATATATCGCTTTTTGGTCCGACATTTGTACAATCATCCGCTCTAATGATTTGATTGAAGATTAAAATAAAAATAGCGCTAGTAATACATAAAAAATATAATTTTCTTATTAAATTCAATAATTTTTTTTTAGACAACTTAGTATTGCAATTACTTTTCATAGACCAATCCCCCATATACGACAAAATGGCAACTAAAGGTTGGATGCCAAAATGTTCAAGTTATTATTTTAAATTACCATAGTTTTGTGAGATAATACAGTAGTGGATAGTAAAGAAAAAGCGTCTACTACTCAGTACAAAGTTGGAAGGAGATAATAATTTCTCTTCGTTTATTTTCTATTTGATGAAATTTTTTTGGCGAAAGACTACATATGAGTAAATGTCAATTAAATCTCCTCTTCTCCCTCTTCTACAAAGAGTCCCTCTAAAATATCTTTGTACCGATTATATATATTTTGACGTTTTAATTTCATTGTAGGTGTAACTAGTAAATTATCCACTGTCCACTCTTCATCTACCAATACAAATTTTTTCGGTTGTTCGTAATGCTTGATAAATTCATTAAAATTTTCAATCTCTTTTTGATAGTGAGCTTGTGTTTTGTGATGTTGTAGGAGCGCTTCTCCTCTAGCAGTTATATGCTGACTTTTGGCCCACTTTTGTAATTCAAGCATATTAACAGCTATTAAAACCACATTGTGTTTTTTATTACTTCCATACAAAAATGCATTGGCAATATATGGGCTTAACTTATATTGATCTTCTATTACATTGGGAACAACATACTTACCATTTTCTAATTTATATTGTTCCTTAATTCGTCCTGTAACATACAAAAACCCATCTGCATCCAATCTTCCTAAATCACCAGTTCTAAAACCTCCATCAGCAGTCATTACCGCAGCAGTCTCTTCTGGAAGTTTATAATACCCTTTCATAACATTTGGGCCATAGACTACAATCTCACCCTCTTCACATGATTGAACATTTTCTCCAAGCACAGAGTGATCTATTTTCACTCTAATATCAGCATAAGGATTATTGGCAACAGGACCAACACTGCCAAAACGTCTCTTTCTAATCGTATTAGAGGAAACAAGCGGACTAGTTTCACTAAGTCCGTAGGCTTCTAAAATTTCAATCCCAAGATTATCTACAAATTTTCCAATCTTGGGATTAAGTGCTGAAGCACCACTGATTGCATATTTTAAGCGGCCACCAAATTTATTTCTTATCGCTTTAAAGAGAGTTTTTTGCGCCAATTGCAGAGTTAATTCCGCTCGCAAAGGAAGCTTTCCTCCTTCTCTCTTTTTATTGGCCAACTCCATAGCAGTTCTAAATAATAATTTAACAGGAAGAGGGGCGGCATTCATTTTGCTATTTATTCCCTCGTAAATACGATTAAATACTTTTGGAACAGCAAAGAGCACTGTTGGTTTCACCTTCAAAATATCTTCTAACAAAGTATTTGGATTATCCAAAAATCCTGTAGAGAGTCCCATATAAATTAACAAATGAACCTCTGCTGTTTGACCAAATATATGTGCCCACGGAAGTAGGGAGAAGGTGCGATCCCCTGATACAAAATCCACAATGTCAGGACACATATGTACATTGGAGAGAATATTTCCATGAGAAAGCATTACACCCTTGGGTCTTCCAGTTGTTCCTGAAGTATAAATGAGTCCCATTAGTTCCTCTGTATCTGGATGTTGAGATGGAACAGAGTGCTCCTGACCAATTCGTAAAAGCCCATGATAACTATAACCGCTATCAAGTTTTTTATCTCCATCTTCGATCAAAACAATATGCTTAAGAGTTGGGATCTCTTTTTGTAAATGTTTTATTGATTGATAAATTTTTTCATTGGAGACAAAGACAACTTTACTCTCAGAATTTTCAATTATGTACTGCCAATCATCAATAAATTGATTTTCATACATAGAGACAAATTGTGCTCGCAATCCCATAGTTGCATAACACGCGACTGCCCATTCAGTGCGATTTCGCGCAATAATTCCTACTTTATCATTCGCACCAACTCCTATTTTATATAATCCTCCTCTCATATCATCAACTAGTTGTTGGAATTGGCCATATGTAATCCACTTGTAATGTCCATCTTGATTTTTTGTGCCAAATATTTCCAAATTTTTATAAATCTTACATGACTCTTCTTGCATCTCTATTAAATTTTTATAAATTTTTCTCAAGTTAAACTCCAAATGAATCAAATGAATATAAATATAGATATAGATATTATTTAGGTAATAATATGATCATTATTTTTTTATTTTTATGATTTTTCTCTTTTTTTCGATTAAAAGTCAAATCATGATTCTATAAGCATTTTATTTTGGAGAAACAGGAGGAGAAGCAGTTTTTGGAGAATTTATATTTTTCAAAGATTTTATAACAATCGGAGATTTTGGAGAATTTACAGAATTTGAAGACGCTGGACTAGACGGTGATTTTGAAACAGAATCAATTGATTTCAGAGGAGGAATTTCCAATACCACTCTATCACTAGCTCCAGCTTTGATTAATATATTATGAATCTCGGTGTACTTCGCAATTTTTGCATAATCAGAAAGAGTAGTTCCTTTAACATCTTGATTAACATTAGCTTTATATTTTAAAAGTAACTCAACCATAGAAACTTGATTTCTAGTTACTGCTAAATATATTGGAGTAATTCCATCTTTCATTTTCGCATCAACTTTTGCTCCCTTTTGCAATAAGTACTCTGCAATCTGCAAATGATCATTAAATACAGCGTAGATCAATGGAAAACCTTGTTCTGTATTTTTAGGATTGATATCTTTAGGAATTGCTAATTTTTTTACTCGATCAAAATCATTTTCCATGACCGCTACTTCTAGATGAGATATTTCTCTAGTAAGTTTTAGTTTCGCTTGATTTTCAGATGCAGCTGCAGCTGCAGATGCAGATGCGGCAGTAGCTGTCGTTGTAGTACTAACTTGTATTACTACCATTGATAGTAATAAAAAAAAGAGTGAAAATAAATTCATGATGAACCTCCTAATAACTATACTACCAGTTTTGATAAAGGAATGTAGAAAATTTTAAATTGAGAATAATAAAAAATAAAAATTTTCGCTAGATTAATAAAAATTAAAATAGCGAATGATACAAGCAAAGGATATAGGAACTTTAAAATCATTCACATTGTTTGCGTGAAAAATAAAATAATATAATTTCAATACCTTAGATGCCCCGATATTTTTTACATCGTTCACACGCTCAACAATTTAAATTGAAGATAAAATTATGACTTTATAATATTTTTTTTTTACGTTATAGCTAGAATTGTAGTTAAGAGAAGATCTCGAACGGAAATTTGAAAGTGTTCCTTTACTTCCTTAATGACTTTTCCATCCTCCATGAAGAGTTTTTCCCTCCCCCCCCCGTGTTTTAAATCGTTTGAGAATGAGGAACACTTTTTTAAAAAAATAATCGATTTTATAAATCGATTTTTTTTTGTCTTTTTTTGTCTTTACTTTAGTTTCGTTGTCTTTAACAATCTTTCTTATGAACAAATATAATAAACCTAACCTAACAGTAGATGCAGTCGTCCTCTGTGGTAGTGGAGAGGAAACAAAGCTTTTAGTAGTTGAGAGAAAAAATAATCCATTCAAAGGAAAATTAGCATTCCCAGGCGGCTTTATTAATCAGTATGAGACTCCATATCGAGCAGTTCTACGAGAGCTTTTTGAAGAGACATCACTAAATTTAGAGTGGAAAAATAATAAGGCCAGTAGTGTGTATGCAAACGCTATCGCACTAAAAGTAAGAGGAAGAGAGGGAAGAGATCCTCGTGGTTGGACAGTCTCCATCCCATACTTGTTTCATCTTACAGATGTATCGACAAAACAATTAAAAGTAAAAGCTGCTGATGATGCAAAAAAAGCATTTTGGATAAAGCTTACTGATCTGAATGAATTAGCATTTGATCATGGAGCAATTCTTTGTGAATCTCTCGGATATTTGTGGAATTGGAACTGGAATTCAAATTCGAATTCCAATAAAAAAGAATTAATATTTTTTGGAGGTACTTTCTCTCCTTGGCACCAAGGACACACCAGCGTGATTATGTCACTACCACCTCGTAAAAGAGAAAGAGTGGTAGTAGTTCCAGATAAAAATCCACTTAAAGAACCATATAAAGAGATGTTAAATTTAGATTTTGTAGATGATCACTTTTGTGCATTTAAATATTACCGTTACATTAAATCTCAAGTTAGCGAAGAAAAAATAGGAGTTAATCTACAAGTGTATCCTGGCTTTTGTGGCCAAGAAGATTCCAACCCCACCTCATCTTGGCTACCATATATAAATTCTCAAAATAATACAAAATATTCTTTATCCCTACTAATAGGAGATGATTCCTTTATTGATCTAAAAAAATGGATTAATCCAAAAGCATTTTTAACGAAAATAAAAAAAATATATGTAGTACCACGTCTTGATGATTCTAAGGCCATAAAAAAATCCATGTGTTGGATTAAAAGCATAAATAAAAATATTGTCGTTCAATTCATGGATCATCATCAATATCAACATATTTCATCCACGATGATAAGAGATAGCATTAGAGATAGCATTGATGGCATTAGCACATAAATTAAGTTTCAA
Organism: Oligoflexia bacterium; assembly: GCA_015232355.1. Lineage (GTDB taxonomy): Bacteria > Bdellovibrionota > Bacteriovoracia > Bacteriovoracales > Bacteriovoracaceae > JADFZW01. Next base: position 64,462 of record JADFZW010000024.1, read on the forward strand.
AACACTTACTCTGAGCTCAGCGATAGGTCTGGCCATTAAAGTAATAATTACTTTAATAGTTGTTTTTGTGGTTTCAAAATTTATCTATAACCTTTTAAAGATTTTACTCGCACGATACTCTTCCGGAGGTCAACCGGAAGAGGATATTGATACGCGAATGGATAGAATGATCGATAAAATGAAAACCACATTAAAAGAAGGTAAACACATCAGACAAAATGTTCTGGATACAGAAGATGGTAAAATTTTGAATTTAGATGATGATAATGAAAAGAATAATTATGCAAATAATTTTACTAAAAATGCTGATTCAAGCAAAAAAAAGACTGTAATCCAAGATCATAATAAACTAGATGATCAAGATAATAGAAGAGATTATAAAGAAAAATATGTTGATCGAATAAAACTACTCTCTATGGGAGGATGTGAGGATGGAGATGAGTATCTCGATCTTCAAAAATTGCTAAACTTCTTAAACGACATCGAATGGGGTGGTGGAAATACATTAACTAAAGTACAAAATGAAATTATAGAATCAATCTCACTCTCACTATCAAAAAATAATAATTCTTCTACTATTAATTTAGATGCCAATAGAATAATCCGAATGCTAAAAAGTGAAAGTTTCTGGTGGGAAAAAGATCACTACTTTAGCTATCAACAATTCTATAATCTCTTTCAAAGTCTCTTATTTTATAATCTTTTAATTGATGATTTGATTAGGACCAAAAAAAGTGAAGTTATCTCAAAATTGGCCCAAAAGTGGAATGATGAGATTACTGAAATTACTACTCCTATTAATGAAACTCATGTAAAAAAAAGCATCGGATTACTTGTACTAAAATATATGGGCAAAGGAGTAGATGAGATAATTGATCGCATATTTCCAGACGATGAAAATAATTTTTTTACATCTTTACCTGAAAGCGATCAAGTAACAATAAGAAAAATTGGATTTAGATTTATTTATAAGGAAACAAGACCGAAAGCACTTTCTCTAAGCGAATTAATCGAAAAATTAAAAAAGGAATTAATGATAGTATTAGAGGGTGAAAAACTAATCGCAGAAATTGAAAAACAAACAAAAAAAATAGAGCAAGCATACAAAGACTTGGGTATTTTGGAGATTAAAGATCGAAAAGTTCCTTTCGCAACTATTAAAAAAAGTTTTAATAAAATGGCCATGAAGTATCATCCAGATAGAAATAAAGGATTAAATGAAAAGGAAGAGAAAATTCTTAATCAAAAATTTGATAAAGCAAGAAAGGCATATGAGATTTTAGAAAAAGAAGAGAATATAGGAAAAAACTTTAAAAAATTAATTCGCGGAAATAAATAAAGAATAAATAAAGAATAAATAAAGAATAAATAATCTAATGTTGTTCAAGAAAGCGTTCGAGTGTTATGGCCGCCATTGCACCAGAACCGGCAGCAGTAATCGCCTGACGATAATATGAGTCCTGAACATCACCACAAGCAAAAACTCCCTCTATATTTGTATATGGGCCATTATTAGTCTTAATAAAACCTTGATCATCTAAATCCACTTGTCCCTTTAAAAAACTAGTATTCGGTGTGTGTCCTATAGCATAGAAGAGTCCATCGGTATTACGATTTTCAGTAGTACCGTTTTTTAAATTTGAAACTGTAACTCCATTAACACCAGAATCATCATGTAAAATTTTTGTAATAACACTATTCCAAATAAATTCAATTTTAGGATTTGATTTTGCTTTCTCGCGCATAATTTTGCTGGCACGCAACTCATCTCTTCTGTGTACGAGATATACCTTCTTCGCAAACTTTGTAATAAATATTGCATCCTCTAGAGCAGTATCTCCTCCACCCACAATATGAACTATTTTATTTCGATAGAAAAAACCATCGCAAGTTGCACAGGTACTAAGTCCGCGACCAATAAGCTCTTTTTCACTCTCTAAATTTAAAAACTTAGCATTTGCACCACTAGCAATAATTAATGTTTCAGTTAAATAAGTTTGTCCATCTTGAGTGATTATCTTAAAAGGTTTGCTCTTTAAATCTGCTTCCACTACTGTTTCAGCAACAAATGTGGCCCCAAAGTGCAATGCCTGCTGTTTCATCTTTTCCATTAACTCAGATCCCATTACTCCCTCAGGATATCCTGGAAAATTTTCCACCATTGTGGTCATAGTTAATTGTCCACCTGGTTGATGTCCCTCGAAGATTAGGGGATTTAAATTCGCACGCCCACAATAAATAGCAGCAGTGAAACCGGCAGGACCCGATCCCACAATGATAGTTTTATGAATATTTTTAGATTCCATCACCTGACCCTTGTGATCCTAATTTTTTTCCACTCTCTGTTTGCATTTGTATTTGCATTTGTTGTAACAACTCACGTTTTTTTTGCACTTCTTTTCTCTGATCTTTAATTAGAGGAGAACGATCATCCTTGTCGGGATTAAGATCATAGAAAGCATCAACTGAGATAAGTTCTTTAGGGTTAGGAGCTTCACGAGTAGTTTTGAATTTTTCGCCTGTAATACTGCATTCGTAATAATAAATTCTCTTTTCTGGTTTTCTGGCCACAAGTACACCTCATTATTATTTTATTATTATTTTATTTTCATAAACAATAAGTAATTAAATTTATACTACTTATAGAGTAAATAGTTATGTTTTGCAAGATTAATCAATAGGGAAATGATTTACCGGTTCAAAATATGATTTATCAATTTTTCAGTGAAGTGTTAAGATAATATATTAGGGTAAAATATAGCAAAAAAAATTTAATAAATTAGAAAAAAATAAAAAGAATGAAAAGAGTAACAAATATAATTTTGATTTTAATTTCATCATCAATTTTAATAGAATTTTCTATCTCCATTCAAGCATTGGCACTATCTGAGGGCAATATTATAGAAATTTCTTCAAGTAAAAAAACCATGATCATCAACTATGGCCAATATGATGGAATCAAATACAAAGAAGAAGCACAAATTTTTTATAGATCAGAAAAAGATTATAAAAAAAATAATATCGAGGATCTATTATTTTGGGGTGTTGGTAAAGTTGCCAAGGTATATCCAACTACATCAATCTGGTACTTTACAGAAATTAACGATGATCAAATTTTAAGAAATACAAAGACACACTTTATTTCTTATGGCCCAGAGAAAGGAGACAAAGTAGTTTTATTTGACTATAACAAATTTAAAAGAAGTAAAGGCAAAGTAGATTATCTAACAAAAAAAATAATTCTTCCATCTGATACCCCTAACAAAGAGTACACTATTAAAGATTTTCAAGATAGAGAGAATAGAGATCAACCAGATAGTATAATCAAAAACCAAGATGATTACTGGAGTGATTATGATCATAGAACTTCTATCTTAGCAGATAATAATTTAGAAAACTCCTTTCAAAGACAATTTACTTTAAATACATTTGCTAATTGGAAAAAAGTTTCCACTCAAGAGTTTAACTATAAAGGAAAATTAATTGCAGTAAAAGAGTTTGATACTTCAGATAGAGAGACAAAAACAAATAGTGATAATGTAAGAGTAATGGATAAAAAAATCAAAGAGTGGCAACATCAAAGCTTAATCGACAATTACTTATCTCATGACCAAAAGTGGTTTTTGACCCCAGGAGCATTTCATAAAGAGCTATTAAAAGAAGTATCATCATCATCAAGATCTAATTTACGAGAAAAAAAGGAGGATATTTTGAACAAGGAAAGAAAAAAACAACAAAAACAGTTGGACATTAAAGAAAAAGTAAAAGATTTCACTGCTGTTATCAACAGCAATAAAGATATTGATAGCAAAGAGATCACTGCTATCAATAATGAATCAAAAAAGAAAGTAACTAAAGATGACGAGATTGAATGGCTTGAAAATGTAAATGCAGAGTACTCGAAAGATTATATTATCAACACACAATAATAAAATATGTTAAAATAATTATTGGATATTGGTTATAATATATATAACTTAGAGATCAAGTATGAATATTTTAACATCATTGCTATCATTTACTCTATTTACTCTATTTACTCTATTTACTCTATTTACTCTACTTATATCACAAGAACCAACATACGCATTAAATGTTGATGAAAAATTACCTCTAAGAATTCTTAAAACATCCGATAGTAAGCAAACTATTCTTATCAATCGAGGAGTGGAAGATGGATTAGTGGTTGGAGATCATGCTAGATTTTATCTAACCACTGGAGTGGTGGCCAGAGGTGTATTAGTAGAGAGTTCTCCTTCACGTTCTGTATGGTCTCTTTACAGAGTGATTTCGGCAGATGAGTTGGTTACTAATAAAGTTATGAATTTGAAAATTACTCCTCCAGTAAAATTAACTAACGATCCAACTAAAATGCTCGCTAGAGATGAAGTCGCTCCAGCTCCTCCAGAAAGTATCATTTTAGCAGAAGGTGCTGATGATGCTGAAAAAAGTTTAACTAGTGAAGAGAAAAAAGATTTAGGAGCAATAGCAAAATCAGTCTCTGATGCTGCTCCTTACGTTAGTACTAATACACTGGAAATTTGGAGTGGATTACATTTGACTGCTATGACTACTACCAACTCAAAGGGTGGTGATGCTCCTGGCACCAAGGGAAATTCTCGCACACTTGATTTTATGTTTGGTCTTGAAAAATATTTTTTAAATCAACAAAAATGGTATCATCGAATCTCTTTTTCGCCATTTTTTCAATATGCCCAATATGAGGCCACTAGTATCGATGGATACAACGTTAATAATACCATTTTAGGTTTAGGGTTAGGAATGAACTATCACTTCTTCTACTCTCCTCTTGTAGTCAGTCGTCCAATTGGTTTTCTAGGTATTGCTTTTGCGATGGGGTCAGCTGAAGATCAAACAATAAACCACAATCCTGATGGAAAGGGCAGTGATTTCAAAGGTAAATATAGTGCTCTCTCTTTTGGAGGAGGAATCAAATATTACTTTGGAAAGGGTTTTGGATTAAGAGCTACTCTCGATTATTATAGAAGGGCCGAAGCATATGCTATCGAAGGTGGTGGTGATAGTTACACCAAAATTAATCAAGGGCCAAGAGTTTGGTTAGGTCTCTCTTATCGTTGGTGAAGGTTGGAAACTTTATGTTGATTTGATAAATTATTTTGAAAATAAAATTCAATAATACTTCTTGCTAAATATGCTGGTTTAACACTTACATCCTCAACTCCAATATTCATCACACTAATAGATATACCTTTTCCGTAGGATGGATTTTTAGGAGCAGCAAAAGCAGTAAACCAGTTTCTTTTACCCTGAGGAGTTCCTCCTGTAATACTTCCTGATTTTCCACCAATCATTAATTCTTGATCAATAACACGTCTTAGTCTTCTAAAACTTTTTCTAGCAGTCCCTTCCTTAATAGTTAATCCCATCATCTCTTTCAATTTACGAGCGACATCAACATTTACTACTCTGGTCTCCGTTGGTATTTTTTCCCAAATATTAATACTACTCTCTTTATCTATTACCTTCGAAATAATGGTTGGATAAATCAAAATACCGTCATTTGCTAAGACCGAAGACAACAAGGCAGCATGAACAGGACTTATGAGAGTCTGGGTATTAAATCCAGAGGCAAAAGATGCTAATTCAACTTGATCGTCATAATTATTTAGAGAATTATTTTGAGAACTATTCGAAATATCTACAATCGAAGGAGAAAGACCAATTTCATCCATTAAATTTTGATTAAAGCCAAACTTATAGGCCATACCATCAAGCTCTTTTTTGTTACAATATTGCAAAACCGCTTTACCAAAAATTACATTATTAGAAGTAGCAAATGCTTTTTTAAGAGATTGTGGTCTACCGGCCCTATTATTTTTCATCTTCAATTGGTAGCGATATAGTGTTGTACTTCTTCCCAAATAAGTAAACATCGTCTCTGGATCAACTCGACAATCTTGAATTAAAGCAGCAGCAGTTACAATTTTAAAAAGACTTGCACAAGGATTTGTATTAGAAAATGCCAATGAAGGAACAATTTTATTTCCATCTTTTTGAAAACCAGTTGCACTAATAATTTTCCCTGTGTTGTTGTCAATCACAACTACCGCCGAATAATCAGGATGAAATTTTAATAGAAGATTGTTGATATAATTAGTTAATTGAGAATCGACGGTATAAACAACTTCAAAAGTTTTATTACCAAAAGTAATGATCTGAGAATGAGAGTATTCAAATGCCGGAGGAACTAATTTTAGATTATTTAAAAGCGAATTAGAATTATCCTTAGTCAATCCTTTATCTTTAATATCTTTAATCGGAATCTGTTTAAGGGATAGATTCAAATTAGAGTTATTAGAGTCATCAGAGTTATTTTTATGCTTATATATGTACTTATAGATAAAAAAAGTTGATCCTATTATTACTGTAATAACTAATATATTAACCGCTGAATGCAATTTTTTCATTATTAAGATCTCAAATGTGGGGTTTAAATTATAACAAATTATACGATATAGAACAATACAATACAATTTAAACGATATCACAGCTTCAATGACTTTTGAAGATGATAATAATTTTTTATCGCATCAACATTTGATAGATTACACTTTGAAAAACTGCTGGCGATTTGGCCGTTTTGATTACTATTTGATTTGGCCAAATCTATGTTGTAGTATTACTTTGAATTTAAGAATTGTTACACAAATTATCTCTTGAAGCATGTAGTGTCTGAAAAAAAATATCGATTCCCATAATTATGATCGCATTATTAAGTAAAAAGAGTTGAGCATTGTAACGATTAAACCCCATGGTAGCATATGTAATGGGGTCGTTTAATCTTGGATCAATCACATTATTAACCATTACAACCGGAACCATATTCAGAAGATAATTGCATACTACAATGCCTGCAAAAAAAATAACTATTCTACGTCTGTAGAGTTTGTCGGGTCCGTAGGGTCTGTAGGTTCTGCAGGGATTTAATATAAGATATACTGCACTTACCATTGAAAGAACAAAGGAGATGCTAGCGGAACATTTGATTATGCTTTCACAGCTACTACTCAAAGAGTAATAGAGAGAGATAATTCCATTCGGAATTCTTTTTGCAATTAAAAGTGGGTCGTTAATCATTTCATCAAAAAATTGTCCACCACTACTACTCACAACCAATGGACGTGATATCTGATCTAAATAAAGCAAGAGAAGAGGAAGAAGTAAAAAAATTATTGATATTAGGTTTAGTTTTCTAAGTTTAGGAACAAAACCTCCATTAAATACCATCATAAAAAAAATCCAAAAGATAATAATCAAAACACGATATAATCCATCAACTTTTGTAATCATAGCTAAAACAAAAATCAGAGACAAAATAAATAATAGTGATGGTGATATTTTCTCTTCATAGAAAAACATAAAAGCAATTAGTGTACATCCAAGAAATATATAGTAACTCTGATCAATGTCAGCATAACCAGAGATCATCGCCGAAGGAATGTCTCTAACTCCAAAAGTAAGCGCTAGAGAAAAAATCAAAAGTAAAGACCTTCTAAACTCAGTCGCAAACTTAAGAAAAAAGAGTGAGGTAAAAAAAATGCCATACATATAAATGGCATCAAAGAGTTTCACAGCAAATGCAGGATGGATGTAAGGTAACGGTAAGCTTACAATATTAACTAACATGCCTACTGAATGATAAAGCGGATAGTGAGTCCATAGAGCTAAATCTTTTTCAATCCAGGGAGAATAAAGAATTTTTCCTAAGTAACTCCAATTATGGGCCTTGAGGCCCCAATGAATCATACCATCACCAACCCAAATATCACTGATGGCAACTCGAACATACAAAGAAAGCATGGTTAACGAAAGGAGTATTAAGAGTATTCGTCCGAAAATTTTATAACTTAGAAAATATCCTTTAATCTCTTGATAGGATTCTATTAAGTTTTTTCTATACCAAAAAGCAATTGCAAAGATTATAGTAATCCACGGTACAAGCAAAGAAACAGTTGTGATCTTTATTGATACAATATTTAAGATATAAATTAATAGCGATGGTAGTAAAATAGCAAGAAGAGGAGTAATAGCAAAACGTAGTAAAAGATTATCATTATCATTATCATTATCACTATCACTTTTTGTAATTAAAACTAACGTCAAACTATATCCAGAAAATAATAACCATAGAAGATATATTAAAAGCATGTAGATCCTATTTTTAATATAATATAATTTCCTTCATCAGCAACAATATTGTACTCATGATTGTACTCATGTTTAAATTGCGCCACTCTCTTATCTAATAAAAGAAACTTAATCTTATTTTGTTTTATAAAATCAAGCTTCTCATTCATGCTTAATTTCAGAGGTACATTCAAAATTCTCATTGGGAAAAGATAAAATCTAAAAAGGTAATAATCAAATCCAAGTACACCTATTAGATATTGTTTGTTGCAATTGCAACTGCAATTGTTTTTTTGTATTTCATTTGTCAACTTGGTGATTAACGGACGCATTGGATGATTTTGATATATAGAAGATGGAGTGACGATAGCATTAATGGTTGAAGGTTTAAAGATATTATAGAATGGAGAAAAACGAAAAAAGGTATTTGCGGCATTTAATATATAAAGAAAAAATAAACCACCGAACAAGAAAACCCAAATAAATAAAAAAACTTTAGAAATTTTTTTCACTTTAATTACTCGTTAGACCCTTATTTTTAAACAAAATTTATTTATAAAAAAACACAAATGTGTGAACAGTGAGAAAAAATATTGGCATCAAAATAACCAAAAATCAATAAAATCCCTTTGTTTTTGAAAAAAGCTTCGATGATGTTACTATAAATTTAATTTAGTAAATTATTTTTATTCATAAACAAAGTTGCTTGTACAGTCACCTACACGCATAGGATACAAACGAAAAAGGAGATATTGCGATTATGAGACTAAACATTAAACATATTCCATTTATGCTGACTCTTATTTTCACTTACTTCACAAATATTATTTACACCTCTGCTAGTGCTAGTGAAGAAGTAAAGAAATCATCTATTCTCTGGAATGGTAGAATTGATCTTGGCAAAGGTTATAGTTCGACATTTCTTCCTGTGAATAAAGGGTTATTAACAGAAGATATCTATACTTCAGAACCACAAAAACATCTCGAAAAAGATACTCCATTACTCCTTAAAATAAATAAAGACAAAACATCTTTAGCAAGACGTTTTGACTTGGCAAGAACTAATGTTTTAGGAACAGCTGTTGGAGAACACTTGCATGATTTTTACAAGGAGGATTTTCTCGATCCAGAGGGTGAACCTTGGAACGGAATGTGCCATCGTTGGACAGCGGCGTCTTGTGATCCTAATGTTACAAAATATCTTCGTGCAGAATCAAACAGCGATTTTCAAACTAAAAATATTGTCTGTGGTGATGTTTTACTTGAAATGCCAGAGTTACGGGAACTCTTTACTGCTAACTATCCTTCTTGGAATGATAATTTTTTTAGAGGTAGTAATCGTAATAATCCTAATGAATACTATAATGATGCTCTATATTTTCAGAGTAAATATGCAGTCGAGCATATCGCAAAACATGGCGGTATGCCCGCATTTAAAGAGATTAATCAAATTGATATTTTACTTTTAGATTCCTTAGGACAATTTTATCTAGCTAAAGGAGAACATTTATTGCCCGAAAAATGGATGTTGCCACCACATCTATTTCACGATTGGGCCTTAACAGGAATGAAGCGAGGGGGATTTGTTATAAACAATGATCCTGATGAAGAGTTATGGAATCAACCAGTTTTTAAAATGAGCTCAACTTCAATACCTATTAAAAATAGTGGTGCTGATTTACCGTATTTCCATTACGAAAATGACGATGCTAAAGAAGGAAATCACTTCTTTTATAAAGGAGAAAACAAAGAAGCAGAAAAAGAGTTAGATCGCTTAGACAATATTGATAAACTCCTAAGAGTTCTTGCTAATGACCGTCGTAAATCACCAGATACAAAGATATCAGAGATAATTAATAGCTTTAGCTCAGAAAACAGGATTGATCCTGAAGTAGCTCAATTTGTAAAACAGCAAGAATTAGAAGGCAAACAATTAGTTGCAACTATTAAAGCACTACTTAAATGGAAAAATGATACTTTCGAAAATGCTAAAAGATTAGGATTAAAATTAAAAGATAATTTTATAATGGAAAAAGTGGATACTCTTCTCGATTTTATGCAAGAAAATGATAATTTCCGTGCATCTGCAGACGATATAGAACAAGCTCATTATACATATTATGTAGTAAAAAATAAAAGCAATGATTTTATCTATTCAAACTGGGTTGGCCCGAATGTAAAGAAATCTCGTCCAGGATCAATTTGGTATCCAAGACGTGAATCAGACACATGTAAAAAATATTCGATAAAAACTGCAGACAAATTCAAGGAGATCTTGACGAAAAAAGAGTATGTCTATGTAGATTATGATGATCTTGCTGAATCTAGAAAAGAGTTCCAAAGAATAAATGATGTACGTGAAGTTTGTATCCAACGGGCCACTAGTGATCTATTAGATCTGTGCCAAAACTGTAAATCGCTTGAAACATTAAATGACGAATTAATAAAAGTTGTGAATGTACTAGAGGGAGATAAAGGTGCAATTTCGGAAGAGCAAAAAAAATCAGCAAAGGAAAAGATAAACAACTTTAATAGGAAAAACAATGCTGAAATTGATAGAGATAGTTTTAATAATGAATTAAGAAAGAGAGGCATTAAAGCACAGATCGATGAAAAAGGTGAGTTGGTTTTTTAAAGTCTAAACTAATCTATAAATCATATAAGTAACTATCAGGTGTTGGGGCAATTTTTTTAGCAAAAAAACACACGTTTAAATAAGCACTAAAACCACTTACACTTGATTCACGTGGATTGCATATTCGTGCGGGAAATCGATAACAAGAAGAGATTATTTTCATTCCCATTTTTTCATTAAACATTCCTGACAATGCTTCAACAGAATAGCGAAAGTAATCATGAGGGTATCCATGATATGGATATGTCTGATGAGTTTGAATAAAAATTCCCCCACCAACTTTCAAAGATTTCATAATATGATGAGCGGCCAGATGAGGATATTTAATATGCTCTAAAGTTGAGCAAGAGATAATAATATCAAAGCGCTCATTTCCAACCACCTCAGCAAAACTATGTAGATCGGCCACTATATCAACATCAATTCCATTTTCAATATCTGTTCCTAAAAATTCTAGGGCATGAGGAACCCACTCTTTATGATGAGTGGGAATGGTAGGATTTTGCCTTTTAGTTCCAAGCTCTATTACTGATGGACTCTTAAAAGTTTTACAAAAATCCCAAAAGGAGAGTAGCGCTGGATTGTTCTCGGGTGTGTATTCTGACAAATTAAATCTTTTATATTTTAAACCTAGACCACCAACAAGATTCACCATCTGAAAAAAATATTTGTTATTAAAAATTTTTTTAATAATTGTTTCCATTAATTCTTACGCTCACTAATTAAAAAAATCTAAAGCGAAATAATGTCCATACCGCCTTAAAACCATCTTTAGTGGCAATCTTTTTTCCCTCATCTTTTCCTCTAGGATTATAATCAATGGGCACTTCTACAATTTTGGCACCTAAACGAATAAATTTGGCAGTTAATTCATGATCGGTTTCAAATCCCGAGGTTACAATGTTCATCTCTTTTAGTGCTGATGCCGGATAAAGTTTATAAGCAGTAAGCGTATCGGTAATTTTGCGAGTGTAGAGTAAGAAAGTCCAGGCACTCAAAATTACTCCTGCTAACCAAGGCCCAACACTTTGGCGTGAATGTTTTCCTGGAAAGAGTTTTAACAATCCATTTTTTTTAATCTCTCCTAACAAACGACTTCCGTAGACTAATAAAAGTGAATTAGCATTTGACTGAGCATTTGATTTTTTAATTGCTTCCAACATAGTAATATAATCTTTAGGAAAATATTCCAAGTCAGCATCTTGAATTAAAATATAATCACCAGTTGCCTCTTTAATACCTCGGCGAACTGCCGCTCCCTTACCCTGATTAGGAATTTGCATAAAGACCTTGATATTTAGTTGTGGATGAGTAGAAGCAAATTGAGAAGCAATTTGAAAGGTTTTATCCTTTGATCCATCATCTACCACAATGATCTCTTTAGTAAAACCCATCTTATCCGTATCGATCTCTTTTATAATCTCTAAAAGATTGCCAATAAATTTTTCCTCATTGTATGCAGGAATAACTATAGATAATATATTCATATTAACACCTTCTTAATTTCATAGTTATCATAACAATCAATGCACGAAAACCATCTCTAACTTTGGTCTTCTTTCCATCTTTTTTAGTTCGCGCTTTATAATTCACAGGATATTCAAAGATAAATATTTTCCTCATGCTCAGTTTGGCCATAATTTCACTCTCAAGTTCAAGACCATTTGAACGCAAGGAGAACTCTTTTAATAGATGACTATCGAAAGCTTTAAGGCCGGTTAATGGATCAGAGACAAAACGATTATAGAGTAGTAAACCTAAAATACTTAAAAGCATTCCACCATATTTACTTACAAAATAACCAAGATAATCTCTTTGATAAATTCCTCGTATACGATCATCGAGATTCAAACACTTTACTGAGCGACCACCAAAGACAACTTTAAATTCATTATTGATTATCGCCGAAAGCATCGGAATAACATCATCTACATCATATTCATTATCGCAAGGGAAAAAGAGAATAATATTTCCTTTTGCCTGATCAACTCCAAAGCGCAGTGCCGCCCCTCTACCTGATCCATATCCATAAGCTTTAGTTTTCGGTAATTGATAAGATACAATATCCTTTTCCCGAATCGCCAATTGATATGAACCATCTGTCGAACCACCATCCACAAAAATAATTTCTTTAGAAACTCCTAGCTCCTCCAAATTCAATAACTTCAATTGCTGTAAAACTTTGCCTAAAGTTTTGCTCTCATTTAAACATGGAACTATTATGGAAACCATGTAGTGATGACGTTTTACTTTGCGATTCAAGCGAGTGTTTGCTATTGAAATTAATTCATTCACTACCTGCCCACCCAAATGACCTAGCTTAGAATTTCTCCAATCTTTTAATAAAACTTTTTCTAAAGGAATAGGAGAAGGAAATGAGTCAGTATCAAACTTTACGTATTGAATATCATTGTTTTGATTTTGATTTTGATTTTGATTTTGATTGGAAATTTGTACAAAAAAAGTAGATACAAAATCATCCCAAGCAAATTCAATATTACTTATGCTACGTAAACTACCTTTGCGACTTAAATAATAAATAAACTTACTTATTAGAGTACCAACATTTTCACTTTGAATTTCATGATCTTTTAAAATATTAGAGATGAATACCTTCTCTGCACTCTTGTTTTCCATAATCGCTTCCGCAACTCCCGAGGTCAAATAGGATGGAAAGAGAGACGAATGCTGAGTTCCTGGCCCATAAACAATAACATCTACATCCCGAAGTGCTTGCTGTACCTCCGGATTAATCTTTGGATATTTGGATTTTTTTCGTAAATAATTTACTTTTTCCTCTATAGAATTTAATCCCAGCAGGTAACTTTCTTCTTCAAATGAAAGATAGTTAGAAAGTAAAAAAATCTCTTTAATAGGAGAATCATTTTGCTTTGAAACTAACGATGCTTCATCCGCAATATAGCATCCATCTTCTTTTAGTGCCACCAACACTAGATTTTCCCCATCAGTGACATTTAAAACCCGCCCACGCAATTCACACAACTTAGCAAATTGCTCAACACTCTTATTAAAATTAGAATCATTTAGTAAATAGCAACCAGCAAAGAAAATGTTACCTAGAGAACAATCAGAGAAATCAAAATCAGAATTCAAATTAAATCTATAATAATTTTTAAAAGCACTTAAAAACTCTTTAAGCTTATTTACTTGTTTAAGATTTAAGTGAGCTATGACTGACAACAAAGAAGACGAATGATTAGAATCAAATAAACTATCCAAGTAAGCTACTGCCTGATTAAAATCAATATCTTCAGGCAGACGATATTCTAAAAGTGATTTCAGGGCTTGGATGGAGCGATCACCATTAAAATCCATTAAGGTGGAAATATTTTTTCTTACATCAGATGGACCAAGCATTCCCGGAATTAGACGACGTAATCTTCCAGTGGAGAGACCATCATCATAGGTATTAACAATAATTGTAAGTTCAATTTGTTGATGAACGAGAAGAGTTCTGATTATATTGACAGAACCTCTACCACCACAAAATATGGCCATCTTTAATTTTTCTTCTCGATTTAATAACATAACTTATTTGTACCTATTACTTAATATCTCTTCCACTAATTTTGCATCTTCTTTTGTATTTATACCTAAGGTTTCACTCTCATCATCCATATTAAGCGTCTGCACTTGAGCAAATTCTGGAATCAATTGCAAAAAATTAAATTCTTTAGTTGTTGCTCCTGAATATTTACTTCTTTGTTTAATATCAAAAGCAAAATTAAGCGTTGAAAATAAAGTCTTACTATCAACTAAAAAAAGTCCACAGTCGCTCTCTCCGATTGCTACGGGAATATTTTCCTCTCGTTTTTGATAGACGTAGACAATTTTTCCTTGTTGATTACGTTCAAAATGAATATATGAATTTTCCTTCATCATCGAGGGCAAAGTAAATATAGTTGAACTACTCTCATGCAAAGAAATTGCACGTTCTATAGTTTTTGGTTTTACCGTGATTTGATCTCCCCAGATGATGAGTGAATGCTTTGTATGTACAGATGACTCTGACATTAAAATAGCATGGCCCATTCCCAAAGGTTGTTCTTGAATAGCAATTTTTACTTCTATATTTGAATTAAGACTAATCTCACTTAAATATTTCAATACTACATCCTCACCCTCTGGAGATAAAACAAAAACAAAATTTTTCACATAGGGAGAAAGCAGATCAATCAACCAATAAATAATTGGACGATCAAGAATAGGATATAAAATTTTTGGAAGATGATAATTTAATCTTGACCCCTTCCCCGCCGCTGGAATAATTGCAGTCCATTCTTCTCTTCTGCTTGTTCTTCTTCCTTCGAAAATTTCTGAATTTTCATGATGCGAATACAACTTATTACCTCTTACCTCTTATCTTGCCTCTTGCCTCTTATCCATAATTTGAATTTGTCGTTTACTTAACTACGGACATATAATAATTTGTTACCATTAACAACCGTAATTAAATAAAAGATTTTCTTACTCTAATGATTAATATTACCGCCATAGCACCTAATCTTCTACTCTTAAAAGATGACATGTTTACAACTGGAATTCCATACATGCCAGTTGGGTTGGCATATATCGTCGGTGAGTTGATGGAAAAATTTAAATTTAATTCTAAATTTAAAAATACTGCCAACATCAACGTCATTGATGCATTCGCGGAAAATCCCAATCAATGGTGGATTGATGGGGAATTTATTGTTAGAGGTCTTACTCCATCCGAAGTGAGCGAGCGAGTTGGAAAATTTAATTCAAACTATGTCATCATCTATGCAAGCACACTTATTGCCCACAACTCCATCGTTAATATCTGTAGAAAATTGCGCAGTGATTTTCCACATCTTACAATCGCTATTATTGAAAATACTCAAGCAGTCACTGCCTACTCTCTCTCTGACCCAGATGTACAAAGTGATCTCTATGCAAGTGGTGTTAATAAAATTATCTGTGGCGATCCAGAGGAAGAGATTTTTAAGCTGATTAATCTAGCATATCAGAGTGCTCATACTGAAACTAATAATCTCGATCACCTTGCCTTTGCTGCCTTCGAACTTTTCCCTCTCCAAAACTACTGGAACTTAAAATACGCTCATGGGCCATTTCAAAGTAAATCCTATTTACCAATTATTACCTCTCGTGGATGTCCATACACTTGCGGGTTTTGTGTAATCCCGACCACCAATCATCGTCGTTGGCGCTACAAATCTGCAAAGCGAGTGGTGGAAGAGATTAAATATTATATTAAACGTTTTAATGTCTTCGAGTTTCATTTGGAAGATGTTAACCCTACTGTAAGTGACCAGCGCATTCAAGAAATTGCACAAGAGATAATAAAGCAAAAATTAAAGATCACTTGGAAAATCTGTGCAGGAACAAAGCCAGAGACCATACGTTCAGAGCAAACACTGGCCCTCATGGCGGAAAGTGGACTAAACTACATCTCTATCTCTCCTGAGAGTGGTTCTCCCGAGGTGATGAAAAAAATAAACAAACCATTTGATTTAGATCACTCTATTAATCTAATAAAAAAAACGGGCCAACTAAAAATATATTCACAAGCATGTTTTGTTCTAGGTTTTCCCGGAGAAACCAATTATGATTTGCAAATGACTAAGCAAATGTTATTAAAATTAACTAAGGCTGGGCTTGATGAAGTAGCACTCTTTATTGTTACTCCCGTTCCTGGATCAAAAATTTTCAAGGAAGGAAGTTTAAAAGGATTTAAAAATTATTCAGACTTAAATTTCTCCCCAAAGTGGAGAAGTGATTACCACGAACTTAATCTCTTTCGACTTAAGCTTTATCGCAGTTTTTTACTTTGGAAGTTTAGATATCATCCTCTAAAAATAATTTTACAACCATTTCGTTTTATATTTAGAAGATTTCAAACAAAGATGGAGATGGTTCCCTATCGGGCCATACACACCTATTTAATGAGTAAAAATTTAATTGGAAAAAAAATAAATTTATGACTACCATAACAAACACCATGAACAGCATCACCGCCATCACTGAAAAAATATCTTGCCCAATTTGTGGCGATAACGAATATAGAGTTATTTATCCAGCTAAACATCTTACGGTTTCAGACTCTGATCTATCTGAAATATTAAAAATATATCGTTCATCCAGTGATGAAAAATTAATTGATCAATTAGTCTCTTGCCAAGGATGCCAATTAAAATACTTAAATCCGCGTATAAAAAGCGAGATTATTATTAGCTCTTATAAAGAAGCAATTGATCCTAATTTTATCTCTCAAAATTTATCACGGATAAAAACTTTCACTCGAGTTTTAAAAAAATTAATTAACAAACATCCCACTCTCTTTGTGCCCACAAGAGAGACGAAAATTTTAGATATCGGTTGCGCTGGTGGTGCTTTTCCTAAAGCAGCTGTTGATTTAGGTTTCGATGCTACTGGAATCGAACCTTCTAAATGGATAATAAACGAGGCCAACAAACTTTATAATAACACCACTACTACCACCTCTCACCTAAAGCTCTTTAGTGGAACATTGGAAGAACACAATTTCAACAAAAACTCTTTTGATATTATTACTCTATGGGATGTTATTGAACATCTAACCAATATAGATAGTGTAATGTTATCAATAGAAAAAATTCTAAAACCAAAGGGAACATTCGTGATAAATTTTCCTGACTACAACAGCATAGTAGCGCAAACACTAAGATCACGTTGGCCATTTCTTTTAAATGTTCATCTCTATTACTTCACCACCAAAACTATAAAAATGTTACTTGAAAAATATAATTTTAAAATCATCCAAACTTCTCCCTACTATCAAACCCTGGAACTATCTTACGTCTTGAAGAGGGCCACACCATATGTAGGAGCAGTGGCCCCTCTAACTAAGCTGATTTGTAAATTGGGTCTTGGTTCAATTCCACTAACATATAACCTAGGACAAACCATGGTAGTGGCCCAAAAAAAATGAATATAAATAATCTAAATAATCTAAATACTATAATCTTTGATCTAGATGGAGTGTTGTGGAATACATCAACTATTCATGATCTAGCTTTCAAGCAAACACTTAAAGAATTAGAATTAACATTAGAGAGATCACAGACACTAAATGATTTTATATATACTAACTATGCAGGAATGAGTACCGAAGAAGCGATGATTTTATATTTAAAAAATAAAAAACTCTATCCTGATATTCTTTCCCTCGAGCAAGTAAACAAATTGATTAAGAGAAAACGAGAACTTGCTCTAGATATGATTAAAAAAGACCCACCACTCTCCTTTGGATATTATGAATTACTCTCTCAATTAGCACTGGAAAAAAAATACAATCTAGTTTTGGCCAGTTCTGCCAGTGAACAAAGTGTAGATTATTTTCTAAAAGTTAGTAAGTGCCAACCATTTTTTAAATTAGTTTTGTCTAGCAAAGATGTCACTAGAGCAAAACCTGATCCTGAGATCTACTTAACAGCATTAAAGAAAATGCAAATTAAAAATACACAAGCAATTGTTATTGAAGATGCAATAAACGGCATAAAAGCAGCCATCAATGCAGGATTGGCAGTAATTGCAATCGAAGGCACTCACTCCAGAAAAGAACTCGAAGAAGCAGGATTCAAAGAAGTGCCATGCTCTTTTGGTTTCGAAATGTTGAAAAATTTGCCTACTGCTGCCTCTCAATAAAAAATATTCAAATCTCTAATTTGATTTTTTCCCTCTCCGAATAGTTTATGTGAGTTTAGTTTACTTAAAATATCCAATACTTTTTTTGTCAATTTCCCTTTTGTTGATTCTTTTCAACTTGGACAATTCTCTATCTAAAGAAAACAAAAAAATAAAAAAAATCACATCTCCTGTTATATCTTACAAAGATGAAAAACAAAGTTTTATCAATTTTGATCAACTTAACATTGATAATTGGCTTGATTATAATAGTTGGTTAAAAGAACTTCAACATAGAGAGGGTGATCCTCTGTGGAAAATAAAAACTCGGGATATGCTACATAAAGAACTAGTTGGACGAGTACTCAGTTGTGTAGGTGAATGTCGAATCTTTCGAGGAACTGGATACGCCAAAGCACAATATCGCTCGTCTATTCGTGAAGGAGATGAAATCCAGACCATCAAGAACAGTTATCTGTGGGCATTTTTAATCGATGGAACCATGGTTAGATTAGCACCAAAAACTTCTGTTAGTTTTAATGAAATTAATATTTCCAAAGATAATTTTTTCATTATGAGTAGAATTAATTATGGTTTGGTTTATTGGATATCAAGAGATTCAAACCCTCTCAATGAATCTTCTTTGTCAGAAACAGATACACTCTTTCTACCTTTAAAAACATTTGCTGCCAATTATCCAAGAAAAAAAACTACTATAACAGAAGGGAATTTTTCACTCATCTTTGAAGATGATCAAACTCACTTAAATCATATCAAAAAATTAAATTGCATAATAAAACTGAACAATAAAACTTTTAAAGAAAAACAAACTCATTCCTTAATAGTAATGCCTAACGGAAGTATTTATGGCCCTAAATTACATTTTATGAGTTTTATAGAAGAGGGATTGGGCCATTCATTTATTAAAAGTTTTTCTGCAGATTCAGAATTTTATTATCGAGGATACAAAAACAGAGAGGTATTTAAGATAGCAGAAAATTCCTGGTATAAGGTTGATAAGGAAGGGACTGTGATCGAAGAGTTTTCTGAAGGAAATAAAATTTTTGGTTTAGCAGAACTTTTGAATAAACGTATAACTAGTGTTTTAATCGCTAGAGAATTACTTCTACAAAGATATTCACTGGCCCTCTTTGATAAACTTACCAAAGAAGAAGAACTAATTTCCACCTATGGATATCGACTATGGAAGGAACAAGAAAATGATGAACATATTAAATTCCTCAAAGAATATACTCGTCGAAGTGAGACTACAAATCTTGTCTCAGCAAAAAATTTAAGCTTAAGAATGAAGAATAAAACTCAAGAAAATATTGAATCATATTCTTATAATGATGATTATCATCGATTGGGGCTTATTAACTATATCGACACTATTTCTAAAAATCACAACCTTAATAATATCAATGAAAATAAGATATCCTCTCTTTTGTTTGAGACATGGTATGATCGTGAAGGAAAAAATGATAATTTACTAAGTGCATGCGCAGACTTAGATAATGAAAGTATCGAGAGTGATGAAATCCAAAAAGAGATAAAAGATGGAATAGAAGATGCAAAAAATAGCAGTGATGAAAATAATCAAGATTTAAATAACAATAAAAAAGATCGGAAAGGAAGTTAGGATCTTTAAATACTATAGCGAACTTTTTGAGCAATTATTTTGTAATGAATATGATTTTCCTGCAATTCTAGAATTTGCATCAGATGATATTAAAATCGTACAATCCGCATTATTTCTATTATCGATATTTATGTAATCAAATTTCATACTATTATCATCAGTATTTACATCTAATTTTAGCCAATAACGATTTCTTTGATTTTTATAAACCCATTTATTTGTAACCTGCATTTTCAATTGATTATCATAGGAATCAAAGTATCTTGCATCTCTTGGTTGTACAGGTGAAGGAGAGATGAATAACGGAATACCGTCTATATCTACAAAAGTTGCAATATGAACATGACCTGCAATTACTGCACTGATTTTTCCCTTATATCTTTTTAAAAGAGCTACAACCTTTGTAACAAATTCCTTTTTTTCAGTCCAATTATGGTTAGGGGCCACATTTGCTGGTGGATTATGGAAAATAATTATGATCATTTTTTCAGAGGCATTTGCTAATTGGTTTTGCAAAAAGTTTATCTCCTCCGTAACTCTTTGATTGTTTCTTTCATCAGAATTCAATCCAATAACAAGTAGATCATTTATTGGGCGAACACTATAATAATCTCCTGGCATTTTAAAAAAATCCATCTCTCTTTGATATCCTTTATTATGATTTCCAACCACTGCTGCTGTAAAATTAAAATCATTCATAAATTGGCCCCAAATCTCTTCTAGGGTTGCTCTAGTTGATTCATTATCTCTTGGAGCACTATCGCCTACTAAAATTAAATCCTTGGTATTTAATTCTAAGAATGATTTTTTTAAAAATGTAAGGTTAGATGTATATTGGCCACCATCACTGGTAATTCCAAAAGAATAGACTTTAGCAAAAACTGAATTGGTATTTACAAATGAAAAAAATAAGAATGAAAGTAAAAACATCGCTACTATTGATATTGATATTGATTTTGATTTTGATTTCACCTTTTTTTACTCCTTGTGTTTGTTTAATTCGAAGATCCGTTGACCTATGATATTAATTAAATCCAAAATCTTCAAGCGAATAAACGCTAATCACAAGGAGGGCATAGCGTAATGTAAGAAAAAGTTAAATTTTGTATTAGTATTTTTATTATCAGATTATGCAAATTGAAAGTTAGGATCAAGAACTTAACGTACGATTTTGAAATCTCTGGCCACAATATTCCACACACCATCAGCACAAGGTACAACGTAGTGTTTTAGTTTTGATTGAGGTTGATATCGCGCTTTCTCAGCATCATGTAACTTAGAGATCATCTTTGAGTGTGATACTTCGTAGATAGTTGGGAAGTATTGATCATTAATAAACAACTTCTCTCTATTGTATAAGTCAGATGGAATGTAATCAAACCAAATTGTGTAATGAAAAATTATTTTAACTCTTTTAATTTCAGTTTCAGTTTCAAATTCATCATCTTCAATTGTACAAACATCCACCTCTATCTCTAGCAGATGAGTTTCTGAATCAAAGTTTATTGATTCATTACTAACTTCATCAATAAAAATACCAGTATCTTTTAAAGCTTTATATGATTCTTTCATTATAAATAAATCCCCATTAATATCATTTTATTTTTCTTCATTATCCTTAATTACTATTTCTGTTAATTACAATACCATGACGACCAGCTGTTACTGTCATTTTATCACCTTTGGTTTTATTGCTAAACTTAAATTTGTCATGAAGAACAGTTTTTGAATCAAGCCAAACAGCGGGAACTTTTTTCACAGCACCTGATAAAACAAACGATGCTAATCTTCTGTGATCTACTGTCCAGATGTTGCCGTTAACATCCTTCCATACTCCAATTCTTGGAATTACATTTATATCTAACTTTCCTGATTGAATATCTTGAGCATTTTGAAGAACAGTATAATTACCATCCTTAGTTGTGTTACTGCAACCTGCTTGCATGTAGTGAATGTCATCTATATCTAACTCCACTTTTTTTCCTGCCAACTTATCTTGATTTTTAGCAATTGCTGGTAATTTTAATTGTCTATCTCTACCATATTGTCGTTTGATCAATTCAGAATAATTTAGCTTTTGGAGTATTTTTTCTAGTTCTTCTTTTGTAAATTTATTTTTGTTTTTAATAATGCTTGTATTATTAGCACATTTTGTCTCTGAACCAACAGTATCATCACTATCATCATCACCATCATTATTGGTATCAGGTTTTATACTATTTCTTTCAATTACTATTCCGTTACGACCGGAAGTAATCGTCATTTTGTCACCTTTTGCTTTGTTGCTGTATTTGAATTTATCATGAATAACAGTCTTTGAATCAATCCAAACAGCAGGAACTTTTTTTACAGCACCTGATAAAACAAATGAAGCCAATCTTCTATGGTCAACAGTCCAAATTCTTCCATTTGTATCTTTCCATACACCTATTCTTGGTATTACATTTATATCTAATATTCCATCCTTAATATCTTTTGCATTTTGAATTACTGTATAATTACCGTCTTTGGTTGTATTGCTACAACCTCCTTGCATATAATGAATTTCATTTATATCTAATAAAACTTTTTTGCCCGCTAATTTATCTTGATTTTTTTTGTCGACAGCAGGTAATTTTAATTTTTTATCTAGGCCCTGTGGTCTTGGAATTAATCTGCAGTAGTTTAAATCTTCCAGTTCTTTTTTTAATTCTTCTTTAGTAAAATGAGCTTTTGTGGTTAAGCTTGAATTATTTTTATCTCTTTTTTTAGAAGCATCGGCATTTGTTACAAGAGAAAGAGATAAAAGTAAAACCATAACTCCAACAGTGAATAAATGTAGAATTGAACATATCTTCTTGATATTTAAGTTCATAAAATATTTTTTTTTCATACCTAATTCCTCTATGCTTGGTGCATTTAATATTTACTTCTAAATCTATTCCAAAAATATTCTAAATCTATTTTCGCCAATTTTATGTGCAGAAAATTCAATAAAATTTATTGTATTTTGTTATTTCAAATAGTTGCAGGGAAGTTTGAAAAAGATAATTATTGTCTATTCATAAAATAGTGACAGTTTTTTGGGGCAATAAAGTTGCTTTCCACCGATTCTGTCAGGATAATTTTTCAACGACTTTGACAGTAAAACAAATTGATCTACCTTTTAAGAAATAAACTTTATCTAAAAAAGGTGGGACGGATGGTTTTGTCGATGTCAATA
>JADFZW010000025.1:0-15433 GCA_015232355.1 Oligoflexia bacterium
AGACATCTCCAACCCTGGTCTGGATTTCCAAGTATTTTCTTTCTAATTCAATGGTTTTTTGTAGTCCTTCAATGCTAAAATAACTTAAAGCACTTACAATCAGCACACAAAATATGGAAATCGGTAATAAGAAATCTTTCTTTCTTTTTATCAACTCATAGATCTTATATGTAGGTTCAGATTTACTCTTATCCATAGAGTTGAGTTTAACTCAATGATCTTGGGTATGATAAGAATTATTTTTTTTGATTTTTATTTTTAATTGCTTAAAGATAATTTGTAGTGGATATGAAGATTTTTATAAATCAATAATAAATTATTTATTATTTTGATTTATTACTTTGATAAAATTTCGTTGAAGATTTTATTCATACGCTCTGGAGTTGTTCCGTTAACTGCAGCTGCTTTTTCGAGCATAGAATTTAAATCACTTTTGTTACCTTCTAATGAATTTTTATATGCATTTACAGCAGTAGAAAGATCAACACCAATTACTTCTTTTGAGAAGGCATGTGCGTCAGCATCTGTTAAACTTCTCTTCTTCTTAAGAGAATTCCACTGACTAGAAAGTTTCGCAATTTGAATTCCTCTCTCCTCACTTAAACCAAATTCAGCGGCCAATTTTCCACCCATATCAGCAGCTTTTTTCTCTTCTAAGAAAGCTCCCACTTTTTCTAAGTCTTTGCTTGAACCTTCAGTTTGCTCGAAATACATATTATAATCCCAACTATAATAATAACCACCAGCTTGTGGATCAAGATAGTTGATAATATCGCTTGTTGCTGCTGTAGATAAGTAGGAACCCATGCTCATGCCACTATAGTAGTTTGCCAAGTTAAAAGCAGAGTATTGACCTGTTAATTGATCATAAAGCACACAGTAGCTTGCGGCATCGTAGCCATGCTCTTTTACTAATACAAATGATTCTCCATAATAGTTTCCATAGTAGTTATTTAATTTTGTTACAAAGTTCTCTGCAAGTGTTTGATAGCTTGGATCATAATTAAGAAAATCGCAAGATGATAATACAAGCATACCTACAGCGACAAAAATTGTTTTGAGTGATTTCATTTTGGTGTCTCCTTTAAAAAATAAAAATTTGATTAAATTGTTAGACTTTTACTATTCGTTACAAAGTCATTGTAAACTTGGATCACATTACTTGATATGCAATATATGAACCACTTTAAAAAAATAGTTAAGATACAACTTATAATTAAGAATGAAAATCTTTTATCTTTGATACTCTTTTATTTAATCCTACAATAAAAGGAGTCTCCCTGATTTTAAGAAAACTATAGGGGGCAATCCGATACTAAAAAACCTGCGAAACAAGAAAAGATACCTAAAATGATACCGAGAGATCCTAAAATGAACAAAAAAATCTTTATCACATTATTTTGCACTACTCTTCTTTTGCAAATGCTTTTGCTTATGTTTATTTTTCCATCAAACTGTTACTCATACCCATACTCATATTTTAATTTATATTATGGAATGACTCAAAAAGATGCTTTAAAAATTTTGCATACCTATGGTAATGGAAAAATGAAAAAAATTAAATCATCTTCTCAAATCATTGTCAGCAACAAATCCTTTGGAGATTTAAATCTCCTTTTTGATAATAAGAATAAAAAAGATAAAAAAAAGAAATTGATTTCGGCGCTCTTGATCTTTAATAATCCAATATCTATAGACAATACATTATCAACATCAATATCATTTTATGAAATCCCTCAACCACTAGGAATAGAAGATGATCTTTTCCCAAATTCTAAGCGACTAATTAATCTAGATACCGGTATAATTTTGGATGTTTCGCTTGCAAATAAAAACATTACCTCCTTTGCAATTGAAAATCCGCTTCCTTACTCCAGTAATAAAAAAATAATTCCTCTCGCAAAAAATATCCAGCAACATATCGATGATATTAAAAATGCTGATCAACTATCCGAAAAGAAGAGCATAGATCATCACTTGCTTGATGGAATTCTTATTAATGAAGAAGAAGAAGATGATGAAGATGATGATGATGATGAGAGTGAAGATTTAACCGCAGATACACCTGCACCCAAAGCTAATGCAAATAAAAAATCTATTATTGATGGTTTTGACTTCATTCGATTGGAATAAAATATGATAATTTTTCGAATAATAATTTTTTTAAGTTTAATATTTTTAACTTCCTCAATAACCGCTGATACAAAATGTGAAAAGCGTTCAAAAAAATCTTGTTATAGAGGACAGGTGGAGAAGTTACCAGCGAAAAGAATCTTTTCAGTTGTTGATAATTGTAGAGAACCAGTACCTTGGTTTGAGATAAAAGATAAGTATTACGAATTATTTTTAAATGATGAAAGAAATAAGAATAAAAACAAAAAGAGAATTATTACTATTGCTGGATTAGAACTTATCGCTACTCTCAATGAAGAAATTTATCTTAAAAATCTAATTGCAACAAAAGATCGTAATGGAAGGTATATCATCTCTCGCAAGATAGTTGAAAAAATGGCCCACGCTCCTTGTGGCCATCACCCCAAGTCTGCAATTTGTGCTTTAAGTGCGCTCTATGGAGAGAGGGGCGATCGTCATCAAAGTGAAAAAGAAGAAGCAGCAATGAGGGCCATGCTAATGGCCGCTGAGTATGGATATTATCTTACTCCAAGATTATATTACAATCCTAACAATGATCTGGCCGCCAGTGAAACTCCCGAGTGGGGCCTTAATTCTATAAGACAAATAAATAATATCCTCGATAAACTGCCTGAAAAATTTCATCATCTACCAAGTTTAAAATACATCTACAAAACTATGGATAGCGACCAACATTTAGTATCAGAAAAAACACTAGCATGGTACATTGATAGTAGTAGAAATGAAATTATCTATAAACAACGTGCTTTTGAAAATCAAAAACGAGATATCAGTTGCACAATCGCTCATGAATTAACTCATGCTTTTTATCAGGAAAATGAAAAACGTGTGCTTCGACTTCCTATTTGGTCGAAGGGATTTCGTGGAGATTATTCTAGGTGGGAAATCGAACCACTTTATGACATCAGCAGATTAAGTAACTACTCCACTAAAAATTATAAGGAGTATTTTTCTGAGGCAGTAGCATATTATCTTTGCAGTGGAGACAAATTAAAAAGAGTGGCCCCCAAACTCTATGGAATTTTAAAGAGAAATATTTTTGACAACCGAGAATATCTTAAAAAACCATCTGTAGCGGAAGAGGATCTTTATAGAAATATTCGTTTAACCAGAGGTGATCTCTCATCCTTTCTTCCTATAAAACAAAAAGCAAAAAAAGTACTTGCTGATTGTTTAAGTGATGGAAATGCAAAAATTAACTACCGCTTTGCCAATAATAAAATTTACTTCTATAAAAAAGAAAAATCAACTTTGGCCTTAGTAGGAAGAACTATAAATCATCCCTACTTTCGAGAGTGTTTTATGAATCAAGCAAAAAAATACGCTACCAAGATAATTAATAGCTATAAAGAATGTAATCCCCCTTTAAAAAAAGATATTATCAACTCAATTGTAAACGAAAGCTTTAAGCAATTTGCAAATTTCGAAGAAAAATTACTGGCCCAGCAGTAAAATAAATTTGTATTACAAATTCTCTTTTTTATCCCAATCATTTTTAAGATTACGATCATAGATTAATTTTAGATCTTTAATTATTGGTTTTACTGACCTTTCTTCCCTATGCCAGTTATGTAAATTATTTGCGGACTTATCATCCCAAGGACCACCAGTACGAAAATTAAAATACTGTTTACAGTTAGCACATTGAACATATGCACACCCACCTACTCGCTCAGACCAAGCTAAACAATAGGGACAATCCATAAGTCCACTCTGTCTTAATTTTTCATTATCTTTTTGTACTTTATAATTTTTACAATTACTTTCATGATTTTCACCACACTCAAAACAGGATGAATTACCACAAAAATCACATGAGTAATGCATATCTTTATCACACTCTTTTTTTAGTATTTTGTTAGTACAATTTGGCGTATGACAGTTTTTACTATCAGGAAATCGTTTTAGGTGATAGGCCAAAATAGTACGCTTTATAATATCAAGTTTCTGCTGACTAAGGCCCAGCAACTCGTAATCTTCGTCACTTAAAGCTATCTCTTCCCCACAAATGTTACATGCTAAAGGATACATATTATCTTTCAATCGCACATCAATACTTTGCTTCTGACAATTCATGCATCGACTACCATGATAAGCACCTTGTTGGCATTTAGGATTTGAACAAGTATGAAAACTATTAACTGGATTATCACAGAGGCACATAGGACACTCCATCTCTTCTGCTTGATTCTTTACCTCTAGCTTTTTTTTCAAATTCTTAGCAAACCCTAAAAGAGAGTATCTTATTTTACCATTACTACTTTCATTCACACAATTTCCATTTAACACATCAGCCTCATTAGCAGAAATATCCTCTTTTACTTGATCCTTCAGATGTTCTAAAACAAGATCTTGATTCAATTTAATAATTGTTTCCATTAGTTTAGGATGATCTGTTTTTGCAATAATATTTTTAAATTCATTAATTTCATTACCAATAAAAGATAATTTTAATTTTAAAAAATAGTCTTTAAAAAAATTTGTAAACTCGAACTTATCCTTACCTTCATTTCTAAACAGCGCTAATATATCCTTTGGAGTATTGGGAATATTATTTTTTAATGCCAAACCATAGATAAGTGATTTTTGCTTATCGGTTTTCACCAATTTGGCCAAAGCAGAAACCTCTTCAATGGTGGGCAATGGTTTGAAATCAAAAAACCAATTGGTAATTGATTCAAAAATAATATCTTCATAAGCTTGTTCATTTTCATTAGCAGGGGTATTGACTATTTCTTGGCCATTTAAAAATAGAGTAACAAAATCATGGGGATTTTTTACAAGATTATATTTATTGTAGGCCATTCTCTTGATATCTATTCTCTGTTCAGGTTTTACTACACTAGTAAATGCTAAAACTTCTTCTATTGTTGGTGAAGGATTTTTAGAACTTAAAAATTGAGTGATTGTAGCATCATCTAATTTTATCTCCCTTGCACCTTCATAAAGAGATAAAAAGTTTTGAACAAAATTACCCTGTTTTAAAATAATTCCTCCATTTAAGTTTAGCGCCCGATTTCGAATTTCATCTCTTTGTTTCTGATCAGCTGAAATTGATATTAATTCCATTACTTGTTTTAGAGTAGGATTTTGTTGAATTACCTGGTCAATAATCATATCTTTTTGTGATGGTGAAACTAAACTAATAAATTTTATCATTTGGGTAGGTGTTGGTTTAAAACTATAAAAATAATCAATTATTTTTTGAGAAAGATCGTACTTAGAGCTGCTATTACTCATTGGAGTTGCAAAAAAAAGTGTAAAAAAATCTTCAATCGAAGTAATTTTATTTTTGTCTCGCAATTTTTCAATAAATCTATCAAATAAATTTGGTCCTATTCTTGAAACAAGACTACTCTCTTTTATTTTTTCGATACTATTTTCACTATACTTTTCTATAAATAAATCAGAGAATTGTTGTCCGCAACGATTGGCCTTAGAGATGACATGAACCCTGTTGGAACTATTATAGATTGAACTATAATTGGTTACTTTAGCATATTTAATTAATATCTTTAACATATCATAATCACAAGCTACAATTGCTAAATCGATAGGCAAATATTGTACATGTTTTATTTCAAGAACTATATCTGGATCGGCACCATTATTTAAAAGCATTTGTACAATTTTAGGGCGATTCATTTCTACAGCATAAGATAACAAGGTTTTATTATCCCAAGAATTTCTAATAGAGGATTTTAATTGATTAATCCTAAAAACACCTTTTTCGTTTTTTATATCAAGAATAGTCTTTAATATAGATTCAAACTTATTATCTATATCATCTCCTTTCGCAATTATCTTAAATAATCTTGTTCTTTGACTATCAACAAAAAGACCTGCATAACTCGAAGTTATGGTCATGCTTGTTATTGTTATTATAGATATCAATGATAAGACTATTATCAAAATAGCATTGGTGAAGAAAAGCACATGCATTGGTTTACAGTTTCTGTTTTTAAAAAGTCGAATAATCATACCTGCCATCCTTTATTTAATTTTTATTTATTTAGTATGATTACATCCTATCAGAATTTTATTTAATTTTTTTTAATCTTTTTAATTTGATTAATTTCTAGATAGTTGTGAATGATAAAAAAAATTTATTTATGAGATTAAATGCCAAACTTTCAAGCCACACTCAATCAGACAGTCAATCAGGACAGCTACCACTTCCTTTTTTTAAACCACAGGTAATTTAAATAACCAATTCCAATCAATAATAAAATAAGTAGTGGATAAGAGAAGCGCCAATTATTAGGTCCAGTCATCATACTCCATTCAGACATTCCACCTATACCCGCTATTAGAGTCAGTGGCATAAAAATAGTTGTGAACATAGTTAATCGTTTTACTGCTTGATTAGTTTGATTTGATAGCTCTGCCAAATGGTTATTTTTAATACTCAAATGCAATTCCAATAAACTGCTAATTTCCTCTCTCAAAATTTCACTAAATTCGAAAAATTTAAAGAGTTGATCATAAAGATTATGATAATAGTAAATCATCTGTTCGCGAATAAAGGGAGAATCTTTTCTACAGATTTTATACAACAACTCCCGCTCATGAAATATTGATTTTCTAATCAATACAATTTTTCTGCGTGTATAAATTAATCTCTGCGGTCCGATACCTCTTCCACCCCTTATAATTAAATCCTCTTCATTATTTATCTCTTCTTGAATCTTCTCTATCACCATAAATTTGCGTTCATTTATTTGATCAATTATTTGATATGCCAGATAATCCGCTGAATTTAGCATTTCAGATTTAAGAGTAGATTTCAATCTATTATAATCTACAAGAGAGTTTTGCTCATTCTTGAGCGTATGGGATTTGTGTGCAGTTATTAGATAATTGTGAGAGAGAATAAAATCCACTTCTGATACTTGCACAAGCATATTGAATTTGCCAGGTTTAATGACTTTAGCATTTTTATTCTCAAAAAAATTAAGAATAAAAAAAGTATAATTTGGGAAAAAATCTATCTTAGGTAATTGATCTTCATTGGTACAATCCTCAACAGTAAGATCATGTAGCGCAAATGTTTTCGCTAGAGGTTCAAAATCAAGAGCAGTAGGATCTGTTAAATTAATCCAAATGATTTTATCGTTTTCATTTTTATATTTTTCTAAGACCATCCTCATCTCATCAGCATTTTGAGGATAAATCATCTCGATATTTTCATTAATATTTTTGCTTATAATCCAAATAACACATGGTCGTGTTGAATGATTTTCATTTATATTCGTGCCCATAACACCTCATCTACAAATTACATTTTACTAAACATGAAATATTTTTTTAATTAATTAGCATTTCTCATTTTCATATGATCACATTTGAGATAAAAAATGGATCACACTTCTAATCTTAAATTATGTAATGAATAAAATGAACACATAATCGCAAGGAGAATCCAACTTATGTTAATTAAAAAACTTATTTCCATTCTGTTATGCTCATCTATTTTTATTTCTTATTTTTCTACCTCGTATTCGTATGCCGATGCATCTGCATATGCAGACGCAAATGCTAATGCTAACGGAGTTGTCGGAAAATACAATTTCAAAGGAAGAACATACCTCTTATCTCCATTCGTCGATGTTGCTCCAAAAAAGAGGATTTCTGATTCCAATAAAAATTTATCCTCACTAGTCACTACACTCAGCATTCCTAACGCCATTGATATCAAAGCATTACAAACTCAAGTAAAAGATCAAAGCGACAGGGGAACTTGCGCATACTTTGCTGCTACAGCATTTATTGAAAGTATTCTAAAAGCAAAAATTCAAGAGGATGTTAATATCTCCGAAGAATTCTTAATCTATTACACAAAAGGCATTCTTGGATTGTCCACTACTGGTGAAGGATCAAATCTTTTAGACAATATTAATGTTTTCGAAGAGTATGGTTTTGTTTTAGAAAAATATCTTCATTATAATCCATCGTGGTTTGAAAAGGGACTTCCTTGTGAAGGTTACACATCTGAAGATAGAAATGCTCCAAAACGTTGTTTCACTCATAACAAACCACCAAAATTTGTTTTCGATAGTGTGATAAAACTACCAGGATTAAATATTTCAAAAATATCAGAGAGCAGCGATAAAATAGTTAAGTATTTGGCCAAGAATAAACTTCCAGTACTAGTTAGTTTACCTCTTAATAGTGGTGGATGGAATGGTGAAACTGGAGAGTGTATATATGATGAAGAATTAAGAAAAGAGTGTAAAACAAATCCCAAGAAGTGCGGATATCATTCGATCTTACTTGTTGGATTTGATTTGAAAGAAAAAAAATATATCTTTAAAAATAGTTGGGGAAGTGATTGGGGTAAAGAAGGATATGGTAAAATACCATTCGATTACATAGAAGAATACACTCTACATAAACCAATCGTTGGAGAGTTGACAGAAGATATCGACTTACCAAAGGATCATAGCAAAATAGATGGGCCAATTGCGGAGAATATTAGTTTTACAATCAAAGATGATAGTGAAAATGATCTGCTAAAAGTTATTTCTGGATTGAATGTTCGTAACATTAGTGACCGCACCCTTTATGTTAGTACATTCGTTGCCTATAAGAAGAGTGGGATTGCAGCTGAAACCCCAATAAACGATGAAAACTCCGAGATGCTCTCTGTACCTCAAAGTTTAAGTGAGAAATATGGAAAATATGCAAGAGGAACATTTTATAAAATATTTGACCATAAAGAAAATGAAGCATCATTTAACAAAGAAAGTAACCCAATCATTAATACAATTCCATATAAAATTATCGACACCTCTCAATTGTCAGATAAGGATAGCTATTTTAGAGTCTCTATCTACGCTCACGGTGACGTTGATGGATGGCATAAATACTATCGCAATTATGTTAAGTGGGAACGAGCAAGACCATAAAAAAATCACAGCATAAAACTACAACATTTCTCATTCTAATTTCATGTTACACAACCTCTTTTTTCTTGTTATACTGATTTGGTTATTAACCCACTAATATTTAATTTAATAACTTAATAATTTAATAACTTAATAATTTAATAATTTAATAATTTTCAAGGAGCAATTTAATGAGTCTTTTAGCAGACAGAATGAGTGCTTTGGGAAGTGAGAACGCGTTCAAATTGGGCGAGAATATTCAAGAATGTATTTCCATGGGAATAAATGTAATCAGGCTTAATATTGGTGAACCAGATTTTGATACTCCTGAACATATTTGCAAAGAGGGTGTTTCGCAAATTCTTCGAGGTAACACTCACTATTGTCCACCAGCGGGAATTCTTCCTCTAAGAAAAGCAATTGCTAAGCAAGTTTCAGAGACAAGAGGAATTAATATCCATCCCGATCAAGTAATTGTAACTGCCGGAGGAAAACCACCGATCTCTTACACTCTTATCACCTATGTAAATCCTGGTGATGAAGTTATCTATCCAAGCCCAGGATTCCCTATTTATGAATCATGGGTAACTTTTTTAGGTGCAAAAGCTGTTCCTCTTCACTTGGAGGAGAGCAAAGGTTTTAGTTTTACCGCCGATCAATTGGAAAAATTAGTAAGTAAAAAAACCAAAGTAATTTTTATTAACTCCCCATCAAATCCAACCGGTGGTGTTCTTTCTAAGAGTGATATTGAAGGAATTGCAGAAGTAATAAGAACTAAGTGTCCACCAGATGTACGTATTTACTCTGATGAGATCTATGAAAATATTTTATTCGACGGTGCTGTTCACTCTAGTATTGCATCCATGAAAGGCATGCAAGAGAAAACCATTATTGCCAGCGGACACTCTAAAACTTATTCGATGACTGGTTGGCGATTGGGATTTGCTATTCTACCAACAAAAGAAGAAGCAGATATATTTAAAAATCTAAATATCAATATTGTTTCTTGTGTACCTCCGTTTGTTCAAGAGGCAGGTCGCGAAGCATACGAGAGTCCTGAGAGTATTAAATCTATAAACATCATGGTGAAAAATTTTGAAGAGCGAAGAAACTTTGCAGTTCCTGCACTAAATGCAATTGATGGAATCACATGTGCTATGCCAAAGGGTGCGTTCTATCTATTTCCAAACATCGAAGGTGCTTGCAAGAAAATGGGAGTCTTTGAGGCGATGGAAAGCTTACCGGCCGACATAAAGAAAAGAACTTTCCCATCAAAACTATTCCAAATGTTTGTCCTCTACAAATATGGAGTGGCCACAATGGATAGAAAATCTTTTGGTCAAGTGGGAGCTGATGGAAAACATTTTATAAGATTATCAATTGCATCTTCAATGGAAAACATTAAGGAAGGAATTGAGCGAATTAAGAAAGCTACCAATGATCGTGAAGGTTTTGCAAAATTTATTTCAGAAGGAAAACATCTCTATTAAAGGATTAAAGAATAAAAGGAATATTTTATGAGTACAAATATAACTTCAAATGAATTTAAATTAAACAAAAGAAGAGCAAAGTAT
Organism: Oligoflexia bacterium; assembly: GCA_015232355.1. GTDB lineage: Bacteria > Bdellovibrionota > Bacteriovoracia > Bacteriovoracales > Bacteriovoracaceae > JADFZW01. The sequence continues at coordinate 10,616 of JADFZW010000025.1, forward strand.
TATAACATCCAAGAGATATTAAATAAGAATGAATTGAATGGATCTGGATCTGGATGTGGATGTAACTGTGAGTGCGGATATAAAAAAGATGAAAAGTTAATTAAAGCACTTAATGACTTTGATGTCTTATATCGGGCCACTTGCGGAATTTTATTTAACTACGTTCCCAAATCAGGTCATCCTGGTGGTAGTATCTCCTCTGGACATTTTGTTCAAAGTCTTCTTTTTCACTCTATGAACTATGATTTTAAAAATCCAGATGCAAAAGATGCTGACTTGATAAGCTACGCCGCCGGCCACAAGGCAATGGGACTCTACTCTGCGTGGGCATTAAGAAATGAGTGTATGAAAGTTGCAGCTAAAGATTTAATGCCAGATGAGCGCCATCAATTACGTATAGAGGATTTACTTGGCTTTCGAAGAAATCCTACAACTGAAACTCCTTTATATAACAAACATAAAGCTAGATCACTCGACGGTCACCCAGCTCCACTCACTCCATTTGTAAAATTATCAACTGGTGCTTCTGGTGTTGGAATTACAACTTCTGTTGGTTTAGCATTTGGTGCTCTTGATTCTTATGGTGCTGATAATGCTCCTTGGATTCACATTATAGAGGGTGAAGGTGGTCTTACTCCTGGCCGTGTTCAAGAGATGTTAGCAGGGGCCGCTTCTGCACAAATAAAAAATGCTATCGTTCACGTTGACTGGAATCAAGCATCTATTGATTCAAATAAAGTTTGTCGTGAAGGTGATAATGTTGGTGATTACGTACAATGGGATCCTTGCGAACTATTTTACTTAAATGATTGGAACGTAATTTTTGTTGCTGATGGTTTTGATTATAATCAAGTGTTGGCAGCACAATACTTAGCAATTAATCACATAAACAAAGAAAACAATCAACCAACTGCTATTATTTATCGAACCACTAAGGGCTGGAAGTATGGAATCGAAGGTCGCTTAGCTCACGGTGCTGGTCATGAATTTTGTAGTAATGAATTTTATAAGTTTTTATCAGAGTGTGAATCACACTTTGGAGTAAGCTTTCCACGCTTTAATGGTGATAAGGCGGCCGCCAATGTAGAAAAATATTTCTTTGATTCACTTATGGTTTTAAGAGAGATCTGTGAGAAAAACAAGGGTGAGAATGGATTTGCAAATGTAATTGCAAATGAACTTCGTAACTCTCGTGATCGTTTACAAAAACTCGGTCGCAAATTGAGGGCCGATGCTCCTAAATTACATGAGGCAATTTACAATGATCAATCAATCACTCCGGCCAATGTTCCAAATGAATTAAAACTCGCTCCTGGAAAATCAGTTACTCTTAGAGGGGTTTTAGGAGATACATTAAATTATTTAAACAAAAAAAGTGGTGGAGCAATCGTTGCTTCTGCCGCTGATTTGTTTGGTTCAACAAGTATCAATAACGTTGCGGCCGGATTATCTGAAGGATATTTTAATTTAGAAAAAAATCCTAAAGCACGTCTCATTATGATTGGTGGAATTTGTGAAGATGCTATGGGTGGCTTTATGGCCGGACTATCTACATTTGGAAATCACATCGGTGTTGGTAGCTCCTATGGTGCTTTCATAGCGGCCCTTCAACATGTTCCTGCTCGCTTACATGCAATTGGACAGGAAGCACGCAAACACTACTCTGGAGAAGCATACAATCCATTCTTTATCGTTTGTGCTCATGCTGGCCCAAAGACTGGTGAAGATGGTCCAACACATGCAGATCCTCAAGCGCTACAACTTCTGGCTGAAAATTTTCCAAAGGGTACTGCTGTTACATTAACTCCTATGGGACCAGATGAGATTTGGCCACTTACTATTGCTGCTCTTAAAGCGCGAGTTGCAGTTATCTCTCCTTTTATCTCTAGACCTGCTGAAAATGTAATTGATAGAGCGAAATTAGGATTTCCTGATGCTTCTATGGCGGCATCAGGATTGTACGCTCTAAGAAAAGCAAATACAGGAAAGAGGATCGATGGAACATTAGTTATTCAAGGAAATAGTGTCTCTGAAACTTTTATTTTTGAAGTTCTTCCAAAGTTAGATAATGAAAAATTAAATTTAAATATCTATTACGTCTCCAGCGCAGAACTCTTTGACATGTTACCAGAGCAGGAAAAACTTGCAATCTTTCCAGAGGAGCATGCAATGAAGGCGATGGGTATTACTGAGTTTACTATGCCGACAATGTATCGTTGGATTACTTCAGAGAAGGGACGCAAATACACTATCCATACCTTTAAGAAAGGACACTTCATGGGTAGTGGACAAGCACATAAGGTTTTAGAGGAAGCTGGCCTAAATGCTGAAGGACAATTTAAAGCGATTATGGATTATGTTAACAATTATGGGAGTAAGTGATTAAGTAGGTAAGCGAGCAAGTAACATAGTTTTTTTGTCAACAAATTAAAAATGTTGAAAGTTTCTGTTTAGTTAATTACTATGTTAACTACTGTTAGAATTAAATTAGTTCGTGTTTTTATTTTTTATAACTTTTAAATAAAAAGGATCATTTATGAGAGGAAGAAATTTATTGTTTTCTTGTATGTTTATTTTCGTAATCTTTGGACTAATGGGATGTACCACTGAAAAGCAGTTAAAAGAACAAGTTAAAAAAATTATAAGTGAGGATCCTGCAATTATTATTAGTGCAATTAAAGCAAAACCTGCAGAGTTTATCGAAGCTCTACAAGAAGCGGCCAGAGCTGCTCAAATGGAAATGGCGAAAAAACAAGAGGAAGAGCGTTCAAAAGAATTAGAGAATTCTTACAACAACCCACTTAAACCAAAAATGAGAGCTGATGAGAATATTAAAGGAAATAAGAATGCTCCTATCGTATTAATAGAGTATTCTGATTTTGAATGTCCATATTGCACTCGTGGTGCAAAGACTGTTGAAGAGTTATTGAAAAAATATGGCGATAAAATTCAATTCGTATTTAAGCACTTACCTCTTGAGTTCCATCAACAAGCAATGATAGCTGCTAGTTACTATGAAGCAATCAGAATGCAAGATGGAGCAAAAGCTTACAAATTTCACGATGAAGTATTTGCTAATCAAAAAGAATTACAAAAAGGTGAAGAGTTCTTAAAAGGTGTTGCAAAAAAAGTCGGCGCTGATATGAAGAAATTAGAAAAAGATGTTAAATCAGATAAAGTTAAAGCACGTATAGCTGAAGATCAAAAAGAAGCGCAAGAGTTTGGCTTCCAAGGAACACCTGGTTTCGTTATCAATGGTGTACCAGTTAAAGGCGCTTATCCTGCAAGCCATTTCGATACAATCATTGAAGAGCTAAAGAAAAGAGGAAAGCTTAGCTTATAATTTCTACTTCTTCTTACAGAAGGGATTCAAAAGCAATTATCTCATCGAAAAAAGCATTGATTTTATCATAAACTCTTTCGCTGATATCACCATCATATATTAAAACAGTACGAATACTTTTACGTTTGGGAATATTTATTACTGATAATTTTCGTTCCATTTCTTTGCAAATGGAAGGTGTTATTTCTGCTACACATTTTAGCTCACATAAATAAATAACATCTAACTTAGTAACAATCATCAAATCTATTTGGCAGGCACCTTTGTTTTTTAGAGTTTTTCTTTGAGTGTATGGCCCGGCCCAAAGAATTTCTTGTGATGTAAATCCTAATTTTTTAAAAATCTCATGCTTGTTACTTAGAATTAAATTTTCAAATTGTAGTCCAATAATTGTTCTCCAGTTTGGCAATTTAGAGAGATTATCAAAAACACTTTGACCACTTAAAATGTCATTCTTCTTTGGTAAAATATATTTAAAATAAAAACGTAGATAATTATCTTTTAGTCTTAAAAAAGTAATGCGAGAATGTTCTTTTTCAAAAGAATAGTTAAAATCTCGCTGAATAAATCCTGACATTTCCAAGATATAAAGTTGATTTAAAAAATCTCCATTATTAGAAATTTTTAATCGCGATGCAAGTTCTTTAGGAGTGAGTTTTCGTTCACTTAACACCGTTAGAATTTTTTTAAATAAATCGCATCTTTTTACAATTACATCATGAAAAATTTTTTCAAATTCATTGAACAAGAAACCAGTACTTTTAAAGCAAAGATTGGCCAAATTTTCATCTGCAGATTTGCGAATATCGATTTCTTCTAAATATTTTGGAACACCACCAGTAACTGATAATATTTTTAATATTTCATAAGAACTGGTACTATTATCCTTTTTCCAAAAATTAACTGTATCTGCTAGCGATAGTTCATTTAAACTTATTTCTGAAGAAACACGACCAACAAAATCTTTACTTTTGAGAATATTTTCATAAATCCAAGAAGATACTGATCCACAAAGAATAAGCATGTTTTGAGAATTATGGTTTATTTTAGTCTCCCAAATAATTTTCAATTTACCTGCAAAATCTGCATCACCAAGAAATTTCATCTAAAAATATTAGATTCTTTCCCTTCTCGCACTCCTGAGCCAAAGCAGTAAATGCCTCCATCCAATTAAAAAAAGGTGGATATTTTTTTTTCTTACTGGATTGTTGGCATAATATCTGATGAAAATTTTTTAGTTGATCATAGGTTTCAATATTTTTATGAGGGGCCAAACCTTGAATTTCTATAAAACGATCGAAGTGATCAATCGTAGAATAAAAATGAGAAACTAAGGTACTTTTTCCAATACGTCGACGACCAGAGATTACGATCATACTGGAAGTGCGCTTAGTTGTGAAACGTTTCAACAAGTCTAATTCTTGGGTTCTACCTACAAACATAACGAATATCCTTAATATCCTTAATATCCTTTA
>JADFZW010000025.1:15529-46329 GCA_015232355.1 Oligoflexia bacterium
CTAATATCCTTAATATCCTTAATATCCTTTAAACGATAAAATGCTTTTAATCGACATATAACAGTTGATATATCTGTCGTTATTTAGCATGATAAAATACATCGATTATCATAATTATCATTATATCGGATAAGCAAGATAGCAGAATAAAATTATCTAGTATCCACATAAAAAGACAATCGTAGTGTTAGATTTTTGACGGTATTTTAGATTGTTGTATAGTATTTTACATTTTTTCACCATATTTCATTAAAGACCTAGGCAATAATATCCATTTTTCATCATTATCTTGCATAAAATTTTGTCAATGAGATATAATTTTGACATGGGATAATTTTGACATCGGCAAAATAATTCAATTTAAGTCAAGTTAAGAACAAGTTAACAAAAAAAACCAGGAGGGTTTTTTATGGCCGAAGGAGAAAGCGGCAGTACTGGTGGTTCTGGAAGAAATCCATTAGTGGCCATAGTTCTAATTTTAAATGTGATTGTAATGGGAGCTATTGGTTTTTTTCAATTTAAAATTCACACTAAAATATCTAAAGAGCCATCTGTTCAAGATGTTGTTAAAGCACAAATGAAAGAAGTTATAGCTCAAGTTGAGGCACAACAAGCGAAGGGAGAAAGCGCTATCTTTGTTGATAAAAAGAAAGATAATGGTAATCTTTTAAATCTTGATCCTATTACCGCAAATCTTGCTCAAGGTGATGGACCAAGAAGATATGTTAGAGTTGCAGCTGTTTTAAAATTCAGTCCTGAATCTAAAAAAGAAGAGTATGAGATAAGAACAGCACAAATCAGAGATGCCATAATAAGTATATTAAATGCCAAAAGACCAGAGGATCTTTCAAAGGTCGAAGGTAAACTTTATTTAAAACAGGAGATAAAAGCAGCGATCAATGCATTTTTAGTGGAAGGAACATTGGATGATGTTTACTACACAAATTTTAATATTAATTAAAATAATTTGATTCAAATTTTGCTTTTCCCAGGAGGGGAATAACAAATGGCCCAGGTTTTAAGTCAAGACGAAGTAGATGCTCTCTTAAACGCAGTCAATGATAATGATGACGATGCTGCTGCTGGTGGAGCTGCTGCTGGCGAAAGTGAGGGTGGTGAGGGTGAAGAGGGTGCGATAAGTATTCAGCCCTATGATTTAACCAACCAGGATAGGGTTATTCGTGGTAGAATGCCTATCTTGGAAATTATCTATGAACGTTTCATTCGTCAATTTCGAGTTTCTCTCTCAAATTCACTAAGAAAAATTTCTACTATTTCTATGATCTCGACAGATCTTTTAAAATTTGGTGAATTTGTTAATACACTTCCGATTCCTTCATGTATGTGTATCATTCGCTTTAACGAACTTCGCGGTCCTGCACTGCTGGTATTTGAATCAAAGCTTGCTTACGCCATCATCGATTCATATTTTGGTGGAGTTGATCGTCCTTATACAAAGATTGAAGGAAAAGAGTTTACTCAGATTGAATTATCATTCATGAGAAAAGTAATGGATATGGCGATCGCTGATTTGGAAGAAGCATGGGCGCCAGTACATAAGATCGATGCTCAATATATCCGTACTGAAATCAATCCACAATTTGTGGGAGTTGTTCCACCATCAGATGTGATTATTGCTACTACTTTCGAAGTAGAATTTGAATCTGCATCTGGTACAGTAATGGTAGTTGTTCCTTATGCTACCATTGAACCAATTAAGCAAAAACTTAGTTCCAGTTTTCAAACTGACAATGATATGGCCGATACTATCTGGACTAAGTCTATGCACCAACATGTGAAACGAACTAATGCTCAAGTTATTGTGAAATTAGGTGAGACCATTATGACTGTTGGTGATTTAGTTAATTTAGAGATTGGAGATATTATTCCTTTAAACCAAGAAGCTTCTGGTGAAGTGGATTTTGAAATACAGGGAATAAAAAAAATAAAATGTATTATGGGTGTTTATAAAGGGAATAGAGCAGTTCAAATTACCAGAAGAATGGAAGGAAAGTAAGAGGAACAAAAAATGAATGATCAAAATATGAGTCAAGAAGATTTAGATGCTCTATGGGGATCTGCTTTAGATCAACAAAAAGAAAATCCTGTAAACAATTGGGGTGAAGAACATATTGTAAAAAAACCAGCGGCAGATGCAGCGGCGGCGGCCGCTACAACAGAGGCCACAACAGCAGAAACCGTTGCACCAGCGGCAGCGGCACCTGTAGCGCCAGCAGCTCCAGCAGCGGCAGTCGAACCTGTTGCATCTCCAGCTGCTACTGCTGCTACAACAAATGTTACTCCTTTAAGAGCAGAACCTTCAAATGCTAACAATGGTGGTGGTGGTGGTGGTGGCAAAGGAGGCGGTGGAAATGGTAACGGTGGTAATGGTGGTAATGGTGGTAATGGTGGCAATGGTAATGGTCATGGTAACGGCAATGGAAGTCTTGCTAATCGATTGAAGTTGATTGACGTTAGAAAATCTAAAGTTATTGAAATGGCCGATGAAGTCCACGATGGTGATGATTCCTTAAATAAACTCAAAATTCAAAACATTGATTTTCTACTTGGTGTTCCTCTAAAAGTTAGCGTGGAATTAGGACGTGCAACTGTTTTAATCAAAGACTTATTACAATTAGGTCAAGGTTCTGTTTTAGAATTAGATAAATTAGCAGGAGAACCATTAGAAGTATTAGTTAATGGACAATTAGTTGCTAGAGGAGAAGTAGTGGTAGTTAATGAAAAGTTTGGTCTCAGACTTACTGATATTATAAGTCCAGTGGAGAGAATTGAATCTCTTAGATAGAGGATAGCTGGTATACATTATATGGAAGATAACATGAGAAGCAAAAATTTAAATCAAAGTAAAAATTTCTACCTTAAAAAAATTATTGTCAGTTTAATTGTTATTGGAATTTGCTTGTTTTTAATCTTTGCCTCTTTTTCAGTTGCATGGTCTCAAACTAAAGTAAAAGATTTTTACTTTACAGTTGAAGGTGATGGTATTGGAAAAGTAGTTTTAGATTTTAACAATAAAATAAAAGAGGTTGTTGATCTTAAAGTTGACAATTATCTTTTTCAACTTACACTAAAAGATACCATCATTTGGCCAAAGCTCGAAAAAAATCTACCCCTAGAAAATATAAACAATGGTAGTAGTGACAATTTAACCTTGATGGCCTATCAATATGAAAAAGATGTAGTTCGTGCCAGAGTTGTTCTTCCATTTAAAATTCAAAATTTTCAAAGTGAAATTAAAGTTCTTACTTACGATAATAAAATTGAGGTTCTTTTTCCTTTAAATGAATATGCTTTGAAAAAAACTTCTTCTTCATCTTCCTCATCTTCTTCATCTTCCTCATCTTCTTCATCTTCTTCATTAAATCATAACAGCAAAAACACTGGCACTAGCACTGGTATTGGCGTTGCTACCAAAAATAATAGTTTAAATGAAGAGTATTTTCAAAAATTATTAAAAGAAGATCAAGCAAAATCTAACCAAGAAAATAGAGTTGAAAGCATTAACAATACAGCATCAACATCTCATTCAGCTTCAACTTCAACTTCAACTTCAACTTCAACACCAACTATCGCTCCAGCAAACAATACTTTGGTTGATAAAAACAAAAATAATAACAACAGTGATACAATCAATGTTAAATTAAGTGCCAATGACAAGAGTGACAAGAGTGATAGGAGTGATAAGAATAAAAATATTGATAATAAAAACACAACCAACATACTTAGCAACAATGGCAATAACAGCAACAAGCGCTTCGATTTTTCAGGTCAAAATTTATATATTGTTAAGTTTATTTTCTTCATGTTACTAGTTCTAGGACTATTTTACTTTTTAGTATACTTTTTCAAAAAAACAGTTCTGGGCAGAGGCAAACTTGGTTTCTTAAGTAATTCTCCTATCGTTACAGTACTAAGTAACAATTACATTGCTCCTAAACGCAGTTTGATAACTGTTAAAGTACACAATCAAATCTTTCTTCTAAGCAATTCAGAACAAGGAATTCATTTTCTCTCTGAAATCAAAGACACCAGTGGTTTAATAAAAAAAGGTGAGCAATTTGTTACTGGTAGCAATTTTGATAGCAATATAACTAATGCTCAAAATGATCATGAATTAGAAAAAAAAATTAAATTAAAAAAAGTTGATCTCAGATTGACCGATGCTGACAATGCTGACAATAACGACAATGCCAACAATGCCGATGAAGATTCCATGATTTTATTAAGAAGTATTACAGATAATAATATTATTAACAAGAGTGTAGCAGGCAATGGAAACAAAGTTAGCATAAATAACAACAGAGATAAAACTAGTTTTTCAGAACAGCTTAAGAAAAAAATAAAAAGTTTGCGACCATTGCAATAATAGTAGAAATAGCAGAATAGGTGAAAAAACAGGTGGATAAATGATAACAAAAAAAATCTTCTCTAGTGCAGTTAAAATTTTCAAAATAATGATATTACTTTTTATTATACTATTTTTATTTCTTCTCTCTCAAAATCTTTTTGCTGCTGGACCAATTAATGTTCCTGGCATGACTATTAATCTAGGAAAAGATGTTGGTTTAGTTGATACATTGGAACTATTAATACTCTTTACCGTCCTTACCCTAGCACCTGCTTTTATAATTTTATGTACATCATTTACTCGAATAATTATTGTTTTATCATTTATCAGGCAAGCAATCGGAGTACAAAATTTACCTCCAAACCAATTATTAATTGGTTTTGCACTTTTTCTTTCTATCTTTGTTATGGCCCCAACAGGAACTGCTATTTATGACAATTCAATTAGACCATACATGGATAAACAAATAACCAGCACTGATGCCTTAACTAATATCGAAAGCAGTCTAACAAAATTCATGATGAAATATGTTCGTGAAAAAGATCTTGCTCTCTTTTATGAAACAACAAGTACGCCACTGCCTCAAACAAAGGGAGATGTTCCGTTTCACTATATCGTTCCTGCTTTTATAATCTCAGAGCTAAAAACATCATTTCAAATTGGTTTTTTACTTTATATACCATTTTTAATTTTAGATATGGTGGTTGCCTCTGTTTTAATGGCCATGGGAATGATGATGTTACCACCAATAGTAGTCTCCATGCCATTTAAATTACTTCTCTTCGTTTTAGTTGATGGCTGGCAATTAGTAACTGGATCGCTTATTCGATCATTTGGATAAACAACTAATTAACTAGTTAATTAGTTAAGGAGAAATAATTTATGACCGACGGAACAATCATGGATATTACAAATCAAGCATTAAAGGTAACCATTTATGTGGGAGGACCTATGCTTTTGGGTGCATTGATTACTGGTATTTTAGTTTCCCTTTTCCAAGCAGTAACTCAAATTAATGAACAGACATTAACTTTCATTCCTAAAATTTTAGTTATTGGTGGAGCAATGGTTATATTTGGACCTTGGATGCTAGATACATTAGGAAATTATACTAGAGAACTTATAATAAATATTCCTTCGATAATTGCAGGACCGTAAAAAAAGATGATTGAAATATTAATAACCGATCAAGTAAGATTAATTGCCTTTTGGTTATGTTTTATTAGATGGTCTACTGCCATTATTCAACTTCCTCTCTTTGATAGCACTGATGTTCCTGAGATATTAAAAATACTTAGTTCATTTATTATTACCTATGCATTCTTTCCCAATTTAGAAAGTACAATAATTAATGATATCAATTATGTTGGCCAAGATAACTTTTGGTGTTTAAGTATCATTTACGCTATCTTTGGTCTGGCCGTTGGATACATGCTTAAATTAATCATGAACACATTTTTAATGGCGGGTTCACTTATTTCCCAAAATATTGGACTGAGTACTGCCAGATATTTTGATCCTACTACTCTATCTACAATTGGCCCGATTGAAAAACTTATTCAAGAAACTATGATCCTTCTGATAATTCTTTCAGGTGCAATATTTCCTATGTTTAAAGGCATTTTTTTATCGATAATAAATATCAATGTTGTTTCATTTGCAAATATGTCTCTCGATCCTAATGTGATTTTAGAATTTTTCAAATCACTTTTCTTCTCTGGGTTAATGCTCTCATCACCATTAGTGGTGATTCAAGTATTAATTAATATAATTATGGGTATCACTTCCAGGGCAATACCTCAGATGAATATTTTATTAGTTAGTTTTATTGTTAATATTGGACTTGGTTTTGTGATCTTTGCCTTAATATCTGATGAATTTTTTACTATTTCATTAGACGTTTATAAAGATATGTTAGGAATTTGGTTTAAAGTTGTTTCTTAACAATAAAAATTTTTAATTTGTTTTTGGTTTTTAGTATTTGGTTTTTAGTATTTGATTTTTAGTATTTGGTTTTGGAGAATAAATGGCAGACGAAGATAATAAAGACGAAGATGATGAAAAAACCGAGGAACCCTCGCAGTATCGTCTTGAAGAATTTAGATCAAAGGGACAAGTGGCCTCTTCTAAAGAGCTCACTCATGTTATCTTACTATTTGCTACAATCCTTACTTTGATTTTATCTTCTATATATCTATTTGATATTCTCAGTGATTATTTTTATTGGTGTTATAGTATGGGTGGAAGTTCTGGAGTTGCAAAAATTGATGACTTATTTAATGTCGAAAAATTTAAATTAATTATCTATAAAACTGTAGAGACATCGTTTAGGGCCGTCATCCCGATTTTTTTAGTCACTCTCAGTGTTGGTTTTTTATCCCAGGTAATGCAAATAGGTTTCATTTTTTCTGCGGAAGTTTTAGAGTGGAAATGGGAAAGAGTTGATCCTATCGAAGGAGTAAAAAGATTATTTTCTAAGAAGATAATATTTGAAACTGTAAAAAGTATTTTAAAACTAGTGATCATTATGTCTATTAGTTTTATCATTATCCGAAGTACCATAACAACCTTTAGTGGACTCCTACATATCGGTGTAATTCAATCATTTGTTTTTGCCAAAACTCTATTTGCTAAAATTTGTTTTTCCATTTTAACCGGACTAGTAATTATCGCCATCTTAGATTTTGCTTGGGAAAAATATTGGTATCGACAAAAATTATTACTCACCAGACGTGAGGCCAAAGAAGAGTTAAAGGAAAAAGAGGGTAATCCAGAAATCAAACAACGAATTAGAAATATTCAAAGAGAAATGTCTCGTCGAAGAATGATGTCGAAGATTCCAGAAGCAGATGTAATAGTTTCAAATCCTACTCACATAAGTGTGGCGCTAAAATATGATACTTCTAATATGATTGCTCCAACAGTAGTGGCCAAAGGTGCTGATCAATTAGCACTTAAAATAAGAGAAATAGCAAAAAAACACGATGTACCTATAGTTGAAAATGTTCAACTAGCAAGAACACTCTATCAAACAGTTAAAATTGGCGAGAGTGTTCCACGTACACTTTATAAGGTTGTTGCTGAGATTTTAGCATTTGTTTATAAATTACAAAAAAAGAAAAAAGCTTTAAGCATAACAGGTGAGCTGGCATAGTATGAGTACAATGAGGTTATTTGATGAATGATATTTTTTCCAGATTTAAATTTTTAACTAAGAACAACGATTTAATTTTAGTTGTTGGTCTAGTAACAATCATGACAGTAATGATTGTTCCTGTTCATCCAATAATTCTTGATTTATTAATTGCCATATCACTTGCACTTTCTATGATGATATTACTGATGGCCATCTATACAAAACGGCCACTAGATTTCTCAACATTTCCTACAGTTCTTTTGATCATGACTCTATATCGTTTATCTCTAAACGTTGCTTCAACTCGTAGTATTTTACTTAGAACTCAGAGTGAAGGATTAAGTGCGGCCGGTGAAATTATTCACTCCTTTGGAAGTTTTGTGGTTGGTGGTAACTATGCTGTTGGTATTATCGTATTCATTATTTTAGTTATCATTAACTTTGTGGTTATCACCAAAGGTGCTGGTCGTGTTGCTGAAGTAGGTGCAAGATTTACATTAGATGCTATGCCTGGAAAACAAATGGCCATCGATGCTGATTTGAATGCTGGTTTAATAGACGATAAAGAGGCAAAGAGACGCCGACAAAATGTTGCTCAAGAAGCAGATTTTTACGGAGCAATGGATGGTGCCTCCAAGTTTGTTCGCGGAGATGCGATTGCAGGAATTCTAATAACTATTGTTAACATCGTTGGTGGTATTGTAGTTGGAGTTGGTCAATATAATCTCACTTTCGATGCCGCCTCAAAAATGTATACTCTACTCACTGTCGGTGAAGGTTTAGTGGCACAAATTCCAGCGCTAATTATTTCTACCGCTGCCGGTATTATAATTACCAGAGGTGCAGACGAACAAACTCTTGGTGGACAAGTGATGAATCAATTTAAAATTCATCATAAGGCCATGTACTATTCCTCTGGTGTTTTATTTATCTTTGCTTTAATTCCAGGATTACCTAAAATTCCATTTATTGCTGTTGGCGCTCTACTTTATTATATGGGAAATAAAATTGAAAAGAGAAATAAGATTGATTTAGAACAAACTCACAAATTAGAATTAGAAGAAAAGAAAAAAGCTCCAGAGAATTTAGAGCAATTATTACCTGTAGAAATTGTGGAATTAGAAGTTGGTTATGGTCTTGTAAGTTTGGTGGATGTTGAACAAAATGGTGATTTATTAGAACGTATTACTCATTTAAGAAAACAATTTGCTCTTGATTGGGGAGTAATCATTCCTTCCGTTCGAATCAGAGATAACTTGGAATTAAAGCCAGGTGGTTACATTGTTAAATTAAAAGGAATTGCGGTGGCCAAAGGTGATCTAATGCTTGATCATCATTTAGCAATGGATCCAGGTACTGTAATTGAAAAAGTGGTTGGATCTGAGACTACGGAACCAGTTTTTGGATTGCCAGCAGTGTGGATTTCCGATGATCAAAAAGAAGAAGCACAATACAATGGTTACACTGTTGTTGATTTATCAACTATTATTGCCACTCACTTAACAGAAGTATTAAAGACTAACTTACATGAACTCTTTGGTCGTCAAGAGTTAGTAAGAATTCTTGATAACTATAAAGAACTTTATCCAAAAGTTGTTAATGATTTGATTCCTGACATCCTACCTCTAGGTACTGTTTTAAAAGTTTTACAAAATCTACTTAAAGAGGGAGTTTCCATTCGAGATTTAAGAACAATCTTAGAATCATTAGCAGAAAATGGTCCAAGCACAAAAAATGCTGATGACTTAACTGAATTCGTAAGACAAACACTTTATAGAACAATTACTGAATCGATTAAAAATGGAAAAAATGAAGTACCTTTGTTTACTTTAGATAGAAACATTGAAGATGCTATCACTACCAATGTAGTGCAAACCGATCGTGGTTCTCAAGTTTCTCTGCGACCAGACATAATTCAAAAAATTCTGGCCACCCTAAATGAAAAAATTGAAGAGGCCACTCTAAAAGGAGAGAAGATGATAGTAATGTGTTCTCCTAGTATTAGAGCTCATTTTAAAAAGCTTACAGAAAAATTTATTCCAAACTTGATAGTGGTTGGACATAATGAACTTAGTCCGGAGGTTAATATAAAGTCATTGGGAACTTTGAGAATTTGAAAAGAATTTGAAAAGAATTTGAAAAAGAACTGGAGAATTATAAAGTAAATATTTTTTAATGAAGAGGAAAAATAAATATGTTCGTCAAAAAATTTTCAGCAGATAGTTTAGATGAAGCACTAAAAACTGTAAAAAAAGAGTTAGGGCCAGATGCAATCATTTTAAAGACTATCACTAATAAAGGCGCTAAAGGATTATTAAAGAAAAAAAAGATTGAAATTACCGCAGCAGTTACTGAAAAAGAATATATAAAGAAAGCAAAGGTAGATACAGCATTACCCAAAGAACTAAAAGAATCTTTTTATAATGGTTCTGCATCCTCTATCTCTGATAGTATCGATGAATATAACACCCATTCAGAAAAAAAGAATTTTGGTCAAAGTCAAGGTCAAGGCCAAGGTCAAGGATTGGGTCGTCAACAAAACAAAAGTGCTGCATCCAAATTTACCAATGGTGGATATGGAAATTTAGCTCTAAATAAAATGGTAAAGCAAAATTTAAAAAAATCAGACTTGATGAAAGAAGAAAACAATTCATCTGGTACACAAAATGATTTAGATCTGTTTTTAAATTCTGCTGATCCAAACTTAAAAGAGAGTTTTAAGGATAGTTTTAAGGAGAATAATAAAAAACGTGCCCCGAAAGAAACTATCAATACTGCCTTCACCACCTCTAGCACAGAAACTGAAACAGAAACAGAAACAGAAAATGAAAATGAAAATGAAAATAGAAATGGAAATAGTAATCATGATGATTACAGCAACCTGACAAGTATTAGTATAGAAAGATTACTTAAGCTAGAAGAAAAAATTTCTCACTTAAGTAATGATTTAGCAAAAATTCAAAACAAAAGACCAGACGGACTCTATAATTTACAAACTAACTTGAGATGCCTTGATATATCTGAAAAATTTATTCATACTCTATCTAAACGAATGTGTTTTGAATTAACAAGAGATGAATTAGATGATTATGATACCACATTCGATTTTGCTCTAAGAGAAATTTCAAATCAAATAAATTGTGAATTACCTCTCTTTTCTAATGCTCGTTTAAGAGATGCTCCTGTAATTACTGTCTTAATCTCTGGCGGTTATAGTGGACAAACTACTTCCCTTTTGAAATTGCATCAGCATAACAATAATAATAATTCATTAGTAATAACTTATAAACATAATGACCTAAATGAAAAACACATCTTCGCATCCAAGACCTTTAATTTGAATATCGTACACTCTACTAAAATGTCAGAATTAATCTCTGAATGTCGAAAAGCATCTGCAAAAGGACAATCAGTTTTTATTGATTATAAAATCAAAGATGATGATTCCTGTGATAAAGAAAACAGTAAGTTGTTTTTAGAAGGACTCAAAAGATCATTTGAAAATGTTGAAGTATTACTATGTCTTTCAGCTATTCACTCTGAAAAATACAATAACAAAATCATATCGAAGCATCGTGATTTTATAAATGGAATTATTATAACTTATTTGGATCTATGTACATGTTTTGGAGAGATATTTAATTTAAATTACAATTACCCAAATATCCCGTTTAAATTCTTTAGTACTGGTGCCGTAATCCCTGACGACTTAGAACCAGCATCAGCTGAAAGAATAATATCTGGGCTATTTAAACTTTAATTAAGGATGATTTATTACAGATGGAAAAAACACAGGATTGGTTACTCTCATTTAAAGGTGAAGAATTTTTAAAAAATGCTAACTCAAAAATTAATAAAGCTGAAAACAAAAGAAGAGGTAAAGCACTAACCATATCAGTTGCTAGTGGCAAGGGTGGAGTGGGAAAAACATCCATATCTGTAAAAATGGCCCATGAACTATCTCTTTTAGGAAATAAAGTCTTGTTAATTGATTGCGACTATAACTTATCAAACACTCTTCTAAAATTAAATCTACCCTTAAATAATAATTTTTATGATTTCATCATCTCAGAAAAAAGTTTTTTTGAGTCTATTCATAAGATTGGAAATATGCACATCTTGGCCGGATGTAATGGTAACATTGAATTATTTGAAAACAACATCCACTTTGATAAATTGGTAATAGATATCATTAATGAGTATGAACAATATTATGATTACATAATAATGGATTCACCTGGGGGATTATCTAGATCCATTTTAAACATCAATGCATTTTCCGAACACCGAGTGATTGTGGTAACCCCAGATAAATCTTCTATCACCGATTCATATTCTCTGATTAAATTACTTAAATTAAGATATGGTGTAAGAAATAATTTTTTAATTGTAAACCGATTTGCAGTAGACAAGCAATATGATCGAGTAGTCAGAACTATCTCCAATACTGTGAAAAATTTTTTAAATACAAACATCCAAGTACTTGGAGGGATTCGAGAGTATGATAATAAACTTGAATCCTTTGATAGTGTTTTAATCAATGATAAAAATTCCGGTATCCATCGAAATTTTATTAAAATTTTAAGAAATTATCACGATCAGTACGGTATAGGATGCGGGGATAAGGATATTTCTGCTCAGTTAGTTGATCGACACAAATTGGTTAATAATGATCTTATATGCTCATTAGATTAAATCTACAAAATAGGGAAGAATAGGAAAGAGAACAGGAAAGAGAATAGGAGATACCATGTCGTCAATCTCAAAGAAATTAAAAAATTTGAAGGATTATCGTTGCACTATTGATCCTCAAACTAAAGATGAAATAATAGTCGAGTACGCACCCTTAATTAAATATATCGCTCAAAAAATTGCTTCTCGTTTACCATCCAACATTGAATTAGATGATTTAATTTCTTGTGGAGTTATTGGTTTAATGGATGCCATTGATAAATATGATCCTACTAGAGATAATAAATTTAAAACCTATGCTGAGTTTCGCATTCGTGGTGCAATTTTAGATGAATTACGGGCCCAGGATTGGGTACCAAGATCTGTTAGAGAAAAGGCAAAATTAATTGAAAAAGCTTTTCAAAAACTTGAAAGAGAATTAGGAAGACCGGCCAATGATGATGAAATGTGTGCAGAACTAAAAGTTAATCAAGATGAATTCTATGAATTATTAGATCAAGCAAAATCAGTCTCCCTCTTAAATATTGAAGATTATGCATCATTTAGCAGAGGTGATAAGAAGCTAATGATGGGTGTATTGGATAATAAGAAATACTCTAATCCATTTTCTACTGTAAATTTTGAAAGATCAAAAACAAAAATCAGAGAAGGGATCAAGGCATTACCAGAAAAACAACGACTTGTTTTATCTCTCTACTACTATGAAGATTTAAACTTAAAAGAGATTGGTCAAGTCTTAAATGTTACTGAATCTAGAGTTTCTCAACTTCACACTCAGGCAGTATTAAAATTACGAATGAAACTAAGAAATGAATTTGATTCGGTAGAAGATATCAACATGTAAGAAAAGCTTTTAAATTAATTTTTTTATTTCTAATCCCTAATTTTTTTCTAATATTTCCTACATGATTATAAACAGTATGCTCTGATAAATTTAACTCTTTTGCGATTTCTTTCAAAATAAATCCACTTTTAATCATACTGATTATCTTATGCTCAGAGACAGTCATTCTTCCTTCTGTTAAAGGGATATCTTTATCTGAATCAATCAAACCATAGAGCTTTTCCTCAATAATATTAACAATTAATTTATCAACATCTGAACATTTTTTTAATTTATTTAACAATGGAATTATTTCATTAGAAATTTTTTTAAAGATAGTTCTATCAGAATCAATCTTATTTTCCTTTGCTTCTGCTAATGACATTTTTAAAGTTTGATTATACTCTTCGCTTTTAACAATATATTTATTTTTTTCATCTATAATTTCTTGTAACTTCAAATGAGCTTCAGCAAGTTCTTGATTAGATCTATGAAGCTCCCATTCCGCCTCTTTTTTACTAGTGATATCGTGTACAATCCCCCATATTTTTTGGGGATTTCCCTCAAGGTCACGCAAAAGGTGAACTCGAATTTCTACAGGAAGTATTTTCCCATTTTTTCGAATATATTCTTTTTCATACATAACTGAATTACCACTGGTAATTATTTGAGGAATAATTATCGACTCCTCCAAATCATGCCATTTGCAATCAGTAACTTCTGCATGCATAGTCTCTACTACTTCACTTATTTCTCTACCCAACATCTCAGCAAAACACTTATTGCATTCAAGTATTTTTCCATTTAAATCCATGGTAAAAAAACCATCACTCATACTCTCATAAATGTTTTGATATTTTTGTGCTAAAGTTCGAAGTTCCAACTCAATATTTTTTTGTTCAGTAATATCTGTGTGGGTTGTATATATACCTTTAAGCTTACCATCTTCATCAAACAAAGGCGTAGAGTGTGCTTGAATCCACACTGTACTACCATCATATCTTCTCATTGGATATTGCTTGGAACCAATATCTTTTTTACATTGTAATAGTTGTATCCTCTCGCTTAATACTTTTTGCATCTGTGGAGCAAAGAAATTTTTTACCTCTAAATTATCACACATTCCTTTATCCACACCATAAATCTTACAAAAAGCTGGTGATGTATACAAAACAACACCAGCAGAATCAATGTAACTGACTCCTACATTAATGTTTTCAATTATATTTTGAAATGAGATAGTAGCAACCGGAATACCAGACAAATCAACTTCATTATTCTGATCACTATTCGCCTTAACCATCATACATCTCCATTACTTTTGATTACAAATTTATAGTTAACATATGATTAATTAATTATCATTATTATCAATTTTCCGCAACAAACAAAGATAATATAATCTATCGATATTTAAACGTTATTTAAAAATATTACTTAACCAAATCAGTATCTGATGTATTTCTTTTTTGATCATCTTGAAAATGATTACTTTGAATATTCTCAGATGAAGATGGTGAATTAGGCGAAGATGTAATTGTAGATGACGAAGGAGAGTTTATAGAGGAAGAACTTGTATCAACAATATCATTTGTATCAACTGTATCAGTAGTATTATTTATAGATGCTGGTGCTCTTTCATTTCTTTCATATTCAGAAGCATAATTTCCATCCAACTTTTGTTCTAAAATATTTTCTTGGTTTTGTTCTTCCACCTCACTACCATCGCTTAAACTTGATAAATTTAATCTTGTATTCGCACTATTGATATTACTATTATTGCTGTTATTGCTGTTATTGCTGTTATTACTGTTATTACTATTATTATTACCATCACTATCATTACTCAAAGGAATTACTATTGGCATTTTTTTAGTAAACTCATCTTTGTTAACAATTAATGGCATTTCGTTTGGAGGAATGGCGCCTGTATGATCTGGAAAAATCCCTAATTGATCTACAAATCTAAAATCATTTTTATCATTAACTATGTCTATATCCTTATCTTCATTTGCTTGAGAAATATCATTTTGCTTGTTATTGTCATCTATGTTGTCATTGATATAATTATCTTTCGAATCATTTTTATAATAATCGTCTTTATAATTATCTGATTCATCTTCTGCTAACATCTCATCCTTCATTTCCACATTTCCAGTCATCTCTCTACCACTACTGCTATCATATACCTCCCTTGAATTATCATTTCTTTCTCCACTATTTTTTTGATTTAATCTTTTAGATGTATTCGCCTCTTTTGAAAACTTAGACAAAGAAGCATTTCTATCAATCTTTTTAATAATTTTTCCATGGCGTGATCCACTTTTTCTATTTCTATCTTTATTTTCAGCAAAATATATTACGTAAATATCAATCACTACTAATATAATAATAATGATTATTACTAATATCTTATGCTTAACTATTAATTTGATTAATTTAGATAGCAATTGAACTCCTCTTCGTCTTAGTCCTTTTCATCGCTAATCACCATTCGCTATTATTAAATATTATCACTTTCATTCATGAGAAGCTTTTCTCAATAAAAGTGTTCCTCTCTGGCCTCTATTAAATATTTAGAGCTATAATTTAAATTGGGAGATATCTATTTAAAAATAATCAAGCAAGGATTAATTAGCATGAATCAAATTTTAGCAACAAACATCCCCAATAATGGCCCAGATTATACTTCCACTTCCGAGCTTATTGGCAAAGATAAAAAAGAAAGTAAACTTCATAATTTCAATAACAACAATAACAATAATAACAACAACAACGATAATAACAACAATAAAACTTTAAACAATAGCAGCTTAATGAACAAAATATTTATTTATTCAAGTATCTTATCCTTGGTATTGATGATTCTTTTTGCTGTTGGTTTTATAAAAAAAAGCTCTCATGAAATTCAAGTAAATGTTGATAAAAAAGCAAAATCTTTAATTGATTTAATCGCTCAAACTACTTCAATTTATCTTTGGAATTTTGACCATGAATCCCTGAATCTATTAATAACAAAAGGAATAACTGATGAAGATCTTAGTTATATTGCTTTTTTTGATCAGAGTGGGAAAATAATTGCAGAAAAAAATAATAAATTAGAAGGAGATATTGTTTATAATAGAGATATTTTATATGGCAAATCTCCTGTAGGAAAAGTCTCCTTGGCAATTTCCATCAAAGAAATGAAACATACTGTATTTAAAGAAATGATCATAATAATTTTTTTATTCTTAATTATGCAAATTACTCTTAGTACAACTTTATATTTTATAGTAAAAAAATCGATGAATCCGCTTAACAAGCATATAATGAAACTAGATTCTATGTTACGTTCCACCATGTCTTCTGTTAAGGATTTAAGTAGTGCCAGTATAGATTTACGTGAAGGAGCTTTAAAACAATTAGAAGCAACCGAAAATTGGGTACGAGGAACTAGCGATATTCTACATGAATCTAGCAATAACTCCAAATCAACTCAAGCATCGATTGAGATTGTAAATCAAATTGCAGACAAAGCGACAAAAGGAAATGATGTAATGAACGAGGTTTCCAATAGTATTGATGAGATTATTCGTGTAGGACAAAAACTGCAAAACATTTCAAAAGTCAATACTGAAGTAATTGTCAAGAAAACTGAGATGATAAATAATATTGCCTTTGAAACCAAAATTCTCTCTTTTAATGCCAGCATTGAAGCGGCCAATGCCGGCGAATATGGAAAAGGATTTGCAGTGGTGGCCAATGAATTAGTTAAATTAGCACAGATGAGTGGAGATGCTGCTGAAGAAATCAGTGTTACTAATCAAAATAGCATAACTGAAATTAATGAAGTAATTAATCAAGCAATGACCGCATTCGATACTGGACAAGATGTAATAAGTAAAGCAATGGGATTATTTAAAAATATCTCTGCTACAATCAACGAGATTCATAACAACACTAATATATTGATTGCCAATACTCAAAAAAATGTTGTCTCTGTTAAACAAATGTCCGACGCTGTAACTGAATTAAAATCATTGGCCCAGGTAAATTCAGATGCAGCACTAAGAATAAATCATCACTCTGAAAACATCAAAGACTTAAACTTCAACTTATTTAAATTTTTACATACATTAAACAATACAATTTTTGGCAACAAAACAATATCCCACAAATAATATCCTTATCCTTATCCTTATCCTTATCCTTAAACAACACATGCTCCTCGATGGATATAGTGGCCATAACCTTCGTTTATTTTCAAAACACCATCACAATCAATTGCTACTTTCCCTCTTAACATCACACCTTGACATTTTCCAACGACATCTAATCCCTCATAAGCAGAATAATCAACATTCATATGATGAGTTTTAGAACTTATAGTGTGTTTGATATTTGGATCAAACAAAACTAAGTCTGCATCTGCACCAACCACAATATCGCCTTTTCGAGGATGAAGTCCAAATATGCGAGCAGGATTAGTAGACCAAACTTGCACCAACTGATTTAAGGTTATCTGGCCCTTTAAGTAACCTTCAGAAAATAGAATCTCCAGGCGATGTTCCACACCAGGAATGCCATTAGGAACTTTTGTAAAATCATTTAATCCCAATTTTTTTTGTTCAAGAGTAAAAGGACAATGATCTGTGGCCACAACTTTTATATGTCCATCAGCAATCCCCTTCCACAGATGCTGGTGATTTTGCAGTGGACGAATTGGAGGACTCATAACAAATTTATTTACCTCTAAAGGATCAGTATGCAAATATTTGCTATCATCAAGAAGTAAATATTGTGGACATGTTTCTAAAATAATTTTTGCATTCGATTTGTTTAAAGCGCAATTCAATCCTTCTGCTGAAGAGAGATGGACAACATAAATTGGTAGATTTTCCCTCTCAGATATATTTACCAAACGAGATATAGCATTTGATTCAGCTACAATTGGACGATTTATTGGATGAAATTGAGGAGCAATATTTTTTTGTGATATATTATTTTCGATTATACTTTCAATAAGCTCACCATCTTCAGCATGAACTGTAACTAATCCACCATATTTACTGGTCTCCCTCATTAGGGTAGCAATCTCATCATCTGTGATCATCATCGTTTTATAGGCCATAAAAGTTTTAAAGGAGGAGACTCCTCTATGTTTTATAATTCCTTCCAACTCTGCAATGGTCTGATGATTAACAACAGTAACTGACAAATGTAAAGCATAGTCAGTATATACATGTCCTTCTGCCTTTAAAAACCATTTGTCCAACGTTTGATTTAAACTCTCCATTCGACTTTGATTAGCAAAATCAATAATTGTAGTTGTACCACCATATAGAGCAGCTTTCGTACCTGTAGCAAAAGTATCTGAAGAATGTATGCCCATAACTGGAAGTTCCATATGAGTATGAGCATCTACTCCTCCTGGAAAAATCAGAAGTCCAGAGGCATCTATAATTCCCGCATCATCATCATCAGAAGTAAAGTTACCAATCTTTGCTATTTTATCATCGACAATTAAAATATCTGTTTTCTTCTGATGTGAACTTGTGATTACTGTGCCATTTTTGATTATTAAATGTGAAGATGAAGACATTGTATTTATCCTTGTTCCTCTTCTTTTAAGATCCCTGTAATTATTGGAGCATCAGCTGGCAGCACTTTTTCCCATTTTGCAATTATCACAGACGCCAAACAATTTCCAAATACATTTACCGTAGTACGGGCCATATCCATTAATTCATCAATTCCTAATATAGTAGCAACCCATTCTACAGGTAATCCAAATGAAGCACAAGTTGCGGCCAATACAACTAAGCTTGCACGAGGAACAGCAGCAACACCCTTTGATGTTATAATCAACATAAACATCATACTAATTTGTTGAGTTGTAGTTAATTCAATACCTGCTGCCTGAGCAATAAAAAGTGAAGCGAGAGAAAGATAGAGAGTGGTTCCATCTAAATTAAAACTATATCCGGCCGGGATTACAAAACCAACAATAGAACGTGGTACACCCAATTTTTTCATTGTATCCATTGCCAGAGGCAATGCTGATTCTGAAGATGTTGTAGAGAATGCTAGTACCAAAGCATCCTTTAACTCTACAAAGAAAATTCTTAAATTAATTTTCATTATCAACTTAACAACTATCAATAATAAAATCACAAATACAATCAAGGCCAAATATAAAGTTCCAACCAACTTACCTAAGTTGGCGAGAACCCCAATTCCATGATGACCTATTGCTGATGCCATCGCTGCTCCAACTCCGATAGGAGCAAAAAGCATTATATAGCTGGTAACTTTAAACATGGCATCGCACACCGATTGAAAAAAATCAACAACCGGTTTTGCTCGATCCCCCATCGAAGCTAATGCTAATCCAAACAACATGGCAAAAAATACCATCTGTAAAATTGCATTATCCGCAAGAGCTTTAAAAATACTCTCTGGTACAACTTGTTCGAAAATACTCTTTTTCGCCTCAGGTGCTGGCGCTTGAAAACTCACATCGTGCGATTGAGTTGCACCTATTCCAGGTTTAAAGATATTTGCAGCACCTAATCCGATCACCAATGCTACACTTGTTGCAAGCCAAAACCAGATAAGTGATTTTATTAAGAGTCGACCAACTTGTCCCTTGCCTGCGCCAGCAAGACCTACAACAAGAGAAGAGAAAACTAATGGCGCTACAATCATCTTAATTAAACGAATAAAGAGTTTTCCGATGGGTTTTAAGGACATCGACCATTCTGCTGGTGCCAAATATCCAAAAGCAATCCCAATAAAAAGCCCAATAAATATCCATGCAGTTAAAGAAAGTTTAAATTTTGAATTAGTAGATGTAGATTTTAATGACATGAGAGAAATTCCTGATAACAAATAATAATATTAATATTGATACTGATACTGATACTGATAATAAAAAGAGTACCTACGATAAAGCAGAGCATACTCCTCACAATACATAACATAAAACATAAAACAACAACAATAACTTTTATTTATACCAATAATTTTTGCCACTTCAAAAATGCTTTCACACTACCTCGAAATAGCTAAGTAGGTATTATGTCATGAAATTAAATTTTGTTTATAATTACTATTCCATAACAAACTATAATGTAACAATAAAATCTTCCTTTTTAAATAAAGGATAAAGTTAGATTTAAGAAAGTATCAAAAAAACATATTAAGGGGTTAGATTATGAAGTTCATAAAACAAAAATCAATTGTACTTGCATTGTCATTCGCAGTAGCACTTACCTCAATCTCCAATGTAAATCTAGCAATTGCCAGTGAAGAAAAAGAAAAGATCAAAGAAATGATCAAAGAAACAAAATCACAGCTACAACAGGCAGAAGAAAAGAGAGATAAACTCAAAGAAGTACATGATAATTTTCAAAGCAAATTTAAGCAAATAAAAGAAAGCATCTCTACCTTAGATCAAGAAAAAATACAATTAGGTTTTGAAATCAAAAAATTAGAAGATGAACGCGACACTCTAAACACTAAAAATGGAAAAGATTTAGAAAAACAAATTGCTACCATTGAAAAGCAAGAGGAAGCAATTGTAAAAACATTAGCATCAATAGCAAAAGACAATATAAAAACATTAGATCTTTTAAGCGAAGCTGAGCTCATTGAAAGTATTCCATACTATCTCAAAATAATAGATGAAATAAAAGTACCTTCAACATTTAAATTCACACAAAGAGAGCTACTCCAAATCTATTCCAAAGAAGCAGAAAAATTACAAATTGATAACAAAAGAAAAGTAACAAAAAAACTTACTCTATTGGCCGCTAAAATCAAGGATACCATCAGAGAGAGTGTTAATATATCCATCGTATTAGAAAAAAACAGAGTTATTCAAGAGCTTGAAGAACCGCTTATCAAAGCAAAGCAAGAATTAAGCATCCTACAAACCAATAATCAAAATCAACTTAACAGTAATACCGAAAAACTACAAGGCATCGAGAAAAATATAAGCTTAAAAAACAATGAAGAAATGCAGTTAACTATAGATAATCAACAATATATAGATCTTGTACAAACTATTATTCCCTTGATAGAAAAAACGCTCACTTCACTTTCAACTGCTTCTTCGTTAACTACCAATCTAAAATCTATAAGTTGCTTACAAGAAAATGAATCATTATTGAATCCTTCTAGCAAAAAAATAAACTCATCAGAGATTTTCGATCAAAATCCATCTTTAGCTAAAAAATCATCAATATTGTCAAAAAATATTTTACAAAAATTTACAGATAAAAAAACAGGGGAAGATACTATTTCTATTGAACAAGCTGTTTTTGAAGATTCGGCCCAAAATAAAATAAAAATTGTAATCACCTCTAAAAAACTTCCTCAAAATAAAATCACATTCTCTATCTCCGAAGCAGATTTCATAAAAGCTCTTTCACTAGATGACAGCAAAAAAACCAAAGATAAGCAAGCAAACAACAATCACATGAAAGAAGACCGTCTTGATTATACTATTGAAGCAAACTATAAATCTAGATTTCCTTCTCTTCTCAGAGGTGCTAAAATCTCCATCTCCATAAAACAAAAAAGTAAAAGCGACAGCAACGGCAGTGGCAGTGGCAGTGGCAATGGCAATGGCAATGGCAATGGCAATGGTACCCATAACAGCACTAGTAGTATTCAACCAACAACAATAGAACCTAATCTGGTTTTATCTATTGTCCGCAATGTACTCCACTCAGCAACCGTTACTAATGGAAAATATCCAGCGGTAAAAATCAAAAAATTAAAAAAATTAAATTAAAGCTAACAATCAAAAATCAACATCCAATAATCAATAAAACAATTAATAAAATAATTACTAAAATCGACAACAAATCTGGGCAGGTAAACTAAATTTATCTAGTACCCTGATCAGCTCCAACACCTTGAAACTAAACTAAAATGATTGAAAAAATAAATAGTTTTTTTTTCCTAAATCAATTTTCTTTTAAGATTAAGGTTAGCAACAAATGTGATTAATAAAATACTAATTATTAAAAAATTAAACAAATTATAAAAATCTAGGTATGGGGTATAGGTGTTCTTATGAAAGTAAAAAAAAGTAAAACTAATTTATCATCGTCTTCTACGTTGTCTAAATTTGGCGCAACCAAGATCATCACTAGTTATATAAGTGCTGGCTCATTATTATTTAGCACTCTCTTTTCGTTACAATTACCACTAGCAAATGTTAGTAAAGCGTATGGAGCAACTACTATTCCAACTACTAAAAATAGTACTCTATTCTATGCAGATGCTCCAAGTGAGGAAGAACTTTTCAAAAAGAGTGGTCAAAAAAGTAATTCAAAGACTAGTACTAACACTAGTACTAGTACTAGCACTAGTAGAAGTATTGCCAGTGAAAGCAATGAGAACACTGAAGGTGCCGTCACATCTGATATTCAACCAGAAACTGGTTCTGGTACTCAAACAGAAAATAGCGATGATAGCGGTACTTTAAATCAAAATAATAATCAATCATCTGATTCTACATTTAATCTAGATTTTACAAACAATAACAATCAAAATAAAAATAATAATCAACATGAACAACCACAACTTGATCCTAACGGTAAATGGGTAGACAACTGGTTTTTAACTCCAAAATATGTCTACAACAAAAGTAACGACAAAGATCAAGAAGTAAAAGATGAAATAGAAAAATTAAATTATCAAACTCAAAGTTACGTTCGCTTTATCAAAGGGTTTAATGTTCAATCTCAATCTCAATATAGAGTCGCCAGTATTGTAACTGTAGAGTACAATAAAATCGCAAAATTTATCTCTAATCCATTTCTAGCAAAAACTCAAACTCCTGATGGTATGGCCAATATGCTCAAGGAAGGAATGGGTTTAAGTGATTTTCGTGCTAAGGTTATTAATGATAGCAGCACCAACAATCTTCCTCTTCATATTTATGAGGGTTTATGGGAAAATGGCAATCGCTTCGTACGTCTTGTAATAAATAACAATGACAGCAACAAAGTACAATTCAACTTATCTTTTACCCGAACTGGTTATCTCCATGTAGTTGATAGTGAAACTTTTTCTATTCAAAAGCACTTAGTAAGTAAATCCTCTGCTTCGTCTAAGTCAAATAATAAGCAAAATATCGTCTACAAAATTTTGAAAAATGTTTATCAAAGCATACTTATTGGAAATGCTCATGCCTCGACTGAAAATCCTGGAGTAAGTATCGATCCAATAATAAATAACAATAATTTTCAAGTTAATTTAAAACCAGATGATTCTCTTCTTGGTCGCATGGATTCCATGAATAGCAGTCTTGAAGCGATTTCTGGTATTGCTAATATTGGACATATGGCCCTTGTTGGATTTTCAACTGCAGGTGCTGGTGTTCTCGGAGCGGCCGCTGCTAACTTAGCTGTAACTGGAGTTAAGTTTGGAGTACAAATGCTTTATAAATACGTTTATCCTTGGGTACGAGAAAAAATTACTCATGAAAAAGAGAATGCAAAATTATTAATGGATTACAAAACTGCTATAAAAGAATACGAAAAAACTATTAAGAGTGCAAGACAAGCAGAAAAGGCCATTGATAAATTGATTGAAACACAAAAACTACATTTAAGTGAAATTGGTAATAAAAAGGATACTTCAGCTCCATATCATAAAATCTCCTCTGATTTCACAAAACGTCTTACGGAACTATCCGATGGAGCAGACTTATTTAATGAATCATTAAAAATTAAAATTTCTAAAACCAATTCTCGTACAGGTGTTCATGCTGATGATGTAAATGATGATGAAAAAGATGATGATGGAGACATAGAAAGCGCAACCAAAAAACATGGAAGAAATCCAAATTCATCTAGTAGTAATAGCAGTAGAAGAAACAGAGATGAAATTTTATCTGTTGAGGATGAAAATTTTAATCAAAAAAATGGCCATAGTCGACATGGTCGAAATGGTCGACATAGTCAACATAGTCTACATAGTCAACGTGATCAACATGACCAACATATTAGTATTAACAGCGGAGGAATACTTTTTAACGATGATAGCGATAACGATGATAGTGAATTAGAATTTGATTTTAGTAAAAATTCAAAAGGTAAAAACAAAGGCAGATCAAAAAAACAACGTTCTAAAGATCTCCAAGAGTTACAAAAATTACTTAAAGAGGATCAATTCAATTTAATGTTAAAGGGACTTATAAAAACCGCAACAGGAATTAAAGGTCTCCTCGACTTAATTTCTAATATCGAAAACACTAACGATCCAAATCTAGTAAAGTGGTTTGACAAGAGTAAAAAAGATGAACTTCTTAATTGGAGAAAATATTTACTCACTTATATAAAACAAATGAAAAAGAACGGTAAAATTCTTTCTCCACAGGAAATTAAGAATATTCAGATAATCATGGCCGGTTATAATAAATTTATAAAAGATATCAAAGATAATCACACCGGTGGCCTTGATATAGGTGAATTTTTAGAGATCGAAGCAAACAAGCGCACTGTTCCTGGTGTTAGAGAAGGTTTTCCAATAGAGAAAGCAATCGATACTGCTCATAAAATGAAAGCAGAGATAAAATTTAAAATCTCCCAACACAACAAAAAAATAAAAGATGCACGCACTAGTGGAGATAAAGATTGTTATATCGAAAATTTCAGTGAAGTACAAAAGCTAAAGAAATTCGATGCTGATATAGATTTTCTATTAAAGCATTTAAATAAAACAGCATTAGAGACACCTAATTTTTCAATTTGTGATACACTCGAAACCTATATGAGCGAACTAGTAGATGCTGAACAGAGCTTAGAGAATTTCCGTACCGATATCATTGGTGGTGAAGGTAGAATGTTAAATGAACGCAACAAAGGTCACAAAGAACTTAAAAATAAAAAAGGAAAGTTAATGAGCAGAAAGATTGCTGAAGCACGTGCTGCCATTAAATATTCACAAAATGCCATGAAAGAAGAGATTAAAGAAGTTGATAGCGAAAAGAAAGAGTTTATTAGCGCCTGTATTGAAGAATTTAAACTTTTAGATCTAAGTAAAGATGAACTTAAAAACGCCATCAACGAATTGAAAGATGATGACAATGCCCCAATGTTTACCAGTAAATGGAGAGGATTCTGGCAGACTAAAAATCAACATC
The DNA here is from genome assembly GCA_015232355.1 of Oligoflexia bacterium. Taxonomy (GTDB): domain Bacteria; phylum Bdellovibrionota; class Bacteriovoracia; order Bacteriovoracales; family Bacteriovoracaceae; genus JADFZW01. The sequence continues at coordinate 40,695 of JADFZW010000025.1, forward strand.
GAACTGAAGTATGTTTATTAAAATATCAACAAGAAATTTTAGGTGAGGGAGTTGAGGAAGATGAGCATATAAAATCATTAAAAGCTGAATTAAAGACTAAATGGGAAAAGAAAATTGAAGATCAAAGAATCAAATTAGCAGATATGATCGATCGTATGAATAGAAGCAAAAATGACTTCATCGAAAGAGAAGCTGACAGCATCGATGGCGAATTGTTGATGGTTGAAAGTAACTTTAAAAGATTCTTTGAATCACAAGCGCAAAAACCAAAATTAAAACTATTGCTTAAAAAACAAAATGAGATTATTCGCTTATGCTCTCCTAATGGTGGAAAGAGTTTGCGCGACTTCGATACAAAATTCTATTCTGAAAAGAAAAATTTAAATAATGGCAGTAGAGATGGTCAAATTGGCAGTAGTTTAAATGGAAAAATCATCAATTGGAAGAAAAAATATAAACACGATGATAGCGAAGATAATGAAGATAATGAAAATAATGAAAATGATGATCAAAACATTGGCAAACAAAATGGTCATGGCCAACATGGAAAGCTTGGCAAACATGGCAACCATGGCAACCATGGAAAACTTGGAAACAACGGAAAGAATAAAAAGAACGACTATAATGGACACAATGGAAAAAATGGAAAGAACGGAAAGAACGGAAAGAACGGAAAGAATGGAAGCGACTGGAGATTTGGTCAAGATAAAAATTCTGGTGGTAAATATGGAGGCAAATACGGTAGCAAATATGGAAGCAAATATAGCGATGGCGGTAAACATGTTGGAAAAAATATTGGAAAATATAAAGGGAAAAAACAAGATACGGATTTAAATGATGATGAGGAAGAAGGAAATGATGAAAATGATTCTAACTTAATCTCCAAACGCAGAAAAGATGGATGGAAGCTTGGTAGAAAATTAAAAACATCATCAAATACTTATGTATTTAGTAATAAAGATTACAATAGGTTACTCAAAAATAGTGGATACGATGCAGATGAAGACGAAGATGAAAATGAAAGTGAAAGTGAAGATGAAGATATTCAAAATTTTTCTTCAAAGAAAGTTGTTCATCAAAAGATAAAAACTAAACGTTCTACTATCAGCAAAAGTAAATCCTACGATGGTGTTAATACTTTGATTGGAAATCATGATAACAGCAGATATGGAGACAACTAAGATTACACTTAAGAAAAAACAGGAAAAAATAAAATGAAAACAAAAAAAATATTAATTCTAATTTTAACATTTCTTTTCACAATAATCTTACCAACTATTTTTCTAAGTAGTTGTGGAGTTGATAAGATTTTTGAAAAGGCAACATCATCAGTTCTTTTTGGTAGTGGAACCGTGGCGGCAAATTCAGTAACCTCGTCTGGAAATAGTGGAACAACAGGAACAACTGGAACAACAGAAACAACAGGAAGCGAAGGAGTTGTAGATCTCAGCTCTTGCTCCTCTGATCCAAACGACAGTTGTCACAACAATAGTAATGCCTTATTGGGTGTAAGTTTCGATCCATTAAATGGAGAGGATAATATTCCCACTGATATAAAAATATCTGTTGATTTCACCAACATCACCATGACCATAAGTGAAGCACAAACAAACATCTTTTTATTACAAAAAAATGTCTCCACTTCAAATGTAGTAACCTATTCAAAAGTTAATACAACTATCTTCGCTAACGGTTCAACAAGTAAATCATTTTCTCTAACAGCAACTTCAGAGTTAAAAACTTCCAATATATATGTGATCATCGTTGACACTCTTAAGAGAGGAGCAACTATGTCTCAATATTTTGCAAGCAGTATTAGCGACAGTGATTTAACCTCTCTAAAAGCACTCGCAGGCGTGGCCTCTGCTTCTTTTAAAACGGCATCAACCAGCAGTGGTAGTGGCGGTGGCGGTAGCGGTAGCGGTTCTCAAGAGACTAAGACCAAGCAATTTGAAATCTCTAATATCTTTCCGGCCAATAGTGCAATCAACATTGATTCAAATTCAATCATAAACTTTACTATTAACAAAAGTGGTGTTGCCAATTCCACTATGATCTCAAACATTGTTTTAATAAAGGCCAGCGATTATAATTCTGGTAATTATTCAAATATTGTTTCTGGAAACATATCATCCATAACATCCACCTCTGGAAATAGTCAGACGTTTACATTTACTCCAACCTCTAAGTTGGCAGATGGGCAAACAGAATATATCTTTGCAATCAATCGATATTTAACTGGAGCAGTCGCTAGTGATTTTGATTATAAAATAAGTTTTAAAACCAAAGCTAGCTCCATCATCGATACTAAAACTTTGCAATTTGAAGTTTCCAATATTGTACCAACAAACAACAGTGAAAATGTAGAATTAACTTCCACAATAAATTTTACTATCAATAATATTAAAACTACAAACGCAATCAGCACTACCACCATGTCTTCTAACATCGTCTTAATTAAAGCAAGTGATTATGCCGCGGGTGATGTATCAAAGATAATTACAGGAAGTTTAAGTCTAAGCGCAAGCACAACTGGATCAACAGGACAACCAACAACCCAAACATTTACCTTCACCCCATCATCAAAACTAGAGGGTGGACAAACTCAATACCTATTCGCAGTAAACAGATATTTGACTGTCGCAAATGGTGCCTCGGCCGCTGCTGTTGCTGCTGTTGTCGCCGACTTCGATTACAAAATCAGTTTCAAAACTAAAGCAACTGTTCGTAGCACTGAATTTGAAGTAGTATCAATACAACCGGCCAACGATGCAACAAATGTTGAAGTAAATTCAGCAATAACTTTCACAATAAATAAAACCAATATAATCGTTGCTGATCTACTCTCTAATATCGTGTTAATAAAAGAGAGCGATCTACTAGCAAGTAATTATAATCCAGTCTATGGAAAATTAGTTTCCGGCGCTGTCCCTACCAATGGATCAAATCAATCATTCACTTTTACTCCAGAAGTCTCTCTAGTAGGACAAACAAAATATGTGTTTGCAATGAACCGATACCTTACAGGACAATCAACAGCAAACGACTTTGATTATAGAATAACTTTCACCACTAAAGTTAGTACCCAACTAGATACTTTCGAATATATTCCATGTCCAAACTTTCCTGCGCAAGGTGGATCTGCACGAACAAAATTATATTACAATCAAGGCGTTTATTATGCCTCTGTTGTCGTAAGCTCAACTAACCCTGCTGATCACACTTTCAATTCACCTTTGATTAGCAACAGACAGTACGAAACAATGGATAATAGACACTGTGTATTTACAGTAATAAACAATTTTGACGGAAAACAAATTATAGTGCAAGAAGGACTAAATCCGACTTACAAAAACTTATTAGACTTGATGAATACGAATAATTAGTCACTGAGCGTGTCCTAATAGAATGAGAAGTAGCGAAGGATCTTAGGACCTCATTCTTCCTCTGATAAGGATAAGGGGTAGGTATCACCATTCTAATTGCAAATTCGATAGTGATAAGTATATATTATATTATTATGGTGCGAGATATAACAACACACAAGGTGAATATATGGGTACAAGCCTCAGAGACGCATTAGAAAAAGCTGGATTGAAATCAAAATCAACTACTACTACAACAACAAAATCGTCACCGTCATCATCACAACCTGGCCGTCAACATCAACAAGATCATGGTTATAATAATAATCGAAACAATAGAGACGATGCTAGAGATAGAGATAGAAATCGAGACGGAGACAGAGATAGAGACAGTAGGAGATCAATAGATAAAGGCACGCACATTCTAAGAGATGGTGGTCATAGAGACCATAGAGATAATAGAGATCATAGAGACAATAGAGATAATAGAGACAGAAATCGAGATAGAAATTACAACCGACATAATTCAAATTTCACAGCAGAAAGTGACAAGCGCTCTGATGCTGAAATTTCAGCAGAAAAAAAACGAGAATTAAAACTCAAAGGACTAAAAGCACTCAGTGAATTCAATCTCTCCTCAAGCGAAATAGAGGAATTAAGAGAGAAAGAAAGAGAAGAGGAAAGAGAAAGAAAAAACAATTCCCACTCTAACTTTAGAGGAAGAGGAGGAGGAGGAGATGGGCAACGAAGATATGATAGACCTGCTAGACAACAAAGATCGAATGCGGATGCAAATGCAAATGCAAATGAAAGCTTAGCTGACGGAGAAAGAAGCGAAAGAAGAAGAGATGATCATCACAATGATCGTCATCAAGAAGAACACAAATCTGACAGATCAGAAAGATCCGAAAGACAACCTTCAGAGAGAAGTTTCAAGTACGAAAGAAGAGGTAGTAATAGCGAGAGAGGAGTAGGAGGAGAAGTAGACGTAGGCGAACGAGATAACATTAGACAATCAAGAGTCTCAGCATCTACTACTACTACTCGTAATCCAACTCGTGATTATAATCATGATCATGATCGCAGAAATCAAGACAACAGAGGTAATTCAATTTCTAATCAACATGCAAATTTACACAATAGTCCACACCAGCATCGTACATTCTGCGAATCTTGTGACAAAACACTTCCTGATGTTGAATATTACGAACATCAAAATAGAAATTTAAAGGCGAGGTGGCTTTGTTGTATCTGCGCTGACGCCAATAGAATACCAGATAGTTGTCGTCAAACAAATCAAAGTGACTGTGCTAAAAAAAGAATCTTCAGACGAGAGTACGGGGCCACTAAAAGATTCTAATCATTGTCACCATCATACATCATACATCGTACATCATCATACTTCTCATCCTTCATCATAAGTATAGTCTCTATAGTCTGCTGCAATCACATCATAGATTTAACTTATCTCTATTTACATTAATCAAATTTACATACATCTATTAATTAAGAAGAGTAAGACACTAACCAACGGAGAAAATAAATATGAAAACACTTATAGTTTATGCCCATCCAAACCCAAAAAGTTTTACCGCTGCTATCGCAAACACCGTGGCCGAACAAATTAAAATAAATGGCGGAGAAATTAAAATAAAAGATTTGTATCGCTCAGGATTTAATCCAATCATGAGTGGTTCTGACCTTCAATCAATCTTTTCTGGAAACATACCTGAAGATATTAAACGTGAACAAAATGATGTTGCTTGGGCCAATCGTTTAATCATGGTCTATCCAATTTGGTGGCTTGATAAACCAGCTCTGCTCAAGGGGTGGATTGATCGTGTTTTTGTTTATGGATTCGCATACACAATTAACAAAACAGGAATTGAAGGTTTATTAAAGCACGATATGGCATTAACAATACAATTGGCAGGGTCTCCTCAAGCTGCATATGAGAGTAAAAATTGGAATTGGGCCCTCACACCATCTCTAACTGACAGAGCATTTGATTTTTGTGGAATTAAAAATTCAAAAGTTCACTCTTTGGTGGGTGTTGGTTCATCTACTCCAGAGCAAAGGCAAGAATGGCTAAGAGAAGTGACTTCAATCGTTAGAGATTGGAACTAGTAACTTTATAACTTTATAACTTAATAACTTAATAACTTAATAACTTAATAACTTAATAACTTAATAACTTAATAACTTAATAACTTAATAACTTAATAACTTAATAACTTAATAACTTAATAACTTTACAACTTTGCAACTTC